>NZ_CP072334.1:0-657500 GCF_018127805.1 Prevotella sp. oral taxon 475
GACTGCTCATGGACGGTCTTTAGGCCAAAGTGCGGGTCGTTATCGATGCGGTTGAGCAAGCCTATCCACGCCGCCGGAGCAATGACAAGGTTGAGAAAACCCTTCACCACATTGAAACTTTGCACCACTTGGCAGTGCGCAGCCAGATAATCGCCCAGTTGTTGGGCGGTGTCTTCGGGTTTCAGTCGCGACATTTTAAGGAAAGGAAACACCACGAGTGTGAGGTTTCCCTCAAACTCGGCCTTTGTCTTTTGCAGCTGAACCATCGCCTGCGGCACGTCTTGGCCGTAGCATTCTTTCACCGCAGCCACCACGGCTGCACTGATCAGGGCTTCTATTTTCATTGTTTTCTCGTCTTTGTCTTTTAAGCGAATGCAAAGTTACGTTTTTTTTCTGAGTTTCGAGATGGAGCCATTCGCTAAGTGGAACACTCCATTTCAAGCGTGCACATCCCCGCGTATTCCACTCGTTCGCCAAGGCTTGCTCTTCACTCTTTCTCTCTCATCGGTCACAAAGGCTGTGAAGTCGATGTTCTTCAAGATACCAGGCATTTTTCAAAAGCTAAGAAAACGACGTGCAAAAGCTAAGAGAATGAACTGCGAAAGCTAAGAAAATGGAATGTAAAAGCTTAGCTTTTGAGGAGGAAGGAGGAAAGGAGTAAGGAGAGAAGAAGGAAGGAGTAAGGAGGAAGGAAGAGAGAAGAAAAAGAGAAGAGAGAGGAGAAGGGAAAAGAAAAGGCAGAAATCGGGGATCGATTTCTGCCTTTTGTTGTGTGCGAACAGTTCTTTTTTGTATGCGAACTACTCTTTTTCCGTGTGCAAACAGCTCT
This sequence comes from Prevotella sp. oral taxon 475, assembly GCF_018127805.1. Lineage (NCBI taxonomy): Bacteria > Pseudomonadati > Bacteroidota > Bacteroidia > Bacteroidales > Prevotellaceae > Prevotella > Prevotella sp. oral taxon 475. The sequence continues at coordinate 830 of NZ_CP072334.1, forward strand.
TTGCGGTGTGCGAAAGAGGGTGGATCGTTAGGCGAGCAGACGTTTAACCACGGCCGAGATAGCACCGCCGTCGGCCCGACCGGCCATTTGTTTGCTGGCCAATCCCATCACCCGGCCCATCTCTTTGATGCTGGAAGCCCCTGTCTGGGCGATGATTTCTTTCACGGCAGCTTCTATTTCAGCCTCTGTGAGCGGTTGGGGCAGATAGCTGTCGATGACGTTTACCTGGGCCAACTCTTCGTCGGCAAGGTCTTGACGGCCTTGTTGCACAAACGTTGCGGCTGCTTCGCGGCCCTGTTTGGCCAGTTTTTGGAGCATCTTCAGGGCATCGGCGTCTTCCAAAACGTCGTTCGCTCCTGGTGCAGTTTTGGCTTCAAGAAACACTTTCTTGATGTTGCGAAGCGTGTCGAGGCGCACTTTGTCGCGTGCCTTCATGGCCTCTTTGATGTCGTTGCTGATTTGATTGAATAATGACATAGTGTGAAATGTTTCGGTTTCGCCCGCCGTCTCGTCTTCGAGAATCGAGCGGCGACATGGCGAAACCCGTGTAACTGGGATGTGAACTGAAAACCGAGGCGCGCCTTAGGCAAAGCTGATGGTGCCTTGTGTGAGAGGCTGTTCGGGCTCTTCTGTCGGTTGTTTTCTCTTTCCGCCTGCACTTTTGCGTATCTCTTCCAACTTTTGTTGCGAGCGAGAATAGGTGGGCGAGTCTTCAACGGCGATGATGACGTCTTCGTTATCCAAGTCTTCGGGACGGAAAAGATAGATGTTGGGGTGTTTTTTCCGCTTGGTGCGCGGTGTGTCTGCCCCGTAATAGCCATCTCTTCGCTCTTCTCGTTTCCGGTTTTCTTCCTCTATCTGTGCAGCGGCGATGGCCTCTTCCTGATTGATTTTGGCCATTCGGCCTTCCATTCCGTCGACATCTTTCATGCCGAATCCACTGGCCAGGATGGTGATTTTTACCTTCGAGCCCAGTTCAGAGATGTTGGACATCCCCCATTTATAATGGAACCGGCGGTGGAATTTGGCCATAAAGTCGTCGATGTCGTCCATTTCGTTCATCATAAACTCCATGTCTTCGCTGTCGTCTTCGTTGTAAGCGATGTTGATGAGGATCTTTTCGGAGTTGAAGATGTCGTTGTTGTTGAGCAAAGGCGAGTTCAAGGCGTCGTAAAGGGCTTGTTTGACGCGCCCTTCTCCCTCGCCGTATCCGGTGCTGATGATGGCCACTCCGCCGTCTTTCAGGGTGGTTTGCACGTCTTGGAAGTCGAGGTTGATATAGCCGTTATAGGTGATGATTTCCGAAATACTTTTGGCAGCGATGCTCAAAGTGTCGTCGGCTTTGGCGAAAGCTTCCTTCAACGACTTGGTGGAATAGATTTGCCGGAGCCGCTCGTTGTTGATAACCAGCAGCGCATCAACGTGTTTGGCCATCTCTTCTACGCCGTCTAAGGCTTGATCGATCTTGTTGAGACCTTCAAAACGGAAAGGAATGGTGACGATACCGATGGTGAGAATGCCGAGCTCTTTGGAGACACGGGCGATCACGGGGGCAGCTCCCGTGCCCGTTCCGGCACCCATTCCGGCTGTGATGAAGGCCATCTTGGTGCCGTCATTCAGCATGGCGCGGATGTCTTCGATGCTCTCTTCGGCTGCTGCCCGGCCTTTTTGGGGTTCGTTTCCGGAACCTAATCCTTCGGTTCCCAATAGCAAATGGGTGGGCACGGGCGACATGTTGAGGGCTTGCTCGTCGGTGTTGCACACCACGAACGACACCTGATGGATGCCTTCTCGATACATGTGGTTGACGGCATTGCCGCCTCCGCCTCCCACACCAATCACCTTGATGATGCTTTTTTCTTTGCCTACGTCGCCAAAGTCGACGATTCCGGTTTGTATATTGTTGTCTGCCATAGTGTTGAATCTGTTTTATGTCGCAGGCAGAAGCCATCTTTGCATTCTGCCTTCTTGCTTTTGTGTGAATGTTTTTGTGCTGTATTGCCGCCGAAGAGGATGTTTTTATTCTTCTTTGGCCATATCTCGAAGGAAGTTTCCAAGGGTTTTACCCAGTTTTCCGAGCAGTCCCGGGCCTTGCTCTCTGTCTTCCGGTTCGTCGTCTGTGGCATTCGGAGCCTTTGTCGATGAGGAATGGTTGTCTGTCGGCATACCGTTCGGGGAGGGATGGGCAGTGTTTTCGCTCGCGCTTTTCAAATCTGCGGCCTGCTGTGGGTCTTCGGATGGTAGCGTAGTGGGCTTGGAGAGGACAGGTTCGCTGAAGAGATCGTCGGTAATCTCGTTGCCGGCGCAGTTCTGATTGCCTTTGGCCAGCAGTCCAAGCACGGTGTTCATCGTTCCGTCGTGGCTGGTTATATCGGGATTTTTCGAGAGAATCACTTGATTAACGAACTTGGCCGTACGTATTTTGCTGAACTGTCCCAGTTTGCGAAAGGCCTCTTCGATGTTCTTCATTTTGGCTCCGCCACCCGTTAAGACCAATCCGCCGAGGAGATGATCTACATATTCATCGGGAATTTGATAGCGAACGTTTTTGATAATCTCGTCCAGTCGGGCCTCGACAACGCTCACCAGTCGGTGGTTCTCAATGCTTCGATCGTTGTCTATGGGGAATTTCAGGGTGTCGTCTACCTCATCCGAGTCGGTATACGCACTGGCATATTTCAGTTTGATCTGCTCGGCTTTCTGCTCATCTATCTGCAACGAGGCGATGTCTTTGGTGATGTTGTAGCCTCCTAAGGGGATGACGACGAGATGACGGAGAATGTTTTTGAAGTAGACGGCTATGGTGGTGGTTTGCGCTCCGAGGTCTACCAGGACGCAGCCGCTACGTTTTTCCGATTCGGTCAGTACGCTATCCGCCAGTGCCAACGGGGCAATGCAGACGTCGGCAATGGCAATTCCGGCATTGCTCAGGCATTTTTTCAGATTGCGATAGTGCGAACTGCGCCACAGAATATTGAGAAAATGACCCTCTAAACGGGAACATTGTACACCCACAGGATCGAGTTGATACTGCATATCAAGCTTATATTCCTGGGTAATGGCATCGAGAATCTCTTGCTCGGGGTAAGCCATGCTTCGGTTGGCGTCCATCAATCCGTCTACCATGTCTTGCGAAACGATGGCATCCTCAGGCAGTTCTCTCACCAATGTGTTCTTAACGCTGCGTATAGACTGCCCTCCTATGCCCACATAAGCATAGGCAATATCGGTTTTAAGCGAGGTTTTCAACTTCCCGATGATGTTTGTCAGGCACTGAACGGTGCGATCCAGGTTGTAAGTCACTCCCTTTCTGATGCACATCGATGGGTCTTCTTTCGCCACTGCCAGCACAGATATGCTTCCGTCGGTGTTCTTTCTGCCGGCGATACCAGTGATCTTAGACGACCCAATCTCTATTGCTACGATAAAATCCTTTGCCATATGTTTGTTTCTTGATCTAATCTGAGTGATGGTTTGCTGTTCTTTTCTTACAGATAATCTGATTGTCGAATTCGATGTTGATATACGAATACTTGTTCCAACCTACCTGTGAGAGTCCGTATTTATAGAATTTCTCCAGTCGGGTCATCTTCTTTTCCACATAGTCTGTCACCCGTTTCCGACGTTCTTTCTTATCGGAGGTCTCGGGAAGATGACCTATATAAATAATGTGTTCTCCCACTCGGGGCACCAGTTCGATGCCTTTATCGGGTAAAACGTTGATCTGTTCGATTTGATTTTTCCACAGATCGCTGTTCATCAGAACGTTGCTCAGCGTCGAAACATAGTTCCGAGCATAGGCTTTACTGATGTTTCCGGTGGCGATAATCAGGTCGGACGAATAGTGAGAGTTCGGCATCACCCGGTTATTATCATCGAGATAATAATCGTCTCCGTTAGCTGCTTTGATGCGTACCACGGGCATTCGCTGGGTAATGGCAATGTTGACGCTACCGTTTTGGGTTTTATAGCACTCCACGGTTTTGACAAACGGACTCTTCACCAGCATCTCTTCGATCTCCCGTCCCGGAACGGATGCCATCGGTTTGTCCAGCGGATAGAGCTGCTTCTGGTCTAAACGGGCCTTGATATCGGCAACAGTGATAAATCCATTAGTCGTCTCATCCTGAATGTCAATACGTACTTTTTCGCACCTTTGCGCCTGAACGTCGGGTTTGTTGAACAGCAAAAACGCCGCAACCAGGTAGGTTGCGAGTGCCATATCCAGCATGACGATGGCCGTTTTCTTCCAGTTCACTCTCATGGTGCGTGCCAAATGATATGCGATTACGACTTCAGTCGTTTTTCCAACAGTTCTTTCACCTGCGGAACAGAGGCATCCAAGTCACCGGCTCCAAGGAAAACGAGCACGTCGAAGTCGCGTTTCTTCGCCCAGTCCAGCACCTCTTCCTTGTGGAGAAGTGCTTTTTGCACGCCCGGTTGGAGGCAATCATAAATCAAACGACTGCTCACTCCCTCGATGGGAAGTTCTCGAGCAGGGTAGATATCACAAAGAACCACCTCGTCGAGTAGGCTCAATGCCTGGGCAAACTCTTTGTAGAAATCGCGCGTACGAGTATAGAGATGAGGCTGAAAGACGGCCGTTATCTTCCTGTCGGGGTAGAGTTCGCGCAGACTTCGGGCACTTTGGTCGATCTCTTTCGGGTGATGTGCATAATCGCTAAGGAACACTAAACGATCGGTTTTTATCTGAAAGTCGAACCGTCGGTTCACTCCGCGATAGGTTTTCATGCCATATCGCAGTTCCTCGGCATTGCAACCGTTAAGCTGAGCCATAGCCATAGCTGCCACACCGTTCTCTATATTGATAGGAATAGGCTGACCCAAGCACACGTTTTCCACGTTTTCAATGGGCGAAATGAAGTCGAACGTAATCTCCCCGTTCTCGATTCGGATGTTCTCGGCATGAAAATCGCCCTCATCCCGAGCGTATTCGTAGGCGCGCACACCGGCTTTCACGTCAGGTTTCAGTTCCAAACCCTTTCGAACCACCAAGGCTCCACCCTCTTGTATGAGCGTGGTATAATGGCGGAAACTCTCCAGATAGGCCTCTCGCGTGCCGTAGATGTCGAGATGATCGGCATCGGCCGAGGTGATCACGCTCATCCACGGGCGTAGCCAATGGAAGGAACGGTCGAACTCATCGGCCTCGATCACCACATAATCGCTATGATCGCTGAGGATGTAATTGGTGCCATAGTTTTTGGATATGCCGCCGAGGAACGCGTTACAGTCGACTGCGCTTTGGTGCATGATGTGTGCACACATGCAAGAAGTGGTGGTTTTGCCATGCGTACCAGCAAAGCACAGCCCTTTATGAGTGCGTGTGAGCGTACCCAACACCTGTGCGCGCTTCTCAATTTCGAAGCCTTTCTCGCGGAAAAAGGCCAATTCGCTGTGTGTAGAAGGTATGGCCGGCGTGTATACCACCAGGCAAGACTCGGGATCTTTGCAGGCCTGCGGAATCTCGTCCACTCGTTCTTCATAGTGCAGGAGCATGCCTTCTTGTTCCAATTGGCGGGTGAGTTCCGACGGCGTTTTATCGTAACCGGCCACCACATAGCCTTTCTTGATGAAGTAACGGGCAATGGCACTCATGCCGATGCCCCCTGCACCGATGAAATAAACCGACTTGATATCTTTTATATCCATTCCTTGTTGATGATGATTTTTCTCTTTTTCCTTTATCTTATTTCGGTAATGCCTGTGCCATCGCTTGCCGGGCAATCGTCTCGGCCGATTGTTTCAGACCCAGTTTCAAAATGTTTTGGCTCAGCATTCGTAGCTTTTCGTCGTCTTTCACGGTGTCGATGGCCAGAGATAGCAGCGTTTGAGGAGCATCTGCATCGCTCACAAAGAGTGCCGCTCCTTTGTCTACGAGTGCCATGGCATTCTTTTTCTGATGATCTTCGGCCACGTTCGGACTGGGAACCAGCACCACCGGTTTGCCAATCAAGCTGAATTCGGAGATGCTACTGGCTCCGGCACGACTCACAACCAGGTCGGCCGCCCGGTAAGCGGCTCCCATATCAGCAATAAAATCGGTGACTTTCAGCCTGGGCAACGCACCTTCGTTCTCCAAACGTTGACAGATAGCAGCGTAATAACCCTTTCCCGTTTGCCAAAGCAGCTGTACATCGCCCTGCCGAAGCAAGTCGAGATGCAGCAAAACACTCTCGTTGAGAGTACGTGCACCTAAGCTACCCCCCACTAAGAGGATGGTTCTCCGGGCCGGGTCGAGCCCGAAACTCCTCACGGCCTCTTCGCGTGTGAGCGGCGATTCAAGCACTTCCGCCCGTACAGGGTTACCCGTCAGCACGATTTTTTCTGCCGGAAAGAATCGCTCCATGCCTTCATACGCCACGCAGATGCAGCTTGCCTTGCGAGCCAACAGCTTGTTGGTGACGCCGGCATACGAGTTTTGTTCTTGTAGAATGTAGGGAATACCCATCTTGGCGCACATGTTGAGCGTGGGACCACTGGCATATCCGCCCACACCGATGGCCACCTGCGGAGCAAACTCTTTGATGATGCGCCGTGCCATGCGCTGACTCTTCCATATTTTGTAGAGAACAACGACGTTTTTGAGCAGATGTCGCCGGTCGAACCCACAGATAGGCAGCCCCTTAATGTCGTAGCCTGCTGCCGGAACCCGTTGCATTTCCATTCGGCCCAAGGCTCCGACAAACAGTATTTCTGCATCGGGACAAAGCCCTTTGAGAGCGTTTGCAATGGCAATTGCCGGGAAGATATGGCCTCCCGTACCGCCTCCGCTGATGATGATTCTCAAGCCTTTTCCCATAGTCTTTATCTTGTTTCTACTTGTTTTGTACGCCTATATCGATGCCGCTCCAGGCTCTTGCCTCTCAGAGGGCACCGATGTGTTCTTTTCTTTCAGATGCAAAAGTAATCAAAATTTTGCTCCTTATCCTCCTTTTTCTAAGAAATTGAGTAAGGTGTTTGTATATAAAGTATGCTTCATTTCTCTTCCTTTCCCCCGCTTTCTTTCTTTACCTCTTCCCCCTCTTCTCCTTACTCCTGATGAAAGCTAAGCTTTCGGCATGCAATCTCTTAGTTTTTGGCATGCGTTTTCTTAGTTATTGCAAAGCAAAAGCTAAGCTTTTGAAGGGCGTTTTATAAACGACTGAAAATCAATGGGTTGTAAGGGTATAACAAGAGGGTGAAAAGCGGCATGCTTTTCACCCTCTTGCTGTGGATGATGGGGGAGAAATTATTTTAGCAGACGCCTACTGAGATAGTGCACGGGATACCAAACGGAAAGCCAACCTACGGCTATCACGGTGACGAAAATGCCGGCTACGTCGGCATAGTGGACGCTGACGGGATAGGCGTTGACGATGAACGAGCCGTCGCTCTGGCCCAAACGCACCAGCCCGTATTGCTGTTGGAGCCAACAGAGAAGCAGTCCGAGACCGATGCCCAGACAAGCTCCGAGGGTCGAAATCATACGGCCCTCGAAGAGGAAGATGCGAACAATCTGCCGATCGCTGGCTCCAAGGTTGCGCAATGTCGTGACATCGTCTTTCTTATCGATAATCAACATCGAGAGCGAACCCACGATATTGAAACAGGCTACGACGAGAATGAAGGTGAGAAAGATATAGGCAATGAACTTCTCGATGGACATAATGCGGAAGGTGTCTTCCTGTTGTTCAAACCGATCGAGCACTCGATATTTCGCTCCGACGACTTCTTGCATGCGGTTTTTCACTCGTTCGACATCGGTTCCGGGCTTGAGGCGCAGTTCGAGCGAAGAGATCATGCCTTGAAGGGCGAAAAGATTGCGGGCAAAGGAGATGGAGGTGAGCATATAACGCTGGTCGTATTTGGCCTGACGAACGGAGAAGAGCACGCCGGGAGAGAGCAGCGAGTCGGCCACAAAGCCCGAAGCGGGATTGGAGAGGTCGAGTTGTCCTTCGCGATTGGGGGCATACACTTTCATGAATCCTGCCCATCGCGCGCCCGTGCCCAACTGTTGGGCCAGTCGTATGCCGGGTATGCCGTATTGAAGGTTGGCTGCGCGCAGGGCAAACTCTCCGTCGCCATAGAGTATATCGCCGATGCGGGTGAGCTGTGGGAAGTTTTCGTCTACGCCTTTGATGACGACCATGGCTTGCTTGTCTCGATAAACGGCGAGCGCATGGTCTTCTACGCACTCGGTGCACACGGCCACTTCGGGCATCTGACGTATGCGAACGAGGAGGGGATCGTCGGCGGGTGCGGCCTTTCCTTTGGCGGGAACAACTTCGATGGGTGGATCGAAGGTGGTGAAGAGCGAGGCTACCAGGTCGTGAAACCCGTTGAACACGCTCAGAACAATGACCAATGCCATCGTGGCTACGGCCACTCCCACCACGGAAATGGCACTGATGACGTTGATGGTGTTGGTGCTTTTCTTTGAGAAAAGATAACGACGGGCAATGAAAAGGGAGACGGCCATGGGGTGTTATTTCTTCAAGAGTTCGTCGATTCGCTCGAGATAGTCGAGACTGTCGTCGATGAAGAAACGCAGTTCGGGCACGATTCGCAACTGATTGTGCACGCGTGTGCCCAGCTCGTAACGAATGGTCTTGGCGTTGTTCTCGATGTTGCGAAGAATCTCTTCGCCTTTTTCGGAGGGAAATACGCTGAGATAGGCGGTGCAGATGCTGAGGTCGGGGGAGATGCGCGTTCGGGTTACGCTGACCATCACGCCGTGCATCATGCGGGTTTGCGACTGGAAGATGAGGCTGAGCTCTTTCTGTAAGAGTCGGGCTATACGGTTTTGTCTTGTTTCTTGCATATGTTTTTAAAGTTGACGAGTTGATGAGTTGACAAGTGGACGAGGAGGTTTCCTTGTTGATAAAGAGGGGGAGTGAAGTTGACGAGTGGACAAGTTAATAAGTGGACGAGGAGGTTTCTTTGTTGATAAACGGATGGACAGTCACGCGGAAAAGAAAAAGGGGGTCAGCGGATGGACTCCAATTCGACGTGTTCTACCTCGACCTGCTCATGCAGAAAAATGGTGGCGTTGTCCTGAAACTTTTCTTTGCTCTCGGTGGTGAGGTAATGGCAGGTTCCGTTTTGGGTGCATTGGCTGTTGATCTCGGGGTGACGGGCCAAATAATGCTGAAGACTCGCTGCCACATATCTGCCCTGTGGCACCACACGAACACCCTTGGGCACATGCCGAAGGATGCTCTTCATCAGCAAGGGATAGTGGGTGCAGCCCAGAATGATGGCATCTATCTGCGGGTCGAGCTGCATGAGGGCATCGATTCGCTTGGCTACAAAATAGTCGGCACCCTCGCTTTCGGCCTCGTTTGCCTCGACTATGGCCGCCCATAATGGGCATGCCATTCCTGAGACGTGAATGTCGGGGAAGAGTTTCTGCACTTCCAACTTGTAGCTATGGCTCTTAATGGTGCCTTCTGTGGCCAAAATGCCAATGTGTCGGCTGTGGGTGACGGTGTCGATACTCTCTGCCGTGGGACGAATGATGCCCAATACGCGGCGATTGGGATCGAGATGGGGCAGGTCGCGTTGCTGAATGGTTCGCAAAGCTTTTGCCGATGCGGTGTTGCAACCCAAGATAACGAGATGGCAACCTTGCTCGAAGAGTTTGAGCACGGCCTGCCGGGTGAATTGATAAACCACTTCGAAGGAACGCGGACCATAGGGCGCACGGGCGTTATCGCCCAAATAGAGATAGTCGTATTGGGGGAGTTGCTGACGTATTTCGTGCAGGATGGTGAGTCCGCCATAGCCCGAATCGAAGATGCCGATGGGCCCCGGCGCGTTTGGAAACATGGTCATGGTCTGTTCTTCTTTCCTTTCTCGGGGGGTGATGAGTTCGTTTTCTTGGGAGCGATCGACTCTTTTGGGTGTTGATGGAGAGGGAAAACAGTTGCAGAATGAAGCCTACAGGCTATTTGAGTTCGGCACTGATGGCTGCGCTGACGTTCTCTCCCATCTGCGGATGGAGGTAGGGCACGGTGTTGTTGTCGATGTTCAGAATGAAAGCCAGCCCTTTGGCATCGCCTACTTTACGAATGGCGACGGCAAGACGGGCACGCAATGGGGCGAGTGCATCTTCTTCTGCTTGGCGCAGCAGTCGCTCGGAGTCTTGCTTGAAAGCCAGGTTCTTCTCCATCAGGTCTTGCAACTCGGCTTGTCTTTTCTCACGGATAGAAGGGGCAAAATCTTTTTGTCCGTCGAGAAATGCTTCGTATTTGACGTTGAACTCGTCGGTGACGCGTTTCATTTCGGCTTCGTACTTCCCACGTAGGTTTGCGATGTTGCGCCGGATGATGGCATAGTCGGGGGCTGACTCTAAGACGTCTTTGTAGCTGAAGTAACCGAATTTAAAGGCAACCGTAGAAGTGGGGGCCGACGCGGATGCTGTTTGTGCTGCGTTTTGTGCCGAGGAAGACAACGTACCGAGGAAGAGGAGGGAGGCAAATATCAGTTTTTTCATATCAATGCTTTCTTTTCTACCCCTTGGGGCAATGGGTTTTCAAAACAAAAAGGGCAGTTGACCGTGCTTACCCGTGCAGATGCTGAAGGACAAACACGGGCAACAGCCCTTTGGATATGGAGGTCGATGCCGTGATTATTTCATTTTTGCAAGTTGTGTCTTTACTTCAGCCGTGACATCTTTGCTCAGAGTCTCGCTGATGTAAGGGATGCCGGCAGATACGTCCATGATGTAAACGTAACCGCCTGTCTTGCCAACGGCCTTGATGGCATCGACAAGTTTAGAGGTGATCGGCGTCATTTTCTCTTGCTGTGCCTTTTGTAAAGCCTGCTGGTTGTCTTGGTAGGTCTGCTGAATCTTTTGATACATCTGCTGCAGACTGGCTTCGGTCTCTTGCTGCTTGCTGGCGTTCATCGTGCTTTTGGTCTTGTCGTACTCGTCGCTTTTGCGCTTCAGCTCGTCTTGCATGGCAGTGAGGTCGTTCTCATACTTCTTGGCAGAAGCTTCGATCTCTCCTCTCGCCTTGATAAACTCTGGCATAGATGCCATTACTTCTTGTGCATTCAAGTGTCCGAACTTCTGTGCAAACATCGACAAAGGTGCGAACAGCATCAACATTAAAAATAATTTCTTCATTTTTCTTCTCAATTTTATTTATGAATGATTTGTGTATTTACTTCTTGTTCGTGGGCAGACATCAGTTGGAATAGCCCAAACGACCGAGCACTTCGTTGCTGATGTCTATCTTGGGAGAGGCGAAAATGATGCCGGTGTCAGAGGCTCGGTCGAGCACAAGCGAGTAACCGCGCAGGTCGGAAATCTCTTTTACGGCGTTGTAGACGGCCTCTTGTATGGGGGCTATCAGGCTTTCGCGCTTCTTGTAGAGTTCTCCCTCGGGACCAAAGTATTTCTTTTTTAGGTCTCCGGCTTCTTTCTCCTTCTTCATAATGGCCTCTTGCTTGGCCTTTTTCTGCTCTTGCGACAAGAAAACTACCTCGTTCTGATAGTTCTTGTACATCGTTCCAGCCTCCGTATTGAGGGCTTCTACCTCTGCTTGCCACTTCTTGGAGACTTGATTCAATTGCTCGTTAGCGCGCTCATAAGCAGGGATGTTCTTCATGATATACTCCATATCAATCAGAGCAAACTTCTGAGCGTTGACCATCAACGCCATAAAGGCGAAGAGACAGGTCGTCATAATTTTCTTCATAAGCTCTCTTTCTTTTTGTTGAGATGGGGCAAATGCGCCTTTGTACTTGTCTGCTGCGCGTTTGCCTTTCCTCTATTTATATATGATAATCATTGATGCTGTGCGGAGATGGGTTAGAATTCTTGTCCCAGAATGAAGTGGAACTGACTGCCGCCTTTGGTGCCAAACACTTTGTCGAAGCCATAAGCCCAGTCGATACCCATCAAACCTACCATCGGAAGGAAGATGCGAACACCCAGTCCGGCACTGCGTTTGATTTGGAAGGGGTTGAATTTCTTGGTCTCGGTCCAGGCATTTCCGCCTTCGATGAATCCGAGTCCATAGATCGTGGTGTTACCCAACATGAAGGGATAACGCAGCTCCAAAGCCATACGCGTATAGGCATAGCCTTCTGCTCCGTAAGGCGTGAGCGAACCGTTCTCGTATCCACGCAGGCCAATGGTCTCTTCTGCATATCCCGAAGAATAACCACTCATACCGTCACCACCCATGTAATAGGTTTCAAAGGGCGATTTCTTGTATTTGTTATAAGAACCCAGCAGTCCGAATTCTATGCGAGTCATGAGCACGAAACATTTCTGTCCGCCAGAGAGAGCAGTGTAAGTCTTCGCCTTGAACTTCCATTTATGATACTCTACCCAACGGAATTTCTCTTGTTGCTCTCTTGAGTAGGTGGGCGAATTGGGGTCGGTGGCTAAGTTGCGGTAGTCCTTTCCGTCCCACTTAGACCAAGGTGGGGTGACTGTTAACGATGCCATGAACTCCGAACCACGGCGCGGGAAGAGTTGATTATCTGTAGAGTTGCGACTCAAGGTGATGCCGAAGTTGATGTTATTAGCGTTTCCGTTGTTCATCAAAAAGTAACGCCAATTCTTCAACATATAGCGAGTGTAGGATAATTCCAAAGAAAGCGTGAAGTAATCGTCGGGCCAACGCAGACGCTTACCCCATCCAAGAGACGCTCCGAACATCTGAATATATTTGTCGGGGTCGTAATAATTCTCGTAATTATTATGATAGCTGCGTCCGTAACCATAAAGATAATTGTTGTAAGCATTCATATAACCGCTGTTATAATAATTGCTCGACACGTCGGTTTGCTTGGAGTAGAACATGCTAAAGCTGAACTGAATGGGGCGTTTGCCACCAAACCAGTTGGTAGAATAGCTGGTATTGTAAGACTGATAGTAGCGTCCGTTGGTTTGTGCGCCCAGTGCCAGCGTCTCGCCATCGCCAATCGGTAGGATGCCTCGACGTTTTTTGTTTTTGCTGAAGAGGTTGCGCATAGAGAAGTTGTTGAGCTTCAAACCTATCTTACCGATGACACCGGTCTGTCCCCAGCCCAAAGAGAACTCGATTTGGTCGTTGCTTTTCTGCTCCAGATTCCAATTGATGTCTACCGTTCCGTCTTCGTAGTTGGGTTTGACATCGGGATTTACCTTCTCGGGATCGAAGTGTCCCATCGATGCCAATTCGCGTGCCGAACGCTGCAAGGCCGCCTTAGAGAACAAATCTCCGGGTTTAGTGCGAAGCTCGCGACGAACAACATTCTCGTAAAGACGGTCGTTACCATTGATGCGGACGTGGTTCAGGTGTGCCTGTTGCCCCTCAACGATGCGCATTTCGAGGTCGATAGAATCGCCCACAATATTCACTTCGGTGGGTTGAAGGTTATAAAACAGATATCCATGATCCCAATAAGCGTTGCCAACAGCATCTTCATCTTCGGTGAGCCGCTTGTTCATGAGCTTTTGATTATAGACATCGCCCTTCTTCATTCCTAACACCGCACTGAGATAATCGGTAGAATAGACCGTGTTTCCCACCCAGGTGACATTGCGAAGGAAATACTTCTTACCTTCGTTCACCTTAATAAAAATGTTGACATGATTGTTATCTGCGTTCCACACGCTATCTTCCACGATGGTAGCATCTCGGTATCCCAGCTCGTTATACTTATCGATAAGTTTTTGCTTGTCGGCTTTCCAGCGTTCATCGGTGAACTTTTTAGCTTTGAGAAAGCTGGAAAGTTTGCCGGCCTCGTGTGTCTTAGCGAAAGCACCTTTCGTAAGAAAGCCGCCTTTAATTTTTGAAGCCTTCAGTTGTTCATTGCCCTCGATGATGATGTTGCGCACTTTCATCTTCTCTTTCTTATCGATAACGACATCGAGAATCACTTGATTCTTATTGGCCACATCTTCGCGCTGCAACACCTGAATGTCGGCATTTTTGAAACCTTTCTCATCAAAATACTTCTTTGCCAGTATCTTAGCGCGGTCGATCATATTAGGCGTAATCTGTGCACCTTTGAGCAATCCCAGTTTGTTTTCCATGTCTTCGCGTTCCGACTTCTTCAGTCCTACGTAGTTGATGGTCGACACTCGAGGGCGCAAAGCCAGACTTACGTGCAGATAAAGCTTGTCGGCCACGATGGAGTCGGCAGAAATCGACACGCTTGAGAACAGTCCATGTCGCCAATAACGCTTCACAGCATCGGTGATGTCATTGCCCGGAACAGTGATTTCCTGCCCCACGCTGAGGCCGGAGATACCTGCGAGCATATAGTCTTCATAGCCCTCGATGCCCGACACGTTGATTCCGCCGAGCACCAACGTCCTCGGTGTGCCGGCATAAGATATGTCCGGGTTGACGATTTTGTCTTGTGCGGCTGCATTGATGCTGCACAGACAAAGGGCAGCAACAGGGAACAGCTGATTCAATATCTTCATCTTTAGAATTATTTTCTGTCAAAAACGTTACTCTCCGCTTTCTATCTGTCCGCCGGTCTTGCCGAAACGGCGTTGTCGAGCCTGGTAGCTGGCGATGGCCCGGTGCAAATCTTGTTCGTCGAAGTCGGGCCAATAGGTATCGCAGAAGTAGAGTTCGGAGTAAGCAATCTGCCAAAGCAAGAAGTTGGAGACACGCACTTCGCCCCCGGTGCGTATCAAAAGCTCGGGATCGGGCATAAAAGCAGTTTCCAGCCTACCACCGATCAGATTCTCGTCGATGTCTTCCGGTTGCAGCGTTCCGGCTTTTACGGCTTGTGCCAGTTCGCGTGCAGCCTTCGTTAGTTCCCATCGCGACGAGTAACTCAGTGCCACCACCATCGTCATAGCCGTGTTGTGAGCCGTATGTTCCATCGTCTCGCGCAGTTTTTGCTGAACCTCCTGGGGCAGTCTACCCATATCTCCTATCACTTGAAAACGCACATTATTCTTCATAAAGATTTCGTCTTCGAGCGAAGAGAGCACCAATCCCATCAACGCCGAAATCTCATCGGCGGGGCGACTCCAGTTTTCGGTGGAGAATGTATATAGCGTCAGGAACTTGACCCCTAAGCGCACGCACTCGGAAGTGATGCGTCTCACCGTGTCTACACCGGCCTGATGACCGAAGCTACGCTCCTTTCCGCGTTCGGAAGCCCAACGTCCATTGCCATCCATAATGATGGCAATATGTTGAGGTATACGGGTATTATCCAGTTCGTGTCTCATTAATCGTCTTTGTTACAGGTCTTACATTTAGGCATGAAGCTATAGGTGAGCGAGAGCATCAGTGCCGAATAGCAGTCTTTGTTTTTGAACATCCCGCTACTTTTCACCGTGTAGGGATCTTTCACACCATCGAGTTCGTCGCTCAAGGAGAAGTGCATGGCCCATTCCAAGCCCAAGTTCACCCTGTCGCCTAATTTATATTTCACGCCGATGCCCAAAGGGATGTTGGCCGTGAAGACGCTCTTCTGTCCGCCGCTCACACTGGTAGCACCGATGCCACCGAAGAGAAAGGGCGTGAGACGTTGAGCTCCGCGATAGTCGCGACCTGTGCCGTAGGGCCAGAAGTTGTATTCATAGGCGAGGCTTACATCTGCCAACGTGCGGTTAAAGTGATGAGGCGTTGTAGCGTAGGCAGGATAATAGGTCTTTGCATTGGCAGAAGATCCCTTGAGTTTGCCTGCAGCTACCGTCAGTCGCAGTCCCATATAAGGATTGAAAGCGCGACGAATCACGACGCCACCCATCGGTTGAGCTCCCTTCAAGATGTTGCCATTGAAGTCGCCCTCATAAGATACGATCCCTACGCCCACGCCCATCTCCATGCGATAGATGGGGTCTTCCTGCGCCTGAACGCCAATAAGGGGCAGCAACGGCAGTACGACCGAAAAGATAGCTTTCATCACCTTATATATATACACACCCCTATGAGCGGGTGCGCCCTGTCTATTTTGTGAACGAAGTCTGCGGAACCGTCCACCCCATACTGTTTTTTCGCACCTTCCAAACCTGACCGCTATCTCCGCAGACAAGCCAAATATAGTTGTCGGCATCTACGGTCATGGCAAACGAAGTGTGGCTACTGCTGAGCGTCGAAGGCAGCGTATAAATTTTGTTGTTATACCAAGTCACACCGCCATCTTTGCTAAAATACATCTGCGAGAAAGCCGCCGGCTTGCTTCCCACCAACGGATCACCGCCGATGGCCAACAGATAGCGTCCGTAGGCCACCACCTGAAGATGGGTGAGGCGAGGCAAGAGGTTGGGATTCAGACCGATATAGCGAGTCCAATGTTGCGTTGTCGTCGTTGCTTTCTTACTATATTCTGCCACCTTGCCCCATACCATGGCTGTAGACTCGGGGTGATCGACATCCACCGTACGGTTGCCGAAGAGCAGGAGTTGGTCGGTAGAGTCGTTGGCAAGAGCCGGAAGCGCCACGAAACTGATGTCTTGCACCGGCAAATAGCCTGCACCACTATTCAGCGTCTCCCGTGTTGGCTCTGTTTCGCCCCGCTTCAGCGTATACAATAGGTTGTCTGTACCCAAAAAGCAGAAACCCGAATGCGATACGCCCAACAGCTGTTGGGGCGCGCTACCCGTAGTAGGAATCGTTGTCCAGGTGGTTGCATCGACCGATTTCAGCAGTCTTCCGCCATTCCATAAGAATAAGGTGTCTCCCTGTACGGCCACATTTTTGTAGGCATCGGCATCGAGTGTGAGCCCCGTAGGCACAATCTGCGTCCATGTCTTACCGTCGTTGGTAGCCGAAGCATAGATTTTTGCACCGCCTCCGGTCTGTCCAAAGACATAGATTTTGCCCTTTGCCACGACCGCTTTCATCGCCGTGAGAGCACCAAGAGCGGGCTCTTCCGTTAGCTTCGTCCATTTAAAGTCGTTGGGTTTCTGTTTGTGCACATTCACTCGGATGGTATAATCGCGATATTGCTGCCGCGAATTGCTGTAAACGCGAAAAGTGCGCGGCTGCGAAAAGTCGATCGAATCGGTGTTGCTATAATACTTCATCGAGTCGCTCGTGGCACTTTTCAGCAGCACGATGCCTGCATTCCGACTGGTGATGGTGCAAAGAACCTTCTTACCATCCACGCCATAAGGCAGCGAATCGGGGTTATAGACTTCGCGTTTGAGCTGATCGATATAGAAAGCATACTTCTTTCCCTCCAGCTTCTTTTGGTAGACCGTGTCTTTTCCGGCCTTCGTCACCGAGTCGACGCTCCACTTCAGCGTTCCCACGGAGAACGCTGTGATGGCCGTATCTTCATAATAGGTCACGTTTTTGTCGTCGTCCTTCAGACAGGATGTCAGTAAAAACACTGCCGAAGACAGCAAAGCGAAAGACAATCGGGCTCTTTTCATTCCACGTTTCGAATTAATTTTAGCTGCAAATTTAAGTAGAAATCCGCAAATATGCTTTCTTTATTCGCTTTATTATGCAAAAAGCCCCTGTAGGCGGTATTTTTTAAGGTTCTTTTTCGTTCCTCAAAAGATGTGTGCCGGTGGCAACACGTGCTGCAAAAGCTCATCTTTTGTCCTGCGTTTTCTTAGCTTTTGCATGGCATTTTCTTAGCTTTTGACGTGCAAAAGCTAAGAGATGGGAAGGGGATTTGCAAGTTCTTGATTAACAACGGGTTGCCGATGCATCTCGAATCTCCCCTAAAATAGGCGAGGTGGGCATGCTTCTTTCCCGCAAATTACACTAACTTTGCAACAAATAGGAGGGCGTCTGACGGCGGAAAAATCAAGAAGATGCCTCCTTGTATAGGCTAACCGTAATCATTCATATCATCAAATGATGGACAAGAACAGCATTTTACACTACAAGTCGGCATTCGATGGCATTGCCCAATACATTGAAAGCGACGATGCCAAAGAGCAAGTAGAAGTGTGGTTTGCACGCGAACTGCAAACGATATTGGGCTATGCGCGTTGGGAAAACTTCCTCGTGGCGATACGACGAGCGGTAGATTCGTGTAAAACGCAGGGTATCAACGTGGATGATCATTTTCGTGAGGTCACGAAAATGATCGAAATCGGTAAAGGCGGTAAGCGTGAAGTATCCGATTTTATGCTTACCCGCTATGCCTGCTACCTGATCGCTCAAAACGGCGACCCCAAGAAAGAGGAAATCGCTTTCGCTCAAAGCTACTTCGCTATACAAACGCGGAAAGCCGAATTGATAGAAGAGCGACTCCATCTGCTCTCTCGTTTAGAAACCCGCGATCAACTAAGAACAGCTGAAAAACAACTATCGCAAAACATATACCAACGAGGCGTCGACGACAAAGGCTTCGGACGCATACGCTCTAAAGGCGATACGGCTCTTTTCGGAGGACATACCACCGAAGATATGAAAAAACGGTTGGGGGTGAAATCCAACAGAGCACTGGCCGATTTTCTGCCCACGCTTACCATCGCTGCTAAAAATCTTGCTACGGAAATGACCAATTACAACGTGGAAAATAAAGATCTGAACGGAGAACAACCCATTACTCGCGAACACATACAGAACAACCAAACTGTGCGCAATATGTTGGGGCAACGCGGCATCAAACCCGAAGAGCTTCCACCCGCAGAAGACATTAAGAAGTTGGAACGCAGGATGGTTCAGGATGAGAAAAAGATTGAACAGACTTCACAAAAACTTCCAAAGAGTAGGTAGCTGATGACAACAACAGATCCATATAAAAAGATGACAGAACGCCTTACATTGCGTTCATGGAAAGAGAGTGATGCCGAGATGCTTTATCGATATGCTTGCAACCCGAACATTGGTCCCATTGCCGGTTGGCCTCCACATACAAGTGTAGAGAATAGTCGCGAAATAATCAAGACTGTGCTGTCTGCCCCAGAAACCTATGCGGTTGTACTGAAAGAAACGGACGAGGTGGTAGGAAGCATCGGACTAATGATGACAAGAAGTAAAGCCAATTGTTCAAAGATGGCAGACAACGAATGTGAAATCGGCTATTGGATAGGTGAGCTTTATTGGGGACAAGGCTTGATTCCTGAAGCCGTCAACGAATTACTTCGGTATGCTTTTGAGAACTTACGGCAAACTACGGTTTGGTGCGGGTATTACGATGGCAACGAGAAATCAAAACGAGTACAAGAGAAATGTGGATTCATTTACAGCCATACAGAAGAAAATAAGCTGGTTCCTTTGCTGAACGAGGTTCGCACTGAGCATTTTACAAAAATCACTTTGGAGGATTGGAAGAATAAAATCAACAACTTAAAATAAAACAAATGAAAGAACCAATAACCTTGGTGGTTGTAGATGGGCAATACGACTTTTGCAATCCCGCAGGTGCACTATATGTGTCGGGGGCCGAAACAGCGGTAGAACATATCCTGCACTTCATCCATACGCACGAAAGACTGGCAGAGGTGATCTTCACCGTTGACTGGCATCAGGCGAGAGATGCTTCGTTTATTCCGCAAGGTGGCCCGTGGCCGCCGCATTGTATCGGGTTCTCGAAAGGGTCGCAGATTGACGAACGGCTTGTTCAGGCGTGCTTAGACAGAGAGATTCCCTTTCGAGTGATTCGCAAAGGCGAGGTGATAGAGACTGAAGAATATGGGGCTTTTCAGCACATTGAAAAGCTGTCGGGCGGCAGATATCGGCTTGCCACCATGACCGACGAAGTGATCTGCGCAGACCATCGCATGGTGATTTGCGGCGTGGCAGGCGATTATTGCGTACTGGAGACGCTGCGAAATCTGCTCAACGGGGGACTTTCGGTAGATGTTTTCGCCAGCGGAATTGCCTCGATAGACGGCGGCACCAAGCTGAACAACTTTGTTCGCGAACAGAACCTAACCCTCTGTTAGGCGGAGGAAAGTGTGGTATACTCTATCTGTTGACTCCTTTCCAAACATCGATAGACGAAAAAAGCAAAGCATGTTGCACGTCGTTTTCTTTGCTTTAAAAAACGTTTGACCACGTCTGAGCCATCAAACGTTTATCACTGCTTGGGCTATACCTCAACTACTTTTACATAGACCACTCTGTAAGGACTCTTTTCTCGTTTCTTGAAAAGAATCTTTACAGAATGGTTGATGGTCTCAATTCACAAGCGACCTCCCCCTTACTCCCTACTACTCCCCTTCCTTACTACTTACTACTTTCCCTCCTTACTCCCCCATCTCTTTGTTTTTACACTGCGTTTTCTTAGCTTTTGCCACTCAAAAGCTAAGAAAATGGCATACAAAAGCTTAGCTTTTGCATGCCATTTGGTAAGTTCCTGAAAATGAGAAAGATAGAAATTCAATCCGAAAGACGGATGAGCGGGTTGGGATTTTCCGGGATCGGCTTGAGACTTTTCTATTAAACTGTTAGCATTTCTCCGTTAGGCGGTTGGAATTTTCCGACACACCAGCAGCCAATGATGGTTTTGCACGTCGGTGGTGGCAAAGAGATAGGTGTCGCCTCCATCTTTTATTTTGAGACGTTTGCGCAGCGCCTCGGCCCCGAGTGGGAAGTTGCGGGTGGCAATATGAGCTTGTCGAAGACCGAGAAGAGCGTTCTTCAATTCTTTCTTGTTGAACGAAGAGAGAGCGAGAAGCTGGAATCGGCGACCCGGAAAATCGGCCACTTCATCGGTCGAGACGAAGAGATGCGAATTGGCCGCAAGGGCTTCTACGGGCCAACGGACTGTAAGCAGACCGAAACAGCCGGCCTTCATCAGTGAGGAATGTGGCTCATAGAGATACATCCCGGCAGAAAGAACGCCGCGAAAAAGGCGTTGGGGCGCGGTGCTTTCGTCAGGAAAACGATAGGAAAAGGCAGCATCGTCATTCACACAAACCACCTGAGGCGATGTCGTTTCTCCTTCGGCGAGGGGCGACGACGGTGGAGCGGAAAGCACAAAGAGCAGTTCTTTGCACTCGTTGCGCACCGAGACGATGTGGACCTGGCGCACCCAGGCCCCTTGCTGTTGCAGGGTTTCGACGGCCGCTTGCCAATGGAGCATGGGCGAGAGCTTGACCACCACCCAGCGGGCCTTGACCATCAGGGTGTCGAGCAGGGCGCAGAGATTGGGCGTGCAATGATGAATGAGCACCGTTTTGCCGCCCTGGGCATCGCGACGAGCAGGGTCGAGAAAGACGATGTCGGCCTGCGACATTGTGTGGAGATAGGTTTCGGCCTCAGCACACACCACGTTGGCATGGTGCAGACCCAAGAGGGGAAAGTTGTGACGGGCTATTTCGCAGAGTCCAGACTGCCGTTCCACATAGACAGCGGCATCGAAGGCGCGCGCCAGGAAGGAGAAGTCGACACCGAATCCGCCGGTGAGATCGACGAGAACCGAGGAGGCCGACGCGTCCTTTTCTTCCGTTTTCTCCTGCTTCGCACTTATTTTCTGGTCTTGTGGACAGGCGTTCCCGCAGGGTTCTCCCAGCAGCCGTTGCACCAACCGGGCCTTATAAAGGGCCGTCGACTGCGAGGAACATTGCTCCATCGAGAGGTGCGGCGGATAGATCATTCCTTCGGTGGCAGCCCAGGCAGGCAGTTTCTCCCGTGCCATCTGGCGTCCGGCAATCTGATTGAGGGCAAAGGGCAGATCTACATCAGGATGTGCAGAGGCCAGAAAGGCCAGTTGGCGCACGTCGCCATCGGCATGTGCGCGGATGAATTGTAGGGTAGCGGCAGTTATTTCCATTCAAAAACAAAATAAATCTCCCGCCCGGCAACGGCCGAACGGGAGATGAAAGGGAGAGGCCAAGGCCTCTATGAGATTACTTAAATACCTTGATCTCACCAAGCATGATGTAACGAGAGGCATTGCCCAGCACGTTGACAAGCCGGATATAGCTGGCCGATACGGGCGAATAGAAGCGAAGCGTAGCCTCGTCTTCCGAAAGGGCAAACTCGTCGGGGTATTTGACGACACCTTGTTCGGTCCAGGTCAGTCCGTCGGTGCTGGTCTCTACGATGAGACTTTTTACAAACCAGAACTTATAACGAGCTGTGCGGAGGAGCTGAATGCCCTGAAGCGTCTCGGCACCCGTAAGCGAAATGTAGAACGTATGCGGGTTGGTGGAGAATCCATACCAGTAGGACGAGGTGCTTCCGTCGCACAGACGGCTCAGCGAGTTATAGTTTTCGTCGTACACGGCGTAGTCGGACGTGCTCAATTCGGTGAGTCCCGATACATCGCCATCAGTGTAGATATTGGTCTTGGTATAGTCTACGTTGATGAGCATCTTGCTGTAGTTCTTGGCAACAGCAAGTCCGTCGCTGGCTTTCAGCACCAAAGCGGCGGCTCCGTTTTTACCGTCGGCAATCAGCTTGTTGAGTGCTGCACCCTTTTTCAAGGCCACCTTGAAAGGCATTGCCGACTGTTTACTGCCCTTGGCAATGGTCACCGTGGGCGAAAGGAGCTGCAAAGCACCTTGATTCATCACGACCCGATTGCCGGTAGCTACGGCAGCGGTAGAGTCTTCCACAACACTCACTTCGATGTCTCTTTCTGCAGGCTCGGAAAGACGCACATAAAACGAGACGGTGTCGTTGGGAACAGTGGCTACAGAGTTGGCGTTGATGACGCGCAAGGTGCCTTTGTTGCCTTCAGACTGCAAGTCGTGAATGTAGAGTTTGGGCTGGTTGCTGCCCTCTTCTACAGGATATAGTGTGCTGCCTACTTCCTGTTCGCTTTGGCAAGCGGAGAGAAGTGCCAGCGAACCCAATAAGGCGGGCATGGTTTTCTTTATGATGCGATTCATAATGATTCTCTTTTTCTGGTTTGTTATTTATTCTTTTCCATCAATACGAACGTTGGTATTCCAGGTGGGAACAGCTGCAATCTTACCCGTATTGCCGTGCCCGGTGGCATCGTTGAGGATGTCACCCTGTCCTTCGTTCATCTTCCAGTAGGCCTCTAAGCCGTCGCTCTTGGGATCGCAGACGTACATATTATTGGCAATCTCGTTCTGCGTACGTGCCTTTGTCCAAAAACGAAGCTCGCTCACCTGAGCATGCGCCTTGAAATAGGAGGTGGTGGCGAAGCTCATCGAATTGGAAATGTTGACGATTTTGCCGGGAAGGTCCATCGAATTGTCCAACTTGCCGTCTACGTAAAGGCTGAGCTTGGTTCCCTCGCACACGAAAGCGATGTGATACCACTTGTTGGCGTCGAAGAGTTTGTTGCTGTTGAGCTGCGTGCCTTGGGTCTTTACCTGCAAGCGATTGCCTTCTATCGGGGCGTCGCCGAAGCGGGTATAGATCTCGCCGTCTTTGCCCGAGGGAGCCCAACCGCCAAAGAGCATCTGGTTGTTCAACTGACCTACGGCTGTGCCTAACTGGTCCATGTTGACGCACATCTCAACCGTCCAGGCCGAAAGAGCGTACTCTTTACGCATGGTGAACGTGATGGAGTGGGCCATATCGATAACGGGCACCGGCTGACGCACCACCTGGTCGATGATGTAGACAATGGTTCCACCCGAGTTGAGCACACCTACTTGTCCGTCTTTGCTCTTCAACACCAAGGGGATGGCATACTTCATACCCGAATTTTTGAGTGCATCGGCCAACGGTTTCACCGTGAGCTGTATGGAAGAAGAGATTACTTTTCCGGCATCTATGGTGATGGTGGACGACGAAAGCGAAAAGACAGTATCGGGAAGGGCCTTGTATTCGGTTTGATTGCGTTGGTTGTACTGCTTAAGAGCTAAGGTGTCGTAAACCAACTCAAAGGTGTGGCTGACCGTTGCCGGACTCGAGAGCCGCACTTTGATGTCTTGCGAAACGGCTGTTGTACCTACAGTGATCTTCGTCGACGTGTTTCCGTCGGTGTTGGTCTGGGCAATGAAGGCCTGATCGGTGAGTTCCGAATACTCGGCATTGTTGCAAGCCGCAAGCAAAAGAGAGCCCAATGCCAAGCTGCCCATGAGTTTTGAAATGCTGTATTTCATAATGTGATGTTCCTTTATGCGTGATTACTTCAGCGAGGGGTTCATGATTTGTATGGCCCTGCGCAAATATTTGTAGGTGGTTTGGGCAGAGGAAGCACCGTATTCGTACTCCATGTGATAGGAACCTACTCCGCCTTTGGTGTAAGACTTGCCGTTGTAAGTCGGCGTCCAGTAAGCAAACCCGAGCAAAGAGGGCACAACCGAACCGTTTAACAAGGTGAAGTTGACACCGCCTTTTGAAGCATGGTCTTCGAAATTCTCGCAAACGATGATCTTCTTGGCCACCTCTTCGGCCGTGAGATAGTTCTTAAAATGCTCGGCTTGCGTAATGTAACGCGAGTTGAGCTGGTCGCTCGAACCGGCACTGTAGGCCTGAAGGATGAAGTAATCGAAGTTTTTGCCCAACGAATCGGCAACGGCATCGGGCTCTCCGTCGATCACCAACAGTCGACCCGTTCCCGATTTAGGACCGATACGCTTTGAGAGCGTCTCGATAAAGAGCGTCATGATGCCGGTTTTGTTCCAAAGTTCCTTATCGGTTTGGAAAGGTTGTGCGTAGTTAGGTTCGGCATCTATGTCGAAGCCATCATAGCCATACTTGTCTATCGTGTCGCAGATAGCATTGGCATACTTCACCGTTGCAGCCTTGCAAGAGTCGAGATCGGTGTTGCTCCACCCCCAAAACTTATGTCGCCATTGCTTCCATGTGGTTCCCTTAGCTACCTCGGCTTCGGGTATTGCGGGGGTAATCTGGTCGCCAATATCGAACACTAAGCAGCAAATGAGTGCCTTTGTGCCCTTCTTTTGCTGAACGAAACGCAGATCGTCGAGCTGCGCCTGAGATGGATTTTTCCAGTTTCCCCAAAGCGAAACAAAGTCGGTGCTGTCGGGAAGTCCTTGAAGAGCGTTGGCAAAACTGGTCTTTGCACCCGTCCAATTGCCAAACCAACCGAACGATTTTTGATGATCGCTGTTCTTATAGGCACGCAACTGGGCGTAGTAAGCCTCGCTTTTGTTGGTGTGTGTCAGGTCTCCCGGGTTCTTGATTTCCATCTCCGTCCAATCGTTGCACGAGGAGAAGG
Source organism: Prevotella sp. oral taxon 475 (assembly GCF_018127805.1). Taxonomy (NCBI): domain Bacteria; kingdom Pseudomonadati; phylum Bacteroidota; class Bacteroidia; order Bacteroidales; family Prevotellaceae; genus Prevotella; species Prevotella sp. oral taxon 475. Next base: position 25,829 of record NZ_CP072334.1, read on the forward strand.
CAAACAATCCGCCAACGAAAAGCAGCAGTGCTTTATTGATTTTCTTCATTGTTACTGTTCTTTTTAGTTACACATTATTTCTTTTGCCACCACATTTTGGTCGCATAATCATCGTTTCCGCCCAGCAATTCCACTGCCTTTCGGTAGTTAGCAGGGTTCTTTGTCACTTCATCGGCATCGAAAGGAATGCGATTGGGCACCTTGATGGTATAGCCTCCGGTGCTCTGTGCCACAGGAAATACCTTGGGATAGCCTGTCCGGCGAATCTCGTTCCAGCCTTCTTGACCGTCAGGGAAGAGAGCAATCCATTTCTGGGTAATGAGTCTTTCGAGCTTTTCTTCATCGGTAGCGGTGTCATCCCACTGAATGGTGATGGTGCTAACAGCCGACTGAGATGTGCCGAAACCATCCGTAGCATCCGTATAATCGGCTTGTTTTGCGGTGCTATTGGCCAGATAACTGGTTACATCAGAGGCTCCCCACTGTTCGAATGACAAGGTAATGGCTTTCTCATACAGGTCTTTTACAGTGCCACCCATACCATTCCAGCCGGCTAAAGCGCCTTCTGCTCGACAGAAAGTGACCTCTGCCGCCGTCATCCATACGCCACGAGTAGACGAAGAGACGTTTGCTGCTGAATAAATCTTATCGGCCGTAACCTTATTCGTGATTCTTGCGCCCGCCAAACATCCGATCACATCACGCGATCCTGTCTTTTCAGGACTCTTAAAGAACTTCGTTAGACGTGGATCGCTGTAGCCTGTCATGTAGCTTTCCAGGTCGGCGCACGCCCGACTGTCGCCCCATTCCACTGAGGTTTTATACTGTCCGTTAGGCGTATAAGTAATAGCGCAGTTCTCAGCGTTCTCTGTTATCACGCCAGAAGCTACTGCAGCTTCACCCACTTGTTTCGCATAAGCCGGCTCGACAAAACGCATACGGATGGCCATACGCAGCTTTAGAGAGTTGGCCAGCTTGTACCAGTTGGCCACTTTGCCGCCATACACCTTGTCATATTCCTCATTAGCCGTTGTAGATTGAAGAGGTTGCAGGATATTTACGGCCGCATCGAGATCGGCAATCAAGGTTTTATAAATCTTTTCTTGAGAAGAATACGCGTTCTTATCGGTCTCTTCGCCGATGGGAAGGGGTCCGTACATATCTGTCAGACGCAAATACGACTGCACTTTCAAGATCAATGCCTGCGCATAGGTGATGCCTTGCTTACCCGTCACTCGTGCAATCTCGTTGAAAGCCGAAGCTGTTTTGGGCATTGAGTTGGTGAAAGGCCAGTTCACCCATCCATTTTTGGCATTGAAACGTGCAAAGTTCTTATCCGAAAAGCCATCGTTTGCATAGGTCATATACCGTCCCAGGTAGTTTCCGATCAAGTCTTCTGTCATCTGATAGGTATTTTCCTGTTCGGGGAAGGCCTCATTTTGCATTTGGATCAAGAAAGAACCAGTTGAATAATTATCTCTCAAGAGATCCTCTCCGGAGGCTTTATGTTCCGGACGATTGGCATCTTCGAACCCTGAGGTGCAAGAAGACAGTGTCCCCATGGCTGCAAATAGCGTGCCCAAGGAGAGCAACCTCACTATATTTTTCTTTTTCATACGAATTGTCCCGTTATTTTTAAGTTATTACTATTTAGAATTTCAATTTCACGTTGAAGCCCAACGAGCGGAGGCTTGGTTGCATAAAGTAGTCGAAACCCTGATAATAGGTGCCTGTCGTAGCCACCGATTCGGGGTCGAACGGTGCCTTGCAATAGATGAAGAACAGGTTATTGGCTGTCAGCCCCAAAGAGAGTTCCGCCCATTTGAGCCATTTTTTGGGGAAAGTATAGCCCAAATGAGCCTCTTGCAGACGAGCGTTTGTTGCGCTATAGATATATTCCGACCAGATAGGATTGTCTCCACCGACTACAGCATAGTAGTTTTCGGCATTCACCTTACCTCCATTTACGTTGATGCCACCATTGTTACGAGCGTTGGCCGAAGCCTTAGACACACCGTAAGCATCGAGCAGAGCCTGTGTCTGCGACAGTACAATACCGCCGAAACGCGCCGTAATGAGGAAGCCCAGGTTGAAGCCTTTCCAGGTGAACTCATTGGAGAAACCCACATTGGCTTTAGGAAGCACCGAACCACGATACTGCGGATTGGTGAGGTTGGTCTGCAAAACATTGCCCGTATTGTCGAGTGCGATGTTGCCTTCGGCATCTCTCAAGAAGTCGGTAGACATATATACATCGCCCATCGTTCCGCCTTTCTTCAAGATGATCTCAGCTCCGGAGAGTCCGCCCTGCTTCAACACCTCGTTATCATCATCAAGCAGTTTGATGATTTTGTTGCGGTTGGCACTGTAAGTAAACGAAGTGTTCCATCCCACCTCGCCAAACGTCTTGTTATAGCCCAGAGCCAATTCAATACCTCGGTTACGAACATTACCCGTTTGGATATATTCTGCGGTGTAACCGTCGGTAGGTGTGATCGAACGGAGGAACGTCTGCTTGCGAGTGTTCGACTGATAGAGCGTCACATCCAGCGTCAGTGCGTTGTTGAAGAAGCGTGCCGACAGACCAGCCTCCCACGAATCAGTGCGCTCGGGATAGAAAGTCTTGGGGAAACGATAGGTCACCGTCTTGTAAGTGCCCGATGCCGGATTGTATTCATACCGCCATTTAGACGTGATATTGGGCGAGATGGCCGAACCCACAGAGGCCCATGAGCCACGCACCTTCAAGTAGTTGATAAACTCGGGCAGCTTGACCATTGAAGAAACAACGCCCGACAAGCCCACCGAAGGATAGAAGAACGATTCGTGGTCGGTGCCATCGAGGGCCGAATCCCAGTCGTTTCGTCCGGTAACGGTCATATAAAGCATGCTCTTCCAACCCAATTCTACATTGGCAAAGAGCGAGTTGATGTAATGTTTATGCAAGTCGAAGATGGGGCGGTTATCGTTGGTCACCTGTCCATAGTCGATTGCATTAGGTGTGAAAAGGTTGGCAGGAGCTTTCAATCCACCCTGATAGCCCGTTTGGTCATACTTGGTTCGCGAGAAAGAACCGCCCAAGTTGGCCGACACCGAGAAGCGATCGAACGTCTTATTGATGTTAGCCATCAAGTCGCCATAGAGCGATTGGTCGTTGATTTTGCCGTAACCGTAGTAGCCATACTTAGAATGGGCAAACAGGTCGATAGTCGATGCATAGCGTTTGTCCTCTTGTTTGGTCACAGCATCGTCCCAACGCAAGCGACCTGTTACGTCCAGCCAGTCCAACACCTTATATTTCAAACTTCCGCTCAGCATATATCGGCTGCGATTGTTGGTGCGAACCATGCGCTTAGCCACCCAATAGGGGTTTTGCATCTTCAATGCATCGCCGTAATTCCAGTTCTGCGTGTAGATATTCCGTGCCGGATCGTAGAGTTCGAAGGTACGGATGGCATCAAAACTCTCACCGCGCGGGAAGAGATAGGTCGATGTCAGCGGGTTGAACCACTGTCCTTGCGAGGTGAGGTTTTGGTCTTTCTCCTTGATATAGTTTAAGTTCACGTCCAGTGTGAGCTTGTCGTTAAGCATGTTGGTGGTGTTACGGAACGTGAAGTTATAGCGATCGTAATTGTTATTGGGGATGATACCGCCCGCATTGGTCGAGCCCACCGACAGATAGGTTTGATTTTTGTCGTTGCCGGCTGTCAATGCCACGTTGTTCTGGATATTGGTACCCGTATTGAAGAAATCTTTGGGATCGTAAGCACCATAAGGTGAAGCCGTTTTGGCTCCCCAACTGCGCATCTCTCCGGGTCTGTTGATATATTCGTTTTGGAACTCGGGCATCTTAAAAGGATTGGCAAACTGCGAGCTATGGCTCACCGTTACGCTCACTCGGCCCTCTTTTCCTTTCTTCGTTGTTATCATCACAACACCCTGTGCAGCAGCCGATCCATAGAGAGCTGCCGCCGCCGGACCGCTCAACACCGAGATGCTTTCGATGTCTTCGGGGTTAATATCGGCAATTCCTTCCGAACCCGGCTGTGAAGCATAGATGCTATTGCCGGCCGTTCCTTGAGAAGTGTTCGTCATGGGCACACCGTCGATGACGTAAAGGGCTTGGTTGCTCTGCGTGATCGATTTCGGACCGCGCATCACCACACGTGTGGCACCACCCATACCGGCTGCCGATGCGTTGATGTTGATACCGGCCACCTTACCGCTGAGCGAGTTCATGAAGTTGGTACTCTTCACCGTCGTGAGGTCGTCGGCCCCCACTTTCTGTACGTTATAGCTCAAAGCTTTTTCCGAACGCTTGATGCCGAGAGCTGTTACCACCACTTCGTCGATCTGTCGCGACTCCGATTGCAACGTCACCGTCAGTTTTCCGTCTGCCGGCACTGTCAGTTCCTGCGTCTGATGTCCCAAATAGCTCACCACGAGCGTAGAGCCCGGTGCGGCCGAGAGGTTGAAATGGCCGTCTAAGTCGGTCACTGTAGCCGTCTTCGTACCCTTCACCTTCACCGTTGCGCCGATAATCGGCTCGCCGAGATTGTCAAACACCGTACCCGTAACTTTGGTTTCATTACGCGACTGTTGCCCATTCATGCCTCGCGTTGCAGAGGCTGCACTACTTTCCGTCGAAGCGTCGGTACCCCTCCGGCTGGAAGCAAACGCGCTACCGGCCTGAGAACTAGCACCGATCAACAGCAGAAAAGCAGCTGTTGTCAGGATTCTTTCCTTTTTCATTGTTATAGTTAAGTGAGTAATTTTTAGTTATCCGGCTCCATCGCCTGGCTATATATATAATAGGTGTACTCCGAACATCGAATGCAGAACATCCGATGAACGTTTCCGAGATGGACTTTCTTTTGTTTTTGGCACTTTTACGCTTTGTGGTAAGCGTGCCTTGCAAATGCTTTGAGGGGGAGATACTGTTTTTGGACAAAAACCAAAGGGTCTTTCATCGCTTAGCAAGAATCTATCCTTTTCTGTTTTTCGCCATCTTTGGCTTTCTCTCTTGTTCTATCCATAGAGGCTTCTGAATACAGTCTGTTCATTCTTTTACCATTTTTTCAATGCAAAGATAGTCCAAAACTTGATATAGAACAATTTTTGCTCCCTTATTAACATTTGTTTGATGGTTGACCTTCCATGAGGCATTCTCTCTGTTTCCACTCCTCTATTGAGGGGTATGAAGGGGCGAAATCTCTGGAATGGCGTCCATGGGGGTTGATCACAACCGTGTGGCAACTGATTTCGTCAAGGGAACAAAACTTCTTGAATATCAGTTCTTTATAGGTTCGTATTCCAAAAGCTAAGAAAATGAAGCGCAAAAGCTAAGAGAACAAGTAGGAAGGAGGGAAGTAGTAAGGAGTAAGGGGGACGGTAGAAAGAAGGAAGGAGAGGAGAAATAGGTAGTAAGGAGAGAAAAAGTAAGTAGTAAGGGGGAAGATAGAAAGAAGGAAGGAGAGGAGAAATAGGTAGTAAGGAGAGAAGAAGTAAGGAGTAAGGGGGACGGTAGAAAGAAGGAAGGAGAGAAGAAGTAAGGAGTAAGGAGGGAAGTAGCAAGGAGCGACATGCTATCCGTGCGTTCTCCTTTTTAACTGTTTAAGGTTGCTTTTTCCATAAATATTCTTAAATTTGCATGCAATAAGAACCACTTCGAGGCTCTATTGCCTTGCCATGTCGGCTTCCAACCATCAATCAAAACCACCCAACGACTCCAACAACATGCTCAACGAAAAAAGGAGCAGCATGCTCCACGGTATTCTTCTCATTGCTCTCTTCGCCCTTGCTGCTTTCTATTTGGGCGAGATGCCTTGGGCTAAACACCTCTCTATCAGTCCGATGATTATCGGAATCCTCCTCGGCATGCTTTATGCCAACAGTCTTCGCAACCAACTTCCCGACACCTGGGTGCCTGGAATTGCGTTCTGTACAAAACGAATCCTGCGCATCGGCATCATCCTCTACGGCTTTCGGCTCACCCTGCAAGATGTTACTGCCGTGGGAACACCCGCCATCGTTGCCGATGCCCTTATCGTATGCACCACCATCTTGGGAGGCATCGGCATAGGCAGACTGCTGAAACTCGACCGCAGCATTGCGCTTCTCACCTCTGTTGGAGCTGGTATTTGCGGTGCGGCGGCCGTCTTGGGCACAGAGAGTGCCCTGAATACCAAACCTTATAAAACGGCCGTTGCTGTGTCTACAGTGGTGATTTTCGGCACCTTGTCGATGTTTCTCTATCCGCTGCTCTATCGCAACGGTATCTTTGCGCTTACTCCCGGCGAAATGGGAATTATGACCGGATCGACCGTTCACGAGGTGGCACATGTCGTCGGAGCAGGCAATGCCATGGGGAAAGAGGTGTCTGATGCGGCCATCATCGTTAAAATGATTCGTGTCATGATGCTTGTTCCCGTACTGTTGATCGTGAGTTGGTCGGTGGCGCATAGCTCTCGTGGCGACGAAGAGACGCAAGCCCGGCGCAAACACATCTCCATTCCCTGGTTTGCCGTACTCTTTTTGGCGGTCATTGGGTTCAATTCGCTGGACCTTTTGCCTGCCGCCGTCACCGCAGACATCAACACTGCAGACACGTTTTTGCTGACCATGGCTATGACAGCCTTGGGAACGGAAACCAGTATCGACAAGTTTAAAAAGGCCGGACCAAAGCCTTTTCTGCTGGCAGGCTTACTTTTCTGCTGGCTCATTGGCGGCGGATACTGCATTGCCAAATACTTGGTGCCAGCGATGATGTAGACTTTGAGTCTGCATCAGGCCAATGGTGAAGCCGAGACGAACCTCTATATCACCACCCCACTATATGTCGTCGTCGATCGTTATGAGGACGACCGTCGGTTGTTCATGATCTTGAATCGGCGTGCTATTCCTCCCCTACTTCTTATCGCTTCTCTCCCACTTCCTCATCTCTTAGCTTTTGCAAGCCGTTTTCTTAGCTTTTGGCGTGCGTTTTCTTAGCTTTTGGCTTCTAAAAGCTAAGAGATGGGAAAATGATGGGAGAGAAATGCTATAGGAGTTGAAGCAAATGGGCAAAGTCGTCGATGAGAAACTCGGGATGGGCGGCTTCGAGTTGGGCGCGTGTACCGTTGCCGTAGGTGACGCCGCAGGTGTGCACATGGGCACGTTTTCCCATCTCGATGTCGTAGACGGAGTCGCCCACGACGAGTGTTTCGTCGGCCTTGAGATCCAGTTGACGGAGCGTCAGGAGCACCGGTTCGGGGTGAGGCTTGGCATTTTTCACGTCGTTGGCACTCAAAACCAAACTGATGTAGAGCGTGATGCCAAGGCTTTCGATCAGCAGAGGAAGCGAGTCGCGACCGCGACTGCTGGCAATGGTGAGCGTCTTTCCTCGACGATGAAGCTCGCGTATCGTGTCGACCACATGCGGAAAGGCGGGCACCGAACCGGGATGATTGTTCCGATCGAAAATGCGGCGGTAGGTTTTGGCACAGCGTTCGCCCATCTCCTCGTCTACAGAGGCCAGGTGGATGAAGGCTTCTTTGAGGGGAAGTCCGATGGTGGCGGCACAGTCGGGCTCGTCTTTGAAGGGCAGATGGAGGGCGGCAAGTGTCTCTTGCAGTGTCTTGACGATGAGGGCGCGCGAATCGCCCAGCGTTCCGTCGAAATCTAAAATTAGGGTTGTTATATGCGGTTTCATGCTGCAAAGGTAGGCGTTTTTGGATTTTCGGTGGGTGGGTTGCCAGCTTTATTGTATCTTTGCAGCAAATAACCCTACGCCCATCGGGGCTTCAAACTTCGTAGATATGAGACAAATCATCCGGCATTTCACCGACAACGATGCTTACACTTTCAGCTGCCAATACTATGTTTTGCAGACCTATCCGCGTGCTGAGGTGGAATATACGTTCTTCGACCGCAACCAAACGGTCTATCCCAAGGGATTTTCTGACCTTGTGCAACAGCAAATCGACTTGATGCGCAACGTGAAAATCACTGAAGAGGAAATCGCTTTCATGCAGCAACGCATGTATTATCTGCCGCAATGGTACTTCACTTTTCTGCGCGGCTACTCTTTTAATCCGGCCGAGGTGCATATCGGTCAAACGGCGGAAGGGAAACTCGAGATTTCGATTCGCGGCAAATGGTATTCCACCATCATGTGGGAGATGCCTGTTCTCTCGATTATCTCCGAACTGATGCACAACCTCCGCGGCGACCTCTTACGCTACGATGCTCGGCGGGAGTATGAAAGGGCGGCTGAGAAAGCACGTGAGATTCTGCGCGGCGGGCTCATTTTAGGCGATATGGGCACGCGTCGCCGTTTGTCGTTTGCCCACCACGACAGCGTGATTCGGGCCATGAAAGAGATGGTCGAACAAGAGGGCGAAACCGTAGAAGGGAAGTTCTGTCCGTGGGCGGGCCGATTTACCGGCACCAGCAATGTCTATCTGGCCATGAAATACAAACTCGTTCCCATCGGAACGATGAGTCACCAACTCATCGAATTCGAGGAGAACGTGAGCAGCATCTTCGAATGCAACTTCAACGTGATGCGTAAATTCAGCGATGTTTACGATGGCGACAATGGCATTTATCTCTATGATTGCTTCGGCGATAAGGTGTTTTTCAATAATCTTTCCAAACGCATGGCATTGATGTTCACCGGTCTGCGAGTAGACAGCGGCGTGGAAGAAGAACAAACCGAACGGATTATCGAGAAATATCGTTCGCTGGGCATCAATCCTGCCACTAAGCAAGTGGTCTACAGCAATGGGCTCAACATCCGTCGGGCTCTTGAAATTCATCGCTTCGTAGACGGCAGAGTGCAAGACAGTTATGGCATGGGCACTTTCCTTACTTGTGATGTGGAAAACTGCGAACCGATGAACATCGTTGTGAAGCTTACCCAATGCCGCATCACTGAGAAGCGCGAGTGGCACGACTGTGTGAAACTGTCGTGCGACAAGGGTAAGACGCTCGGCAATCCCGATAAATGCGCCTATCTGTTAAAACTCATCGAATAGCTACTTCTGCCATTTCTCCGTTATCCATATAAAACAACGGGCAACCCACTTGGGTTGCCCGTTGTTTCTATTGAGTCGTCAAGACCCTCCCGCTTGTGGAGAGCCCGACGATGTGCTCTTTCTTCTTAATCGCGATCTCCACGGCCGCGGCGCTCTCCCCTTTCAGGTCTGTCGCCACGCGGACGGCGTTCGCGCTCGACATAACCTTCGGGTTTCTCCATCAACACACGACGAGACAGCTTATACTTGCCCGTCTTGGGATCGATGTCGAGCAGTTTCACCCGCATCTTGTCACCTTCCTTGATGCCCGCTTCTTCAACCGTTTCAAGGCGTTTCCAATCTATTTCAGAGATGTGCAGCAGTCCGTCTTTGCCTGGCATAATCTCTACGAAGCAGCCGTAAGGCATCACCGAACGCACGGTACCTTCGTAAATTTCTCCCACTTCGGGAACGGCCACGATGGCACGTATCTTCGAAAGGGCTGCATCGATGCTGGCTTTGTCGGGTGCGCTGACTTGAACCTTACCCTTGCCATCCACTTCGTCGATGGTAATGGTTGTGCCCGTGTCTTCTTGCATCTGCTGAATAATCTTTCCGCCTGGGCCAATAACGGCACCGATAAACTCTTTGGGAATTTCGATTTGCACGATGCGTGGAACTTGGGGTTTCAATTCGGGACGTGGTTCGGCAATCGTCTCGGTAAGCTTACCAAGGATATGCTCGCGACCAGCCTTAGCTTGCATCAGGGCCTTTTCAAGTATTTCGAAGCTCAAGCCGTCGCACTTGATGTCCATTTGCGTTGCAGTAAGTCCGTCTTTCGTTCCCGTTGTCTTGAAGTCCATATCGCCCAAGTGGTCCTCGTCACCAAGAATATCGCTAAGGATAGCATACTTCTCTTCGCCCGGATTCTTAATCAAACCCATGGCAATACCGCTAACGGGTTTCTTAAGAGGTACACCAGCGTCCATCAAGGCAAGTGTTCCAGCACATACGGTAGCCATAGACGAAGAACCGTTGCTCTCCAAAATCTGACTTACCACACGAACCGTGTAGGGATAATCTGCAGGAATCTGACCCTTCAAACCACGCCAAGCCAAGTGTCCGTGACCAATTTCACGACGGCCAACACCACGTTGAGCCTTGGCCTCGCCTGTTGAGAAGGGAGGGAAGTTATAGTGCAAAAGGAAACGCATGTAACTCTTGTCGAGCACATCGTCTACCATTTTCTCATCGAGCTTTGTGCCCAAGGTACACGTAGAGAGGCTTTGCGTTTCGCCACGGGTGAAGATGGCGCTGCCGTGAGGCATGGGAAGCGAATTTACTTCGCACCAGATGGGGCGAATTTCGTCGGTCTTACGACCATCGAGACGCTTGCCTTCGTCGAGAATGCAACGGCGCATGGCATCGCGCAACACATCGTCGTAGTAGCGTGCAGCCAAAGCGTGCTTCTCTTCCAGCTCTTCGGCGGTAAGCTTTTCGGTATTTTTGGCGTCGTACTTCTCCAAGAAGTCGGTAACGATTTTATCGAAAGCGTCGTGACGCTCTTGCTTAGCCAGAGCCTGCTTGGTAACGTCGTACACGGGCTGATACAGTTCGTCGTTCATCTGCTTACGCAAATCTTCGTCGTTCACCTCGTGTTCGTATTCGCGTTTAACGTCTTTACCCAGTTCCTTAGCCAGTTCTTCTTGCATGGTGCACATGGGCTTGATGGCCTCGTGAGCCACCTTAAGAGCTTGAATAAGGTCTTGTTCGGTAACCTCGTCCATTTCTCCTTCCACCATCATGATGTTGTCTTTGGTTGCACCCACCATGATATCCATGTCGGCTTCCTTCATTTGCTCGAAGGTGGGGTTAACTACATATTCGCCGTTAACCCTTGCAACGCGAACCTCGCTGATGTAGAAATCGAAGGGAATATCTGAACATGCCATTGCCGAAGACGCGGCCAAACCGGCCAAAGCGTCGGGTTGGTCAACACCATCTGCCGACAACAGCATCACGTTTACATAAACTTCTGCATGGTAGTTTGAGGGGAATAAGGGCCGCAAAACGCGGTCTACAAGGCGCGAGGTAAGAATCTCGTTGTCGCCGGGCTTGCCTTCGCGTTTGGTAAAGCCACCAGGGAAACGCCCTGCGGCAGAATACTGCTCTCTGTAATCAACTTGCAAAGGCATAAAATCGGTTCCGGGAACTGCATCTTTTGCGGCACAAACAGTAGCAAGGAGCACGGTGTTGCCCATACGAACGACAGCCGAACCATCGGCCTGCTTTGCCACTTTCCCGGTCTCAATGCTGATGGTTCTGCCATCAGGCAATGAAATTGTTTTCGTTATTACGTTCATCTAAAAACTTATTGTTTTAAAACATCTAAAAATAAATTGGCGCAAAGGTAGGTAATAAAAAAGGAAATGACGAATAATCAAGGAGTTATTTTCGCTCAGAGCAGACCGAAACGTCTCGCATAACATCAAGTAACGAATGTAAAATGAATGTTGCGTGATGGCCTGAGATGGTTGGAGAAATGGTTGGAAGTGTTTAAAACGATGCGCGCAGATGATCAGAATGATGCGCGCAGATGATCAGAACGATGCGCGCAAGTGACTACATTGAGAACCGGAGACCACTTCCTGCGCACGAAGAGGTCTGCGGAAAGGCAACAAAAAGAGCGAGGAAACACAGCCTTTCGGCCGGTCTCCCCGCTCTTTTCTTCATGATGTTTTTGTATTAGTCTGCCAATTTCGCAGTTATAAACTCGCGATTGAGGCGTGCGATGTTGGCTATCGACTCGTTCTTGGGGCATTCGGCCTCGCAAGCACGGGTGTTAGTGCAATTGCCAAAGCCCAATTCTTCCATCGTCATCACCATAGCCTTAGCGCGTTTAGCTGCCTCGGGACGTCCTTGCGGCAACAAAGCCAATTGGCTCACCTTAGAGCTAACGAAGAGCATAGCCGATCCGTTCTTGCAAGCAGCCACGCAAGCACCGCAACCGATGCAGGTAGCGCAGTCCATTGCTTCGTCAGCATCTTCTTTGGAGATGAGGATAGCGTTGGCATCCTGCGGCTGACCGGTGCGAACGGTGGTGTATCCGCCGGCCTGTATAATTTTGTCGAAGGCACCGCGGTCTACCATACAGTCTTTTATGACAGGGAAGGCAGCCGAACGCCACGGTTCAACGGTGATCACATCGCCATCGTTGAAGCGGCGCATGTAGAGCTGACAAGTCGTCGCACCCGTGGCCGGACCATGGGGATGACCGTTGATGTAAAGCGAGCACATGCCGCAGATACCTTCGCGGCAGTCGTGGTCGAAGACGAAAGGCTCGTTTCCGCTTTCGATCAGTTGCTCGTTCAGAATGTCGAGCATCTCTAAGAACGATGTGTCTGTCGGGATGTCTTTCATCTCGAACGTATCAAAATGCCCCTTATCTTTGGGTCCATTCTGACGCCACACTTTGAGTGTGAAACTTATATTCTTTTCCATTTCTTGTAAGTCTTATATCTAAATTGGAGTGACTCGTGAGCTAAGAAATTATTGTTTATAATTTCTCGTCTGCACTTTGATTGCTTCATACTCCAGCGGTTCTTTGATCAGCTCCGGTTCTGTTGTGTCGTTGCCTTGATACTTCCAGCAACCCACGTAGAAGAAGTTCTCGTCGTCGCGTTTGGCTTCACCTTCCTCGGTTTGGTATTCCTCGCGGAAGTGTCCGCCACAGCTCTCGTTACGCGACAGGGCATCATAGGCTTCGAGTTGGCCCATGATGATGAAGTCGCGCAGATGGATCGCTTTATCAAGCTCGATGTTGAGTCCTTCTTTGCTTCCGGGGATGAAAAGGTTGCTGTCGAACTCTTTGCGCAGTTCCTTCATCTTAGCAATTCCCTCGCGCAGACCCTCAGCCGTACGGCCCATGCCTACGTGTTCCCACATGATATGACCTAATTCTTTATGTATTGAGTCGACCGAACGCTTACCTTGAATGCCCATCAGTCGGTCGATTTCTGCCTGAACGCCTTTCTCGGCTTCTTCGAACTCGGGCAGGTCGGTAGACAGACGCGGCCAAATAGCTTGGTCGGCCAAGTAATTCTGAATGGTATAGGGCAACACAAAGTAGCCGTCGGCCAGTCCTTGCATCAGTGCCGAGGCACCCAAACGATTGGCTCCGTGGTCGGAGAAGTTGCACTCGCCGATAGCGAAGAGACCTTTGATAGAGGTCATCAGTTCGTAATCCACCCAGATACCACCCATTGTGTAGTGGATAGCGGGGTAGATCATCATCGGGTTGTAATACTTCACGCCATTGATTTCGTTGGCCAGCTCTCCGGGATTCACGTCGGTAATCTCCTCATACATATCGAAGAGGTTGCCATAACGCTGGAGAATGGTCTCGATACCCAAACGGTTGATCGACTCGGAGAAGTCCAGGAACACAGCCAAACCTGTGTTATTCACGCCGAAACCTTTATCGCAACGCTCCTTGGCAGCACGCGAAGCCACATCGCGGGGCACCAAATTGCCGAAAGCAGGATAGCGCCGCTCGAGATAATAGTCACGATCTTCCTCAGGAATGTCCGACCCACGCTTCTCGCCGGCCTGCAATGCTTTGGCATCTTCCAGTTTCTTGGGCACCCAGATACGGCCATCGTTACGCAGCGACTCAGACATCAACGTCAGCTTCGACTGTTTATCGCCATGCACAGGAATACAGGTAGGATGAATCTGAACGTAAGACGGATTGGCGAAATATGCTCCCTTACGATAGCATTGAATAGCAGCCGTACAGTTGCAGCCCATCGCATTGGTCGATAGGAAATAGGCATTGCCATATCCGCCCGTAGCGATGACTACGGCATTAGCCGAGAAACGCTCCAGCTTACCTGTGACGAGATTCTTAGCAATGATGCCTCGTGCGCGGTCGTCTACAATCACCACATCTTCCATCTCGTAGCGGGTGTAGAGTTTCACCTTTCCGGCGCGCACCTGACAGCTGAGTGCCGAGTAGGCTCCCAGCAAGAGTTGCTGACCCGTTTGTCCTTTGGCGTAGAACGTGCGACTTACCTGCGCACCACCAAACGAACGATTAGCCAACATACCTCCATACTCACGAGCAAACGGAACACCCTGTGCCACACACTGGTCGATGATGCTATTGCTCACCTCGGCCAAGCGATAAACATTAGCTTCACGAGCGCGATAGTCGCCACCTTTCACCGTATCGTAGAAAAGACGATAGACAGAGTCGCCGTCATTCTGATAATTCTTCGCCGCGTTGATACCGCCTTGCGCCGCAATGGAGTGTGCCCGGCGGGGCGAATCCTGAATGCAGAAGTTGAGAACGTTGAAGCCCATCTCTCCCAGAGAGGCTGCTGCGCTGGCTCCTGCCAGGCCCGTTCCCACCACAATGACATCCAATTTCAGTTTATTCTTTGGGTTCACCAATCGCTGATGAGCCTTGTAGTTGGTCCATTTCTCAGCCACTGGTCCTTCAGGAATCCTTGAGTCTATTTTAATTGCCATAATCTTATGTTTTTAACCATGATGAAATTTAAGCGTGGCAGCACAGACTGGGCGCGCAACCCACTGCAAAAGCCAAAACCACAACGAGAAAACCGAGCATCAGCAGTGTGGTATACACCAGTCCGATCATCTTCCAACGGTCGAACCAAACCTTCCCATTCACGCCCAAACTCTGCATCGCGCTCCAGAAACCGTGAGAAAGATGGAACCAAATGGCAACGATCCACACCACATAAAGCACCACATACACCGGGTTGGAGAAGGTGTCTTGAATGTAAGAGAAGCCGTCTGCAGGGTGGAACTTCGTCTCCATGCCCACCAATTCGGCAAACATCATGTTGTACCAAAAGTTGAACAAGTGCAGCAACAGGCCCAAACCGATGATGATACCCAGCACCAACATGTTTTGCGAGGCCCATTCTACCTTCGCCGGACGTGCCGTAACGGCATACCGTTCAGAGCCACGGGCCCTACGATTCTGTGCCGTCAGAATGAAAGCATACACGATGTGGAGCACCGTTAATGCTCCGAGACCCACCGTTGCCACAACGGCATACCAGTTGGCTCCCAGAAATTCGCAAATCATGTTGTAGGCTTCACCCGAGAATAGTGCCACAACGTTCATCGACATGTGGAATGTCAAGAACAGAATCAGCGCTACGCCGGTGACCGACATGATCACTTTTCTACCAATAGAAGAATTGATTAACCACATAAATGATTGAAATTTAATATTTTATTTGTTGTTTTTTCTTGCCGATAGCAGTGCTCCAGGGCCCGGACAGACCATTTTTGTCCGGGCATAATACCTTGTTTTAGGTATCGAACAGGTGTAATAGACTGCAAAAATACTATATTTTAGTGATCCGTCAAAGTTTTTTTACGAAAATAAAGCCTCTCCGAACTTCATAATTATCTATAAAAATATATAACAAGGTCGGGCTAAACTGAGCCTCGTATACCTTATTATATATATCCCCCGACAAGAAATGCTTTCCAAGCGGCAACCGATGCCTTGCGGAAAGCATTTCCTCCATTTTTCATTATCTTTGCGGAAAACAATATCAAACCCGTATTTACAATGACACAAGAAGAAAAACTGAAGATAGAAGAGCGCATCATCGATGTGCTCAAAACCGTATACGACCCGGAAATTCCCGTCAACATCTACGATTTAGGCTTGATTTATAAGGTAGACTTGCATGAAGATGGCGTGCTCGACCTTGATATGACCTTCACTGCACCGGCCTGTCCGGCTGCCGATTTCATCCTTGAAGACGTGCGCACCAAGGTAGAAAGCATCGAGGGCGTCACCGCTTCGAACATCGAACTGGTGTTCGAGCCTGCTTGGGATCAGAGCATGATGAGCGAAGAAGCCCGCGTAGAACTCGGCTTTGAATAAGAACTGGCCTTGTCTTCTCCTCCCAACCAACATGTGAGAACCAAGAGAAGACGTGCGCACAACGTTGAAAATCCTGTCAGCATGAAGAATGTTTATTTCCTTTCCGATGCCCATCTGGGTTCGCTTGCTATTCCGCACGGGCGCACACAGGAACGGCGATTGGTTCGTTTCCTCGACAGTATCAAGGAGAAAGCCGAGGCAATCTATCTCATGGGCGACCTGTTCGACTTCTGGAACGAATACCGATACGTCGTGCCCAAAGGCTATACGCGCTTTCTCGGTAAGCTTTCAGAACTGACCGACCAGGGAGTAGAGGTGCATTTCTTCGTGGGCAATCACGATTTGTGGACTTACGGCTATTTAGAACAAGAATGCGGACTCATCGTTCACCAGAAACCGATCACCACAGAGATTCTTGGCAAAGTGTTTTTCCTGGCTCATGGCGATGGATTGGGCGATCCCGACCCGCTCTTTCGCTTTCTTCGCCGCCTCTTCCGCAACACTTTTTGCCAGCATTTGCTCAACGCTTTGCATCCCAGATGGGGCATGTCGCTGGGTTTGAACTGGGCAAAACACAGCCGAATGAAAAGAGCCGACGGCAAAGAGATGCCTTATCTCGGAGAAGAAAAAGAGTATCTCGTGCGTTTCACCAAAGCCTATATGAAAGAACATCAGGACATCGACTTCTTTATCTACGGTCATCGTCACATCGAACTCGACCTGATGCTCCCACATAAAACGCGCATGCTCATTCTCGGCGACTGGATTTGGCAATTCACCTATGCTGTCTTCGACGGCGAGCATCTCTTTATGGAGCAATACATCGAGGGCGAATCGCAACCCTAAACAGCTCCTATCCAAAGAAGAAGAACGAAAAAAGAAGCCCCGGCGAGGCTTCTTTTTTCGTTCTTATCTTTTGTTCAACCATTTCTCGTGGCAAGAAATCACATCCGTTCGGAATCACAAACTACCAAGTAACCCCTCTTTTCTCGTTCCTCAATAAGTGCGTTTTGCCTTTCCACTTCATTAAAAACTCCATGCTGACGACTTTCAATTCTCGCCACAATAAAGCCCAAGCATACTTGGCTTTGCTCATTTAGCTTGACAAAAACGTTCTTTTTGACTTGACAAAACGTTGTTTTCTTTCTTCCTGCCCAAAGAAATAGGGCGGAATATGGCGGCGATAGCCAGAAATTCGGCCAAGCAGAGAGAGGGCGAGTAAGAGTCGTTTTTGTCTTCCAGTGTGAGTATAATGAGCGGTTGATCTACAAAATCGACTTTTAAAAGCTAAGCCTTTACAATGCGTTTTCTTAGCTTTTGAGGAGTAAGGAGGAGAGAAAGAAGGAGTAAGAAGAGAAGAAGGAAGGAGTAGAGAGAAGGAGTGGAGCAGTCGAGATAAGAAACAACCCTGTAAGGGTTGGTCTGTTGGTAGGGCTGGGTTGGCGAATGAAATGAGCCTACCCTGTCTAAGAGGGCCTCTTCCCCATTCAACCCCATCAGGGTTGGTCTGTTTCAGTCCCCTAAATGAGGGACTCAAACAGATTGGAACATACCCTCTCATCCCCTCAATTAGGAGGATTGAACAGACCAAAACGCCCTCTAATCTCCTAACTGAAAGAGATTGGAGAAACCAAGACCTACGGCCTTGTTTTCTCTTTGCGTGCCGTAGACAGGGTAGGCTCGCTTCGCTCGCCAACCCTGCCCTACCAACAGATCAACCCCGATGGGGTTGTTTGCGCAAGGATGTATAAGATTCACCAACAAGTATAGTAAGCACCTGATCGTCAAGATGTTATAAAATGATTTTCAAAAGCTAAGAAAACAACGCGCAAAAGCTAAGAAAACGCATTGCAAAAACTTAGCTTTTACACTCCATTTTCTTAGCTTTTGTGTTGCGTTTTGTAAATAACTGATATTGAGGATGTTATGTTTTGACTTTTTGTTGAATGTTTGATGCCATGTTGATGGATGTGTTACGATGTATTGATAAGCGTTTAATGGATTTTTGTTAAACGTTTGATGGTATGTTGTTGATTGTTCTGCAAGCTGCTGATGATTATTTCCGTGTTGCTTTTCTGTCTGTTATTTGTTCGTTCGGGATAACGAACTACCGCGTAGCGGTTGGTTTGTTAGTAGAGCAGGGTTAGCAAGCGAAGCGTCCCTACCTTGTTGAAGTGACGCTCCTCGATAACTACCGCGTAGCGATTGGTCTATAGACCCCTTATTGATAGCAGATGCTAAAAATCTCTCTTGATAACTACCGCGTAGCGGTTGGCCTGTTGGTAGAGCAGGGTTGGCAAGCGAAGCGAGCCTACCCTGTTTAGGTTGCGACAGAAGAAAACAAGGCCGTAGGTCTTGGTCTGTTTACGTTTGAATCTTATTCCTTTGGAAAATAGTATTGAAAACTAACACTTATTGCCAATAATATCTGCTTTCATATCGTATGACTCCCGCATTTTTCAAGAGCAATTCAAATTCATCTTGCACAGAATTTCTTTTGTGATGTTCCTCTTGATGTGCAATATAATTATACACGGCATCTCTTAATCTCTCAGAAACAGTAAAGCCACCATAGCCGGATTGCCATTGGAAGCGGCGATAATACGTGGCATCACATTCTTTGAGAAACAGCGTTGAAGTACGTTTTATTTCCCCGACAAGATGCGATAAGGCCATATTAGGAGAAAGAACGACCAGAAAATGCAGGTGATCACCAGGGCCATTGACGATCAAACATGGGCATTGATGAGTCTTGCAAGTTTGTTGTATAAAAGAATGGAGACGTTGTTGGTCATCTTTTCGGATGTTAGGGGCTGTTCCTTTCTTATGAAATACGCCGTGAATGAGCAGGTTGCAGAGTGTTTGAGACATGTAGACTTGATATGTATGGTTAGTGCAAAGATAAGCATTTGCTATTTAACCCATCTATCAAGCTTAAAATCAATGCTGCGAATGTAAACAGACCAAGACCTACGGCCTTGTTTTCTTCTGCCGCAACCTAAACAGGGTAGGCTCGCTTCGCTTGCCAACCCTGCTCTACCAACAGACCAACCGCTACGCGGCAGTTAGGGAAAGAGGAATGTAGCAGCTGCTATCAATAAAGGATCTGCAGACCAATCGCTACGCAGTAGTTAGTGGAAGGAGTATATAGCAACTGCTATCAATAAAGGATCTGCAGACCAACGCTACGCGGTAGTTAGCGAGAGGGGACTTTAGTAGCTGCTATCAATAAAGGGTATACAGACCAATCGCTACGCAGTAGTTAGTGAAAGGAATATATAGCAACTGTTATCAATAAAGGATCTACAGACCAACGCTACGCGGTAGTTAGGGAAAGAGGAATGTAGCAGCTACTATCAATAAAGGATCTACAGACCAATCCCTACGCGGAAGTTGGCTCTCTCTCGAACAGACGTAAAGAAATCACGTTTACAACGCGGAAGAAAGTTTGTCTAAATGAATGCCGTTACTTCCTTTCACCAAGATATAACGTCCCTCGGGCCGTTGTTGTTGCAAAACCGTTTTCACCTCTTCCACATTCTTGAACTTACGGAAAGGACACGTCGTCTGTCCGAATTCCTCGCCCACGAGCCACACTTCGTCGAGAGGAAGCGTGCCCAGCAGATCGACAATCTGTTGATGTTCGGCAGCACTCACGGCTCCCAGTTCGCGCATATCGCCCAGAATCGCCATCTTGGGGGTTACCTCCATACGGGCGAAGTTAAGCAGAGCAGCCGTCATACTGGTAGGATTGGCATTATAAGCATCCATAATCAGGCGGTTATGCGGCGTCACTTCTAATTGCGAACGGTTGTTGCTGGGAACATAATTGGCCAGTGCATCATCCACCTCTCCGGGCAGAACGCCCAGATAAAGACCGATGCAGGCCGCCGCCAACGCATTAAGCAGATTGTAACCTCCCACGAGATGCGTCTGCACCTCGTGCCTTTCGCCCCCCCGATGCTGCCAACAGAGCCGCAAGAACGGTGCACACGACACCACTTCGCCCCCTACTTCCAGCTCGGGAGAGAGGGAAGCTCCATAAGAAACCAAGTCGAGCCCCTCAGCAATGCCCATCAAATGCGGGTTGCCGGCATCGATAAACACCTTTCCATGGGGCCGATGGCGCATGAAATCATACAGTTCTCCCTTCGTCTTGACCACCCCTTGAAAGGAGCCAAAGCCCTGAAGATGCGCCATTCCCACGTTGGTGATGAGGGCCAAGTCGGGTTCTACGATGTCCACCAGTGTTCGAATGTCGCCGGGATGACTGGCTCCCATCTCCACAACGGCCACCTCATGTTCGGGCTTCAGTCGCAACAACGTCTTGGGCACGCCGATGTCGTTGTTGAAATTGCCCTGTGTATAAAGTACGTCGAACTTCTTGGAGAGCACCGCCGCCAACAGTTCTTTCGTCGTAGTCTTTCCGTTGGTGCCGGTGATGCCCACGATGCGGGTGCCCAACACCCGGCGATGGTGCCTGGCCAACTGCTGTAGGGCGTGCAGAGAGTCGGGTACGAAGATGAACCGCTCGTCGCTTGCCACCCGATAGGCCTCCTCATCGACAACGGCATACGAACATCCCTGCTGCAAAGCCCGAGCGGCGAATGCGTTACCGTTGAACGACGCGCCTTTGAGTGCAAAAAAAATGCTTCCCTCGGGACAGTCTCTGCTGTCGGTTGTCACCACGGGATGCTGCTCGAAAATGCCATAAAGCTCTTCTGTTGTCATAGAAAATGGGTTATTGTCTACAAAAAATATATTGCAAAAGTACGCATTTTCCGACACCCCGCACCTCTTCTCATCTCCTTTTTCATTCTTTTTTCGTTCCTCAAAAAGTGCGTTTTTTCGCCGCGACAAAGCTCCAGCAAGCTTGGCTTTGTTCGTTTGGCTTGATAAAAACGTTCTTTCCCGCGCAAGAGGCGTTTTCCGCTCGTTTTGCAAAAGCTAAG
This sequence comes from Prevotella sp. oral taxon 475, assembly GCF_018127805.1. Lineage (NCBI taxonomy): Bacteria > Pseudomonadati > Bacteroidota > Bacteroidia > Bacteroidales > Prevotellaceae > Prevotella > Prevotella sp. oral taxon 475. Next base: position 46,711 of record NZ_CP072334.1, read on the forward strand.
GAAACACGCTTCAAAAGCTAAGAAAATGGAGACCAAAAGCTAAGAAAACGGCATGCAAAAGCTAAGCTTTTGAAAAACGTTTTCTAAACACCTGATTCTCAACGAAATACAAAATCGTTTCCGTAGTCGTAAAAATGCGCCTCCCATAGCCCTGAAAACAGCGTCAACACAGTCTCTTTGTATGCGGAAAAGAAGAGACCTCGGTGCGTCTGTTTTGGTTATTTTAAGGCAGCAACACACAGCGGTGTATTCATTTTTCGCTAACTTTGCCCCATAAAAATTTGAATATCAGCATGAAGATTGCATTGATAGGCTACGGCAAGATGGGCCGAATGATTGAAGAGATAGCCCTCAGTCGTGGGCATGAAATTGTGAGTATCATCGATGCCGACAACCAGACCGACTTCGAGAGCGCAGCTTTTGCCTCAGCAGATGTGGCCATCGAGTTCACCACACCTCAGGCTGCATACGGCAATTACCTAAAAGCCTTTGCCCGCGGGGTAAAGGTGGTGTCGGGTTCTACGGGGTGGCAAGAGGCGCATGGCGCGGAAATCGAGCGGCTTTGCCAAGAAGAGGGGCACACACTCTTCTGGTCGAGCAACTTTTCGGTGGGTGTTGCCCTCTTCTCGGCCGTCAATCGGCAGCTCGCCAAGTTAATGAATGGTTTTCCGCAATATGATGTAGAACTAACCGAGACGCACCACATTCACAAGCTCGATGCGCCTTCGGGCACGGCTATCACGCTGGCACAGGACATCATCGACCAGCTGGACCGAAAGGATGGTTGGGTGCAGGGCGAGCAACACCTTGCCGACGGCAGTCTCATTCCCAGTCGGCAGACCAGTGAACGGCAACTGCCCATCAACAGCATCAGGCGCGATGAAGTGCCAGGCATCCACTCGGTGACCTATGAAAGCGAGGCCGACAGCATCACCATTACGCATGATGCTCACTCCAGACGCGGCTTTGCCCTGGGTGCCGTCTTAGCAGCCGAATATACAAAGACACACCACGGGCTCCTCACCATGGACCTGCTCTTCCCTTTTTAACCCCTCTATGACCAGGTTTTACTCTCTAACCCTCAAATAAAAGACACTGATGATCGACCGAAAGAAACCCACCTCGAATCCCAACATACAATGGGCCAAATTCCTCTTAGTCTCGCTTCTCTACCTACTTTTCCTCTTGTGGGTGAAGAGTTGGTGGGGACTGCTCGTGCTGCCCTTCATCTACGACGCCTACATCTCCAAGAAAATACGCTGGAAATGGTGGGAAGACTCCGAGCGGTTCACCCGCATCGTCATGAGCTGGGTGGATGCTTTGGTTTTCGCTCTCGTAGCGGTCTATTTCATCAACTTGTTTTTCTTTCAGAACTTCGTCATCCCCTCCAGTTCGTTAGAGAAGAGTCTGCTCACCGGCGACTATCTTTTTGTGAGCAAAGTGAGCTATGGTCCGCGCATTCCTCAAACACCTTTGACGATGCCTTTGACCCAACACACACTTCCATTGCTCAACATCAAGTCGTATATCGATGTTCCTCACTGGGACTATCGCCGTGTAAAAGGCCTCGGAAACGTGCAACTCAACGACATCGTCGTCTTTAATTACCCGGCAGGAGATACCCTTGTCAACGAGGAACGCTGGGCTTCGGCCGACTATTATCAGATGGTCTATTCCTTCGGTCAGCAGCTTTATGAACAAACTCACCCCTCTGTGGATGCCTCGAAACTCTCACCCGGACAACAAAGGGGCTATTATCAGCAGCTATACAACCTGGGAAGGGCTTATATTCTCTCGAATCCCAACGAGTATGGCGACATCATTTCGCGTCCCACCGACCGTCGAGAGAACTACGTTAAACGATGTGTGGGACTGCCCGGACAGACGCTTCAAATCAAGAACCGCATCGTTTATCTCGACGGAAAGCCCAACAAAGAGCCCGACAACGTGCAATACACCTATGAGGTGAAGCTAAAAAACTCGCTGCCCGAGGACGTAATGACCCAGTTGGGCATCTCTACCGAAGATCTCACAAGCCTCAACCAGAGTGGCGTTATGCCTCTTACGGCGGCAGCGGCTAAGGCTTTGGCGGCCCGAAAGGACATTGTGGCGAGCGTCAAACTGAACACGCATGCACCCACCGGCGACCTTTATCCGCTGAATGCCTGGACGGGTTGGACGCGAGACAACTACGGACCGGTGTGGATTCCCAAGAAAGGGGCTACCTTGAAGCTGACTTTAGCCAACCTGCCCATCTACGAACGCGCCATCAAAGTGTACGAAGGCAACGACCTTGAGGTGCGAAACGGCCGCATCTTCCTCAACGGACGGCCCGCCACAAGCTATACTTTCAAGATGGACTACTACTGGATGATGGGCGACAACCGGCATAACTCGGCCGATTCTCGTTACTGGGGCTTTGTGCCGGAAGACCATATCGTGGGCAAACCTATCTTTATCTGGTGGTCGCACGATGTAGACCATCCCGGATTCAGCGGCATTCGGTGGCGTCGACTCTTTACCTGCGTGGATGGAATTAAATAGTTCGTCGTCCCATCTCTCCTTCTCCGAGCAGTCGGAGGGGTCTGTCGGCGGCTGCGTGCTGGCTTCTACCTACTTCGGACCGCTGCAATGGTATCAGAAGCTTTACCGATACAGCACCTGCTTCATCGACGGATGCGAACATTTCGTTAAGCAAACCTACCGCAACCGCTGCGTCATCGCCTCGACCAACGGGCCTCTTTCGCTCAGCATCCCGGTGGAACGCACCGCCGGAAGTTCGGCCACGCACTCGGCCATGAAGGACATTCGCATCAGCAATCACGGCAACTGGCGGCACATTCATTGGCAAGCCATCGTGTCGGCCTATAGCGAAAGTCCTTTTTTCGAGTATTATGCCGACGACATCCGCCCTTTTTTCACCCGTCGCTGGGAATGGCTTTTCGACTTCAACCTCGAGACGACGCACACGCTTTGCACTCTGCTCGACATCCAACCCACCCTTCTTCTCACACAAGAATATCTGCCGGCAGCAGATGGATATTCAACCTTCACAACATCCCCTTCTGCCTTTTCGGCATGCAAAGAGCAGGGGTCTTTTTTAGAAAATCCTTCTGCTGCGTCTTCACACCTCCGTTGCGAGTCTTCCTTCATTGATTTTCGCAACACCATCTCGCCCAAAAACGCTCTGCCCGATGCCGATTTTTCACCTCGTGACTACTACCAGGTGTTCGCCCAGAAACATGGTTTTCTACCCAATCTCAGCATCCTCGACCTTTTATTTAATATGGGTAACGAAGCCATTTTCTATCTGTAATCCCGCCATATCACTATCCGCATCACTCCTACATCTCCGCTCTTTGCATTCGTTTTTCCACTCTCTACGGAAAATTCTTCCCTCTCTTACTCCTTCCTACTTCTCTCCTTACTTGCCTTTGTAAGCCATTGAGCAACAAGTCTTTATCCAACCTCTTTGCAAAAGTTTAGCTTTTGCCTCGCATTTTCTTAGCTTTTGCGTGCCGTTTTCTTAGCTTTTGAATTGCAAAAGCTAATAGATGGAGGAGTAAGGAGGGAGATAGAAAGAAGTAAGGGGAAAAGTAGGAAGGAGTAAAGAGGAGGAAACGGGCACGAATTCGTTATCATAACTGTCGATATTTGAAAAAAGTTTGTATCTTTGAAATCAAAAAACATGAAACTTGTCTTTGCAACCAACAACCTTCATAAACTGAAAGAGATTCGCGAAATATTGCAACCGGAGTTCGAAATCTTGTCGCTCGCAGATATTGGCTGTGAGACGGACATCCCAGAAACGGGCAACACGCTGGAAGAAAACGCACTCATCAAAGCTCAATTCGTTGAGAAACACTATGGCTTAGACTGTTTTGCCGACGACACGGGCCTGGAAGTGGAGGCGCTGGGGGGAGAACCGGGCGTGTATAGTGCTCGTTATGCCGGTGGAAACGGACATGACAGCGAGGCCAATATGCACAAACTGTTGCACAAACTGGCAGACAAGGATAACCGGAGGGCGCGATTCAGAACCGTCATTGCTCTCATCGCCCCTACCCTACTGACCCATATCGCCAACAAAGACTCTCAAAGGGGGATTGAAAACAATTCGCATTTGCTCTTCGAAGGTATCGTCGACGGACGCATTGCCCGAGAAAAATCTGGCAACGAGGGCTTCGGATACGACCCTGTTTTTATTCCCGAGGGTTTTGAAAAAAGCTTTGCCGAACTGGGAATGGAGGTAAAAAACCGCATTTCTCACCGTGCCAGAGCGGTGCAAAAGTTGGCAGAGTGGTTAAAAAAAACAAGTTGAAAATGATTCGTATATGAGAAAATTCATTGTCTATACCCTATTTTCCCTGTTGTTCTTCGTGCCTCATACGATTGCACAGACAGGGAGATGGAAAGTGTTTGCGGCCTACAGCGACATCACTGAGGTGGAAAAGGCAGGTCATACGCTGTATGTGCTGGCCTCGGAAGGGCTGTATGCCTACAACACCAACGACCAAAGCGTGCAGACGTTCGATAAAACCAACGGACTGAGCGACGTGAAAATTGCACACATTGCTTGGTGTCAAGCGGCAAAAACACTGGTGGTGGCCTATCAAAATCAAAATATCGATTTGCTCAAACCTAACGGTGAGGTAACCAATCTGTCTGACTATCACCGCAAAAACATGTTGGCCGATAAAACTATTTATGCCATTTACATCGCCGGCACAGATGCTTATCTCTCTACAGGCTTCGGTATTGTGAAACTGAATGTGAAGAAAGGCGAGGTTAGCGACACCTATCAATTGGACTTTCGAGTGGATTGGACGCACATCGAAGGGGGCTTTCTCTATGCCGAATCGGCCGATAGAGGGAAATATTCGGCTCCTCTCACGGCACATTTGGCTGATAAAAGCAGTTGGACAAGGGTGGGAAGTTTCACGCCTAACCCGCATCTGCAACCCGATGCCGCACTGAAGGCCGAGGCTTCGAAGGCTCATCCAGGCGGTCCTAAGTACAATCACTTCTATTATCTTAAACACAGTGCTGGCAGACTCTACAGCGTTGGTGGTGCGTATGCTTCGGGTGGCGTACAGATGGGCTATCCCGGTGCGGTGCAAGTGTTGGAAAACGGCGAGTGGACACTCTACCAAGAGGATGTCGAAAACACCACAGGTTATGACTTTAAGGACATCAATTGTCTGGCCGTCGACCCGAAAGATGCTCATCATGTCTTCGTGGGCGGACGTCCGGGACTGTATGAATTTCAAGACGGAAAACTGAAATCGTTCTATAATAAAGACAATTCGCTGCTCAAACCGGCCATCGACAGGGGGAAAGAATTGAATAACAACTATGTCATTGTCAATGCAATGGCTTTCGATGCGGCAGGAAATCTATGGCTGGCCAACAGTCAAACACGAGACCGATCGCTCCTTTCTATCCCTCATCATGGCACGATGCAGAACCATCATAAGAGCGAACTGATGAACGAGGGCCTGAGTCTGCACAACATGACGCAGATGATGACAGACAGTAGAGGCTGGATTTGGTTTTGCAACGCTCATTGGAAACGGCCTGCTTTGGTTTGTTATCGCCCCGCTACGGATGAAATCAAGGTTTATTCTGCCTTCTATAATCAGGATGGAAATAAGTTAGAGGTGCGTCATATCACTTGTGTTGCCGAGGATTTAGAAGGTCATCTGTGGGTGGGAACAGATGTTGCACCGCTCTATCTCCCCGTGAAAAACGGCCAACCGGCAGATGTTTTTACACAATTCAAGATTCCACGCAACGACGGAACCAACAGTGCAGACTATCTTCTCAACGAGGTGGGCATCAAATCGGTGGCCATAGATGGAGCTAATCGTAAGTGGTTGGGAACGGAAAGCGATGGAGCTTATCTCATCGGAGCCGATAACATGACGCAGATTCACCATTTTAAAGCCGAAAACAGTCAGCTCATCGATAACACTATCTTGAATATCGCTATTGATAATCGCACCGGTGAGGTGTTTTTTGCCACCGAAAAAGGTCTTTGTTCTTATGCCGGCGATGCCACAACGGCCAGCAACGGTAGCGAAAGAGACGTTTATGCTTATCCCAATCCCGTGCCTCCCGACTATTCAGGTCTGATCCATATTACCGGACTTACTTATAATGCGCACATCAAAATCACTACTTCCAACGGTGTTTTGGTGAAAGAGGGCCGCAGCAACGGCGGTCTTTTCACCTGGGATGGAACCGATATGAGCGGCAAACGTGTGGCAAGCGGTGTGTATATGGTGCTCGAAGCCACCGCAGAAGGTAGCAAAGGCGTTGTCTGCAAGGTGGCTATCGTCAACTGATCTCCCTCACTCCATCCTACCTTTTCTCTTTTTATGCAGACCGAAAACGGTGGAAAAGAAAGTGGATCATCCGCAAAAGGTGTGGAAAAGACTGTGAATAAATGGTGGATAACACAGCCGATTTCCACACCTTCACAAAGAACACAAGAAGCATGTGGATATTTCTCAATTTATCAAGACTGAATAAACAGGTTCTCAACCGATTCCGATTCGCAAAGATCATCCACTTATTTCATATTCCCTTTCTATGTTTCTGCTGTGCATAAGTGGTCTATTCGGCTTATAATCAGCATAAAAGCAAATTGAAAATTTGTGGATAACGCACTTGAAATGTTGATAAACAAACCACCAAAAGAAAAGCAAGAAAGTTATCAACTTATCCAGTTCATATCATCACCATCATCTTTTTCTTTCTCTAAAAATAAAAGATAAGAAGATAATGATATAGTTCTCGACAGACTGAAAACGGGGAATGGAGAATAGACAATGAACAATTGGAAAGAAGAAAGCATAAAAAATGCCGGGCAAAAACTTGCTCGGCATTCTTTCTTAACAGTGGTTTTTACTCTTCTACAACAGAGAAATCGTCTTTTCCTACTCCACAAATGGGACACACCCAATCATCGGGAATATCTTCAAAAGCCGTTCCTGGAGCGATGCCACCATCGGGATCGCCTACTGCTGGGTCGTAAATATAGCCACAAGTTTCGCACAAATACTTCTTCATAATTTTTTGTTTTAAAAATGTTGATACTTAAAATTGAAAAACTTTTATCTCTTATTCTGATCTTTTCTTTCCTTCCATAGGGATCTTTTTGCCTGTTATAGATAGGCTTTCGTCTCTTTTTTGGGAAGTCTTTATTTCTTATTGAGCACCTTTTCCACCTGCTCGTACACCCTTTCGGGTGAGATATGATTCATGCAAGCCAGGTCTCCGCGTAGGCAAGGACGGTTTCCAAAGATGCTACAAGGTCTGCAATCGAGTGGAATTTGCACAGCATTGGCTGCGTCTTGACCCCATCCCATGAAGCCGGCGAAGGGGTGTGTAGCTCCCCAAATGCTGACAACGGGCGTATGAGTAAGAGAGGCGAAGTGCATATTGGCACTGTCCATGCTCACCATGACGTCGAGATGACTCATCAAGATGAGTTCTTCTTTGAGCGAACCAAGCAACGCCGAAGCATTGATACATCGCTGATGACGCTCCACGATGCCGTTGATGACCGGTTCTTCTGTAGCTCCTTTGCCGAAGAAAAACACCCTACACGAGGGATGACGCTTCGTAAGCAGGTCGACAACTCTTTCCAGTTGTTCTATGGGATATACTTTTTGTGGGTGTGCAGCAAAGGGAGCCACGCCGATCCACTCCTGAAACGCCTTTTTCTCACCTATCTCAGGCGGCAGCAATCGTAAGTTTCCGCCCGTCGGAGGGAAGATAGACAGGAAGCAAGGTTCCACAGGATAGCCCAATCGAGCAAACACCTGGGCATAGTTTTCGAAAGCTGTGGAGAGCTGAACGAGCCTCTTTTCCTTCTGTGCCACTAATTTTCTGCGTTCTGAACGATGTTTGTCGATGTGTTCAACCCGATAATTAGCCAGGTTGAAACGCAGTCTGAGATAGCTCGATCTCAGCACATCGTGCAAGTCGGCCACGGCCGTAAAGTTCTTCGCTACGATGCGTCGGTAGAGTGAATTGAGGCCTGATAGTCCGCGATATTCCCCTTTTATGTCGGCCGACATAAAGCTCACGTTAGGTGCCAGCCCTTCGAAGAAGGGTCTTGCAAAAGGTCTGCTCAGAAAAGTGATGCGAATATGAGGATATTTTTGGGCCAAGGCATACACCACAGGCACAGTCATGGCGATGTCTCCCATGGCTGAGAAGCGGATGATGAGGATGTGTTCTCTCTTCACTCTGTTGGGATATGTGTTACGGGGAGGGGATTTTTCTACTTCTCGCCTTTACCGTAGAGCACGGGATTGGTAGACGGGTCGTTGTACATCTTCATTTGTTTGTACACCTTCATATATTTGTTTCCCTGCTCAATGTCCTCCAGCAGCTGATCGATGGCCGTGCTTAGGTCTACCTGTTGTTCAAGGAGAACATGGAGTTTGGCCTCGCATCGGTTGTGATGTTCGCTGTCTACGTCTTTTCTTTCCACCTGTTCCTGCATGTGATAAATCTTCAATGCCAGGATAGAAAGCCTGTCTATGGCCCAGGCAGGGCTCTCGGTGTTGATTCGGGCATCAGCTTTCACCTCCACGTCATTGTATTTCTGTCGAAAATAACTGTCGATTTGTTCCACGAGGTCGGTGCGATCTTGGTTCGAACGGTCGATTCTTCGCTTCAGGCTCAGTGCTTCCACCGGGTCGATATGCGGATCTCGGATGATATCTTCAAAGTGCCATTGCACCGTATCTATCCAACACTTCAAATACAGGCGGTTTTCTATCGTCTCCCTTTTATAAGGATTGTTGATGGGCGTATCGATATCGTCTTTGATATGATAGTCTCTGATGGCCTGATTGAAGATCTCATTGCAATGTTTGGTAAAAGACATTGTTTTTGTATTTTATCGTTTATAGAAAGCAGTGCCAGCAAGGGCTTTGTCAACTGGTTGACATAAGTCCGAGCACAGCCTGATTTTTGCAAAGATATGCCATTTATTTGAATCTCCCAACGAATGTATATGAATATTTTCTTATCCTTTATAGATGAAATCTATGATCGTTTTTCGGCTGACTTTTTCCTACTTTTGTTTTTGCATCGAAAAGCCTTTGTTTACAGGAGTTGGAAAGACCATTTTGCAAAAGCTAAGAAAACACATGGCGAAAGCTAAGAAAACGACATGCAAAAGCTAAGAAAATGCATGCCAAAAACTAAGAGAATAAGAAGTAAGGAGAGAAGTAGTAAGAAGTAAGGAGAGAAGTAGTAAGAAGTAAGGAGAGAAGTAGTAAGAAGTAAGGAGAGAAGTAGTAAGAAGTAAAGGAGGGGAGTAGTAAATCAATTCTTACTAATCAGCAGCTCTGTAGGAGTGGTCTGTTGGTAGAGCAGGTTGAATCAATAAAGTGCGTCTACCCTGTTTGCGACACACAGAAAGAAAACAGCTCCACTGGAGTTGATCTATTTTAAAATCATCAATTCCGCTTTTTTTGTTACCTTTGCAGCCGCAACAGGTTCGCCCCGAGATGGGCGATGAAAAGGGAATCGGGTGCAAATCCCGGACAGTCCGGCTGCTGTAAGTTGTCCTTGTCGGCATCAACAAAAACCACTGAGAGAAAACTCGGGAAGGTGTTGATGGCCTGACAACAAGTCAGAAGACCTGCCGTTGCACTGCATTTCGTAGGCCTCTTGGGTTAGGTTGAAATGCAATGGTATCTCCACTCGTGGCATTATTTCAACACATCGCACACAGGTGCGTGTGCGTTTTCTTATCAATAAAAAAATGTTTATGAAGACAAACAACAGCTTTTTCAGGCTTTGTCTTGTGCTGTCGGCATGGATTCTATCGCTTCAGATGCAGGCAGAAACACAAGAAGTGCGTATTTCGCTCACACCACAAACCATCCATGTGGGCGATGAAAGCATCCGTTTCTACGACGATGGCGGACCTTCGGGTAAGACATCGGCAGTGTTTCAAGACGGAAAAGAGGGTAAGGTGACCTTCGTTCCCACTACTTCGGGAAAGAAAGTAATGATCGATTTCAAGAAGGTAGACATCTTCGAGGGAACTTTACACTCGCAATATATCAAAGTTTATAACGGCTCTGAGGTGACCGGTGCTCAGCTCTTGACCACCGTCAGAAAGGGGACAACACCCATCATCCGCTCATCAGCACAGGATGGAGCCCTTACTGTGGTGTTCGGAAGCACCACTTCGTTTACCTCCGAAGGCTTTGAAGCCGTCGTTACTCAATTTGTTCCGCAGCCCATGTCCGTCTCTTCCATCGATGTAAAGCAGTTGACAGCGGGCACAGTAGCAGCAGGCAACAGAGACGAACCTATCCTTTCTGTCAACATCAAAACCCTTAACACCGAGCCTGCACTCGTTGCTCAAAAGTTTGTTTTTCAGACCAACGGCACTCATAGGCAGATATCGTCGGCCACACTCTACCGTTCTGATGCTGCAAACAAGTTTTCGACAACGGGAAAGGTGGCCGAAGCAATGGTAACGGCCGACGAATTCGAAATGATTCCCACCTCTCCTGTCGTGTTGAAAGAAGGCGATAACCACTTCTGGTTGGCCTATACTCTGGCCGATGAGGCCGAAAACGGACAGACGATAGATGCTTCTCTCATGCGTGTAACGCTCTCTGGAAATGCTTATTCGTCGACAAACGGTAATCCGGAAGGGCATCGCAAGGTGGAAAACACGATTGTTGCCCTTGAAGGAACCCAACTGAGAAAGGTGAACGAACAACTGATGTTTCGGTCGGAAATCTCGAAATACGGTTCCAAATACGAGGGAGGAAACACCGACCGCATCGTTACTTTCGTGCCTTTGCATGCTGGACGCGTCGTGCAAATCGACTTTTCAAAGTTCGACCTTTATTATTCGGCCAACAATGGCTATGGTGTCAGAGCGAAATTCGTGGTTTATGAAGGACAAGGAACAACAGGTAAGAAACTGTGGGAGCTGACTTCGACGGCCGATAAAGCCAAAGGACCGGGCAAACGCTTGCGTTCGGCATCGCCGGATGGGGCTATCACCGTGGTGTTCAACCCTAAAGACAGTCATTATACGGCAGAGGGCTTCATTGCAACAGTGAGCGAATATCTGCCACAGGCCATGATGCTAACCTCTGTTTCTACCCTTCAGGCCTCTACAGAGACGCTTGTTTCGGGTGCGACGGCCCAATCTTTGCTCGACGTAGATATAGAAACAAACGGCAATCTCTCGCCACTCGCGCTCAAGGGCTTGTCGATAGATTTGAAAAATGCGGTCTCACACCTTTCGTCGGTTAGCATCTACGCTCTTAAAGAGGCAGGAGAAGTGCTCGGAAAGACGGCCATCCCATTGGTCAACATATCCAAAACCAACCTGACAAACAAACTGAACATGGTTCTGCCTGTAGCTTTCGAACTGGCAGAAGGACACAACTGGTTGCGCATCTGTGTAGATGTAGACGACGAAGCACAGGCCGGAAACATCATCGATGCGGCCCTAACGGCGGTGAATATCAACGAGACAACTCATGCTGTGACCAATGGAGACCCGGCCGGAGAACGAGAAGTGCAAAACGTTCGTAACTTAGCGAAAGGTGAAAACGGAACGATCTTTATCGGTAAGAACACCCGATTGATGCTCTACGACGATGGAGGGAAAGACGGAAAGGAGTCGAAAAACTTCGATGGAACGATTACTTTCGCACCGAAAGAGACCGGATATTCCATCAAACTACGTACAGTGGAGTGGGGGTTGACCGCTGCAGACAAACTCTCTCTTTATCATGGAGGCAACAAAAAGGCCGTTGCCGATGCTGTTTTTGATAGAAAAGATAAGCTGGACAGACTGATTTCTAAGGCTGAAGACGGACGCATTACCTTGAATTATACCACCGGGAAATATGCCGTTTCAAACGGATTTGCCCTTGAAGTGACCGCCGTGCAGCCGCAACCGCTCTCTGTTGCCTCGGTGAAAGCTGTGTCTGTTGCCCCTGAAAAAGTGCTGAAGGGACAAACGGATGTACCGATGTTGCGTGTAGAAGTGGAGGTAGCAGGCGAGAAAGGTTCGCTTTCTATCTCGCAATTGCGCTTCCATCAAACAACAAACGGCATTGTTACGGCTTCAAAAGTCTATGCGACAGACACCATCAGCAGCTTTTCCACAGCACATCTCTTTGATGAAAACACCACAACGGCTTCTCCTTTTACGGGCCATTACACTGTGACCGGTGAGGGAACCTACTATTTCTGGCTCTCCTACGACCTCTCTTCGACGGCCACACCGGGCCAAAGCGTCGAGGCTTCGCTGACTTCTGTTGTGGCAGAGGCGACTTCTCACACACCTGCCTCTACCGTTACAGCTCTTGCAACGGTGAAAGCAGGCATGAGCGGAACGCTCGATGTAGGGGCAAGTGCTCAATATCACACGATCCAATCGGCTGTAGATGCGCTGAAAGAGGGTATCGACGGACCTACCACCATCCGCATCGCAAAGGGCGAATACAACGAAAGGGTGTTGGTTCCGCAGATTCCCGGCATGTCGAAAATCAACACATTGACCATCACTTCCTCGTCGGGCAATTACAAAGACGTAAAGATTTATCACGACCAATACGTGAAACCGGGCTACTCGTCCGACCAAATGGCGAAGGAGATAGGCGTCTTTACTTTCGACGGAGCCGACTATACCACCCTCAAAGGAGTAGAGGTGACCACACAAAATTTGGCTTATCCCTCGGTGGTGCATCTGCGAAATATGAGCCGAAACGTAACCATCGATGGCTGTTATATCCATTGCAGTCAAACCAACAACTTCCAAACCAAAATCAATCTCATCAACATGTATGCGCCCAATACGGCCTATCACAACAACGATAACTTCCTTTTGCGAAGTTCTTTGCTTGAAGGCGGCTACATCGGAGTGCGCCTTGGAGGCACTGGTTTTGTGGCTTTGCCTAAGCAACAGGGTGGTAAATTGGAGCAAAACGTCTTTCGCGAGCAGGGCACAAAGGCTATTTATGTGGCTCGAGAGAGAGATGTGCAACTGCTGGGAAACCGTATTGAAAACACTACTACCACCCGAAACGATTTCAATGCTATCGACATCGATGCCGAGGGAGCGGTGAAGGTGGAACGAAACACCATCCGACTGGCCACGAAAAACTATTCTTCGGCCATCTATGTGCGCAATATCAATGGTGAAAAAGATTCGCAAGCAACACTTGTGAACAACGTTGTGAGCGTTGACGAGACGACTACCGACGGCACTTCTCTGCTGCTTTTCAAGGAAGGAAGTCGGCTTCTCGTAGCTCATAACACGCTCTGTCTCACCGGAAAGCCGGGCAACAGCGTTCTCTCGGTTATTGGAAAGATGGGTCAGGACGTGGTCTTCGCCAATAATTTGCTGCAGAACGAAGGCGGCGGAGTAGTGTATCGCTTCAATAAATCCGACTATCTGTCGACGTTCAAATCCTCGCACAACAATATCTTTACTACCGGAACAACGTTGGCCGAGGCAAATGTGGCCTATAAAAACCTGACCGACTGGATGCGGGCTTCGGGCGAACGATACAGTCGCAACACGCGGATTGTCTTTGCAGACGATGCTCTCTTGCAGCCCAAAGAGGAAGGTGTGCTGCGCAACGGACAGCCTTTGGCAGACGTAACCACTGATGTGACGGGTGCTGCACGCAATATCACTCGTCCCATGATAGGAGCTTATGAGCAAGTGGCCCATCCTTCGGCCACTGCTATCGGTGCTTCTGCCATTCGTGAGGGTGGTTTCAAGGTGGGTGTAGAGGGTAAAAACCTCGTTATCACCTCGGAAGAAGCTGATGCCAGGGTACAGATCTACACGCCGACAGGTATGCTGGTGGAGGCTGGGAGGATAGAAAACGGTGCCTCCAGATGGGTGGTTCCCGAACTGCCGAACGGGGTTTACGTGGTGAAACTATCTTCTGTGGCGGGCACAAAGACCCTTACTATTTGTCTATAAAATCTGCTTTTCCTTTCTTTCGCCCCAAGTCTTTTGATAGCAAAAGGCTTGGGGCGATTTTAAAATCGCTGTTCTAAACTTCCGAATACGCGCGTGTTGGCAGCCGAAAATTCGTTTCTTTGCAAATGTACGCGTATTTTTGATAGATAGGGTAGGGAGCATGTAACATCTTATATTACAATGTTTTATAGGTGCTGATGCTCCTTTTCTAAAGCCTTCCTTTTCTTTTTGTTTTCTCATCTCTTAGCTTTCGCCTTGCGTTTTCTTAGCTTTTGGCTTGCATTTTCTTAGCTTTTGGCTTGCATTTTCTTAGCTTTTGGCTTGCATTTTCTTAGCTTTTGGCTTGCATTTTCTTAGCTTTTGGCTTGTATTTTCTTAGTTTTTGCAGGTTGTTTTCTTAGCTTTTGCAAAATGGAAAATGAGAGAGGTAGGACGGAAATGGATTTTCGGAACGGAGAAATGCTGATTCTCCAGAATGAAAAATCCGATTGAGCTGTATCAAATCTTTCTTTCCTTCCCCTTGATTTCATGTTTTTTACAAATAGGAAAGGTCGAATTTCTATCTGGATATGCTATCTTTGCAGCTCTCAAACGAGCACTTGTTTCATTTGTTGTGCCGTCGAAAAGGCGGTGAATGCAGCGGGGTAGGGGCTTGCAAAGAGAGACAAATAGAGTTTTTATGAGCCCTTTGCAGGGCATTTTACAAACAATTAAAGAAAGATGAAAGATAAAATCGTAGCTTTTCTGACGTTTGCAGCCGGTCTGAAAAACGTTGGTCTGAACCTGATTCGTGTGGCCATTCTCATTGTTTTTGTGTGGATTGGCGGTTTGAAATTCGCCCATTATGAGGCTGAAGGTATTGTTCCGTTCGTGGCAAACAGTCCGTTTATGAGCTTCTTCTATGAAAAGAAGGCTCCGGAATACAAAGAATATAAGCTCAAAGAGGGCGAACTGAACTTGGAAAAACGCCAGTGGCATGAGGAAAATCGTACGTACGTCTTTTCCTATGGTCTGGGTTGTCTGATTATGAGTATCGGAATCTTGGTGTTTCTGGGTATGTTTTCGCCCAAAATCGGTATCGTTGGCGAGTTGCTTTGCATCGTGATGACCCTCGGTACGCTGTCGTTCTTAGTGACAACGCCCGAGTGTTGGGTGCCTAACTTAGGCAGTGGGGAGCACGGTTTCCCCTTGCTCTCGGGCGCAGGCAGACTGGTGGTGAAGGATACGGTGATTCTGGCC
This sequence comes from Prevotella sp. oral taxon 475, assembly GCF_018127805.1. NCBI lineage: Bacteria > Pseudomonadati > Bacteroidota > Bacteroidia > Bacteroidales > Prevotellaceae > Prevotella > Prevotella sp. oral taxon 475. Next base: position 61,955 of record NZ_CP072334.1, read on the forward strand.
GGTGCCATCACCTTGCTTTCCAGTTCGGCCGGCAAGCTTCTCAAACAGTTGAAGACGGAATAAACGTCTTGTTTTCAAGATTATCGGCAAATAAAAAAGGTGCTGTTGCAGGGTGAAATTTCGCCCGCGACAGCACCTTTTAGCGTCTGTAAAAGAGGAGATTAAAGAATTTGAAGTGTGATTTTTTTGTACATTTCAATGTGCTTCCAACCAATTTTGGCCCCATCCGCCATCTGCTACAAGGGGAACAGACAGGGGATAAGCGGCTTGCATCTCTTCCATTACGATGCGTTGCACCTGCTCTCGCTCCGCGGGAAGAACGCTAAAGTTGAGTTCATCGTGCACTTGTAGAATCATTTTGCTGCGAATCTGTTCGCGCTGAAAACGTTGATCGATGCGCACCATCGCTACTTTGATGATGTCGGCAGCCGACCCTTGAATGGGCGCATTGATGGCATTGCGTTCTGCAAAACCGCGAACGGTGGCGTTGTTGCTGTTGATGTCGGGCAGATAACGGCGGCGATGAAAAAACGTTTCGACATAGCCGTGCTTGCGGGCTGCCTCTTTACACTCTTCCATATACTGCCGAACACGTGGAAACATTTCGAAATAGCCGTCTATGAGACGTTTGGCTTCGGCGCGGTCGATGTTCAATCGGTCGGCCAAACCAAAGATGGTGATGCCGTAAATGATGCCGAAATTGGCGCGTTTGGCCTTGTTTCGCTCGTCGCGGGTCACCTCTTCAACGGGTTTCTCGTAGATTTTGGCGGCCGTTGCAGCATGAATGTCATAACCTTCTCTAAAGGCTTCCATCATATTTGGGTCCTGACTGAGGTGCGCCATCACACGAAGTTCAATCTGACTATAGTCTGCTGAGAAGAATTCACACCCTTCTTCAGGAATAAAACACTTGCGAATCTCTTTGCCATCTTCGCCCCGAACGGGGATATTTTGCAGGTTAGGATCGCTCGAAGAGAGGCGACCTGTAGCCGTAACGGTCTGATTAAAAGAGGTGTGAATGTGTCCAGTGCGCGGGTTAATGAGCTTAGGCAGCGCGTCGACATAGGTTCCCAGCAGTTTTTTTAAGGCTCGATAGTCGAGTATATCGGCAACGATGGGATGTTTTCCGCGCAACTGTTGCAACACTTCTTCACTGGTAACATACTGTCCGGTCTTGGTTTTCTTGGGCTTTTCGATGATTTTCATTTCGCCGAAAAGAATGTCTCCCACTTGTTTTGGCGAAGAGATGTTGAAGGCTTTTCCGGCTAAACGATGGATGTTCTGTTCCAAATCATGCATCCTAAGGGTAAAAATCTCCGACGTCTCTTTGAGCGATTGCGTGTCGATGCGCACGCCGTTCATCTCCATTTTAGCCAGAACCGGCACCAAAGGCATCTCTATTTGGTAGAAAAGCTCTTCTACTTCGGCTTCCTTTAGTTGAGGTTCCAATACGTTTTTTAGGCGTAAAGTAATGTCGGCATCTTCGCAAGCATAGACGTAAACCTCAGCGGGCGAGAGGTCGCGCATGTTCTTTTGCAACTTACCCTTTGGTCCAATGAGCTGCTCTATGTGAATGGTTTGATAGCCAAGATACACCTCTGCCATGTAGTCCATGTTGTGATGAAGTTCCGGTTGGATAAGATAATGCGCAATCATCGTATCGAAAAGTTGCCCCTTGAGTTGCACTCCATAATGCGAAAGCACCTCTAAGTCGTACTTGATGTTCTGACCTACCTTTACGATGTCTTCGTTTTCGTATATCGGTTTGAAGATGTTGACGATTTTTTGAGCCGCTTCTCGTTCGGCGGGAATCGGCACATAGAAAGCTTGTTTTTCTTCAACCGAGAAGCTCAAACCCACCAATTCCGCATTGATAGGGTTGATATCGGTGGTCTCTGTGTCTAAACTGAGAATTTGTTTTGTATTGAAAAGCGAACAGATTTTCCTCATATCATCTTCATTGTCAATGAGTTGATAATCTGTTTGAGTTGTTTCTACCGTCTGATAGCTTGCGAATTTCGGCGTGTCTGCACCCTTGTGCGCAGATTCTTCAAAGAGAGAGAGTTGTTGATGGTTGTTTTTTTGATTCTTTTCACTTTTATTTAAGATTCTGTTCGCAAAACTTTTGAACTCCAGTTCGGCAAAGATTTCTTCCAATTCGGCCGTGTTCGGTTCCGTTATTTTTAGATGATCGAGATTCAGGTCGATAGGAACATCAGTTCGGATGGTGGCTAAGAACTTCGACATCTTAATGTCATCGACGGCCGTTTCCACCTTTTCGCGCATCTTACCTTTCAGCTCCGAGGTTCTGTTAAGCAGTTCTTCAACGCTCCCGAACTGGGCAATCAGCTTTGAAGCAGTTTTCTCTCCAACACCCGGACAGCCAGGAAAATTGTCGGCAGAGTCGCCCATTAGTGCCAGAAGGTCTATCACTTGGTGAGGCGAACGGAGGCCATATTTCTTATTAATATCCTCTTCTTTCAAGATCTCATACCCTCCGCCATGTCGTGGACGGTACATCAACACATTCTCGCGAACGAGCTGAGCATAATCTTTATCCGGTGTAAGCATATAAGTTTCAACACCTTCTGCCGCCGCTTTGAGGGCCAATGTGCCGATGACATCGTCTGCTTCGAACCCGTCTACCTGAAGAACAGGGATGCGATAGGCCTCTAAAATACGCTTGATAATAGGCACAGACCGCTTGATATCCTCGGGTGTGGCCTCGCGTTGTGCCTTATATTGTGGGAAAACCTCATTGCGAAAGGTGAGTCCATGGTCGAAAGCCACGCCCATATAAGTAGGCGATTCTTTGGTGATAACCTCGTTGAGTGTGTTACAGAACCCCATGATGGCTGACGTATTGAGCCCTTTCGAGTTGATGCGAGGGTTTTTTATGAAGGCGTAATACGCGCGATAGATCAGCGCATAGGCGTCGATAAGAAAGAGTCGATTCATAATTCATGTGATTATATCGTGTAAAATTACAAAAAATGGCAGACAAATACCGATTTATTCCGTAAATTTGTGTCAAATTTTACTTCATGGATCATTTGTCACTCATTCACAAACCGATACGCAAAGAGCTTGAAGACTTTGTCTCCTTCTTCAACAATGCCCTCTCGCACAACGACGGATTGCTCTCCCAGGTGTTAGAACACATCCGCAACCGAGGCGGGAAACGCATGCGTCCCATCCTCATTTTGTTGATAACCAAGAGCTTTGGCAGCGTTACCTCGGTGGCTCAACACGCTGCCGTAGGACTGGAATTGCTGCACACAGCCAGTCTTGTTCACGACGATGTGGTGGACGAAAGCGGCGAACGCCGTGGTCAAGCCTCGGTCAATGCCTCTTACAACAACAAGGTGGCAGTGCTTGTTGGCGACTACATCCTTTCCACTGCACTCCTCAACATGGCCCTGACAGATGCCTCAGACATTGTTCGCGATCTGGCAGAGCTGGGCCGAACGCTTTCCAATGGAGAGATTCTTCAACTCACCAACATCAGCAACAGTCGGATTTCTGAGGAAGTTTATTTTCAGGTGATTCGTCAGAAGACGGCCGCTTTGTTCGAATCCTGCGCCGTGATTGGGGCCAAAGCGGGTGGGGCAGAGACTCAACTGATAGAAGAAGCGCGGATTTTTGGTCGCAACATCGGCATCATTTTTCAGATTCGCGACGATATATTCGACTATTTCGATTCAAAAGAAATCGGTAAACCCACGGGCAACGACATGGCCGAAGGTAAACTCACACTGCCCGTCATCTATGCGTTGAACAGTACGAAAGACGAAGAAATGCTCTCGTTGGCTCGCAAAGTGAAAGCGCGCAACGTCTCTTCGGCCGAGATTGCTCGATTAGTGGCTTTTACAAAGGCCAACGGTGGCATCGAATACGCCGAGCAACGGATGGAGGAATGCCGACGTTTAGCCATCGACTTTATAGAGAAAAGGGTAGGGGATAGCGACCTTCAAGCCGCCCTTACGGCTTATGTCAACTTTATTATTGATAGAAAAAATTAGAAAAACGGCTCACATTTGTGAGCCGTTTTTAGATTCTTCTCCAACAGAATGCTTCATAGATCACCTCTCAAATAGAGACGATCAAACTGCTTATCATCTTTTTTCGACATCTATCCATCAATAGAGATTTGACGTGTCGTAACCTATTGATTTTCTTTGCCTTAACAAGCAGATTTCAAAAGCTAAACTTTTACACGTCGTTTTCTTAGCTTTTGCAGGCTGTTTTCTTAGCTTTTGGCGTGCGTTTTCTTAGTTTTTGCAACACGGGTTGTTAGAATTGGAAATAGATGAAGGGCTGGATAGTACTGCTTTTTACCTGTATCACGATGTAGATAACGGCCACGATGCACAGCGCATGCACCACGACGTTGGTGCGACCAAGGATGGAAACCACGCCCTCTTGCCAACTATTGGGAATAAAATGTGTGACATAACCCAACAGTATCAGGGCAAAGACATAGCGATAACCCATGATCACTTGGAGGAAAAGTTCGGAATGGAAGTCGGTAAAGATGCGGTTGAGCATGAGCAAACTGGCATCGAAGGAGGTGTTGCGGAAGAAAAGCCAGGTGAAACACACGAAGTTGAACGTGAGAAACACACCCAACCCTCGGCGTAGACCTCGGCTGCGATAGGACGAATCGCGGCCTAAGATGGTGGTTCGAAAGAACTTATGCACCGCCAAAGCCAAGCCATGCATGCCTCCCCAGGCCACAAAATGAAGGCTGGCACCATGCCACAATCCGCCCAAAAGCATGGTGATGAGGAGGTTGACGTATTGTCTGACTTTGCCTTTGCGGTTTCCACCCAGCGAGATATAGATGTAATCGCGAATCCAAGTGGAAAGAGAGATGTGCCAACGACGCCAAAAATCGGTGATGCTAACGGCCGAATAAGGAGCGTTGAAGTTGAGCGGGAAGTGGAAACCCAGGAGAAGGGCGATGCCGATGGCCATGTCGGAGTAGCCGGAGAAGTCGCAATAGATTTGCAGGGCATAACCATAGAGGCCGAGAAGGTTCTCCAATCCGCTGTAAAGTTGGGGATTATCGAAGATACGATCAACGAAGTTCAGACTGATATAATCGCTGATGACAGCCTTTTTGAACAGTCCGATGAGGATGAAATACACGCCGCGGGCAAACATCTCGTTGGTGATCGTGAGCGGACGGCGTATCTGTGGGGCAAAGTCGGAGGCTCGTACAATCGGGCCGGCTACGAGTTGGGGAAAGAAGGAGACGTAGAAGGCATAGTCGAGGATGCTGGATAGTGGCTTTAAATCGCCGCGATAGACGTCTATCGTGTAGCTTAAGCTTTGGAAAGTAAAGAAGCTAATGCCCACGGGAAGAAAGATGTCCCAAGGCTGAAAGTTGTTGTTCAGCAGCTGGGCAACCATTCCTGCAAAGAAATTGGTGTACTTGAAGTAGGCCAGAAGACCCAGATCGATCGTCAGACTCAGGGCAACGAGCCACTTGCCAAGCCCTCTTCTCGTGCGATGACGATAGATTGTGGCAGCAATGAGATAGTCGCTCAGGGTGACAAGAGCCAGTAGGAAGAAGTAGAATCCGCTGCTTTTATAGTAGAAATAGTAGGAAAAAGCGGTGACGAAGAGTAGTCTTGCCGTGCATTTGCGTTGCAAACACATATAAATAAAGGTGAATCCGAGGAAGAGAAGGAGGAAGAGGGCACTCGAAAAAATCATCGGTTCCTGTGGATGATACGTCAAGACGTTGGTCAGTTTTTCTATCATTTTTGCCGTTCTTTTCGTTGTTGATAGTTCTTAATTCCTGCTTTGAAAGAGGGAAAGATGCGTTGTGCCAGTTCTTTTCCACCCTTATGATTCAGGTGTGTATAGTCTTTGTTGGCCATTCCCCGTTCTACCAGGGCAGCAACACTCTCGGCTCCGCCCATGGCTTCATAGAAATTGAAGAAGGCCACCTGGGTGTTGGCTGCCAGTTGCTCTTGAAAGGCCACGAGTTGTCGCACCTCTTTCATCGTGCGAAGCCCCTCTTGGGTGCGCTGATCACGGTCGGGCACGCTCATGATAAGGATAGAAGTCTGCGGAAAAGCCTCTTTCAGATTTCTCACCACCCGTTCCATGCTGCGCGCATAATGGCGAATCACGCTCAAAGGATTGCCCGGCGTAGCGATATTCAGTCCGAAATGCAGAATGATGAGGTCGTAGGGGCGCAGCCGATTGAAGTCTTTCAGCAGGCTGATGGGTACCTGTGCCAGCGTAAGACCGGGCGAAGCGCGCATGCTGAAGTTGTCTAACACCACGCCTTCACGGCTCTCTAAGGCCATACCGAAGAGGGAAGTGCCGGCTCCTATGTGGCTAAAGGTGTAGGAAATGCTGCTGGTCGAGTCGGTCAGGACGGCCGTCTGCACTCCTGCTTCGCCGTCGAACGTCTGTGTAAAGCCATGTCCTTTTCGGCTGGTGGCTTGCAAGGTGAGACCCGTTGGGGTGTGAAAGAACAGTGTAGAAACCGTCCATCGTGCGGCGTGAGGATGGAATCGAACGCCCGAGGTCTTTGCCCATGCTCCTTCCTCTGGGATAAAATATCGCTCGCTAATGCCCTGTCGGCTCTTGTCGAAAGGCTTTTTGGCGGCTGCAAACTCGGTGATGCCGTTGCATTTCTGCCGGATAGAAGCTCGATTTTGCAAGATGTGCGATCCGCAATCTACCCATCCCACACCGTTTCCACCATAAGTTTGCTGGAAAAGTTCGCGTAGATCGCCCGTCAAAATGTCGCCTTCGATATACGAATCACCATAATAGGCAATGCGAACAGGCCTGTCGAGTGCTTTGATTTGTGCCATCTGACGGTAGAAATGTTCCATTCCGCCCGCCTTCCCGGCAGAATAATCTACGATGGGTTGTACGCCTTTGGGCCATGTTTCTTGAAAGTGGATCGCCTCTTTCCGACTGTTCGGTACGGCAGATGGAGGCAAAGGAGTGGGCGTAGGCACGTCTATCTCGGCCTCTTCGGGCTCGGGAAGCACAGCACTCAGTAGGTTGACGGGTCGCAAAGGGACGTCGCAGACAGAGAGAGAGGGGAGCTGATGCATCAGCAACAGCGTAGAGACGATGAGGGAGATGAGGGTAAATGTTCGCGCAGAGGGGTTCATTGGTGAATGATGGGGTGGGGTTTGCGAGACTGATGAGACAGACAATAACAGAACGACCGCTGCCTGTCAACGATCGTTCTGCCTGTTTTGAAACTGCGATAGTGAAGCGTCTTTAGAAGAATTTCACGTCTTCGCCGGTGAGTTCGCTCAACAACATGTTGGCCAAACGGCTTGTTCCCAGTCGGAACCACTTGTTGGTAAGCCACTCCTGGCCCAGTACTTCCTTCACGATGGTGTAGTAAATGATGGCGTCCATCACGGTGTTGATGCCGCCGGCGGGCTTGAAACCGATTTGGATACCCGTTTTTTCGTGATACTCTTTGATAGCTTGGCACATCACATAGGCCGCCTCGGGCGTGGCCGAAACTTTCTCTTTGCCGGTAGAAGTCTTGATGTAATCGGCCCCGGCATACATCGAAAGCAATGAGGCCTTTTTGATATGGGTAGCCGTTTTTAGGCATCCCGTCTCGAGAATCACCTTCATCGGTCTACTGCCACAGGCCTGTTTGAGTTCGGAAATGTCGTCGCACAGCTCCTCGTAGTTGCCCGAAAGGAATTTGCCCACGGGCATAACGATATCTATTTCGGTGGCTCCGTCGCGCACGGCGAGGGCCGTTTCGGCTACTTTCACTTCGATAACGGCCTGCGAAGAAGGGAAACTGCCTGCCACACAGGTCACTTCTACGCCATCTACCTCGAGCATATCGCTCACCACCTCTGCAAAACAAGGATAGGTACAGACAGCGGCCACATGCGGAAGATGGGGATAAGCGGAGTCGAATTGGTTCACTTTCTGAGTGAAAGCCAGGATGCTTGCATCCGAATCGGTGGTGTTGAGCGAAGTGAGCTCGATGCTTCCGAAGAGGAATCGCTTCACTTCGGCCGTGTCGTTTTCATGCACTTTCTCGGCGATGATTTTCTTAACGGAAGCCTGTACCTCAGCGTCGTCCATCTGTGTTGCATACTGTGCCAAGACGGCTTCATACTTGTTGGTCTCTGTGTTGTGTTCGTGGTGCTCGTGACCGCAAGCACAATGATGATGTTCTGACATTGTTATGTGTTGTTGGAATTGACGAATGAAGGAGTGGACAAGTGGACAAGGAGGTTTGTTTTGTCGCAATGAGGTTGCTCATAGACCAACTTCCTTGTCTACTTGTTCACTCGTTAATTTGTCAACTTCTTGTTATGAATATGTCTATTGCAGTCTCTCTGCGTTTTTTTCTCGATGTTTTTGAGGAGCTCTTCCTCGAGATTCACACCCGTTTGATTGGCCAAACACAGCAGCACCCACAGCACATCAGCCATTTCGTCGCCAAGGTTGGCCTTCTCTCCGGCCTTAAAACTCTGGTCGCCATACGTGCGTGCCATCACCCGGGCCAGTTCTCCTACCTCCTCGGTAAGTACTGCCAGATTGGTCAATTCGGAGAAATAGCGCACGCCGTACTGCTTGATCCATTGGTCGACCAGCTGTTGTGCGCCGACTAAAGTTAATTTTTCTTTTGTCATGTCAACTCTTTTAGGGGAAACAACAGAGAGAAAAACAAAATGAACAATAGGAAGATAACCCATAGATCAACCCCTAAGGCGATAGATGATGTTCTGTTCCACAATTTTGTTTTCAGTTTTTTGCTGCGCTGTTTCATGCCTCTTCCTTCGTATCGATACAAATGGTCACGGGCCCATCGTTGAGCAAGGCCACTTGCATGTCTGCTCCGAAGCAGCCCGTTTGCACGGGTTTGCCAAGGGCGAGAGAGAGTTCTTGGCAGAACTTCTCATAGAGAGGAATGGCCATCTCGGGTCGTGCGGCAGCGATGTACGAAGGTCGATTGCCCTTTTTGCAGCTGGCCATGAGCGTGAATTGGCTCACAACGAGCACGTCTCCGTCTATATCGCGCACCGAAAGGTTTATCACGCCGTTGTCATCGTCGAAGATACGCAGATGGCTTATCTTCTTTACGAGCAAGGCAATGTCTGCTTGGGTATCGTCATGTCCGATGCCTAAGAGCACGAGAAGGCCTCTTTGGATGGCCGATTTCACCTCTTGGTGAATGCTGACTGAGGCGTGCGAAACACGTTGAACGACTACTCGCATACGAACTATTGATGGATTCCGTTGTGCAAAATTAGATAAAATCGCCGGAACGGCAAAAGATTTCCGCCTCTCAAAACGCAGAAACTCACCGAAAGGCACCGTCTGCAACGAGTTGTTAGGAAGAGAAAAAACAAACGTTTCTATCTACTTGAAAAACAAGAAGTTACAAAATTGTTTCCAAAAGCTTAGCTTTTACATGCTGTTTTCTTAGCTTTTACACGTCGTTTTCTTAGTTTTTGGTATGCGTTTGCTTAGTTTTTGCAAAATCATCGCAAAGACATCGGTTTTCAATCGTTAAAAGAAGAGGGCAGAAAAATTGATTTTTTAGCATATTGATGCTATTTTCTAATGATTTAGTTGTACATATCTCGAATATGTTATACATTTGCGACATTATATTGTTTTTAGTAGTTAATTTTTTATTTCTTAATCAACAAAGCCTATGAGAAGGAATGATTGTTCTTTATTTGGCGGATGGAAAACCAATGCTTTGGCACTGTGCTGCCTTTGTTTACCTCTGAATTTTGCTCCGCAAGCGGCTTATGCTGCGCATGATGTACGCCAGGCAAGCCCTGAAAAGGTGGTGGTCCGGGGGGTGGTTGTCGACGTAAACGGTGAGCCTATCATAGGGGCCGTGGTGCGTGTGACGGGTTCGGCCCTGCTGACGGCTACCGATAAAACGGGTGCTTTTGCCTTAGAGGGCGTGCCGTTGAAAGCCTTGTTGGAGGTGTCTTTTCTCGGAATGAAGACGGCCACGGTGCCTAACGAGGGCAAACCGCTGAACATTGTGCTCGAAGAGGCCGACAATAGCATCGGCGAAGTGGTGGTGACGGGCTATCAGGATGTGCGTCGTCCGCGAATGACGGGATCGGTATCGGTCATCAAAAGTTCGGACATCGCCAAGATGGATGTACGCTCGATGGACCAGGTTTTGCGTGGAACGATGTCGGGTGTGGTGACTTCTTACAACGGAAGGCCGGGTGCTGATGCCACGATACGTGTGCGTGGAGCCAACTCTATCACGGGAAGCACCGACCCGATATGGATTGTCGACGGGATGCCGCTTAACGGAATGGCTCCCAGTGTGAGCAATAGCAGCGACCTGCAACGCCTTGTCACGCAGACGGGAATCGGCGATATACCGCCCAGTGACATTGAGTCGATTACCGTTCTCAAAGATGCCGCCGCCACTGCGATATATGGAGCACGCGCTGCTAACGGTGTGATTGTGGTGAAAACCAAAAGTGGGCGCGAGGGAAAGCCCAGCTACAATGCCTCGCTTTACTTCGGAGTGACGGAGCGTCCCTATAGCAATATCCGCATGATGAACACCGACGAGAAGATAGACTTTGAACGAGAGATGTTTCTCGACGGAGAGTTCGACCGCGTGGGACGGGTCTCTTCGCTGCTCAACCGTGTGAAGAACGGGGCTCTTACACAGGCTGAGGCCGACCGGGAGATAGCTGCCCTGCGGGGAATTCACACCGATTGGTTCCGCGTGCTCTATCGGTTGGCCAGCACGCAACAGGCCAATCTCAGTCTGTCGGGCGGCTCGAAACGCACGCAATTCTACAATTCGTTCACCCTTCTCAATCAGAATGGTACCGAACTCAATAACAACTATAAGCGCATCACTTTCAGTAGTAAGCTCTATCATCACTTTTCCAGTAGGCTGACGCTGCAAACTATCCTCGCCGCTACCTATCGCACCGACCGCCATACGGCTTCGTATATCTCGCCGATGGAGTATGCCTACTATGCTAACCCCTATGAAACGCCCGACGGATACGACCAAAGCTGGGACATGACGCTAAGCCGTATCCGGCCAGGACTGCGCTGGGAGACGCTCAACATGCGACGGGAGATGATGGAAAACCAACAATCTAAACGCTATTTGGGGGCTTCGCTCAACGTGAAACTCATGTGGCAGATGCCCGTTCCGGGATTGGTCTACAGTTCGCAAGCCTCGTTTTCGCTCTCCAGCTCTTCTTCCCGACGCGAAGAAGGGGCCGGTACTTACACCAATATGCGCAACAACTGGGAAGCGAAATATATCTCGGGTAACGAGGTTTTGCCCAGTCATGTGTTGGGTTCGCTGCGCGAAGGCCACTACAACACCGATGCTCTGACCTGGCGAAACATGCTTTCTTATGCCAAAGATTTCGGTGCACAACATGGCATCGAGCTGATTGCGGGGCAGGAAATCACGTCGAACATGAACTATAGCTCGTATAATTATTCGCCGCAGTTCGACCGTGTGCACCGCATTGTGGGCTTTCCGCAGGTGCCGAAGGGCACGGATATGAACACGTTTCCTTTCGACGACCTGGGCGGAACGGCTAAATATCAGTCGAAAATGTCGTCGTTCTTCGCCAACGGAACCTATTCTTTTGCCGACCGCTACGTGCTCAATGCTTCGGCAAGATACGATGGGGCCGACATCATTGGCAATCAAAACCAATTCACTCCCTTGTGGAATGTGTCGGCAAGATGGAATATCTATAAGGAGAAATTCGTTAAAACCGATTTCATTAACTTCCTTTCGCTGCGCATGGGCTATGGCTATACGGGCAGTATCGACTATAATGCGCTGCCGTTTGTCACGATGACGCTCAGCGATACCCGACCTTATGGCGGATTGGTGGTACCTACTTCCTACACCAAAGCGAATCCTAACATCAAGTGGCAGACAAAGAAAGACTTCAATATCGGTCTTGAATCGACGCTGTGGGACAACCGAATCGTTCTGAATATCAACTATTATAACAACAAAGTCATTGATTTGCTCGACCATCGGTCGCTGCCTTATTCGTCGGGAATGGGCTCAATCAAGCAGAATGTGGCCAATTTGGTGAATCGTGGATGGGAATTTGATCTCGGGATAACTCCTCTCAGACTGCGCGATTTCGAATGGGTGTTGCGCGGAAACATCAGCTTTAATAAGAATATCGTCACGAAAACGTTCTACAACAACTTGGCAGAGGTGCCCAAAAACAACGTTACCCTGGCGCGAAGCGGTAATGTTTATGTGAAAGATTACGCCGTAGGTGCTTGGTTTGGATATAGATTTGCAGGCATCAATCCTGCCGATGGACACACCCTTGCCTATGCTGCGGATGGCTCGAAGGTGGACATGGACTTGCTCAACAATGCGACCTTGAAACTGAAAACACCGCCGATGAGCTATCTGGGAGAGTCGATTCCCACCACGACGGGTGGCTTTTCTACCGACGTAAGATGGCGCGATTTCGAGCTGACAGCCAGTTTTGAGTTCCAAGCCGGCCATCTTATCCCCTCTGTTGCCTCGCAAATGGGGCAGGATGCATACAACTCTCACAATCGATATGTAGCTGCAAAGTATCGTTGGAGAGCACCGGGCGATGTGTCTGAGTTCCCCGAAATTAATAACAACAACATGGCTTACAATCAGTATCGCTTTGATGTCTCGCTGGAAAAGGGCGACTATTTGCGTTGCAATCACCTCAGTCTGGGCTACCGTCTCCGGGAAAACCTCTGCCGGATGCTGGCCTTGCGCAGTGCGAGAGTAGCTCTATCGGTGAGCAATCTCTTCACCCTGACGAGCTTTACAGGCATTGATCCGGCTTCGATGGGCAGCCTTTCTTATCCTTCTACACGCACTTACAGTCTCACGTTGAACGTGGGATTCTAACGATGTTGAACTTTATCAAGAAACAAAAGATGAAACATTTAATCGTAAAATACCGACTGGCGACGTGTGCTTGGCTGCTCGTTGCACTGGCATTACTGGGTTCGTGCCGCGACTTTCTTTATGTAGAACCCACCAACCAGTTGAGCATCAACAGCTATTTGGACGTGAAACGCCTTCTGGGCGGACATCTACGAAACTATGTAGAAGGTTCGCGCTACCTCTCTTCGGCACCCAATGTGCTGCTCGCTTACGAGGGAAACCTGATTACATACTTCTATTCGGACGATTGCAATCTGGAACATTACCTCGACAACTGGGGCGGACGAAATAACCGCGGAGACTTTAACAACTCGCTGGAATGGAAACATCCCGAGATACATGAGACCATTTGGAAGACTTATTTCCAAGCCATCGGCTTCTATAACATCGTCTTAGCCGAACTGAACAAGCACCGTTCGGCCGTGGAAGCAGAGAACGAGCAAGTGGCCGGAGAAGCTCGTGTGATGCGTGCGTTCTGCTTTTTCAGACTGTTGCAGCTCTTCTCGCCCTATCATAACAACCGATTGGGTCTGCCGCTCAACACCGATCCCGACAAAGTAGGTACGTATGATGCCTCACGAAAATCGCAAACGGAGAACTACAATTTCATTATTTCCGAGCTGGAAGCAGTCTTGGCCTACACTGCACAGCCCGTTAAAGGCTATAGTGTGTTCTACAACAAGACCTTCATTCACGGTCTTCTGGCGCAGGTTTATCTCTATAAAGGCGACTCGGGAGCCAAAGCCGAGGGTGATTATGCCAAGGCTTCGCAGCATGCACAGGCTGTGTTGGATGCCGGTATCAGTGCCGATTTGGTGAAGTTTGCAGCACAAAAGGGCGACGATTTCGAAGCCATCTTCACCAAACCCTATGCCCCGATTGTCTTTATCTACAATGATGGCAACAGATTGCAGGACATTGTGGGCAATCCTTACTATGGCATTCCGCAGTTTCCATCAGACGATCTCTATGCGCTTTATGCCGATAACGACCGCCGCAAGAAGCTTTTCTTCGAGAGCGACAAGAGCATCTATCGCTACGAGAGCGACTTCCCGTATTCTTATTTCCAGTATACGCTCTGTTCAGGAGCCGAGATGAAACTCATCGTTGCTGAGGCTGAAGCCCGCCAAGGCCATCTTTCTGCGGCGCAAAACACGCTGGCCCAGTTTGCCGCTACACGTTACACCGCCTATACGGCACCAGATAACGAGCACCTGTTGCAGACCATTCTCGACGAGCGTCGCCGCGAATTCTGCTTCGAGCCCTACATGCGCTGGCTCGACATCCACCGTTTAGAGGTGCCCGTAACCCACCGTGTGCCCAGCAAAAAGGGACCGGACAAGGTGTATCGGCTCGAGAAAGGCGACTTTAGATACACCTTTCCGCTGCCCAAAAACGCAGAGTTGAAAGACAACGACATTGAACAAAATCCTGGTTGGAATAACTTTTAATAGGTTGATAATATGAAAGATAGAATGACAAACAAAGCTTTTCATCAATTGAAAGGCGGTCTTTTGCTGCTTGTTTTGCTCTGTATCGTATGGTTGATCAACGGTTGTAGCCGCGACGTCAGTTTTATGGAGACGCAGCGAATAGGGGCAGAAGGGATTGTGAGAATGGAAGTTTCGCCCAACAGTAGGGTGCTAAATGCCGACGGGAAAAGCGAGCTGCGTTTCCTCGTTCGCTGCTACTATCAAGTGGATACGGTGGAGGTTCAGCTGCTCGACGAGCGTGTTCCGCTTAACGAAATCACCATCACCAGCTCGGACGGTAAGACCTTTCGGGCCAACGAAACCTATACCACCACCGCGCATAACGACAGCATTAGCTTCACGGCAACCCTTGATCGAGTGCGTGCCCCGCAGGTGAAAGTGGCTCTGCGACAGCCTGTTTCGCTCTCGCTTACGCCGCTGCGCGTGCCCATTGTGTTCGTCTCTTTGTATACCGAACAAACCAAAACGCAGATGGAGAACATCTCTCTCGAACTGTTGCAGCAGATGGTCGAGCAGGCCAACAAAGCCTTCTCGGGCACGTTGATGCCTGCTCCCAATGGCTGCAATGCCGCTATGCAGTTTTACGTAAAAGACTATCAGACGGTGAAAATCACCGACGAGGAGGCCGAAACGCCCGAGAAATACATTCAGGACAAGCTTCTCTCGGGTTGCGATAAAGTGCTGTATGTGTGGCTGATGAACACTGTAAGGTGGCGGCTGAGGGAAGATAGAATCCATCCACAATATACCTTTGGCAATCCAAACGATATACCGGGCATCGACTTCGAGAAGGTCAACGCACTCTCCGATATAACCAATCTCGAACCCAACGAGGTGGGTATCGCCATGACTTTTGCCGACGTCTATCAGCAGAAAACAGGCTACGAGTCGCGGCCTTTCACACGCATGCTGGGTCGATTCTATGGCTTGCTCGAGACGGGCATCAATCCCACGAAATACAATAAGGAAAAGGATGTAGACTATTGTCCCGACACACTGCCTTATTTCACATCGAACGGAACGGTAGAAAAGCAGTCTATCCCACTGGATCAATCGGGTTTGCAATACACATTCAACTCGTATAACATCATGGATCGCAATTCTACCGGCGTGTCGGTGAGCCGAGATCAGGTGCTGCGCATTCGTCAAGTCATTAAAGATTGTCCTTATAGACAGCAGGGTGTAACGCCTTAATGACCATCCCAACAAGTGTTCTGCGTCATCGTTTCATAACGGATGATGACGCAGAACGTTTGTTCTGACTCTCCTGTCCACTCTGTTTCTCAAAGTCATCTCTTAGCTTTTGAAAGGCAAAAGCTAAGAAAATGCCTTCCAAAAGCTAAGAAAACGGAAGGTAAAAGCTAAGCTTTTGAAAAACACTTTGTAAGCCATTGAAAACCACTGAGTTATCTATCCTATTTTCGCATTTTGTTTTGAGTCT
Organism: Prevotella sp. oral taxon 475; assembly: GCF_018127805.1. NCBI lineage: Bacteria > Pseudomonadati > Bacteroidota > Bacteroidia > Bacteroidales > Prevotellaceae > Prevotella > Prevotella sp. oral taxon 475. The sequence continues at coordinate 77,838 of NZ_CP072334.1, forward strand.
GTCTATCTTTTACTTTAGAGCTGGAATAGATTCACCTATTTCTCTGCAAACAACAGCGTGACGACTCTTTTCTCGATCGATTCCATATACAAATTCGGGATGAGCAACCCCTGTTGTACAGGCGTTGCTCATCCCGAATGAGTGTATGCTGCCGGCGTTAATGGCTCTTTGAGGAGTTAAGAATGAAAGAAAGAATACACAAATTGAGCCTTTTTCTGTCCGATAACGGCTGTAAGAGTTTGTAAATCAGTGTCTTTAATGGCCCTCACTGTCTTGAAATGCTTCATCAAGACCTCTTTTGTCTTTGGTCCAATGCCTTTGATGTCGTCCAGTTCGGAGTGTAAGGCCTGTTTGCTTCGTTTGTCTCGATGGAACGTAATGGCGTAACGATGCACCTCATCTTGCAGCAATTTGAGTACATGGAACAGTTCGCTCTTCACGTCGAGACCCACTACCTCGGGTGGAAAACCGAAGAGCAACTCGTTGGTTTGATGGCGATCGTTTTTTGCCAGTCCGGCAATGGGGATGTCGAGGTGGAGCTCGTCTACAATCACCTCGCGCACAACGCTCATCTGTCCCTTGCCTCCGTCGGTGATGATGAGGTCGGGTAGGGGCGTGTTTTCTTCCAGCATGCGAGTGTACCGACGGCGAACCACTTCTTGCATCGAAGCATAATCGTCGGGACCCTGCACGGTTTTGATGTTGAACTTGCGGTAATCTCGTTTGCTGGGCTTCATCCCTTTGAAGACTACACAGCCCGCCACGGCATTTGTTCCGCCCAAGTTCGAGTTGTCGAAACACTCGATGTGATAGGGCATCTTGGACAGGCGGAGTTTGGCTTGCAGCTCTTTCATCAGGCGGATAGACCTCTGTTCGGGATTGAGCTTTTCGGTTTGTTTGAGCCTGTCGAACTGATATTGTTTGCCATTCATCTCCGATAGCTCCATCAAACGTTTTTTGTCGCCCCGCGTGGGTACGGTGAAGGTCACCCCTTGCAGGCTCCATTCCATATTGAAAGGCACAAGAACCTCTTTGGCAGAACTGTCGAAACGCTCCCGTATCTCGGGGATGGCAGAGGCCAAGATGTCTTGAAGTTCCTCCTCCAGCTTGCGTTTGAATTCGAAGGTAAAGCTTTGGTTCACCGTTCCGTTCTTCACGTGCAGGTAATTGATGAACGCCGTATGCCTTAAATCATCCTCTACGATAGAGAAAACGTCTAAGTCGCCGATATGATAGCTCACCACTTCGCTCTTGGCGCAATAGTTGTCGAGAAGCAAATACTTCTTTTTCAGTTCTTCAGCCTCCTCGAATTTCAGTTCTTCGGCCTTCTGTTGCATCTGCTCGAACAGCATTTTGCATACGCTTCGGGTGTTTCCTTTCAAGATTTCGCGTGCCTGTTTGATGTTCTCTCGATAGGTCTCAATGCTTTGTTTGCCAATGCAAGGCCCATCGCAGCTGTGAAGATGGAATTTAAGACAAGCCTTGTGCTTGTGTGCTTTGATGGTTTCTGGCGTGATAGGAAAGAGACATGCGCGAGGCTTATACAGCTTATAGATGAGCTCGAGCAGAGCATTCATCGTGGGGATGTGGCTATACGGCCCATAAAAGCTACCCATTCGCTTGTCAATCTTCCGGGTTTTGAAGATGCGCGGTAAGAGTTCGTTGGTGATACAAATGCTGGGATAGGTCTTTCCGTCTTTTAACAGCACATTGTAACGAGGGTTATACTTCTTGATCAGACTGTTCTCCAGCAGCAACGCATCCTCTTCGGTATTGACAACGGTGTAAGAGATGTCGTGAATCTTGCTCACCAGGATTTTTGTTTTTAGCCGGTCTACCTCCTTATGAAAGTAAGTTGACACTCGGCTCTTCAGATTCTTCGCCTTCCCTACATAGATAATGGTGTGTTCCGAATCGTAAAACTGATAACTGCCGGGCTTGTCGGGCAAACTCGCTACAATGCTTTTGAGTCGTTCTAATCGTTTTTCGTTTTCTTCTTTCGTCATATTCTGTTTTTCCCTTTGTTTAAAGGCGTTTTGAGATTTCTTGTTTCACGTGAAACCAATTTGATTCTTTCGGTAATCGAAAGGAAGTCGATCAGGTGGCACGTTCTGAAAGGTTACATCGCGATAGGTTTTCTTTCGAAGGGTGAAGGGGTGATCATGGAGACGTCCTTTCTTTGTTGTCGTTCTGCTGTAGATGAGGTTGTGAGGGTGGAGAGAGGGTAGTTGGGATGCTTACGTCTGAGGTGCTGGCTTTCGAGGGTGCAACTTCTGTTTTTCAAAAGCTAAGCTTTCGCCTTCTAAAAGCTAAGCTTTTGCAACTCGTTTTCTTAGCTTTTGCATGCCAAAACCTTAGCTTTTGCAAACCGCTTTCTTTTCCACCTGGCTTTCGATGCTTTACGAGCGATGAATATGCAACAACGAATAACGAGAATATCGAGGGGTGTAGGGTAGAGGTTGGATAGGCTTCTCCCTGTTGTTCGATATTCTCGTTGTCGGCAAGCTGATTGCCTTTTATAGATGTGAGCAATGTTTCTGTGGCGCGATTCCTGGTGCGATGTTTCGCAAAGGCAAGCCGAATCCTTGCTCAAATCTTCTTTTGTGCCCTTACACTTGTATGAGAGCGGAGATCTCGATGTCGCGATCGAAAGCCTCACGACCATTTAAATTCTCGTTCACCAGTTCGATAATAAAGTTGGCATACACTTTTTGGGGGTGAAATTTCTTCACCAAATCGCAGGCCGCCTTCATGGTTCCGCCGGTTGCAAGGAGGTCGTCGTGCAGCAGAATGACGTCGTTTTCGTTGATGGCATCTTTATGAATCTCGATGGTATCGGTGCCATACTCCTTTTGGTAGCTTTCTTGCACGGTTTCGCAAGGTAGCTTTCCGGGCTTTCTACATAAGACAATACCAGCGCCTAAACGGATAGCGAGTGCTGAAGACATAACAAATCCGCGCGATTCGATACCAACAATCTTCGTGATACCTTTGTCTTTGTACAATTCATACATCTCATCTGTGATGAGTTTGATACACTCTGGGTTTTTAAAGAGCGTGGTTACATCTCTAAAATTAATCCCTTTCTTCGGCCAATCTGGTATGCAACGCAGATTGTCCAGCAATAGTTTGTTATTCATTTACAGTAAGTTATGTTTCTATTTTGTTATCTTTTGTTTCACGTGAAACGGGTTCCTTTTCTTTTAAAAATCTTCTTTTTGCACGTATTTCTTCTCGCTTATCGATTCATCAAAACTAATAATACGTTGATGTCACTGGGAGAAACGCCAGGGATTCGTGAGGCCTGGGCGAGCGTTTCTGGGTTGATTCGCTCTAATTTCTGCCGTCCTTCGGTGGAAATTTCATGTAATTCGGCATAATTAAAGTGCCCTTTTATCTTAATGTCTTCCAGTCTGTGCATCTTGTTGGCTACGATACGCTCGCGTTCTATATAGCCTTTATACTTCATTTTGATCTCTGCTGCCTCGATGATTTCGTCTTTTCTGTTGGTCGGTTTGTTAACAACGGCGTTCAGTTCGGGCAGTATCTCGGCGAGTATTGTTAAGCCGATTTGCGGCCGAGCGATAAGATCGGCCACCTTACAGCTCTCGTGTAGCGGAGTGGTTCCTATCTGTTCGAGGGCTGTATTGATTTCTTTCGGTTTCACCGAAGTGGTGTTACAAAAATCGATGATTCTTCCGATGGCTTCTTTTTTCTCGTTCCAGTGGTCGTAGCGACTGCGTGTTGCCAGGCCCAAAGCATAGGAACGTTCGGTTAAACGGGCGTCTGCATCATCCTGTCGGAGCAGAATTCGGTATTCGGCTCTTGAGGTAAACATGCGGTAAGGCTCGTCGACGCCTTTCGTTGTCAGGTCGTCTATGAGGACGCCAATATAGCTTTCGTCTCGTGCCATCACAAAGGGTGCAGTGTCATGGCAGCGCAATGCTGCGTTGATACCTGCCACAAGGCCTTGTCCTCCGGCCTCTTCGTAGCCTGTAGTGCCATTCACTTGTCCCGCAAAGAATAAGCCTTTCACTACTTCCGACTCAAGAGAATGCGCCAATTGGGTGGGATCGAAGTAGTCGTATTCTATGGCATAGCCTGGGCGATAGGCCTTTGCCTCGCGCAGAGCCGGTATCTTTTTCAGAGCGTTGAGTTGCACTTCCATGGGCATACTCGAGGAAAATCCGTTGAGATACATCTCTGTGGTGTTCTCTCCCTCGGGTTCGAGAAAGAGCGAATGTTGGTCTTTATCGGGGAAGGTGACGAGTTTTGTTTCGATGGAAGGGCAGTAGCGAGGGCCTGTGCTCTGAATTTGTCCGTTGAAAAGGGGCGATTCTGCCAATCCTTTTCTTAAGGTTTCGTGTGCTTCGGGGGTGGTGTAGCAGGTCCAGCAGGGCAGTTGTTGCAGGGCGCGAGGTGTGCCCATGTAGCTGAACTGATGGAAATCGGTTTCTCCCTCCTGCCGTTCCAGGTCTTCGAAGTGTACGCTGCGGGCATCGATACGCACCGGAGTGCCCGTCTTCATACGGCCTACTCGGATGCCATGGCGGGCAATGCTCTCGCTGAAACGATAGACAGCAGGTTCTGCACATCGGCCTCCGGGAATCCGGATCTTGCCCACGTGCATCAAACCATTGAGAAAAGTGCCTGCCGTAACAATGATACTCTTTGCGTAGAACGTAGCTCCCCACACCGTTTTCACGCCAATGGCCTCGCCGTCTTTCACTAAGAGCTCGTCGGCTTGGTCTTGCCAGATGTCGAGAAGAGGAGTTTTGTCGAGCACTTCGCGCCATTTCCAAATGAATTTCCCTCGATCGCACTGCGCCCTTGGGCTCCAAACGGCGGGTCCTTTGCCTCGGTTGAGCATCCGAAACTGTATCGATGTGGCATCGGTCACCATGCCCATGTGTCCTCCCAAAGCGTCGATTTCACGTACAATCTGCCCCTTAGCGATGCCGCCTATGGCCGGATTGCAGCTCATTTGTGCCAGTTTGTTCATGTCCATGGTCACCAGGCACGTCTTGGCCCCTAAGTTAGCAGCTGCCGTTGCGGCTTCGCAGCCGGCATGACCACCGCCGATGACGAGCACATCGTAGTTGAAATTCATTCTTTTGAAGTGGGTTTCTGTTGGGTTGATGCAAAGAGCGGGGTGTGCGGGCGATAAGCGTTATCCCCTTGAAACACACCTCTTTTATCCTTTGCAAAAGTACGTATTTCTGTCGAATGCACAAACTCTTTTCCTCAAAAGCGCGGCGCAGGCTTGGTAGAGTGGTCGCTTCTTTCGGTTGTTTGAGGGGATTTGGGCGGGCGGTTGTGGTCGATGGAATCGCCGTTAAAATGAGTAGTAAATTTGTAAGTCTTGCGGAAATGGCGTATTTTTGCAGGGTTAGGTCCCGTGTGGACAGATGTTTGAGTCGTTAGAATTCCAAATGAGAACAGGACTTTTTATAGGTAGTTTCGACCCTTTTACCCTGGGTCACGATTCGATTGTGCGGCGTGCGCTTCCCCTTTTCGACCGACTTGTCATCGGAGTGGGCGTCAACGAGCGCAAGAAATATATGTATAGTGCCGAGGTTAGGGTGAAAACCATCGCTCAGATTTACGCCGGAAACAACAAAATCGAGGTGAAAGCGTATAACGATTTGGCCGTAGATTTTGCCCATCGGGAGGGTGCATGGTTCATCATTAAAGGTGTGCGGAGCGTGAAAGACTTTGAATACGAACGCGAACAGGCCGACATCAATCGACAGATAGGCGGCATCGAAACCCTTTTTCTTTATGCCGAACCGCGGTGGGAGAGTGTCAGTTCGTCGCTTGTTCGCGAACTCATTCATTTCGGAAGAGACGCAAAAGAGTTTCTTCCCTAAAGGTCTTGCATCCCGACACCCTTCCAACAGACGAGCATAACGCCTGTGGGAACATTGGAAAGGGTCTTTTTATATCTCACGAAAAAGAAACAACAGCTTATGATTACCTATAACACAGACGGCGTGAAGATGCCGAAAATCAAGAGAAGAGACACTTCTGCCTGGATCAAAACCGTGGCTGCCAGTTACGGAAAACGAGTGGGCGAGGTGGGCTATTGCTTTGTCGACGACGAGAAAATGCTCCAAGTAAACAATGAATACCTTGGACACGACTATTATACCGATGTCATCACCTTCGATTACGATGAAGACGACACCGTGAACGGCGACATTTTTATCAGCGTAGACACGGTTCGTACCAACGCAGAGAAGTTTGGCAAGACCTACGAAGACGAGCTTCACCGTGTCATCATCCATGGCATCTTGCATCTTTGTGGGCTTAACGACAAGGCTCCCGGCGAGCGAGAGCTCATGGAAGCGGCCGAAAACCGGGCCCTGGCGCTCAGATCTGCCTCGACCGCCAAGGGTTGAAGATCCTGCCGCCTCTTTGTGTTCGTTTTGCAAAAGCTAAGAAAATGGCTTCCAAAAGCTAAGAAAATGCACGCTAAAAGCTAAGCTTTTGTGCGTCGTTTTCTTAGCTTTTGAAAAATGCTTCGTAACATCCTTACCATCAGACGCTTACCGAGGCAGGAGAGAAATCTCCAATATTTTTGCGCAAACCATCCTGTGAGGGCAGTTGATGATGCCCAATGGGCGTAGTCATGGCCCCTCCCTTTCACTTAGAAGGGCGAACATTCTTTTCCCCATTCCTTCACTTAGAGGCTTGGATCAACCAACCTTTACCGGATGGTTGGTGATTCCGAGTTGGCGTAAAATGGATAAAAAGAGAGAGGCCCTTTCAAAAACGATACACGATTTTGTTGCTGATGAGCCGAAAAAAGGAAAAAGACCTGCCCCGAGGAGCAGGTCTTTTTCTTTTTCTCAGGCCATCGTATGATGCCTGGGTTTTTGTGCCGGAGTGGCTGATGAGCCACTGTGGGGCACGTTTTTTCGGGAAGAATCCTTAGATGTCTGCCACGGCTGTGGGCTTAGAGGCTGTGGGATTGTTGTTGGCATTGCCAATCTTCTTGTTGTATTGCACCTCGTCTAAGGGCAGCGGATAAATCAAAGCGTTGTCGCCGGCAGGGATATTGTAGCATGATGCGGCTTCGAAGCCACCGCCACGACGGTCGAATGCTTTGCCCAAACGCATGTAGTCGAACCAGATAATGCCTTCTCCCCAGAACTCTATTCGCTTCTGTTGGAACACCTCTTCTTGCACCTGGGCCGCCGTTGTGCCCGTAAAGGTGTACGAAGGGTTGCGATAGGTCGTTACAAAGCTGGTGAGCGTGGCAGCACCCGCTGTGGGATTACCGCCCATGGCTTCGGCTTCGGCTTTGATATAATACATTTCTTCGATGCGAATCAAGGGAATATCCGATGCGTTGATGCTCTGTCCCAACACGCCCTTATAGGCATTGAACTTCACTTGAGCGTAAGGCGGAGCCCCTACCTCGGCGATGACGTAGCTTTGTTGGGCTGCTGAGAGGTTGGAAGATAAGGTGTCGGCGTCGAGGAACCAGCCTTTGCGTACATCTGTCGAGGGAATGCTGTTGTAAAGCTTCTTATTCACCCTGCGCCAAGACCCTACACTGGCGTAACCGAAGCACAATGAGCCCATGTGAGAGGGGAAGTTGACGATCTGACTCTGAACTACGTCGTCCGTTTCGGCCGTCTTAATGCCCCAAAGCCACGAGTCGTCGTTGATCGAAACGAAGGTAGGCTTGGCAGCATCGTTCTGCGAATAGGGCGTGGCTCCGCTGTTGTTGATGACGTATTCGGCATCGGTCAGAGCCGCACTGTAGTTCTTCATCGTGAGATACACCTGGGCGCGGATGGCGCGAGCCACATATTCGTTGGCATAACGTTTGTCGTCGCGCTCGATTCCTGAGCTGTTGAACAGCGTCACGGCGTTGTTGAGGTCGTCAAGAATCTGCTGATAGGTCGCTTTCACCGTTGCACGGGCGCATCCTTCTTCTTTTGCCGTGTTTTGATTCTTCTCGGTGATGAGGGGAACGCCCAGTTTTTTGTCGGGATCTATCGAGCCATAGGTTTGCTGATAGATCTGAACGAGCTTGAAATAGTCGAACGCCCGCACGGTGTAAGCCTGTGCCAGGTTGAACTGATACTGCTTATTGGTGGTTGTTGCGTCCACTTTTGCGGTCACATCATTGGCACTTCGTATCTGATTGTAAAGTGTTTGCCAGATGATCTTGTTGCTGCTACTGGTATAATTCACGTCGGCGTAGGTCAAAGGGCTTGAAAACCAGTTGTAACCGATGTCTTCCGACACCATGTCTACGCCTCTCGATTCGAGGATAAGCATAATGGCGGGGTAGCCGAAGTCGGCATGTGTCTTCACCGTTTGCTTGTAAGCATAGAAGTTGGCCAATGCTCCCGAAACGCCGGCAGCAAGCCTTTTGGGCTGGTCTTCTATGGTTTGCTTCTTCTGTGCCTCTGTGATGGTGTCTCCTAAAGGTGCCGTGTCGAGGCAGCTCCCTAAGAGAGCAGCTCCTGCCAGCATCGATATATATCTTGAAATTTTCATGTTCTAATCTTTATTGAATGTGTGATGATGAAATGTTAGAAGCCCAGTTTCACGCCCAGCGACAGGGTTCTGCGGGCCGAATATTGCCGGTTGTTGGCGCCTGTGAAGGTCTGGCGCGGATCCATTCCTTTACGACCGCTGAAGACATAGAGGTTGTCGGCGGCGAAGTAGACGCGCAATTGCTCGATGCCTGCTGAGCTCAGCCACTGCCGGGGCAGGGTGTAGCCCAACGTGATGTTGTCGATCGAGAAGAAGTTCGACGTGATCAGGAAGCGCGAAGAACGAGCACTGGCATAGTCGTCGGTGAGGTTGAAGCGCGGAACATCGGTCGATGGATTGGCCAAAGTCCAGGATTTAAGTAGGTCTTTGTGAACTCCCTGTCCGCCTTTGAAGTCGGAACCGCTGCTCATAAAGAACTCATAGCCCGTGTCTAACAGCTTTCCGCCTAACTGATAACTGGTTTGCAGCGATAAATCAATGCCCTTCCAGTTCACCGTCGAACTGAAACCGCCGTACACCTTGGGCAGAATGTTGCCCGTTTCCTTACGGTTATATTTGAAAGCGTTCTGCCAATTGTCGGTCAACTCTTCTATAATGTTGCCGTTGGCATCGGTTTGTGCCACCTCGTTTCCGTTTGCATCGGTCGTGGTTTTGGCTCCTTTGTAGAGAGCTTTACCTGTCGCGGCGTCTACACCGGCATATTCTACGAGGTAGAAGTTGTAGATAGCTCCACCCTCGCGATACATTCTGTTGGCCGTAATGTAACGTCCGTTGTCGTAATCGGCTGAAAGCGACTGAATGCGGTTGCCCATCCAGGTGGCATTCAGCGACACATTCCAGTTCACGTCCTTACGTTTGATGATCTCGTAATTGGCTTCCAGTTCAATGCCATAGTTCTGAACGGTTCCCATATTGACGGGATAGGCACTGTAACCGTTAGACAAAGCCACCTTTTTAAAGTCGAGAAGATTGCTCGTTGCTCGGTAATAGAAGTCCAAAGAACCTGAGAGCCGGCCTTTCCAAAGCGAATAATCCGCTCCGAAGTCAAAGGCATTGGTCTTCTCCCACTTGAGATTGGGATTTCCTTTGTATCTCAACATCGCGTCGGAGAACACCCCATTCGATCCCGTCACTTTGTATTGGTCTTCGTAAGCATAGAAAGTGTAGTTGGCAAAGTCTTGATCTACGTCGCTGAGGCTTTGCAAATGGTTGTCATTACCCGTCTGTCCGAACGAGGCGCGCACCTTTAGCAAGTCCAATGCGTCGACATTGCTAAGCCAACTCTCCTTTTTCAGGTTCCAACCCAAGCCGATATTGGCGAAGTTTCCCCATCTATTGTCTTTCGAAAAGGCCGAAGTGCCATCCCGACGATAGCCTAAGCTCAGGAAGAAACGCTCTTCGAAGTTGTAATTACCGCTAAAGAAGATACCTGCCGTGCGGTATTCGTGTATCTGTCCGTCGCCGCTTCGTTGGTCGATGGTATTTCCTACGGTGTAGTCGTTGAGCTTATAGAGGTTCTGTCCTTGAGCCGAGATGGCCTCGAACTTGTAGAGATAGCCTTCAAAACCGGCCACAGCACTAACGTTATGCTTGCCGAAGCTGTTGGCATAGTTGAGCAGATACTGATGAGTAAAGGCCGACTCGCGGTTGAGTTCGCCCGAGTTGTCGCCGCCGTTTGCGGCTGATTGTCCGTAAAGCGGGTTGCGTGAGAGGTGATAAACCATATTATCGGTGTTCACACCCAGGCGTGCCGTGGCCGTAAAGCCATGGGTCAGGTCGAAGCGAGCAAACCAGTTGCCCTCGAAGATGTCGTGAAGGAACTCGCGTTTGTCGTAAACCAGCGAACCGATAGGGTTGGCAATCGACATATGGTTACGTGTGAACGCCGTACTGCTACCGTCTCCGTAGTCGTAGATCTTCTTTCCTGTCGTGGTGTTATACAGGATGTTGCCATCCGTACCGCGCACATACATCGGATAAACAGGGGCCAGGGTGTAGGCTATATTGAAGACATTGGCCGAGCTACTGGTATTGTTGCCGTCCTGATTTCCCGGTTTGGCACTGTTGATATGGATGAAAGCGATGTTCGAACCTATTGTGAGCCAGGGTCGAGCCTTGTATTCTAAGTTGCTACGAGCCGAAAGACGCTCGAAGCCCGAGCCTTTAATGATACCCTGGTCGTTGAGATAGCCGAAGGAGGTGTAATAGTTGAATGCGTCGGAGGCGCCCGAAACGTTAACGTTATACTCCTGTCGGAGTGTGGTTTTGAACGATTCTTTTTCCCAATCGTCCACTGTGAAGAAGTTCTTTCCGTCGCTATAGCCCAGTGTAGCCTTACTGTTGAGCGTGCCATCTTCGTTCACGAGACTTTCACCGCGGGGCAAAGTCCAGATGCGATAACCTGTTGCGCGTTGCAAAATGCGGCTGTTGGCCAGCGAATGGGCCTGAGCTGCGGTGCGACCGCTTCCCAAATACGTGTTGTAATAGCCTTTGTAGAGCAGTTCGTAATAGGTTTTTGGGTCTTTGATGACGTCGTAGTTGGGCAATTCTCTCGACGTAGCTCCCCATTTGGCATCGACATTGATCTTGGCCCGGCCCAATTGTCCGCGTTTGGTGGTAATCATCACCACGCCATTAGCACCGCGCGAACCATAGAGAGAGGTAGAAACGGCATCTTTGAGGGTAGTGATTTTCTCGATGTCCGAGGGGTTGATCGACGAGAGTTCGCCGTCAAAGGGAACGCCGTCTACCACATACAGCGGTTTCATACTGCCGTTAATCGAGCTGACACCCCGCACACGGATGGTCATTTCCTGTCCCGGCTGTCCGTTGTCCTGTATCACTTGCACGCCGGCCATCGAGCCAACGAGGGCCGAAGTGATGTTAGACGTCTGCCGATTGACAATTTTATCGGCTTTGATTTCAGAGGCTGCACCCGTGTAGGCCGACTTTTTCGCAGTGCCATAGGCCACCACCACCACTTCGTCTAAGTTGCGGTTGTCGGGGTCGAGGGTCACTTTCAGCTGTCGTTCTGCCTTGACGGTCTTGGTCATCATGCCGACATACGACACTTCTAAACGAGCATTCGTATTGGGAACTTCGAGTTTGAAGCTGCCCGTAGGGTCGGTAACAGTTCCTGTCTTGGTGCCTACCACCTTCACGGAAGCTCCGATGATGGGTTCGCCGTCTTCAGAAGACGTGACGACGCCGCTGACTTGAACCTGTGCCAATGCCGCTCCCACAAACAGGAAGAGACTGGCAAGAAGCATTGTTAGTCTTTTTTTCATAAAACCTCTTTTAAAAATTACTACTTAAAAACGTTATTTCTGATTTTTGAATGTCGGTTGTTGATCGTCTGTCGACGTCTTTTCCCCGGCTCTACAACAGTTGTTTGTTGTGTTGCCTGATAGCTCCCGTCGGAGAAGGGGTGAAAAGAATAGATTCTGACACTTTGCTAACAATCCTTCGTAAAGAAGATTTCTTGTCAATCAATTAGCCTGAAAACATGAACTTTTTGCAAAAATAGGCACTTTGCATGTAAAAACAAAAGTTTTTTTAAAAAAGTTATCTTTAATCCAATAAAATGTTATAATCCTGCATATTTATGCGAGTTAGGCTCTGTTTTCACCCTTTTTTCTTCTTATTTGTTATGTGATGTGTGTCGGCCTCTTGAAGCGAAGTGTCAGAATGGGGGGTGATGAAGTAGTCAGGAGGAGAGAAATGAGTGGTAAAGAGGGGAGGAGTAGGTGAATGCATGCTCACCAACAACCCCATGGGGTTGGTCTGTTGGTGCCATTGTATGTAAGAAAGGCCTCGAGCAAACCGGGAAATGGGTTAACTGAAATGCGGTTGTTGGCGTAAAAGAATTTGAGATTGATCTTAAGGGTCGGTAAGTGTTTGAATTTCAAGATGTTACTAAGCGTATTTCAAAAGCTAAGAAAACGAGGCGCAAAAGCTAAGAAAACGCAATGCGTTTTCTTAGCTTTTGCCATCCCATCTCTTAGCTTTTGTATAGTGTGTTTTTAACTTCTGCATCAGTTGGGGACGATCCACAAGCCTAAAGGGATGTTTGTTTGGGTCTCCTTAGTTAGAGAGGTGGGAGCAGTTTGGATTTGTTCTTTCCATGATTCGTGGCTTCATTGCCCATTAAATCTGCCCAGCTTCCACTTGCAAAACCACTCGTTCAGTGAGTCGATCGACCCCTTCCGGCTCATACTCTTTCTTCAAACTGGCTCCGAAAAACCAGGCAAAGGTTTGGTAAAAACCGGCGCGTACGGGGCCAAGAAAGGCTTGGATGAGATGGTAGGACGAGGAACTGCATTCGCGGTAGACCAGTTTGATGAGCAGTTTTCCCTGTGCGTAGGTGAGTTTCTTCATCCTTGGGGTGTATTCTCGTTTGATGTCGGCCTCCACTTTCTTCATATGCGCCTCTCGTGCTTTCTTGTTGGGCAGGGTTTGAAGATACTCGTAGGTCTCAATAATCATCCGATTGCACTCTTTGGCAATGGGCAACACCTTCTTGACGTTATAAACCAGGCGATTGTAAGCGGCCCGCTGGCGTTCGTCTTTCAGTTCGAGAGGCGGATAAACATACACGTTGTTGAGTTCGACATAAGGAATGCTGTCGCCATTTTGCAACACTTTGCTCACCCGCACCATCGGTACGAAGGTGGGATTGTTCATGTCTACCTCCCGATCTTCGGGGTTCACAGGTTGTGGGTCGGGGCTTTGAGCCGGCAATATACAGGTCCAGCACAGGGCCAGGAGCAGGAGTAACAGTTGGCGTTTCATCTTTTTTCCTCTTTGATGCTTGTCTTTTCGGCGAAGATTCCGCTTTCGGACGCTCGCTTCACAACAGATAATGTGCTGCAAAAATAGCCATTATTTTTTGTTGGAAAGGGCGTTGCGATATTAATTTGTAACTTTGCAGCACGATGAATGCAGAAAGAAAAACGATTGTTGGCTTTGATGCCAAACGCATTGTTCGCAACGGAACGGGGCTTGGAGCTTATGGTCGGACGCTGGTCAATGCGTTGTCGGCCTTGGGAGACGACCTTCGGTTGCTGCTCTACGCACCCGACGAAGGCCGAAAAGAACTCACCAGTCAGCTCACAACAGCTCGTAACGTGCAGTGGGTTTACCCCGTGCGGGCCCGAAACGCACTGACCAAGGCTTGGTGGCGCAGCAAAGGCATCGTGGAAGACTTGAAAAGAGACGGCGTCTGCCTCTTCCACGGCCTCTCGGGCGAACTTCCACAGGGCATCCGCAAGGCGGGCATACCGGCCATTGTCACCATACACGACCTGATCTTTATGCGTCATCCCGAGTATTATCATTGGTGGGACGCGTGGATCTATACCCGTAAGTTTCGCCAAACGCTGAAGGAGGCGCAGCGTATCATCGCTATCAGCGAGTGTACCAAGCGCGATATTGTGGAGCTGGGACGTTTTCCGGCCGAACGAATCGAAGTGATTTATCAAAGCTGCGGCACGAGATTCGCCGGTCGTCAGGCGGAGAAGCATCTGCACGAGGTGGCCCGGCGGTGGCAACTTCCTGCGCGTTTCGTGCTCAACGTGGGTACCATCGAGGCGCGGAAAAACATCCTCTTGGCCGTCAAGGCTCTGCCGTTACTACCCGAGGATGTGCATTTGGTGGTGGTAGGACGGTGCACCGGCTATGGAGAAAAGGTGAAAAGGCAGGCCCAGCGGTTGGGGGTGGCTCCTCGGTTGCACTTCCTTCATGGCGTGTGCAACGAAGATCTGCCCGCCGTCTATCAGTTGGCCGAGGCCTTTGTTTATCCCTCTCGCTACGAAGGATTCGGTTTGCCCATCATCGAAGCCATACAAAGCGGTCTGCCGGTGGTGGCCTGCACGGGTTCGTGTCTGGAGGAAGCGGGCGGTCCGCACTGTCTATACGTGGCCCCGGACGACGTGGAAGGGATGGCTCACGCCCTGCATCAATCGCTGAAAGGTGCCCCCGGAAGAGACGAACGCATCGAGAAAAGCCGAGCTTATGTGCGGAAGTTTGAAAATAAAGATGTGGCCAGCCAAGTGAAAAATCTGTATCGACAGATGGGAAGATGACGAACGCTGTGTGAACAGGTCGGGAAGTGGGAAGAAACAGCTGTCTGTATCTTTATCCTTTCCTTGTAAACGCTTCGGATCCGAAAAGATGAATAAATCGAAATCTTGTCTATCTCGATTATAATCACTACCTTTGCCTGCGTGAAAGCAAGAATATCGACTTGTTTTAATAATGATAAGTTGCAGAAAAGTCCCATCTTTTCTGCAACTTCTCGTGCAAATTATTTGGCTGTCTCAAATAATTTGCTAACACACACACACACACACACACACACACACACACACACACACACATTCGAGCGACATATAGATGTTTGCGTGTATGCGTGCGTAAGTTACAAACTTATACTTAGAAAAATAATCAGCATAGAAATTCTACGGAATTCCTATGCTGATTTGTGTGTTATTCAATAGATTTCTTTTAGAATTAAACTCAATAGGAAAATGAACAGAAGAGTAAATTTAAGAAGAGTTGAAGAACTTCTTCAACAGGTAAACGACAAAATGTTATATACCGTGCCTATGTGTAAAGTGATAAAGATAGAGAGCGAAGGATTGATCTGCTCATCTGTAACGGGTTCTGAAACAGGTAACCGACAACAGCAATGGGAGGAAGAAGAAATCGAAGAAGGAGGTGAAGACGAACTGTAAACCTAAAAGGTAGATTTCAATGAAAGGATAATAAAAAATGAATATGAAGACCTTTAATAAGAAAATGAGAAGAAATAAATTAACAATAACTGTCGGCTTGCTATTTTGGGGCTGGTTGGCAGTATCCTGCAGCAACGATACAGACCAAGAGATTCAAAACAATCAGGTGATAAATGCTGGTAACGTCAGCTTCTCGTTGAGAGAAGAAACTTTCGAGTCGGCAGTGGAAATAGACACGCGTGCCATCTCTACTATTCGAGATACGGTAGACATCGGAAACGGACTGGAAGCCGAAGTAAGTGTCGAGGCAGACTCTTCGGTTGCTCTTCCACGGGCAACAACACGTGCCACCGAACCTCTGCAAGAGGGCACTTATCACATCTATGCTTTCCAAAGCGGAGCACTAAAAGGCTCACTGACATGTACTATGGCTGGTGGAAAGCTTTCTTCGACAGGCAAGATGTATCTTCCTCATGGGACATATGACTTTATTTGTGTGAACGAACAAGTGACCTATCATGCTGCCACTGCTTCTTTCAGCGTGAAACGCGGTGATGCTTTAGTGGCTGTTTTACAAGGAAAGAGCATTAACCAAGATCCGAAACAACAGGTGGATTTTGAGTTGAAACACCTCACTGCGCGGGCAAAGATCAAGTTGGAAACCTATTGGCCCATCAAAAATATCAAGGCAACAACTCAACTGTTGGCTACTGCTACACAACAACGGGCAGTAGCAACCTTTACAGCAGCTAATCCAACGTCTATTACTTACACCACAGGTGAGGTGAAAGATACCTACGCTTTGGCAGATGCCACTGAGGAAGCAGCGAACTATACTTATGCTGCTCTGAGTAAGAACTGGCAGTATTACTTTCCCGAAACCGATGCCACGAAGTTCCAAATGGTAATGACCAGTGGGGATAAGCTCTATCGTCGCGATGTTGCCGGTGCGAAGATAGCACTGAAAGGCTTATCGTCTATGCTTCCTAACAAGTCGTATATTATTAAGGCACGATTGCTATATAAATTCCAATATCTCTTCTCTGATGGCACAACTGGTACATTGGCATGGGGAAATATTCAAGGAAAGAAAGCCGTTGCAGCAATGGTCAGTACTGACAAAGCTATTGCATTGACCGACGCAGGGTCAGCAAATGGCTATTGGTGGAGCACAGATCCAACGCAACAACAGACCCCGCACATGTATCAAGGCTTCACTGCTTGGTATAATAATTATGATGGTTACAACCTCACCTGGACTGCATCGACTACCCTTCCCACTCACCTTGTCAAAGCAAACGATCCGGTTAACTTCCCTGCTTTTTACCAAGCCGGGCATTACCAGCCCTTGCATACATTGACAGCTCCTGCTGGAAAACTTAGCGAATGGTATCTACCGACAATTGGCGAATGGAAAGTTGCCTTCATTGCATTGGGTAATTATGATGCAACCAAACTGACCAATTGGGGCGGAAGCACCTCTATTCATTGGGATACACCCCTTGTAAAGACCGTATTTGTTCAAGCCGGAGGCACTTCTCCTCTATGGTATAAAAATGGAGGGACAGCAGGTTGGTATTGGTCGAGCTCAGAATACTCTGTAACAAGTGCTCTACACGTCATTTTTTATCCACAAAATCAGTATGGTGCGTGGTGGGCAGGTAATCCTAAAAAAACACTTATGCGTGTTCGCCCATTCATCATCAAGAAGTCTTAAAAGAAGATTTCTACACCCATTCTTTGCTCATTCATTTCTAAGAAGCATTTAAAAATGGGTACATACTGCTCAAAAAGTACCTTTTGAGCTTTCTCCCCTGTCGGTTGATTCTCAAAACATCAGTTTTCAGGTCTTCTGATAGGGGAGATTGTTTTTTCTTCCTTAACTTTCTTCTCTTTGGTTAATGGTTCAAAGCAACAAGATTTTTATTAAATTAAATCGATAAAATCAAGTTTGTTCACGCAGTTTCGTTGTAAGAGAATGTATCCTTTTAAAAAGGAAAGGCCCTGCAATCTTGCCAAGAAAGAATAGATTATTCAAGATCCTAAGTCCGAGATTCGAAACTTATAATCTTTTAAAGTTATCAATTTAAAACGATTATTGTCAAATATAATTCGTATCTTTGCCGTGCAACGGGTGGTGTCGAGCCTGCGTTGCACCGACTCCCCATGGAAGAGCTGTTGTCTTTTGGCTTTTGAAACCTGTTCTATGACCGAGCCTTGGGTATGAAAATTCTTTGAAAGAGCACCTTGAAAAAATGTTGCTCTGTCTCTTGTTGGGCGTGAAAACGCCTACTTCGGAAAACAAAATAAACGACCATTGAAAAGAACGAAGTATGAATCCAACCAACAACCTATTGCAATTTGAAGTGTGCGCCAATAGCGTGGAGAGCTGTTTGGCTGCCCAAGAAGGCGGTGCCAACCGAGTGGAGCTCTGCGCCAGCATACCCGAAGGAGGGACAACACCCTCGTATGGCGAGATCATGGCTGCCCGAGAGGTGCTCAACCGCACCCGATTGCATGTGATCATACGGCCGAGAGGGGGCGATTTCACCTACTCGGACTTAGAAATGAAACGCATGCTGGCCGACATCGACCTGTGTAGGCGAGCGGGTGTGGATGGAGTGGTGTTCGGATGTCTTACCGCAGGGGGCGAAATAGACATGGAGAAAAATGCGATCCTGAAGCATCAGGCGGGCGATATGTCTGTCACCTTTCATCGGGCGTTCGACCGTTGCAGCAAACCTTACGAGGCTTTGGAATGCTTAGTGGAACTGGGCGTGGACCGTGTGCTCACCTCTGGACAGCAGCGCACGGCCGAAAAGGGTATTCGTTTGCTGTACGAACTACAAAAAAGAGCCGGAAACCGTCTCTCCGTGATGGCCGGATGTGGCGTGAACGAACGCAACATTTTCAAGATTTATGTGGAAACCAATATTCAGGAGTTCCATTTCTCGGCCCGCGAAAGTATACCCTCGCCTTGTAGTTACATGGACAAGGGAGTGTTGATGGGTACAAGAGAATATGATGAAAAATATATCGAGGTGACTACTGCCCGAAGAGTGATGCACACGATTGCGGCTCTGGCTTAACAAGGAAGTAAAGAAGATGAAGAGAAGATTTGCGATTTTGCTGATGGGTATGTGTCTTTGCTGTCTGCAAATGGTAGCATCGGAACACTTCATTTCCGATGTTCGCTATCGTGTAGTGGTGGAGAAGGCTTTTCATCAGAAGATGAATCTTGTAGGCAAGGGCTTCTTCTGCCTTGAGGGTTTACGGCCTACTGTGGAGGAGAAAGAGGCTCTCGAGTTTTTATATGCCTATATGCCGGTGGCTGATGTTACGGATTATCCCACTTCTTTCTTTCTCGACAACGTGCGCACGACGTTAAAGGTGCGCCGCACCATGCCGTGGGGAGGAAGCGTTCCCGAGCTTCTCTTCCGCCATTTTGTGCTGCCCATACGGGTGAACAACGAAAATCTGGATAGTGCCCGCATGGTGTTGTATGGCGAACTGCGGGAGAGGGTGAGCGGATTGAGCATGAAAGAGGCGATATTGGAGGTGAACCACTGGTGCCATGAGCATGTGACGTATCAGCCATCCAATGCCCGCACGCTCTCGCCGCTGGCTTGTATGAAGACGGCCATTGGACGTTGCGGCGAGGAAAGTACTTTTGCTGTGGCGGCATTGCGGGCCGTGGGAATCCCGGCCAGACAGGTTTACACGCCACGTTGGGCGCATACTGACGACAATCATGCCTGGGTAGAGGCGTGGGCAGACGGAGAGTGGCACTTCATCGGGGCTTGTGAGCCGGAACCTGTGCTCGACTTGGGATGGTTTAATCAGCCTGCTTCGCGTGCCTTACTGATGCACACGAAGGCGTTTGGCGACTATCGGGGCGACGAGGAGGTGATGCTGCGCACATCGAACTATACCGAAATCAACCTCATCGGCAACTATGCGCCTACTGCTCGCATCGACTTCCAGGTGGTGAGTGCCGCAGGAGAACCGGTGGAAGGGGCGCAGGTGGAATTCAAAATCTATAATTACGCGGAGTTTTATACGGCGGTCAATAAATACACTGATCAGCACGGACGCACGTTTCTCACAGCGGGTAGGGGTGATATGGTGGTATGGGCATCGAAGAACGGGGCCTACGGATGGGTTAAGGCTTCGTTCGGAAAGGATAAGGAGCTGACCATCCGGCTGACCAGAAACGAAAAGATGGAGGCGGAACAACGCGTGGGAGCGTTGGATTCGCTGGACATCGTTCCGCCCGCATCTTGTACCCAGATGCCCCAAGTGCCGGAGGAGATGGCCGAGAAAAACAGGAAGCGATTGGCCGAGGAGGACCGTATCAGGAAGAGTTATGAGGCTACGTTCTATCAAGGTGGTGCTAATCATGGTTTGGAGAACTATCTGCGGCGTGCAAGAGGTAATTGGCGAACTATCGAACGCTTTATCAATCGACATCCGGATCGGCCGCTGCGGGTAGAAAAACTTCTGTCTACCCTCTGCGATAAAGATCTGCACGACATCTCGCTGTCTATTCTCGAAGATCATTTCCTGGCCGAAAGCGACCAGTTAGATCCTCGGGTGGAAGACGAGATGCTGGTGCTACCCTACAAACGGGCCTTCGAGCGAGCTTTTCCCGACAGTGTTTCGCAAGGCTTCCGCCAAGATCCGGCACGGCTTGTGGCATGGACGCGGAGGCATATCCGCCTGAATCCTGACACGAAGGCTCTGCGAATTGCACAGACTCCGATAGGGGTGTGGCGGTCGAGACTGACGGATAGTCGGTCGCGCGACATCTTTTTCGTGAGTATGGCCCGAAGTCTGGGCATTGAAGCGCGTAAAGATGCCGTGACGTCGAAGGTGCAATATCGGGAAAAAGGTGTTTGGAGGGACGTGAATTTCGAAACCGAGGAACAGAAAACGGCGGCTACAGGGCGGTTGAAACTGATGTATGCTGCTGCTAAGGGGCTGCCCGACGATCCTAAATATTACAGTCATTTCACCCTCAGCAAAATAGAAAACGGGCGGGCTCGGCTGCTTAATTTTGAGGAAGGAAGTGCCGATGGAGGCGAGGGAACTACCTGGAGCAATACTTTTCGAGAGGGAACGGTGCTGGATGAGGGCACTTATCTGTTGGTGTCGGGCACCCGACTGGCCAGTGGTGGGGTGCTTGCGGCCTATCAGTTTTTCAATATTCGGGCGGGCGAAACGACGGAATTGCCACTCGTGATGCGTCATTCGGAGAGCGAAATCAGCGTTATCGGTAGTTTCGACAGTGAGTCGAAGTTTGTGAAAGATGGGCAGGAGGTAAGTCTTCTCTCGCAGACGGGTCGCGGCTATTTCGTTGTGGCTCTGCTGGGGATGGGTGAAGAACCCTCCAATCATGCGCTGCGCGACTTGGCAAAGGCTAAGGCGACACTCGATAACTGGCAGCGACCGTTTGTATTTCTCTTTGCCAACGAACGCGAGTTAGAGCGGTTCCGCTCCGAGAATTTCGGCACTCTGCCCTCCCGTCTCATCCTGGGTATCGATCCGGATGGGCGCATCCGTCGATCGGTGGCTGCGGCATTAAAGCTCGACAGTCCCACGCTCTCGCCTATTTTCCTCATCGCTGATACTTTTAATCGGGTGGTCTTCATCTCGCAGGGCTACACCATCGGACTGGGAGAGCAACTCGAAAAGGTGGCGGCCAGACTCTAAGCGGTTCGCCTCGGGTTTTTCTCTCGTCTACCGACCGGCTTCTTTCTCTACGCCTATTTGCTGGAGATAGAGCCGGTCGCGGTCGTCTTTGAGCATTTGCCGAAGCGGAATGGGCTCGTTATGATCGTTGAGATAGAGGAGTGGAGCGGGCCGATAGAGTGCGCTGGCCACCGAATGGTGCAGACGAAGGCGGGGCGTACGCAGCCGGGCGAGATGGAGGAAGGTGTGGAAGACGGACAGACTGGTGGCCACGGGGCGGTGGAGGTTGGCGGAAAGAGCCTTAACAACCGTTTCTCGTTGGGACCGATAGCGGGGCGAGAGCCAAACCAGGAGCGGCACATGCAGCTCGAAGCAGGAGGGAATGGGCGAGGCATGGAGGAAGAGATGCCGGTCGTCGTCGAAGAGATTCTCGCCATGGTCTGAGGTATAGAGCAGTGCTGAGACGGTGTTCTCCGCCTCAAGACGGGCGATGAGGCGGGAGAGCAATTGGTCGGTAGCACGAATGGTATTGTCGTAGGTATTGAGCAGCGAGGCCCGATTACCTGGAGTTGCTTCGCTGGCATCGTCGGGTTGAAAGTGAGCCAGGGAGCGCGGGTAACGCTGACGGTATTCGAAGTGCGACCCGTAGGTGTGCAGCACAATGAGTTGTTTTCGCCGTTTCTTTTGCAGTACGCGGTCAACGAGCGGCAACAGATCTCCGTCGTAGCCGCGCCCCAGAGGAGGCCGACCTGCAGGTTGCGGCATACGGATGAAGCACCACTCGTCGGCTTCCTGCCCGAAGAAGTCGATGAAGGAATGGTTGGGCAGTTGGTTGGAGAGAAAGACGGTGTGGAACCCCGCCTCGCGAAAGGCCTCGATGAGGCTTTTCTGCGTATAGATGCTGTCGTAGTTGGCAGCCGAGATGCCCGAAAGGAGCATCGGCACGCTCTTATGGGTGGTGTTGGATTGGGTCAGGACCTTGTCGAAGGCAAAGAGATCTTTCCGCATCGAGAGCTCGGGATTGGTCTTCCGGCAGTAACCATAGAGCTGAAACTGCGGTGCGCGGGCAGTTTCGCCGACAACGAGGAGGTAGACCTCGCGTTCGTCTTTCGGGCTATCGGAGCGAGCACCGAAGCGGAATGCCGCCGACGTTTCGCCGTATCGCGCCGTAGCCTGGGTGCGAAGGGCGGCCAGACGAATGTTCTGAAACACGTTGACGGGATAGAGATCGTTGGCGATGCGATAGTCTTTCCCGGTGAGGAAGAGCAGCAGAAGCAGTCCGACAGTGGCTCCCACGCCTGCCGTCCGGCGAATCCGCCTGGTGGCTTGGCTCCCCAGCGGCTTGCCTCGCCAGCCCGAGAGGGCGGCCAGGACGAGGGTGGGGACGTAGAGCACGACGACGAAAACGATGCCAGGAAGAAGATTGTCGAGCAGTTCGCCGGCCTCACCGGGATTGGTTGTGAGCAGATTGAGAAACATGTCTACAGCGATAACCGAATGCCCATACAGATAGATCAATACCATTTGAAAGGCCGAAAGAAACACCAATGGGAAGAGTACCCACAGCATTCGCCCGGGTCGGTGCCACCAGCTCAGGGCGGCGGCGTAGAGCGAGAGGGGCAACAGAAGGTTCACCAGGCGGTAGACCAACGGCACGGGCTCGGTGTAGGCCAAGCTGAGGTTGGGCAGCGACAGCACCAACATCCCGAACACGAATGTTGTGCTGGGATGTAGGAGTTTTTTTAGATGGGGTAGGGGGAGTTGCATTGGATTCTTCTTTTTAGGAGTGAAAGGAGTGGAGGAGTCAAGACGAATGTCTTGTTGCTGTTCATTCTCTCGAGATGTTGGTTCTGAAATGTGCAGAAGCATCAGGGAGTCTCCGCGGTGGTTCTGCACATTTCAGAAAGCTTCCCTGGGTGCCAGCGGTGGTTCTGCACATTTCAGAAAGCTTCCCTGGGTGCCAGCGGTGGTTCTGCACATTTCAGAAAGCTTCCCTGGGTGTCAGCGGCGTTTCTGCACATTTCGGAAAGCTTCCCTGGGTGCCAGCAGCGTTTCTGCACATTTCAGAAAGCTTCCTCCTCTTCAAAACGCTTCATTGACGTTGAAGAGGAAGCCCGACTGCCCGCTT
The DNA here is from genome assembly GCF_018127805.1 of Prevotella sp. oral taxon 475. NCBI lineage: Bacteria > Pseudomonadati > Bacteroidota > Bacteroidia > Bacteroidales > Prevotellaceae > Prevotella > Prevotella sp. oral taxon 475. Next base: position 100,908 of record NZ_CP072334.1, read on the forward strand.
TTCCCCATACCGTAGTCGAGGCGGATGTTGACGTTCTTCTTAAACTCCCAGCGATAGCCGATGCCCCAGTTGGGCAGGATGTGGCGCAGACGCAACGCACGGAGTTTGGGAAACACCGTTCCGGCTCCGATCCATGCCACGAGTCCGTTGCGACGGTAGACATGCTGCCGCAGTTCGGCTTGCGCCTCGAGCTTGTTGTGGTCGCGATACCGCCCGCCGTAGTAGCCGCGCATGGCGTGAGAGTTGCCCAGGAGAGCCATGTTATTCCACTCGAGCGAACCGAATTGCAACACGCCGCCAGCTTGCAGAGCCAGCGTCGAGCCGTGCCAGAGCGGACGGTAGGTAGAGGCGGTGAAGGTGGTCGTGAAGAAGAATCGGCGAGCGTTGGAGAGCTGCCGGCGCAGCATCTGCGAAAGACTGAGGTAGAAACCGCGATGAGGAGCGGTCATTACGTCGCGTGTGTCGATTTGGAAAGTAGCTCCTGTACCCACGTCGGCGGCATGGGCAGGCCCGCCGAGGAGGAGTTCGGGGCGGGTGAGATGGGCGGCGCGCATCCAGTTGAACGAGAGCGAGGGGCCGAGATAGATGCCCGGACCGAGACGAAAGAGGAAATGGGTCTGCACGTCCACCTCAGAGCGGTTCATTCGGCTTTCGTTTCCGCCGTCGTTGCCCAGGTCGTATCCCACACCCCAAAACTTGGTGGGGAAGAAAACGAAGGAAGCATCGTAGCTCAGTCGGAAGCGTTCGTGGGGCGAGAGATGCACGCCCTTGAGTCCCACCATGTAGAAGCCCACGGTGGAAACGTCGGCGTAGAGCGAGAGGTTGGAGGGCGGGAGGAGCGAGTCGGTGGGAGAGGTGTAGTAGAGTCCGGCGGCGATGAGGCCGAGCCCGAGCCGGGTGTCGGTGCTGTAATGTGGTCCGCCGATGACGCTGAAGTCGAGCTTACGGCGATTCTTCGGCTGGTTGGATTGCGCAAAATAGCGAATAACACTCCCCATCAGTCCCCTCTTTCGGGGCAGACGGCTCTTCATGCTGTCAGCCTGCCAAGAGTTCTTCGGCTCAGATACCAGCGTGGAGGACGAAGTCGAGTCGACTGTAGGTATCGGTTCCTGTGCTCGCAGTCCGCCTGTCCACAAGCAGAGAATGAGCAACAGAACGCTTCCTCGAGGATTAAAAAACCAACCGCACATTGTCTATCCACAGTGTGTTGCCCGGCGAGCCGATGAAGGCTCCACCATTGCTCGAGGAGAACTGAACGATGAGATGTGTGGGCACGTCGTCGGCCGCAGCCCAACCCGTCTCTTTGAGCTGGACGCTTTTGCCGCGACTGTTGCGCACGTAGTCGGTGGAACGTAGCCCCATGAGTCGCTCGCTGTAGCCCGCTTGTCGGCGGATGTCGCCATAGAGCACTGGATAAGTAGCGTTCGCCACCCATCCTGCCGTACTCTTGGCAAATTCCACTACCACCGTTCCCACGCGTTTGGCTGTGATGTTGCCCTGGGCATCCTCCGTGCGTTTCTGTAAGAAAAGTATCGCCGTGGCACAATCCTTCCCCGGAACGGTCTGCACTTTGCTGAATCCGGTTTGTTTGATGCGGTTGGGCTCGCCGGTGAGCGAAACGCGATAGTCGAACCGCAGTGCCCGCGGCCGCTGCGTGTAGGGAATACCCCAATTCAGAGCGCGTTCGCCGTCTTTGGTTCCGCCGATGGGTTCGTGCACGTCGCCCAGGAAGATAGAGCCGGCTGCCAGGACACTGATGTTGATCATACCGAACACTTTGACGTGCTCGATGTGGGTCATGAGTTTGGCACAGTGTCCGCCGCCGTGTGCATCACGATATACCGACTGGTTGGTCTTGACGATGCCCATCACTTTGGCCATCACATTGGACGTGGCCCAGGGCGATCGACCCAAGTTGCGGTAGGGCACGTTGCCCTCAAGCACGCGGTCGGGGCCAATCTCGTAAAGCGTTTTCTCGTCGCCGCCGATGATGGCCGATTCTTTGATATGTCGCGTCACCCAATGGTCCATATTGCCATACAGAATGGGCTCCTCGCGCTCTTGCCCCAGTGCAGTCTGCGCAAAAAGGGCGCAGACAATCAATGTTCTTAACATGTTCTTTCTTCTTTTTAGCTTCCCAAGATTGGGAAAGGTCGTTGATCCTGTTTTCAAGGCCTCCCAAAGTTGGGAAAGTCCGTTTTTCTTGTTTTTGCCGTTTCCCAAGATTGGGAATGGTTGTTTGTCTTCTATTTGAGGTTTCCCAAAGTTGGGAAAATCAGTTTCTTTCGTTTTCGGCATTTCCCAAGGTTGGGACGCATGATTTCACTTTCCGCTCACGATTTTCTGGATGTCGCTGAGCTTGTTGAGGGCCTCGACGGGGGTGAGATGGTTGATGTCGAGTCCGAGAATTTCGTCGCGAATCTGCGAGAGCACGGGGTCGTCGAGTTGGAAAAAGCTGAGTTGCATTCCCTCGCGAGTTTCGTCAAGATGCTTGGCCGAGGGCTTGACGATGGTACCCACCTGGGCGTTGTCGGTCTCGAGTTCGGTCAGCACCACGCCGGCACGTTTGACAATGCTCTTAGGCATGCCGGCAATGTCGGCTACGTGGATGCCGAAGGAGTGTTCCGAGCCGCCACGCTCCAACCGTCGCATAAAAATGATTTTCCCGTCCACCTCTTTCACGCTCACATTGTAATTTTTGATGCGACGGAAGTTTTTCTCCATCTCGTTGAGCTCGTGATAGTGGGTGGCAAAGAGTGTTCGGGCACGTGCCTTGGGCTGCTCGTGCAGATATTCTACGATGGCCCAGGCGATGCTGATGCCATCATAGGTGGAGGTGCCGCGACCCAGTTCGTCGAAGAGTACCAGCGAACGGGGCGATACGTTATTGAGGATGTTGGCGGCCTCGGTCATCTCTACCATAAAGGTAGACTCGCCCTGGGCGATGTTGTCGCTGGCTCCCACACGGGTGAAGATTTTGTCGACCAGGCCTATGCGTGCGCTTTCAGCCGGAACAAAACTGCCCATCTGTGCCAATAGAACGATGAGGGCCGTTTGTCGCAGCAGGGCCGACTTACCGGCCATGTTAGGACCGGTGATGATGATGATTTGCTGACGGTCGGCGTCGAGCAGAATGTCGTTGGGCACGTACTGTTCTCCCAAGGGGAGTTGGGTTTCGATAACGGCATGGCGACCTTGCCGGATGTCCAACACATCACTGTCTTCCACGATGGGGCGCACGTAATGGTTCTCCTCTGCCGTCTTGGCGAAACTAAGTAGACAGTCGAGCTGGGCAATGACGTTGGCATTGATTTGAATCTGCGGCGTAAACTCTTGCGTGGCCCCGATGAGTTCGCCGAAGAGTCGCTCCTCAAGCACCTGAATCTTCTCGTCGGCTCCAAGGATGCGTTCTTCGTATTGTTTGAGTTCTGAGGTGATGTATCGTTCGGCTTGCGCCAGAGTCTGCTTTCGCACCCAGTCGGCGGGTACGCGATCTTTATAGGTATTGCGCACTTCGAGGTAGTAGCCGAAGACGTTGTTGTAGCCAATCTTCAGACTGGAGATGCCGGTGGCCTCAATCTCGCGTTGCTGAATGTCCATAAGGAAATCACGACCACCGCGCGAGATGTTGCGTAGCTCGTCGAGTTCGGGTGAGAATCCGTCGGCAATGACATTTCCCTTACTCAGCAGTAGAGGTGGGTCGGGTTGAAGTTCGTTCTCGATGCGTTCGCGCAGACTTTCGCACAGATGTATCTGCTCGCCTGTTCGACGAATGGTTTCGTTGTCGCTTGCAAGACAGGCCATTTTGAGAGGTTGGATAGCCTGCAGAGCGTTTTTGAGTTGTATCATTTCGCGAGGCGACACGCGTCCCACAGCCACTTTGGAGATGATGCGCTCGAGGTCGCCGATGCGGTGGAGCTGCTCGTCGAGCAGGCTGCGGAAGTCGGGGTGGCGGAAGATGTGGCCTACCACGTCGAGTCGTTGCTGGATAGGTTGCACCTCTTTGAGCGGAAACACCATCCAGCGTTTTAAGAGGCGGGCACCCATGGCAGTGAGTGTTCGATCGATAACGCTGAGTAGCGATGCACCGTCTTCCTGCATGGGTTGAAGCAATTCGAGGGAACGGATAGTGAATCGGTCGAGCCGTACGTATCGGTCCTCCTCGATGTGAGCCAGCGAGGTAATGTGTCCCACGTTGGTGTGCTGCGTCTGTTCGAGATATTGCATGATGGCACCAGCGGCCACGACACCGCTTTGGACATGCTCCACACCAAAGCCTTTGAGGTTTTTGGTGCCGAAGTGCTTGAGCAATTTCTGTCGTGCGGTGGATTCGCTGAAGACCCAGTCGTCCATTTCGAAAACGATATGCTTGGTGCCGAAGTAGCGTTCGAAGTCCTTTTTGTGTGCCCGATCGTAGAGCACTTCTTTGGGAGCAAAACTGCCGAGGAGTTTTTCTACGTAGTCGAACGTGCCCTGCCCCGTGAGGAACTCACCGGTAGAGATGTCGAGGAAAGCCACGCCGCAAGCGGTCTTGCCGAAGTGGACGGCGGAGAGGAAGTTGTTTTCTTTATAGTTGAGCACGTTATCGCCCATGGCTACGCCAGGGGTGACGAGTTCGGTAATGCCGCGCTTGACGAGAGTTTTGGTGAGTTTGGGGTCTTCCAGTTGGTCGCAGATGGCCACACGTCTTCCAGCCCGAATCAGTTTAGGCAGATAAGTGTCCAGGGCGTGGTAGGGAAATCCTGCCATTTCGGTAACGTCGCCGCTACCACCGTTATTCCGCTTGGTAAGGGTGATGCCGAGAATGCCCGACGAGATGACGGCATCTTCACCATAGGTCTCGTAGAAGTCGCCGCAACGAAACAGCAATAAGGCATCGGGATGTTGTGCCTTGAAGCTGAAGAATTGTTTCATCATGGGGGTGAGCCCCTTGTCTTTTGCCATCTTTTTTAATTGATAATTGTCAATTAACAAGGGAATTGACGGGATTTCGGAGTCCTTTCATGCCCACGAGGAAGGCTTTGGCCGAGCCGAATTTCAGATTCATATCGATGCGAACAGGTACGTGGTTGGCATCGTCGGTGACATAGAAGCGGGCAATCTCGTGTGTCTTTCCGTCTTTCCGCTCGATATAGGCCAGTTCCAGACAGCGATACTTTCGGTCGTTATCGGCTTTAATGTTCACCTTCCCGTTATAGCGCAGGATGGCGGGAGTGAGTCCATCGCCGTCGGCCACGGTAAAGAAGATGTCATGTCCGTTTTTCCATCCTTCGGGATTGAAGGAACGAGCGCGCAGAAAGATATTCATCATGTCGTAGACGCAGTCGTCGAGAGTGCGTTTGTCCCAGAAGTGCGACCCATCGTTGCGCTGCCGATGTTGCCGTACCTGGCATTTGCCCTCGGGATAGCTATAGAACACTTCGTCTACAGTGTACCGACTGCCTTCACGGGCTCCTTTGCGATAGTAGAGCGGAGCCATGTCTATTGAGGAATAGCAGAGCAACGTGTCGCGCAGAACGAAGAAATGGTCTACCTTACTATTACCGCGGGTGATGAGACTGCCGCGATAGGCCGGCCGACCACCATAGATACTCTGCACAACAGACATCGAAGCCGTGCCAGCTTTTACCCACACGAATTTCCAATTATAATAAAGGTTATAGGTGAGAAACTCACCCGACTTAAACGCATCGTTTCTAAAAGCACACTGTGCCCTTCCCTGCATCGCGCCCATTAGCAGCAGCAACGCCAACAGGACTTTGTAGATTCGTTTTCTTTTTTTATCGTTGTTTCCTGTGTACATCATCTTTCCTTTTCTTATTTTGGGACTTCATCCATGAACGAAACGCTGTTTTTTTTCATTTCGAGCCATCGCCCGTGGGTGAAAGTCATTTTTTTTCTCGTTTTGAGGCTTCGTCCATGGACCAAACCTATTTCTTCTTATTTCGAGCCATCGTCCATAGACGAAACGTTGTTATTTCTCATTTCGAGTCGTCGGCTGTGGACGAAAGCCCATCTTTTTCTCTTTTTGAGGTTTCGGCCATAGCTGACAGTTCGTTTCAAATCGAATTCCACAGACCATGCTTTGTTAACGAATGGTTGGCGGAGCGATGCCCAATTCGCGGGCCCGTTCGGCATTTCGTCGTCTCACCGTCTTGGCCTTGTCGGGTTTCTGCTTGGTGATTTTCTGCGGTTTTTGCTCGTTCAGCGGGCGGGCCGTAGGATTCCAAGTGCGCGTCACATCCCATTTGGCCTTACATTCTATCTCTTCTGGATAGTAATACACCGATTCGGGAGCGAGGCCCTGGGCGAAATTGCCCGTATCCCAATGTCCGTTTCGATTCGTGTCGACGAAGAGTCGCAGATAGTAGGTGCCAGGTCGGACGTAGGAGAACCGGGCCGTGGACCCTGTGGTCGATACTTGTTTCACCACGCCGTCCGAACTGTTGAGCAGCTGAACCACGAGAGTGGTGTCGCTCAATCCCGAGAGACCGACAGAGAGTGTGCTGTAGTCGTCATCGCTTTTCACCCGGAACCCCTGCTTCATCTTGCCCGACATGCCGCCGTAGAGATCGACGAAGGCCATGCTGTCCAGTTCCAAACTGTATTCAATTCCAGGCTGCCAGTCGGCCGTTAGTTCCAGTCGGCGGCAGTGCAACAGGGGCATTTCGGGCGGTGCCAGACTGTCGGCTGAGAGCCGCACGCGCAATCCATGCCGAGCTTCATACCACAATGTGTCGTGCTTGGCGTAGAGATGTATCTTGCTGGTGTCGACCAAGGCCAACGGCGTGGGTAACGTGAGGGCGACGCGACTGTCGGGGTCAAGTTCGCCCGTAGGTTTTATTTCCACCTTGAGTGCTTCAGGACGCATCTCCGTTTCATAAGGGTCACCCTTCTTTCGAGCCTTGTCTTGCGTTTTCTTCCATTCGTCGTAAAGCTTCTGCCGGTCTTTCATTCGCTTGACATACGACTGCTTGGCCACCATCTCCAGCGTGTCGGTTTGCTCTCTGAGCTGCCCGGTGGTATCGGTGCTGAGGTATTGCAGCTCGATGCGCAGCGTGTCGTTGTTCACCAAAGCCGTGTCGCGAAGCCAGTAGATGAGCGTGTCACGTCGCACAGTCGACTCGACAACAACGGCCTCTTCGGCCTTGAAGTTGAGCCCTCGAAGCCGCGGCAACTCTTTGTTTCCGGTAGTAAAGAAGAGCGAGAAACACTCGGGCTGCGACCGTTCGGCCTTGATGAGAAATCGGTCGGTCTGTGGAGCGGTGAAAGCTCGCAGCATCACGTCGTCGGGTAGGAAGCGAGTATAACCCACACGGGCGATAGAGTCGATGCGAAGCGAGTCGCGCCAAAGGGTGTCTTGCCGCACGTCGGGTCTGGAAGAGGGCACGATCGTGTCTCGAGAGAAGGCCATCTGTTCGCTCTTCTGCGTGAATCGGTAGTCGCCATCGACATCTTGTAGCGCATACACGCGGTATTTTCCCGGGGCCACCCCTTTGATGGTGAAATGCCCTCGACTGTCGGTTTTCGACACGCGCAACATCGGCAGTCGTTCGAAAGCACTGTCGGCCAGATGGGCATACAATCCCACGAGGATGCCTTTCACCGGCTCGAGGTTCTCGGCCGCCAACACATAACCTGATACTTCCAACGTGTCGATCTTCTGCCCCGTGGCAAACGTGTAGGTATAACCGCCCAAAGGGTTACCCTCGTTGTTGTCGCTGATGGCGTCGGAGAAGTCGATTGTGTAAGTCGTGTTAGGTTTCAGCGAGTCTTTCAGTTCGACGGTGATGTTTTTTCCGCCGGCCTTTATCTCCGGAGCCTCAAGCTGCGGAGGCGATACCACCACATTTTCCGTTGCGTTGTCCACCTTGATAAACTCGTTGAAGCGAATGTGAATCTTTCGTCCCTTCACGCCGGTAGCCTTGTCTTCAGGCGTAGCACCGATGACGCGCGGCGGCGTTTCGTCATACCATCCACCGTCAGGACTACCCATCCGGGCGCAAGCATACAACGTCAATAGCACCGCCATGCCGGCCAACGCCCAGGCCATGCCGCTCCAGAGCTTTCTTCTTCGGTGAAAAAAGCCCAGGCATTCGTCTTTATAATGAGGTTTTCGGATGTCCATTTCTCTACGTTCTACCTTCTTTTAAAGGGTTAGAGAAGTTGCAATATCTCTTCTATATTCTTTCGGCTGTTGCTCAAACGCGGCACCTTATGTTGTCCGCCCAGCTTGCCTTTTGCCTTGAGCCAATCGTTGAACAGTCCCCGTCGAGCCACGATCACTTCGAGCGGTTGCAGCGTGATGTTCTTGAATCGCTTAGCCTCATAGTCGCTATTGAGCTGTTGCAGCCGTTCGTCCAGCAGTCGGGCAAAGTCTTCTACGTCGTCCGGAGCCTTCGAAAACTCGATCACCCATTGGTGCCTGCATTGTGCCTGCTCGTTCATAAACACCGGAGCCGCCGTATATTCCAGCACCTCAGCTCCCGTTTCGCCACAAGCATAAGCCAGTCCGCGTTCAGCGTTATCCATAATCAGCTCCTCACCGAAGGCGTTGATAAAATATTTTGTGCGTCCGGTGATCTTGAATTTATACGGCTGGCGCGAGGTAAACTCAACGGTGTCGCCGATCTCATACCGCCAAAGTCCGCACGAAGTACTGATGAGCATAGCATAGTTTCGTCCCGTTTCCACGCCCCAAAGCGGAACGATGGTAGGATGTTCGGTACCGTATTCGTCCATCGGAACAAACTCGTAGAACACGTCATAGTCCAGCATCAGCAGCATCGCCTCGTCCTGTGGGTCGTCCTGAATGCCGAAGAATCCCTCGCTGGCGTTATAGGTTTCCATGTAGTGCATAGAAGGGCGGGCGATGAGTTGGCGGTATTGCTCGCGGTAAGGACCGAAAGCAATGCCGCCATGAAAGAACACTTCCAAGCCCGGCCACACCTCGTCGATGCTGCTTTTGCCCGACAATTCCAACACACGTACCAACACCGAGAGCATCCACGAGGGCACTCCCGAGAGGTTGGTCACGTTTTTCGTCATCGTCTCGCGGGCGATTTGATCGCGCTTCGCTTCAAAATCGGCCAGCAGAGCCGTGCTTTTTTTCGGTACACGCACCAGGTTAGCCAGTGGATGAATGTTCTCGATGAGAATGGCACTCAGGTCGCCCACCAAGCTCCCTGCTACGTTATAGTTGGGCGAATGACTTCCACCCAGTATCAATCCCTTGCCGTCGAAGAGTCTACTCCCAGGGTTGTTCCTCAGATAGAGGGCCACCACGTCGCGGCCGCCTTGATAATGAATCTCGCGCAGCCCTTCTTTAGACACCGGAATAAACTTACTCTTGTCGTTGGTCGTGCCCGACGACTTGGCAAACCACTTCACCCGCCCCGGCCACAGCACATTTTTCTCGCCGTGTCTCATGCGGTCGATGTCGCCTTTCAGCTCTTCATAAGTATTCACAGGCACATTTCGGGCAAAGTCTTCATAGCCTTTCACACGCTCAAAACCGTGTCTTCGCCCATATTCTGTAGGCGTCGCCCGGCTGATCAAATGCGAAAGAACGCGATTTTGCAACGCTTCTCCCTCCAGGGCATACGCTTCCAAAGCCTTTTGTCTGCCTTCGAACGCCCTGCCCACTATGCTTGTTATACTCATTCTGTCGCTTTTTTAAACCACAAAATTACGATAAACTTTTGTAAACGCCCTGCTATTCACCTATTTTAATAGGCTCCTCGTGGCCCTCATTGTCTTATTCTTTGTATGTAAAAACTAAAAACAAAAGATCCAAGTGACGACTCATGCCAACCGAGAACAACTGTCTGCCCCTCCCAAACTTCCTTTCTGGCAGAGCATGAATAACTGACCTCTCAACTTGTTCTTCCCCGAATCCTTAGAACTCCGACCTATTTTTCATTCTCATTTGATCAATGGCCAATTCTCCATTCTCCTAATTTTGTAGACCCAAACAGGCCTCTTCCTCCCTCATTTAGAGTGCCTGGAGAGACCAAGACCTACGGCCTTGTTCCCTCTCTACATGCCGTAGACAGGGTAGGCTCATTTCATTCGCCAACCCTGCTCTGCCAACGGACCAACCCCGATGGGGTTGTTGGCACAAGAGAGTGTAAGAATGCTCCCAAGCAGATGGGGAAACGGATCAACGGAAATGGGGTTGTTGACGCAAAAGAATGTGAGATGAAATCCAGGTAAATAGGAATACAGACCAACTCCTACACAGTGATTGACACAAAAGAGTGTGATGTTGATGCCGGGCCGCGATAAGTGTCTGATTCTTAGGTTGTTACCAAACGCTTTTCAAAAGCTAAGAAAACGACATGCAAAAGCTAAGAGATGACATGGTAAAAGCTAAGAAAATGCACCTCAAAAGCTAAGAGATCAAGTAGTAAGGAGGGAAGTAGTAAGAAGTAAGGAGGGAAGGAATAAAGAGTAAAGAGAGAACCGTCCGACTGCATGTAGGGGGTATGCTATTTGAATTAGCGTAGGAGATGAGCGTGTATACGAGGATGCATCGCCGTCAGTACGGCTCTATCTGTTGGTCGTTTTACCGGTTCGACTGTCTAAAACGCCCTGCGGACCATACACCAACGTCGTGATCGTGCTGGCGGCAAACACCTGTTGTGCCGCCTGTTGAATCTCTTCTGCCGTGATGGCATCGATCTGTTGCAGCAGTGCAGGGATGCTTTTTTCGCGGTTGAAGTGGAGAAAACTCTTACCGAAATCCAGCGCAAAGCTCTCTCGATTGTCGCAAGCCACGCAGATTTGTCCCTTAATTTGCTTCTTAGCGGCCAAGAGTGCGCGGTGCGAGAGGGGGCGTTCGATGAGTCGATCGAGCTCTCGCCGCACCAGTCGGAGGCATTTTTGCACGTCGTGCGGGTCGCATCCGAAATACACACACCAAACACCCGTGTCGGCATAGCTCACCATGTTGCTTTCCACCGTGTAGACCAAGGCATGCCGTTCGCGTAGGGCGATATTCAGACGGGCGTTCATCCCCGGTCCGCCCAACAGATTGTTCACCAAATAAAGCGGCATACGGCGACGGTCATAGGTGCTGAATGCCCGGTTGCCCAGCATTACATGCGCCTGATGCGTGTCCATATCGCGCACCAAAGTTTGTGGAACATAGGTTGGTAGAGGCTCCTTTTCGTGCGTGTCAACGCAAGGTTGCGCTGCCGGAAAGGAAGAAGTGGCCTTCCGGAGCAAACGAACCAGCAACCGAAAGTCGATGTCGCCGTGAGCGAAAAAGATCATATTATCGGGTCGATAGAAGCGGCGGGTAAACGAAAGAGCGTCTGCCGAGGTGTAGGTGCGCAGCTGTTCGGCACTTCCCAGAATGTTATGACCCAAGGGATGACCGCTAAAGACGGCGTTTTCGAAGTCGTCGTAAATCCGTTCGGCCGGCGAATCGTTGTAGCTTTCTATTTCGTCGCAAATCACTTCCACCTCCTTTTCCAACTCGTTTTGCGGATAAATGCTGTGGAAGACGATGTCGCTGAGCAGATCTACGGCCTTGGGAGCGTGTTCTTTCAGTATGGCCGCATAATACACGGTGTCTTCTTTATTGGTAAAAGCGTTGAGGTCTCCACCCACGCTTTCCAAGCCATTGAGGATGTTCCATGCCGTTCTGCGCTGCGTTCCTTTAAAAGACGTGTGCTCGCAGAAGTGCGCCATGCCCACTTCGGCAGATGTTTCGTTGCGCGTCCCGGCATTGATTTCATACCCGCAGTACACCACCGGCGAGTCCGACGGCCGATGAATGATGCGCAATCCGTTGGCAAGCGTGTGCGTGTTATAGCCCGAATACGATTGGCTCTCTCTCTGTTTCTCTGCCCTTTTTTTCATTCCAATTCAACGACTTTTACAAAGAAAAAAACAATCTGCGCCCTCACGGGCACAAATTGCCAATTTTACTAAACCATTAAATTATATAAATATGGAAACATCATTCAAGCAACGTCTTAATTTCGGCATCGATATCTTTGATTTGCGCATCGCGTTTTTGCAGCACATTGTTTCTGTCGATGAGGAAAAAGGTGGGCAAGGTCTGCACGTTATACAGCGAAAGGACACGACTGCGCAAGCCATCCTCGTCCCAAACGCTCACCCATGGTAGGGCTGCCGTCTTGGTTTTCCAGTAATGTTCTTGCGAATCGAACGACACCTGATAAATTTCAAAGCCCCGGTCGTGGTATTTATTATAGATGTCTCGCATCATCATGATCCGCTTCAGACTGCCTTCCTCAGAGAAAACCTGGAAATCCAGCAACACCACTTTCCCTTTCAAGGAAGTGAGTCGGCGCATTTTCCCGTGGTTGTCGGGTAGAGAGATGTCGATCACTCCCGAGGTTTCGATCTGTTCTGCGTTGATCACTCGGCGGGCATTGTTCTCTGCAATGCGCACGTTTTTCATCCCTTCGATGGCGATGTTGTGCAGGTTCAGTCCGCGTTCGGCCTTTGGAAAGTAAGTGTCCCAGCTGGTAGCAACGGCAGCAAACACTTTTACGTCGTCCTTACTGCTGCGCGGATTGAAGATCAACAGGTTGGCATTGCCCAGCAGGATGGTCTGAAAGAGCGCATAATAGGCATAAGCCTTCATCGGCTCTTTGAAGATATAGTGGGTTTTGACGTGGTTTTTATAAACGTCGAGCACCTGCTTCACGCTGTCTTCCACAGCCTCAACGCCGAGCGAAGGACTGGAGGCGATACGGTCTACGCTGGCTTGCAGGTCGATTTGTAGCAAGGCCAACTCGCGTATTTTCTCGCATTCTTCCGACCCGCTCACCTCATATCCCACCGACATCGTGGGGTAATGAGCCTTCACTGTGATATTTTCGGTGGAGTCGATGGCCAGATTCACTATCTGTCCGGCGATTCGCAGGCGGTAGAACTCAGGAAATTCGGGAGCCGGTTGCTCAAAACAGAATGCCCCTTTCTCGTCCAGTTGCACGCTGTCTACGGTTTTTGCGCCATCCAAACTCATGTTTTCAAAGTAGAGCACAGAATCTTTTGCCTGCGCAATCACTCCGCTCACCTTGAATTTCTTGCCGGTGCACGAAGCCATGGCCAGCAGAATCGCTGCCACCATCCCAACAGTATGTATCTTCGATAGAGTCTTTTTCATTTGAGGAGTCGTTTCATAACCTTTTTGCAAAGTTAAGACAAAGCTCTCAAATCGCAAAGATCCGACCTGTTTTTTTGAGCATCAGGTCTTGCAAAAGCGTGATAAGGCGACGAGTGTCATCTCTTATGGATGGATCAATAGCCTGTTACGCTCTATTCTGATGGTCTTTTTCGCTTTTACGACACGAGCTTTCCGATGACCATTCCCCCGTAAATGGCTAATAAACCCAGGATGATGCTGCCACCGATATACAACCCTGCTGTCATGATGTGGGTAGAACGGAACAGCTGAAAGCTCTCGTTTAGATAGCTGCTAAAGGTGGTCAGACCGCCACAAAGACCTGCTATAAGAAATAGTTTCAGTCCATTACCGATGCCTATCCGTCCGCTTTCTGCCACTGCATACACAAATCCGATGAACAGACAGCCCAACAAATTGGCTGTTAGCGTTCCGAAAGGGAGGGGCGAAAGGCTGGTTCCTTGCGCCACTTTGGCTATGAGAAACCGGACAATACTACCTAAAGCTCCACCGAGAGCTACAAGAAAGATATGACGTATCATCTGTATATAGCGTTTTAGGATGCAAAATTACGTTTTTCTGGGGAAGTTTCTATCTGTTCGAGTCTGTGATGTGGTGAAAGGAAAAAGAACAGTGCTTACATAAGAGTCGATGGAAGGGTCGACAGAAAAGGGTACAAAAAAAGGGATTCCGCTGAATCCCAACCTTTTGTTAACCTTAAATCTAATACCATGAAAAACACGATGCAAAGGTAGTCAGTTTTTTCTTTAGTTGCAATACTTATGCCTTCCTTTTTTATGTTTCTTGCTGTATTCTTGACTTAAATCAATATTATAAGTAGTAAGGAGGGAAGTAGTAAGGAGTAGGGAGAGAAGTAGTAAGGGGTGAGGGGAGGAGTCATTTTAATTGGGTGTCAGCTATACATTTTGTGCTATGCGATTGTTAGCGCAAAGAAACTTGACGGCTTTTTACAACCAATGCTGCAAACGAGTTTCTATTCTCTTAGTTTTCGCCATCCAAAAGCTAAGAAAACGCATGGCGAAAGCTAAGAAAATGAGGTGCAAAAGCTAAGCTTTTGAAATGTGTTATGCAAGCCTCTGGTTATCAATGGGTTACAAATGCTACTTCCCGCGCCTGTTTTTCAAGACGAAAAGCAGGGCGGAAGGCCCATCAATGGCGAGCGAAACGAAGCCGGAAAGGAGAACTGTTTCGGTGGGAAAACAGTTTTACGCTATAACGAAAGGAGAGAGGGGGCGCTTCTTTCATTGAATAGGGAAGCAAACACGGAACCGCCGACGAGCCTTTTTAACGGAATGAAGAGGTGGAAGGAGAGCTGTTGGTGGGCTTTTTCAGTCGGAAGGAGAGCTGGAACAGGGCAGGTGCGAAGATGAGCAGCGAGCAAAGAAGACCGAGATACATCCGTTTGTCATCGCCATGGAAAAGATCGATGAGTCGGCCATCGGCCTGATGGGGTAGCAACTGATACATCACGTAGGCTACGGTGTTGTTGATCCAATGCAAAACGATGCCGGGCACGATGCTTCCCGTGCGATGATAAAACCAACCAAGCAGCAAACCCATGAGGAAAGCGTTCGAGCTTTGGGCCACATTGCCGTGAACCAATCCGAAAAGAAGGGCCGATACCACGATGGGAATCCATGGCATGCGCCCGTTGAAATAGCGTAACAACGAACGAAGAATGGCTCCGCGGAACACCATCTCTTCGGCGATGGGGGCCAGAATGCCCAAAGCCAGATAGCCCCAGCGGTTGGACATCATGCTTTTCAGCACCTCTTCCATCTCGATGGGCAGGGTAAGGTTCAGCTGTTCGTATATCCATTCGAGCGGAAGGATGGCTCCCAAGCCCAACAAAGCCACCCAAAGGAGAACTGCCCAAGGCCGACTGCGAAGGTAAACACGAGAAAAAGGCGACCATCTGCGCCATACAAACAAGGCGATGGTGAGCACATTGCCTATCGCACTGCCCCATACCAGCACGCTGCTACGGGCTGAAAGGAGAGGGTTACCGCCCCCTCCATGAACTGAAGCCTGGGGACTAACGGTGTTCAAGACGAACATCACGACGGGGGTAACAAGAATGGAGATAGCGATAAATACAACGAGATACAGCAGTACGTTGAGAATGTCTTTGTTTTTAGCGTTCATGCCAAGTGCGGTTGTTAAGGATGAATAGGGTTCTTACTTTCCTCTTGTCGGCGGCTAACTGAATTTGCAAGTCCCGAAGAGAGTCGAATTTCTCTTCGTCACGTATGCGATAGAAGAATGAAAGGCGCAGATGCCGATCGTAGAGGAGACCATTGAAATCGAGGATATGGGTTTCGATGGTGGTGGTTTGTCCGCCGAAAGTGGGGCGATGGCCGATGTTGGTCATACCCAGGAAAGAGTCTTCCAGGCCTTCTATTTCGACGCGGGTGGCGTAAACGCCGTTCCGTGGCAACAGTTTTTGCGGATTTTCGAGCACTAGATTGGCCGTGGGGAAACCCAGTTTGCGCCCCTCCTGAAAGCCGGGAGCCACCGTTCCGCCAATCTTGTAGGCATACCCCAGGGCGCGATGAGCAGCCGAGACGTCGCCTTTTTCGAGCAGTCGACGGATGGAAGACGAACTGATCGTCTCGCCATAGGGGACAAAACGTGGAGCTTCCGTTACGGCCATACCCAGTGAGAGGCCATATCGAAGATAGTCTGCAAAGCCCTCTTGGCGGTTGTGCCCAAAGCGATTGTCGTGACCGATCACCAGATCGGCCACGCCAAGTTGCCTTTTCAGTACCCGTTGCATAAATTGGTGGGCAGAGAGTTGCGCCATTTTCTCATTGAAATCCAGCAGAATGCAACGGTCGACACCCATCTGTTGCAACATCGCGAGCTTCTCTTCGGGTGTGGAAAGCAAGGCGGGGATAAAATGTTGCTGCACCACTTGCCGCGGATGTTGCTTGAAAGTAATCACCAAAGAGGGGAGATCCTTGCGGTAAGCTCGCTGTTGAACATATTGAATCAAAAAGCGATGGCCGCGGTGAACGCCATCGAAGAAGCCGATCGTAGCCACTGTGGGCACGTCGATAGGAGTGTCTTTTTTGAGTGTTAGGATTTCCATCTACACCTTTTTATAGGGTTTGTCAATGCCATTCGTGAGGCGGGTTCAGGCTCTTCGTTTGAAAAGTCGCCACAGTTCGCCCGTCCACAACACCACCGAAGAGCCTGCCACAAGGCTCGTCCACTCGCCGAGTGAGAGGGGAGAGGTGCGGAACATTCTGCCGCCAAAGGTGACAATGAGCCACTGTCCACCAAGGATGAGCAGCAGGACGAAGAGCAATCCGCGGTCGGCATACAGTCGGCGGAAAGTGGAATGATGAGAGTTGAGCGTCTTTGCGTTGAAGAGATTCCAGAACTGAAGCATCACAAAGGCGGTGAAAAAGAGGGTGAGTTCGTGCACATCCACTCCTTTCGAAGCGTTGTTTTGGAAGAAAATCAGCATCGTAAAAAGCAGTACAAAAAACGTAATACCGCAAAACACAATGCCACGGGCCATCGATGGCGAGATGATGGGCGCATTTTGAGGACGCGGACGCTCTGTCATCACTTCCCGAGACGGAGGCAACGAGGCTAAAGCAAGGGCCGCAAAGGTGTCCATAATCAGATTGACCCACAGAATTTGGGTAACGGTGAGGGGTATTTCTGTACCGATGACCGCACCGCCCAACACCAAAAGAAGGGCCGTGAGATTGACAATGAGCTGGAAAAAGAGAAACCGACGGATGTTGTTATACAGCGAACGACCCCACATCACGGCTCGTTCGATGGAACGGAAAGAGTCGTCGAGGAGGGTCATATCCGAGGCTTCTTTCGCCACACTCGTGCCTGAGCCCAACGAAAGGCCTACATGAGCGTGGTTGAGAGCGGGCGCATCGTTGGTTCCATCGCCCGTGACAGCCACCACTTCTCCTCGTTTTTGCAACAGATTGACGAGCCTTTGCTTGTCGGTGGGTCGCGCCCGGGACATCACCCGCAGCACTTTCACCCGCTCATAGGCCTCTTCGTCGGTGAGAAGAGCGAAGTCGGGCCCGGTGATTTGTGCCTCTTGGGGAGTGGTTTCGTCCCAAATGCCAATCTGTCGGGCTATCTCTATGGCCGTGGCAGCAGTGTCTCCGGTCACCATCTTCACCTCGATGCCGGCATTGATACACTCTTTTACGGCCGCAGGAACATCGCTTCGGATGGGGTCGCTGATAGCGGTGACGGCCTGTAAACAGAGCGGATGGGTGGCGTTGAGGCGATTGAGGTCGGGAGTTTCGCCCTCGACCAGTTCTCGATAGGCAAAGGCCAGCGTGCGCATAGCTCGGTCTTGATAGCTGAGAAGTAATCGATTGATTTGAGAAACACGCTCTTGCGGTAGGTTACAAAGGGCCATCACCACTTCAGGAGCCCCTTTGACGAAGAGCCTCCGTTTGCCTTCGACCCGCGCAACAGTGGCCATGTATTTGCGTTCGGTGGAGAAAGGCAGTTGATTTTCAATCTTTTCCAGTCGCCGAAGGGTGTGATAGTCGGTACCATTGGCCTGCAACCACAGCAGTAAAGCCACCTCTGTAGGGTTTCCGATGCCTTTCAGGGAAGTCTCTTCATCGTCCGTTTGAGTTTCCAAATGGGCAGTTGTGTTGAGCGCAATGGCCTCTTTGAGCAAACTTTCGGCATCGAAACAGCGTAGTTCTTGCACCTGCATGCAGTTCTGAGTCAGCGTTCCTGTCTTGTCAGTGCATATCACTGTGACGGCACCCATCGTCTCACAAGCGTGCAATTTGCGAACCAGGTTGTTGCTCTTCAGCATCCGTCGCATGTTCAATGCCAAGCTAAGGGTCACCGCCATGGGCAATCCTTCGGGTACAGTCATCACGATCAGCGTGACCGACATCATGAAATAGTTCAGCACACGCTCGATCATCTGCATGTAATGGGTGGTGTGCCACACTTCCTGCGTGAAGAGATCGTGCCCCAGGAAGACGATGAATGCCGAGAGAGCCACGCCGAATCCCACTTTGCTGATGAGCTTGGCCAGTCGGTCGAGCTGCTGATTGAGGGGCGTTTTCACGGCCGTTAGTTCGGTAGACTTGCTGGCAACCTTTCCAATTTCGGTGTTGTCGCCCACCGAAATGACACGAGCCAGGCCGCTTCCGCTCATCACCATGGTAGAACGGAGCACGATATTGGCGGGATAAGTTGCCTCTTCTGTGGCACGAGAGGGGTCGGCATGCTTGGTGATGATGGGCTCGCCGGTGAGCGAAGATTCGTCGATTTGCAGGTCGGCCGACTGCAATAGCTCTCCGTCGGCCGGTATCTCATCGCCTACTTCCAGTACCATCACATCGCCCACAACCACCTCGTGGCGTGGAATCTGCGTGGTTTCGCCCTCGCGTCGCACGGTTACGGCTTGTTCTTCACTCAAAGTGGTGAGCACGTTGAACTTCTTTGCAGCATCGCGTTCAAAGTAAAAGCCGATGGTTGTGGCCAAAATCACAGCCAGAAAGATGCCTAAAGTCTCGAGAAATTCGCCGTCGATGAAACAAAATACCAGTGACACGGCGGCGGCCACAAGTAGTATTTGAATGATGGGATCGCGATATTTGTCGATGTAAAGGGCCCAAAGCGACGCTCGTTTAGGTGGTGTGAGCATATTTTCTCCATATCGATGGCGTTGTTCTATCACCTCTTTGGCAGTGAGTCCGCTCGTGTTCAACTGTCCTGTTGCTGTTTCTATACTCATCGTTTCATCCCAGTTTTCTGAACGACAGATGACTTTCGTCCATTCCTGTTCTCCTTGTTCGCGTTTGGTGGACGTGCCATCTATCTGATGCAAAGGTATATAAAACGTGTAGAAGTCTTCTTTCCGGCCTTTCAGATTTACGTCTTTTTATGGAAAAAAGATGTCAACGAGAGCAATGAGAACCAGCTCTCTAATTGCCGAGTGCAACCTATTTTATACAAAAAATTTGTGTATTTACATCGAAAAGATTATCTTTGCACCCATCAAAATGCCTGCATTCAGGCATTTAGGGCTTTTAGCTCAGTTGGTTAGAGCAACAGACTCATAATCTGGAGGTCCTTGGTTCAAGCCCAAGATGGCCCACAAATAAAAAGAGCTTTACATCTTTTTGTAAGGCTCTTTTTCTGTTGATGATCAGGCCTTTCTCTTTATTTTCTCTCTGAAAAGTCCTTTGGGGAGGCTTTTTAAGAAGGGCCGAAAGGGCGACAGACGGCAAAGCGTAGTGAAGAAGAACAGAAAGGAAAGCCTATTTTCTTTGAGAAGAAAATAGATTTTGGAGGAAGAAGAAGATCGGTTTGCGAGCAAATGCAGATCGATGAGCACCTAAGTGATTGATCGTTTCAGCTGTTTGGCCAATTCCCAAATAACAATTCCTGCGGCAACCGATACGTTCAGCGAGTGCTTGGTGCCAAATTGCGGAATCTCAATACAGCCATCGCAGAGGTCGACCACGCTTTGTTGAACCCCCTTCACCTCGTTTCCCAGCACCACGGCATAGCGTTTTCCCGATTCTGTGCAGAAGTTTTGCAGCATTGTCGACCCTTCGGTTTGCTCCACGGCGTAAACCAATGCACCGCTCTCGCGCAACTGTTGCACGGCATCTTCGGTGTGTTCGAAGTGCAACCAAGCCACACTGTCTTCCGCTCCCAGTGCTGTTTTGTGTATTTCGGCACTGGGCGGCGTGGCCGTTATGCCGCAAAGATAGACGGCTTCGATGCAGAACGCATCGCAGGAACGGAACACCGAACCTACGTTATGCAACGATCGGACATTGTCTAACACAACGATGAGCGGCCGTTTCGGGGCCTCTTTAAATGCTTCTACCGACAGGCGACGCATTTCTATGGTGCGGAGCTTGCGCATGTTTCTTTGTTAATGGAGGATGACGGATGAATCATCAGGCTCTTGAAGAGGGCTTTAGGGGTGGTGCGAGGATGGAGATGGACATGTAAAACAGGGCTGTTGGCTGTCGGGATGGAAGAGAGCATGGGGCCAAGTATGGAATGCCGTTTTCTCATCTCTTAGCTTTTGGCTTGTGAAAGCTAAGAAAATGAAGTGCAAAAGCTAAGAAAACGCACGGTGAAAGCTAAGCTTTTGCAAACCATTTTCTAAGTTATTGGCTCACAGAGAAATAGGGCTCTGTCTGGGAAAGCTCTGCATGCTCTCCTTTTTCTCGTGCTGTTGTGTAGGGCAAGAGGGTGGTTAGGCCTGACTGTAAGCCACGGCATAGGCCTTGATTTGCTTCACCATCGAGAGTAAACCATTGGAACGGGTAGGTGAAAGATGATCTTTCAGACCGATGGCGTCGATGAAATGGAGATCGGTTTCGATGATTTCCTTCGGTGTATGTCCGCTAATGACCCGTATGAGCAGGGCGATGATGCCCTTGGTGATGAGTGCATCGCTGTCGGCACTGAACTCTAAGAGTCCGTCTCTTAGGTCGCATTGCAGCCACACTCGGCTTTGGCAACCCTCAATGAGGTTTTCTTCCACTTTATACTTGGCATCCAAGGGTGGAAGTTCGTTGCCCAGGTCGATGAGCATTTGGTATTTGTCCATCCAATCGTCGAACGCCGAGAACTCTTCTATCACCTCTTCTTGCAGCGAGAGGATGCTTTTTGGGGGTGTCGTCATTGTCTTTTTTGATGTGTTGTGTGTGTGGAATGTTGTTGAAACGAGCCTGATGCTATGACTTGAGAATAAAGACCTTATCGTTGGGTCTTACCTTTTCGGGCACGGGAATAGACACCCGTGTGCCTTTCTCTGCGCGTTCTACCGGCTGAAGCTCGTAGCGTATCTCCGTTGCGTTGAGGTATAGCACGCCCGTTGTTGGTCCGGTAATGAGCAAAGCGTCGCCAACGCTCACTTCGGAAGCCTCGACGGCGATCTCGGCAACGCCTAAACGCGAGAAATATTTGATGACTTTTCCGGCCAATACCTTCTTTTCGGTGGCCTTATTGCCATAGTTTTTGGTCCATTCGCCCATTGTTTGCCCTTGATAATAGCCGTCCCAGAAGCCGCGATTGAACACTTTGGCCAGTCGTTCGTCCCACTCTTGTTTTTTCTCCTCGGTGAAAGTGCCGTCTGAAACGCTCCGGATGGCCTCCTGATAGCAACGAACCACAGTGTAAACATACTCCGGTCCGCGGGCTCGCCCTTCGATTTTGAACACCCGAACGCCTGCTTCCATCATGCGATCGATGAAGCGAACGGTTTTCAAATCTTTGGGGCTCATGATGTATTTGTTGTCTATTTCGAGCTGATGTCCCGTCTCATTGTCGGTCACAGTGTACGAACGACGACAGATTTGCACGCATTCTCCGCGGTTGGCAGAGCGATTAGCATCGTGCAAACTCATGTAACACTTCCCGCTTACGGCCATGCACAGCGCGCCATGACAGAACATTTCGATGCGAATGGGCTGTCCGTTAGGTCCTGTAATGTGCTGTTTGTCTATCTCCCGGGCGATGTGTTGCACCTGCTCCATGTTGAGTTCGCGGGCCAGAACGGCCACGTCGGCAAACTGTGCATAGAACTTCAGGGCTTCGATGTTCGAGATGTTGAGCTGCGTAGAGAGATGAACCTCTACTCCCACCTGCCGGCAATACATCATCACTGCTACGTCGCTGGCAATCACCGCCGAGACTTGGGCCTCTTTGGCCGCATCGATGATGGTACGCATGGTGGCTAAATCGTTGTCGTAAATGACGGTATTCACCGTGAGATAGCTCTTCATGCCGTGTTGTTGGCAAGTGCGAGCGATGTCGTTGAGGTCTTCGAGAGTGAAATGATTGGCCGAATGGGAGCGCATATTCAACTGTCCGATACCAAAATAAACCGAGTCTGCTCCTGCTTGCACGGCTGCAACGAGGCTCTCTCGCGAACCAACGGGGGCCATGACCTCAAAATCTGCTGTCTTCTTCTCGTTCATCACGTTGCAAAGTTACGAATTAAAAACATTATCTTTGTCTGCCTATGTACAGATTATTTGTAATGATGGCCGTGCTGACGCTTCTGTCAGGATGCGGCAAAAGGGAACCCAGGGCGGGCGAAAACCACCTGACGGTAGACGTGTTGCTTAAAACTACGCCGGTGAAAGACCAGGGACGGAGTGCGCTTTGCTGGGTGTATGCCATGTTGGCCACGATAGAAACGGAGCATTTGATGCGTGGCGACTCGGTGAATCTTTCCGTTTCTTATGCTGCGCGCATGGCTTTGACCGATCGCGCGCGCACCTATTATCTTACGCGTGCAGCCCGTCCGCTTTCTCAAAGGGGAATGGCTTCAGAACTATTGCATACCATTCACACCCACGGACTGCTGGCTTACGATACCTACTCTGTGCCCCGGGCCGACGTATTCAACGTCTTGGGTCGCAGGATGCAGAACGTCTGCCGGTTGGCCATAGCCCAACGAGAGGGCCTTTCATGGCTCAACGCACGGCTCGACGACCTTGCCGACCGCTCGTTGGGCTTTCTTCCGCGCACGCAGTTTATGCTGGGTGCCGCCTATACGCCGCAAGAATTTGCTCGCAGCGTTTGCCGTCGAGACGAGTATCAGGCACTGACCAGCTTTTCGCACCACCCGTTCTACGAGCGGTTTGCACTCGAAGTGCCCGACAATTACCGTCAAGACACGTTTCTCAATCTGCCTATCGACTCGCTCACAAACCTTGTCGAGCGTTCTCTTCGCTCTGGTCATCCCGTGTGTTGGGAGGGAGATGTCAGCGAGCCGGGCTTCCTTTTCCATCGCGGTCGGGCTGTTATCGAGAACCGGGATGCCGCTGTTACGCAACAATGGCGGCAAGAAGAGTTTGAGACATTCCGCACAACCGACGACCATTGCATGGCCATCGTGGGCCTGGCGCACGACGACAGCGGGCAGAAGTTCTTCATTTGCAAAAACTCTTGGGGCCCGAACAACCCTTATCAGGGCTTGATGTTTCTCTCTTTTGCCTATTTCAAACTCAAGACCATTGCTGTTTGGGCAATTCATCATTGATCATGGGGTGAATGGAGAATGAGCAATTCAGAGTTGGGAGGATTGCAAATTGGTAATGGATGGCTCGTTGCAGAGGGCCACTTTACTGAAAAGAGAACCGACAGCGTGCAGGCATGATCGGTTCTCTTTTCCTTTTTTATCTATCAAATGCGATCGAATCTAACGGTCGATCGTCCATTCTCAATCGCCAATCAACACTTTAAGGTCTTCTTCCACGGTGGTAATGCCGGCCAAGCCAAACTGTTCTACCAACACTTTCAGAACACCCGGCGAGACAAAGGCCGGCAACGTGGGGCCGATATGGATGTTTTTAACCCCCAACGACAGCAGAGCCAATAGCACGATCACAGCCTTTTGCTCATACCAAGCAATGTTAAAGGCCAGGGGAAGATCGTTGATGTCGGCCGCACCAAAGATTTCTTTGAGTTTCAAAGCCACCACAGCCCAAGTGTAAGAGTCGTTGCACTGCCCGGCATCGAGCACCCTTGGGATGCCATTGATGTCTCCGAGGTTCAGCTTATTGTATTTAAACTTCGCGCAACCCGAGGTCAATATCACCACATCCTGCGGCAGTTGACGGGCGAACTCGGTGTAATAGTTGCGGCTTTTCATACGTCCGTCGCATCCGCCCATCACCACAAACTTGCGGATGGCACCGCTTTTCACCGCCTCTACAATCTTGTCGGCCAGGGCAAACACCTGGTTGTGGGCAAAGCCGCCCACGATTTCGCCCGTCTCAATCTCAGTAGGAGCCTGGCAGGTCTTGGCCAAAGCAATCACCTCGGAAAAGTCTTTGTGCCCGTCAGTCCCCTCTTCGATGTGTTTCCAACCCGGAAAACCGGTCGAGTTCATCGTGAAGACACGATCTTTATAGTTGTCTTTCGCCGTGGGCGGAACGATGCAGTTGGTGGTGAACACGATGGGACCGTTGAACGTAGCAAACTCTTCGCGTTGCTTCCACCAAGCATTGCCGTAGTTGCCCACGAGATGTTTGTATTTCTTCAGCTGTGGATAGTAGTGCGCCGGAAGCATTTCTCCGTGCGTATAGACATCTACGCCAGTACCCTCGGTTTGTCGAAGCAGATCTTCGATGTCGTGAAGGTCGTGCCCACTGATGAGGATTCCGGGATTCTTTCCCACGCCGATGTTCACCCGAGTCATCTCCGGATGTCCGTAAGCACCCGTGTTAGCCTTGTCCAATAAGGCCATTGCGTCTACGCCCCACTTACCGGTTTGGAGCACACAGTCGAGCAATTCGTCCATGCCAGCGTCGGGATTGGCGATGATCGCCAAAGCGTCGCCCATAAAATCGGTTATCTCCGGACGGGTGCATCCCAAGCGCGAGGCATGCTCATAGTAAGCCGCCATACCTTTGAGGCCCAGCACAACGAGCTCTTTGAGCGAGCGCAGGTCTTCGTTTTCGTTGCGAAGCACACTCTCCCGGAGGCTCTGTGCGTCGTAGTCGACTTTCTCTCCACCCCACAAAATCTCGTGATAGGCTGGCAGTTGCACTCCGTTTTTCTCGGCAATCTCCAACAGTTGTTTCTTCAGAGCGATGCCTTTATCTACTTTTCTGAGGATAGAAGCGTTGTCGAAGTTGGCGTTGGTGATGGTGGCAAACAGAGCATCTACAAAGAACGTGTC
The DNA here is from genome assembly GCF_018127805.1 of Prevotella sp. oral taxon 475. Lineage (NCBI taxonomy): Bacteria > Pseudomonadati > Bacteroidota > Bacteroidia > Bacteroidales > Prevotellaceae > Prevotella > Prevotella sp. oral taxon 475. Next base: position 125,771 of record NZ_CP072334.1, read on the forward strand.
TACCTTCGGCACACTCTGGAAGCCCGCTTTGCGGATGGCACGGTCGATGGTGGCCACGCCACGAACCACACCTAACAGCAGGTCTTGATAGTTAGAGGTGGATGCTTCCTTACCGCACACACCCTTGACGGTACATCCCGTACCCTTAGCTGTTTCCTGACATTGGAAACAAAACATCTTGTTCTCCATCTTGTTTTTGTCTTTTTTAGTGTAAGTCTTGAGCAAGCACATGGCGCGAGTGCGGGTAACATAGTCGCCGTTCTAAACAACTGTGATTCAACTGCTTACCCAACGTTTTTCAAAAGCTAAGCTTTTGACTTCCATTTCCTTAGCTTTCGAAGGTGAAAAACTAAGCTTTTGCACATCATTCTCTTAGCTTTTGCAAAACCTCTTGTCGGGTTTTGTTCGGCGAAGGGGCCACAGCCGGATGCGAAGGGGAAACGAAAGGTGCGCAGAACGACGGGGAAACCCGTGTCGAACCCGTGCTGCACGGTCTTGCATTTGCGGGTGCAAAGGTATTTTGCCGATACCTACTAAAGGGTAACAAATGTGCCTCCGAGTGGTTAATCTGCGTTAAAACTAATAATAAGTAGGTATTGGTGCTTGCTATAAATATCAGCTTTTTTTCCTCAAGAGTTCAGAAAATACGTCTCACTCCTCGGCTTATTACTCCTTATTCCTCTCCTCCCTCCTCCTTACTACTTCCTTTCTTACTACTTGCTCCTTTTCTCCTTACTCCTTACTACACAAAGAAAAGGCCCCTGCCTCGCTGGTAAAAACCGGGAGACAGGGGCTTTTTCTTAGGGTGTTGAGAGAGATACGGGCAGCAGAATGGCCCGAGAAAGGAGGCCTTAGAAGGGGCGTTTGATTTGCATCAGCATCTTATGCGGTATCTCTTTGAGGATAGTGGCTACGATTTCCCGACAGGAAAGACGCCAGAAAAGACCGTAGTGCTTGAACTTACGAACCGTGGCTTCGATGTTGTAACGCATGCCCGAACGCACCGCTGTCTGAGAGATGTACTTCCCAAAATTCCCTCCGTTGAAGACGATGTCCAAGATGGCCTTTTCGTATCGCTGAGCCTTAGCAGGCAGAGGGAGAGGAAATTCTTCTTCGGGCAGGCCCAATCGGTGGACAAGAATCCATCCCACAGCGCCGAAAGCTCGCCGAAAGCCCATCTTTTCGAGATGAAGAGCCAGTGCGTCTCTATCGATCTCGGTGCGAAAATGATGCAAGAGGCAGAGCAGATCGCAGAATTGACGCAGTCCTACACCCAGCTCCACCAAGTGATGATAGAGATGCAGAAAGGTGTAAAGCACATTCACGGTGGGACAGAGCGTGGGAATGCACACCCCGTCGATCTCCGTTTGGCTGCGAGGAGAGGAGTCTAACAGGCGGTTCCAATAGCGTTGAATGCCGGAATGGTTGAACTTGATCATACAGAAGTGCATCTCGAGCGGCACGTCTTGGTAGCTGAACTCGTGGTGTTGCTGCGATTCGCCCTCGTTGATGTCTACCTGCCACTGCGTTTTCAGCACCTCGACGGCCCGCCGGAAACAAGTGGGCGGACAGTAGAAGTCGATGTCGCCGGGCGTTCTCTCGGTGGGATGGGGATATAATCGAGCCAGGGTCTGCCCCTTAAAAACCAGGTGTTCGATGCCCTCTGCACCCAACACGTTCTCCAATGCAATCAGTACGCGATTGGCTTTGTGGTTCAACTGCTCGATCATTCTTGCTCTTGAAAAGACCAAAAGGGCATCCTCCCGCTCCAACTGTACGTTTCCACGCATCAAAACGCCGGCAACAAGTCCTTCAACGGTTTGCCGCCGCGCCTGCAACAGCAACTGTTGTAGGGCCGTATGCGAGAGTGCGGAAAGAGATAAAGGTTCGCCCCACAGCTCGTTGCGGAGCACCGAGAAGAGGAAAGCCTCGGTTCGGGCTTCCCGTTTCAGGGTTTCAGCGGCAAGAAGGCTCTGTTGTACGGCAACGTTTTTCATGCGTCCAGTTCTGCGTAGATCGAGTTTTTGCTCTTAAACTCGGGTACCATCTCCTTCATCTTCTTGACAATGGCCATCTCGTTGTAAGTGTGCGAGATGGAAACGAGCTCTTCTACGTCTCGATTCACTTGCTCATAATCGTATTCACGCACCTTGGCAATCCTCACTTTGGGGTTGAATGAGGGTAGCGTTCCTTCCTCATCGTTGAGCACTTCCTCGTAAAGCTTCTCTCCGGCACGCAGACCGGTGTATTCAATCTGCACGTTCTTGGCTCCCGAAAGCAGAATCATGCGCTTGGCGAGGTCGGCTATTCTGACGGGTTTTCCCATGTCGAAGACGAATATTTCGCCGCCATGCCCCTTCGTTCCGGCCTCTAACACCAACTTACAAGCTTCGGGAATGAGCATGAAGAAGCGAATGATGTCGGGATGAGTGACGGTAACCGGTCCGCCGGCTTTGATCTGTCGCTCGAACAAAGGAATGACCGAACCGTTCGAACCCAAAACGTTTCCGAAGCGGGTGGTGACAAACTGCGTACTGCCGGGCACCTTTCCTTCTTTCTCGGCTTTGTCTAAGCTCTGCACATAGATTTCGCAGATGCGTTTAGAACAGCCCATTACGTTGGTGGGATTGACGGCTTTGTCGGTGGAAACCATCACAAACTTCTTCACACCGTAGGCCCAACTCAAGTCGGCCACTACCTTTGTGCCCCACACATTGTTCTGAATGCTCTCGCTGGGGTTGTTCTCCATCATGGGCACATGCTTGTAAGCGGCAGCATGAAAGACATAGTCGGGGCGGAAATCGGCAAAGATTCGTTCCATGCGATCTTTGTTGGCGATGGATGCAATCACGGTAGAAGTCTTGATGTGGGGATGTTCGTGCGCCATCATCAGTCGGATATCGTGTTGCGGAGTCTCTGCCTGGTCTACCAGCATCAGCTCGGCCGGCGAGAAAAGACAGATCTGCCGCACCATCTCCGACCCGATACTGCCCGCCGAACCCGTGATGAGAATCTTCTTTCCGGCCAACAGATGGCCCACGCTCTCCATGTCGATCTGTATCTGATCGCGAGGCAAGAGGTCTTCGATACTGATTTCTTTGAGCGTGTTGACCAGCTGATTGGAAGAGGTATTGTCCCATTCCTGCACGCCCTCGGTCATGTATATACGCACGCCGGCATTGATCAACAAGTCTTGCAGGGCACTATTGTCACGGAAAGCATCATTGCGCAGTGGCGAAACCAGTACGGCATTGATTCGGTTTTCCCGGATGACATCTCGCAGTTCCTCGCTAAAGGGATATACTTTCTTGCCCATGAGATAGCGATTGGCAAAGCCATCCTCGTGAGCAATGAAGCCAAAGAGCCGAAACTGCTGAGGTTTCTGCGAGGCAATGTTCTTTGCCAGTCCTACGCCTCCCTCTTTCACGCCGTAGATGAGAGCCCGTTTGGCTTTCTCGTTGTCGAAAGCGGTGTCGTAAATGCCCTTGATCACAATGCGGAACGTCCACAACAAGATGGTAGACACGATGTAGATGGAGACGATGTGCCGCAGATTGAGCGGCAGAATCCAGGAGTGGATGGGCGGATAAAAGATGATGGGGTAATGAATGAGCGTTACGGCCAGGAAAGAACCGGTCATCGCGTAGGCCACCCGCTTGAGATCCACAAAGGAGGAGTAGCGGATGACGCCCGAATAGGTATGGAACCAGCGAAACCCCAGGATGTTGAAGAAGAGGTAGAACAGCAGTGTGGTGCTGATGGGGGCGATGTTTGCCACCGTCTTCGGTATCTTGAAGAATAGGGCAAAGACAAAGATCCCCGACAAAAAACAAATGGTACAGTCAATCAAAAAAATGCACCAATAGGGCAACGACTCTTTTTTGAAGTACCAGTCGATAATTTTACTAAACAGATTCATTGTTGTGCCAGTTTACGAATATCGGTTTGGGGAAGCACGAAAACCTATAGATGCTGTTGTCTTTCTACAGGTTTGAAAATCAAACGATTAGAAGATGCCTTGCAAAAGCTAAGAGATAGGTTGGCAAAAGTTAAGCTTTTGGAGGGCGAAAATTAAGCTTTTGAGGGGTAAAAGCTAAGAGATGACAAGACGATGGCTCAAAACGGGGAAACGACTTGGCCACATGGCGGGAAATCTTTTCGGCCCCATGGGGTATGGTTTCACCTCGTTCCGCCTTACGCTCGGAAACTCTCTGGCCCTGTCTCCACCTCCTGTCATCAACGCAAGAAAAAGGAAACGGGAGACCGGTGCCGATGCTTAGCAGAGAGCTTTCACTATCCGGGCGATGTCTTCGTCGGTGACATACGGTCCGGAAGGCAAGCACAGCCCCTTGGCAAAGAGCCTTTCGGACACGCCGTTGACATAGGCCGGAGCATCTTTGAACACCGGCTGCGTGTGCATAGGCTTCCACAGCGGTCTGCTTTCGATGTTGAGGCTCTCGAGATGCAGCCGCAGTTGTTCGTAGTCACGCCCCGTTTTCTTTGCGTCGACGGTGATGGTGTTGAGCCAATAGTTGGGTTCCATGTAGTCTTCGGGGGCCACATGCAGACAGATTCCATCCACCTGGGCAAAGGCCTCTTGGTAAAGGTCTTTCGTATGCCTGTGATGGGCCACATGATCGTGAGCGATCGTCATCTGTCCGCGACCGATTCCGGCGCAGATATTACTCATACGATAGTTGTAACCGATGTCTTTGTGCAGATAATAGGGCATCGGCTCGCGGGCCTGGGTGGCGTAAAACATGGCCCGCTTCTTGGTTTCTTCGTCGGGACAGATGAGTGCGCCGCCGCCACTGGTGGTGATCATCTTGTTGCCATTGAAGCTCATGATGCCGAATCGACCGAAAGTGCCCACCATTCGGCCTTTGTATCTCGAGCCGAAGGCCTCTGCCGAGTCTTCCACAACGGGGATTTCATATCGTTTAGCCACTTCCATCACCTCGTCGATATAGGCCGGCATGCCGTAGAGATAGACCAACATAATGGCCTTGGGCTTGCGTCCGGTCTTGGCGATGCGGTCTTTGATGGCCTCTTCCAGCAGGTTCGGATCCATGTTCCAGGTATGCTCTTCGCTGTCTACAAACACAGGAGTGGCTCCTAAATAGGTGATGGGATTGGCGGATGCCGCAAACGTGAACGATTGACAAAGCACTTCGTCGCCGCTCTTCACGCCTAATAACACCAATGAGAGGTGGATCGCCGCCGTACCGGCTGAAAGAGCCACGACGTGTTTCCCCTCTCCTGCAAACTCTTCTAAATCTTTCTCAAATTCATTGACGTTCGGACCTAAGGGTACTACCCAGTTGGTGTCGAACGCTTCCTGAATGTACTTCATTTCGTTGCCGCTCATGTGAGCAAGGCACAAGTAGATACGATTATCCATAACTCTTTTTTTATAACTTCGTTTCATTCGCTCCCGCCTTGAAAAGGTCGTGGGCGGTAGGATTGTTTTTATGTATTGTGAGAACTTTTCATCCGGGCCGGCACACCGATATAGAGCCCTCCGTCTTCCTGAGTGTCGTCTAAGAGGATGGCTCCGGCTCCGATTCGGTTGTCGTTCCCCACCTTGAGATATTGCGCCACGGCGGCGTTGATGCCCAAAAAGTTTCGGTCTCCCATGCAGACTCCACCCGATAGCTTGACGCCGGGCATGAGGGCATTGCCGTCTCCGAGGCAGACGTCGTGCCGCAGACTGATGTCTCCGTTCAGAATATTGAAGTTGCCGAGACGCACATTGCACGAGAAATGACAGTGCGGACAGATGATATTGCCCTCTCCGATGGAGAAAGTGTCGGGGTGCCAGCACTCAACGGTGGGATCGATCAGGTTGGGATAGGAGATATGGTTGTTGGTGATGCGCTGCCGAATGCGGGCCAGCGTCTGCGGATGGCCTACGGCAAGGACGACGGAAAGTTCTTCTTCGCGTCGGTTGAGCTCTTCTATTCCGCCTAAGATGGCTCCAAACTCGTTGGCTTCTCCTATGGCGATGCCGTCGTCATAGAATCCGATCAGGTTCCATATCGGGGCGTCGGCGGCGTTGTTGATGCGGTGGATGAGGCAAGCTGTCTCGCGTCCCATACCGCCTGCACCGAAAATGGCAATGTCTTTCATCTCAGTTGTGTCCGTTAAAAACCTCCATCGTGGCTTGCCCCTCTTTGGAAATGCCGTCTCTTTTCAATACGGCCCGGATGGTGTAGGCAATTACCCGAAGATCGGTCAGCAGGGAGACGTGGTCTACATACCACACGTCGTACTCAAATTTCTTTGTCCACGAGATGGCGTTGCGCCCATGACACTGCGCCCAACCGGAGATGCCGGGACGCACTTCATGCCGACGTGCCTGCTCTGGGGTGTATAATGGGAGGTATTGTGGCAGCAACGGTCGGGGACCTATTAAGGACATGTCGCCTAATAGGACGTTGATGAGCTGGGGCAGTTCGTCTATCGAAGTGGAACGAACGAAACGGCCGACGGGCGTCAGTCGTTGTTCGTCGGGCAGAAGTTGCCCTTGCGCATCTCGTTCGTCGGTCATCGTCTTGTATTTGATGACCCGAAAGAGCTTGCCATCTTTTCCTGGACGTTCCTGAAAGAAGAAAGCTCCCGCTCCTTTGTTGGCAAAGTGAAGCCATAGGGTGACTATCAACAGTAACGGACTGATGAACAGCAAAACCAATAACGCGATGCTGAAATCGATGATGCGTTTGAAAAAATGCTTGTACATCCTTTGTTCTTATCTAAATGAGGGATGGGTGTCGTCGGCAAGCACCTTTTCGTATTGGGCTATCACGTTTTTGATGTCGAAATTCTGCTCTGCCCATTGCCGACTATATAAAGACATGGCGTTTCTTTCGGCCGCCGGTAGTAAGAGATATTTCTCCATGGCATCAGCCAAAGCTGCTACATCTTGTACGGGAACGAGATAACCGTTCTTTCCGTCTCTTACCATTTCTCTGCATCCCGGATGCTCTGTCGTAATGATTGGCTTGCCTACGGCGCAGCCTTCCATCAAAGAACGGTTGAGTCCTTCCGAGTAATACGATGGTATACAGATGACATAACCCGGACGACTGTAGAAGTCGAGCATGTTTGTCGTTACGCCCATATATTCGATATAGCCATTTTCAACATCCTTTGCTACCTCTTCCCGACTGATGGCTTTGGGATAAGTGAGGTCATATTCTCCGACAACTTGGAATTGAACATCGGGATATTTCTTGCGAATCGCCTTTGCCGCCTCCACAAACTGTCGGTATCCCTTCTCTTCAATCAAGCGAGCAATAAAGAGAAAGGTGATAGATGGGGCTTCGTTGTTGAAGTATTGATAATGAGTAAGGTTGACTCCTTCACCCCCTTTCAACCAAATCATTTTCTTATCATTGCAAAGTTTCAACCGTTTGACTGCTTGAACATTCTCTTCATTCAGTAAGAAGAGATGTTGCGCACAGGCAAGTCCTATCCGATACAACGTGCGTGCAATTTTAGAAGAAAGGTTGTTGTTCGTAAAGGTATAGCCCAATCCCGCCATCATATCTGTGCAGGGGATACCTCGTAAGCGGCAAGCGATGGCCCCGTAGATATTGGGTTTGATGGTATAGTTGAAAACATAATCTGGTTTTTCTTGACCGAGAATCTTCCAAAAACTTGAGAAGAAACGTAAATCGTTAAGTGGATGGGTTGAAGTGCGGCTTACATCGATGGTGTAAACCTTGATTCCAGTCAACTCTTCCAGATATTTCTCGTCGGTTTCGCTCTTGATCACTACAAGAACGACGGTTTTTCCCTGCTCTTTAAAATGCTGAATGATGTCTCTCCGAAAGAGAAGCATTCCGCTTAACAGGTTGTTACAAAAAAGGATTTTGCTCATTTCCGTTCGAGTAAGGATTTGTATACTCCCACATATTCGTCTACCATCTTGTTGATATCGAACATTTGTGCACGGCGATAACAAGCTTCTGCCACCTGTTGATAATACGTTTCGTCGTCGTGTAGGCGTTGCAGAATCACAGATAAGGCTTCCGCATCTTCATGTGGGAAAAGAATGCCATATCCTTTGGTTACTTCGTGAAGCCCATTTACATCGCTTGCTACAAAGGGCTTGCCCGATGCCATTCCCTCAATGTTGGATAAAGAGAGGCCCTCCCAATGGGATGACATCACCACTACATCTGCTGATTTGAGAATGTTGGGGACGTCTGAGCGAACGCCTAATAGTGTTACTCGTTGCTGAAGTTGTAAGGAAGAAATCAAATTTTCCAACTCAGAACGACGTACACCGTCGCCTACAAGCCATAATCGATACTCTTCGGGTAACAGGGAGATAGCTTTGATAAGCGTATCTTGATCTTTCGCCTCTCTAAATCCTGCCACCATTACGGCAATGAATTGGTTAGGATGAGACAATTCGGTCAGAGGTTGCTCATTGTAGAAGCGCGATACATCCACTCCATTATTGATGGTGATGATCTTATGATGAGCAGAAGAACCTAAATATTCCTGTAATTTCTCTTTGGCGATATCGGAAATACATACCGTTTTGTCGTATTGCCCATACATCCATCGGTCTATCGGTCGATAACCAACCCAATTGCGACGCCGATTGTTTGTGGAATGTTCGGTTGTAACCAGTTTGGTTTTACGATGGATATTGGCCAATGCCGCAAAGAGCTGGGCTGAAGTGTTGTGCGTATGTACTATATCATAGGCTCTCATCAGGCGACGTAGCTTAAAGATGAACTTCCAATTGTACACATCCCATGTCTCACTGAATTCTATCACGCGACAGTTATGACTTTTCAGCTTTTGTTTGAAGATCGTATCTCCGCCGGCAAATGATACAACATCAACCTCATGTCCTCTTGAATGAAGAGCCAACGTAAGGTCGGTAACGATTTTTTCGGCACCACCAGTTTGGAGTGATGTAACAACTTGCAGTATCTTCATCTCATGCGTATTGATGTATAGTGGAACAAGGAACGGTCTGTAGTAGGAGTAAATGCCGTCTGTAGTAGGACTACATCTTGTTTGTCTTAGGAGTAGATCTCACCGGTTGGGATCACATCGTATACTTTGTTAGCTAAGCTCCAGCGATGATAACGTTGTTTTTCAGATCGAAAGAAAGGGTAGACAGTATTTAGTCTACCTCCCAACGCCTCCAAATAAAACGCCCGGGTGTTTTCATTGAAATAACCTTTGCTGGATTACCCGCTGCCGTACAATCCTCGGGAATATCTTTAACAACGACTGCTCCAGCACCGATGGTAACATTATTGCCGATATTTACATTCTCAACGATACATACCGAAGGACCAATATAGACATTATCGCCAATGGTGGCAGCATTGAGTGACAAACTACCGATGGTAGTAAACTGCCCGATATTGACGTTGTTACCTATCTTTGCAGAGACATTGATAACAACCGGTCCACCATGCATGATTTTAAAGCCGTAGCCTATTTTAGTTCCTCGTTCAATATCTATATGATGTCGTAGCGAGATGATTCTGCAAATCAGTCGAGGAAGGAGATTGAATGGTGACGGTAGGTGTTGAAGTCGGAACCAAAACATAAACCGGAAACCTATGTCAAAGAAGCCTTCGCGCAACAGACTCATCCATGTCATCTGTTTCTTTCCTGTGATGCGATAAAGATCGGAGCGTACATAAGTCCAACATTCTTTCAATCCCATCTCACTGTTTCTTGTTGAATTTTGAAAAAAGTAAATGCAATCGGTATCGAAGTGATAAGCAAATCATTCGCTGATAGGCGATTCCTTTCATTAAGAAAGGAGAATGAGAATGTAGCAATAGATACTCTCTTAGATTGGTTTTGTAATGATACCGTTTGATGTCTGCATTAATTCTGTCGAAAAAAGGATGTTCTTTCTTCGCTACATCCTGAGGAAAGTTGACGGCAACTCCGATTAAACCATTGATTCGGTTTCTAAGAATACTTTCCATATACCGCTCTCTTTGCTCCGGTGGAATGGAGTTGACACGGCAATCATCAAAAAGATATTCATAATCTAAGGTCTTTTTGATAGTATGAGAGGCACTCGACGTGTGTCGCATAAAGTGATATACGCTCTTTTTCACAAAGTGCGGTGGGCGAGTAAGTGAGAACAAGATGCGTATACTCATAATCATATCTTCTGCACCGTCTATCTCGCGAGGGAAATCGAATGTGTTTTCAGAAAACAGTTCTTTTCGATAGAGCTTTCCCCAAGGCTGTGGAGGAATCAGTGTCGAGTCGATAACGCCTTGTCGATATTGCTCTAAGGAGAGATTTTCGTCTACCTCTAAATTGACGAACGACCCTATTACCAATTCCGTATTCTCGGTTTGTGCATAAAGACGCTCCAAGGCATCAAGGGGAAGCGTGTCGTCATTGTCTGCGAAAGTGATCCAATCTGAGGTCGCCTTTTTAACTCCTGCGTAACGAGCTTTGTTAATTCCGCCATTCTCTTGATGAATAACCATTACATTTTGATGTTGGGCAGCGTATTCATCACAAATCTGTCCTGAACGGTCAGGGCTTCCATCGTCTACCAATACAATTTCAACATCTTTCAATGTCTGCTGTAAGATGCTGTCTACACACATCCGCAAAAAGTTCTCTGCTTTATAAACAGGAACGACGACAGATATTTTATATTTTCCCATATAGCGTTTTTGTCGATATGTTCAACGTTTTTGTAAGACCTAATGGTTTAAATTCCTATGGATAACGGGTAGAATATAAGGAGTAAAGATGCGGTTGAAGAGAAAACAGCATAAGCGATAGATGATGAAATGAGACACAACAGCATTTTCCATCTTCTGTAACAGAGTTGCCTTGATTCCATTTGACCAACGACGAATAGGATAAAAGCCCTTTTCGCGTGCATTTTTCATCACCTCGTCAAACTCTTTTCCGGTGTAGTCTGCTGTTAAGATTCTTGTGAGTCCATATCTTTTTTTCGAATTGAGGGTGTCAACACACATTTTGAAGAGTTGAGAATCGTATGCAGCATACGTTTCAAACAAACCATTCATCAGTCCTATCACCGTGATATAATCAGGCACTAATCTACGTGCCTTGGCTCTCGACCGATCTGTCGAAATACTATTAGACCGCACAACATATCTATGAATGGCGGCATTGCTTCTATAGATTCGTGGATTGAGCATAAAAACCTGTCCTGTCCATAAGGTGTCTTCGCATCCATAGTAATGAAACCGCAATTTGTTTTCCTCAATAAAGTCTCTTCGGTAAATAAAGTTCCAACAGAATGAGGGGAAATAATGATAGCGTTTGATCAGTTCATGGGTTGTCCCTTTGAAAGAGATGGTCTTGTCGATGGCCGGAATCTCTCGAAAGTCGTACCAGCTTTCATACATCAACAATTGCCAATCTGTGTCGCCTTCGAGTCCTTCCAGCACTTGTTTGATGCCTCCTTTTAAAAGATAATCATCAGAATCCAAGAAACAAATATACTCGCTATCGACATGATTTAGTCCTGTATTGCGAGCCTCGGCAAGTCCGCGATTCTCTTGATGAATAACTCGGATGTTTGCATAACGTGCTGCATAGCCATCACAGATGGCCGAAGAGCGGTCGGTCGACCCATCATCCACCAACAGAATTTCATATTCTTGATCCTCCAAGCCTTGATTGAGAAGAGAATCAATACATCCCTCCAAATATTCTTCCACATTATAAACCGGAACAATAAAAGACAGTTTCATGCTTATTTCTTTTTAGAGATGATGATATTGGGCAAGTTCTTATATTCTTTTTGATGAATCATTCTCTTTGCTTTCCAGTGTCCTACCAGGTAGGCCGTGAAGAATTTCGGACTGCATAGGAACAGAGAATAACAGAGACGAGTGCTCAAACCGTTCACAAAACGAGTGATATAAGCAATATCATCCAGCATTTTGCCTCCTATACTTTTCCCTTTCAGTTGATAACAGCACCTGTGCCAGGTCAGGTACAAAGACATGGCACGATACATCAGCTTAGAATAGCTTTTTTCCTTAATGTTGTTTGTCCCTGCGTCTAAATGAAGAATCCCCGTATCATAGGCCATAACAACTTGATAACCGTTGAGATGCATCTTGTGAAACATCACTTGATCTTCGCCAAATGTCCCCGCCGGAAACTGGTCTATCCATTGTTCGTCTTCATAATGTATATCCCGAAAGACTTGTGTTTTTACCAAACAGGCCGTTCCGGGTGCGCTCATCGTGGGTAGAACGGCCCCTTGATCGGGGTTTAAATTATACGAGAAAGTACCATTCCGACCAATTTTGATAGCCCAACCATCATTCTTCCGGCCATATTGTCCATGCGCAAAGAAATCGATGACACGCCTTTTCCACGGCGTATGATGATTATGAAAAGTGTCTGGCGCAATGCAATCGGCCTGACTGGCCTTCATTTTCTCATAGAGTTTCTCTACTCCATCTTCCGGAAAGTAGATGTCATCATCTAAGATCAGAAGGTATTCTGTATCCACCTTTTCACAAGATGCCGCACGTTGGTGTACCAATCCTCGTGGCGTGTCAATATATTCTTCCATCCCCACCTGCTCTTTGGGTCGATCAAAGCCATGTGCCAAATGCACAAAGATGTGCTTAGGCTTGACGGTTTGCTGATGCAAAGACCTTAATTCTTGCAAATATTTCTCTCCTGCCTTTCCCACTGTTCTGATGGCTACGGAGTATTCAAATTTCTCTTTCATGCTAATACAAAACGTTTACTTGTTTGAATTTTTTCTCTAAGAAAAAGATGAGCAACGAAAAGGTGAAGCCCAAAACCAATGTTAGAAGATAAGCCGTCCAACTTCTTATCCCTATCGCAAATAATATTCGAATGATAGGAAACTGAATAAAATAAATCATGGTGCTACAATTCCTTAATCGGCGATAAATCTGTCGAGGTTTGAGGTTGAACGTAAGACTTGTTGCCATCAACAAACAGGCCGATAACGGAAGAGAGAACGTGCTGTCGGTACGCAAGGTGCTTCCTACATAGCCCGATTGGATGCACCATCCCAACTCGATAACATTCATTCCTATTGCAAGGAGTGTGGCTACATACAACTTCGTTCTGTGCTTTTTCCATATCGGAATCCATGTTTTATGCTCTGCAAAGGTTTTCCCGATGACAAAAAACAATAGTGCCGCAGGAATGAAATTGCAGAACGAACCGAAGAATGTGCGGACTTCGTTGAAGAGCATTCCCTGTCCTAATAAAAAGTAATAGGAGCTATCCATGATAGAAAGGAGATAGAGAAACAGGGAAAGCCCCCATAACAGAACCGAGCTTTTCGGTGCAAGGTATTTTACGATCCAAATACACCAAATCGTTGAAAGGACAAACCAACCCCCTCCACAAAGACCTATAAAGAAGAATTGCTTGAAGAAGTAGGTTAGTAACTGAAGAAAGTCGTAACCTTCTTTTGAGAAGAGATGATAATAGGTGTATAGAATGAAAGGCAGTGTGAAGATACACCAAGTGGAATACAAGGTGAGAAGTCTTCTTGTCTGACTTCGACTTCGATCTTCCTGATGACTGTATAGCAGAAAAGCAGACGCCATAAAGAACAGTGGAACTCCATTTCTGGCTACAGCCATTAACATCCATGCGGCATACCATTGCCCTGTTCCCTCTTCATAATTCCAAAAAAGAACGGTATGCACTGATACAATCAGTAGGGCTGCAATCAGCTTATAAATGTCTATGGAGTAATATCTTTCTTTCATTTCTTATTTCAAGAATATGATTTTGATGCACAAGTGCCAGATAAATAATGATGTGATCGACTGTTACAACCAGGCTACAGCCTATATCTTTGCATCTGGCTGAGAATCAGATGCTTACAAAACGATTTGCAAAAGCTAAGAAAACGCATGCCAAAAGCTAAGAAAATAGAGTGTGAAAGCTAAGAAAACAGGATGCGAAAGTTAAGCGTAGGGCGAATGCAAGATCGACCGAGGTGCTGTTTTATGTTCTCAGCCGTTATCTGATGGTTGGTTATATCTAACATGAGGATGACTTTGTGATGTGATATTTTCTTCTCCAATAATGATATAAGGCAAGGCCCGGTAGCAGACTGATCGAGAGAAGTGCCCGGAAATGCGGTATCGATTGTATTTGACGTTGGTTGATTTCCGATGTTGGAAAATATATCTCCGACAAACTACGCTGGGCAAATCGAGAATAGACGATATAAAGGAGGGTTTGTTTGATGCGTGTTCGTAGATGAAACTCATGGCTCATCGTCTCCAGCGAACCTTCAATTCCTCCCAGGGGACATTGGAATCGCAATCGCTTGCCTTGTAGCGTGAGGCCTCCATCGACATATTCGGCTAAATAGATGATCTTATTGACAAAAAGCATTTTCCATCGCTTGCCTAACCGAATCCAAACGATGGCCTCACTCATAAATCGTTCGTTGGGATATTCGGTAAAGGGAAAATCTCGCAGAAGCTCGGTGCGGAAAATCTCTGCATGGTCTTCACCGCTCACACCTCGGTTGTATCTCACATCGATATAGTTTCCGATGAAAGAGGATTCCTGTGAATACGTATGTCCAAAAGCATTGTTGGGACAAGAAATGTGTCCTCTTAAATAAGAGATTCCAAAGATTTGTTCTGATTTTGTCTTTTGCCAATCTGAAGTAATGGTTGAGACGGCATCTGGAGTTAGGAGGTCATCACTGTCGACAATAAAAAATAAATCTCCTTTTGCTTCTCTTACTCCAACGTTGATGGCAGTGTGTTTGCCTCCATTTTCCTTTTGATAATACCTGATAGGGAATCGATCTTTATTCTCCCTTCGTATCTCTTCTATCACAAGGGATGTATGATCTGTACTCCCATCATCCACAATAAGCCATTCGAAATTATACAGACGCTGCTCTCTCAGACTCTTGTATAATTTGAAAAGGAGATCGGCTCGGTTGTAAGTAGGAGTGAAAATTGTTAGTAGGGGCATTTTAGATTCCATGTCGATGCTTGTTAATTCCATTTGAATACAGGACGATAGAATTTATTCGAGTCGTATTGTGGATCGTATTCGTATCTTTGATAAACCGGATCTCCTTCCCTATGTCCTTCTGTCAGGAATGTTTTGTAGGGATAGGCACGGATACCCCAGCTAATCAATATACGGCCATATAACAGACAACTCAGGAGGATAAGCATGGTACTTACCTGCCTCTGACGATTTACTTTCATTGCGATGGTTGTAAAAAGTGCTATAATGCCTATCATATAATACCAACCTAATCGGCCACCAGAGGAAGAACGAACGAAGAAAAGCAAAATCACACAGAACATCAAGGCACAATTGAGATAAACAAGCGATTTCTTGTTCTGAGGAATCTCTTTATATTGAGAAAAAATAATAAAAAGAAAAACAACGACCTCAAGTAGATATTCTATTCTGAGACCAGCTTCCTCATAGTCCTGCGCATATTGCATTACCCGCTCTTCTGAACCGGAAAGCTCTCCAAAACGTGAAAATAATGCTCCCGGAAGTGGAGAAAGGCCTATGATAAAGGCCACAAGCATGATGGTAAGAATAAGTGAGATTTTATACTTTCGGATGGGTATAAAATACATCGGAAGAAAAATAATGGCAGAGTTATGAAAGGAATAAGCGATCAACATCAGGAATAGAAACCTCTTTAGATTTCGTTCATAAATATACTTCAACGACAACCAGCCAACACCCACTCCTATGACTTCACGCAGATATGTAAACGTAAAGAAGAACATCAGTGCTAAAAACAAAATACAGGCAAAGGGATAGTTGTCTGCGTATTCTTTAATTGAGAAAAAGAAGAGTAAATAGATGATGAGCGTTACAAAGAAGATAAAAATATATCGGTTAGAGGTGATATGAGATAGAATGAAATTAAGAAAAACATATCCAAATTCTTTCTCATAGTCCATAATAGGTGATTCCGTATAGCTGAACCCTCTATCAATATCATCAGATAAGAGATCAAAGACTTCTCCATATATATAACGGTCGTATCCACCTAACATATCAGATATACCTACAAAGAGAGCTAAGAAGAATAGGAAGAAGAATAGTCTCCGGGCATTTTTGGAAGATTGCTCTTTGCTTGAGAAAAACCAAATAAGGGCCGCTGAAAATATCAAGATATAGACCAACATAGTTTTATCGCTTTCCTATCACAAAGGTTGTAAATCGAGGAGATAGTTTATCCATCAACCCATAAATGCCCACACATAGAATTGTGGTGCAGAGAGGTATGCCAAACAGTACCAACGTCAATGTGAAGGTGTTGATGGGCAGAATCTTTACCCAATAGAGCGATGGAAACTTGATAACAAACATGTGAAAAACAAAAACAAAGAAACTGCTCTCTACTAAAAACGGATGGGCTTGTAGCTTTTGGTGTTGTCGTAAAAGATCGGTAAAGAGAATGATCCCTAAAATACCGATCATCTGTGACAGTTGGAAAAAGGTTTGATATGGCAAATTGTTTGCCCAACAATAGGTGTTGATGCCTATCAGCAGGCAAGAGCCAAGCAGAATAGGGGTGCAGTATGGACGCAGAACTTCTACAAAATTATTTTGCCTAATGCTGAACCAGGCTCCCAGTGCATAGAAGAAAGAGGCCCTGACGCCTATTCCCGGAAGCCACTGCCCTATTTGGAAGATCCATAAGAGGCCCAAGACAACGATAATAAGGAAATTTGCTCTCTTTATCATCCAATAGAACACTGGAGCAAAAAGGTTTAATATCATCAGATCTCGAATAAACCACAATGGAATAAGTCCTTGATCTAAATCCCAATAGGCATTCAGAATTTCGGAGAAACTCATCTGTAAAATACTTCTTTTCTCGGTTAGCCAAGTCGGATAAAGTATTCCGATCAAGGCAATGAATAGGATAAAGCAGGTATTCCAAAATACATAGGGTATGAATAGCGAATGAAAACGCTTCTTCAGTTTATCTATGAACATTTTTGGAGTAAAGGCTTTTCCGCAAAAGAATAGAAATCCGGAGATGAAGAAGAAAAGGGGTACTGCCATATTGGCTATTTCCACTCTGACGATATGCTCAATATAATCAAAAATAGGGAATTGATCCTCTGTCACATAGACTATTCCTCCAATTGGCTTATCTATCAAATAGGTGTGCAACATCACAACCGCTGCACACAATGGGAAACGAAGCAATGAAATAACTTGTGATGTATCTTGGCTTGGTCTCATCTTATCAAACTACGGTTGGAACAAACTGAAAAAGTTTTTAGCAATCGTTCTACGAGAATGATGCTGAAGAACACAGTGCCTTCCTGTTGCAGCTATTTGCTCATAGGTGGGCACGTTGTCCACAACATCTTTCAATAAAACAGTTACCTCCTGAGGAGTTTCGTACTGTAAGCAAGAGACACCGTTCTTTACAGCAATATTTTCCAAAGCATATTCTGTTCCGATGACTAAGAGTCCGTTTGCTAAGGCGTCTAAAACCTTTCCTTTGGTACCTGTTCCCACAGTAATGGGGGTGAGTTGTATATCGTGTCGCTGCACCTCCTCTGTATAATTAGGCGCAAAAGGGATGTGTGTCACGGTATATCCCGCACGAGAAAGCTTCTGAACAGCTTGCTCCCATCCCCTTCCTAAGAAAGTAATTGCGTAATGTACTTTCAGTTCGGAACAAGCATTGATCATCTCAGGAATCCACTCTTCTACGCCTTGCTGCATATACAAATTATTTTGTCCTGCAATCAATAAACGAATCGGTGTATGGAATTTGATCTCTTTGGATGTGCTTATTTCATAATGCGGATGCCTTAAAAATTCTGCTTGTATATCGGGATTGACCCTTTTTAGGAAGTTAGCATCGGCCTCACCTACCACGCAACAGGTAATAGACTTGTCTGCAGGAAGCTCTTTTTCGATTTTTAAGTATTTGGGATACATCAGAAATTTACGAAAAAGATTCCATGTATCTTTAAAAATGAAACGTTGCCCTAACAGTCGATAGTAATATAATGCCTCACTATCTGGCCCCAATAAAACTCTTCGCGTGTTTGGGAATTGTTTCAGTAATGGTGCATACTCTTCTCCATAAATCCAAATTCCATCAGCATGCTGAGCCTGTATGTTCTCTAATTCTTTTTTGGAAAGACGAACATAACTGCTGAATGGATGGCTCATCAATATTCGTACTATGGGATGCAACCGAGAAAGAAACATCCATCTCATCCATCTCCTTTCTTTTAAAATGTGTATGCGTACATTTAGTTCTACCTCACTTTGTGAAATTTGTTCTTTAGATAATTGATTTGTATTAAAACTAAATATCTTAACTTCTACTTTCTCATCCTCTTGTTGCCTATGTATCAACAAATGATAAGGTAGAGCACTTACTCCTCTTAAGTTTTCTTTAAAGGGGGTAATGGGAGTTATTAATACGATTCTTGTGCAGGGCATGGAGTTGAATTAAGATCTTACGATTTGAGATAAATAGTCTTTATGAAGAAATTAAGTGAATATCTTGGGAAAATTTAAGAAGCAAGATGCAAATATTCTTTTTCTCCAAGAGTCCCACGGCCCTTTCATCGGATAGAGCCCTTGATTCTTTAATTCGTCAATAATGGCTTTGTTTATTCCAAGTTTACCCCAAATACTTTTATTTCTATATAATGAATAAACTAAGCCGAATAAGGAATTTTGACTCCTGTGATAAATCACATCGGCTAAATATGAATCTGAATGCTCATAGGACTTTGCCAAATCGCGAAAAGAACGTATAATAAAAATCTCGTCCTTGACATACTTTATTTTTTTCTCTGGAATTAATGATTTACTTGTAGAATTGATATGATGGATATAAAAATATGGAATAAGATTTGAAAATAATACTCTATTTGCCTTTGGCATAAGACGATATGTCAGCTCCACATCCTGATGTGTAATGCCTGGGACAAAAAATATATCATTATCAATAAATAATGTCTTCTTCACTATCAATGCACAGATGGAAGAAGGATTATATCCTCTTATAACTGCCTGGACACCCGTGATCACTTCGCAATGCGGTAAACTGGGTTGTCCGCACTCAATAGAGATTAATTCGCCTTGTTCAGAAATCCGCTGCAACTGTATAGCCAAGATATCTAAATCATTATATTCTCCCAATGTCCTAAAAACCTTAGATAATTCTTTGCCATTTAGCTTGTCATCTGCATCAATACACCAAACATAATCCCCTCTACAGTGTTTTATTCCTAAATTCCTTGCTACACTTTGACCTTGATTCTTTTGTGTTAGGTAAGTGATATTTGCATGCTGTTGTTTATACTGCTGAACAATATTCGGTCCATTATCAGTAGAGCCATCATTGATAATAATTATTTCATAATATTCTTCGGGCAATCTGGCATCTAAAATCGAATTCAAACATTTGTCGATGTATGCCCCTGCATTATACATTGGGATGACTATACTTATCTTACACTTATATTTCATGATTCAAGAAGCTAATATAATCAAAATTGTCCAAATAGCGTTTAACGCTAAAAAATCCTTTATACTCAAGTATTTTACCTGGAAACCAATCTCTATATAATGAATGCCCTTTATAAAAAGATATTCTTGTTCTCTACTTTTATCCGTAAGAGAGAAGACCAATTTGGGATACTTTATAGATGAAAAAGCCTTCAGCTCTTTATCCTTTATCGTCCGGCTTTCATATACAATAAACGTATTATTCAAATTTGCCCTCTTCATTCTCTTCATCCACACAGCCCTTCCTTCATCAAAAGATGCATAGTGCACGAAACCTATTTTAATTATACGTCCATTATACTCCTGTATTCCAACAGGAAACACATTCTCTGTTTGTTTCAGTTCATGCACATCTAATTTGGAGAACTCTTCGAGATGTTCAACAAAATAAAGGAAATCTTCAAAGCAAAGAAAGAGTGTATTAATTGTAGGTGTGTTAAACCTCAACCCTAAATCGTGAAGAATAACACCTCCAACACAATTATTGCAGATAATGGTTGGGTTATCATTTCTATTTATGCGAGATTTTCGGATATGATACATCTTACGAGGAAATCGCATCAGTCTGTCCGAAAGCCCTCTTTTATGTCCATTTAAATGGCCTTTCACTCTTTTTATAAAATTCATAGCCTGCCATCCACTTGTTCTCTTGTGATAGAACCTTTTACATCATAGACTACTCCATTCTCAGCTAAGTATCCCCTCCAATCGATTGCGGTAAATTCTTTATGAGAAACAGCGAGAATCACAGCATCATACCTTGCATATTCTGCAACAGAGTTAACAATGCGTATACCATACTCTCTTTCTACCTTGGCACTATCTGCCCATGGGTCGCATACGGTAATGTTATCCGTATATTCCTGCAGTGTGGTATAAATGTCTACAACCTTTGTATTCCGCACGTCGGGACAGTTTTCCTTAAACGTGATGCCGAGAATTAATATCTTAGCATCTTTCACCAGTACTCCTTTCTTATTCATTAGTCTTATCACTTGGTTAGCCACATAGGCTCCCATGCCATCATTCAAACGGCGTGCCTCTGATATGATACGAGGCATAACGCCATACACCTGTGCTTTCTGAATCAAGTAATAGGGATCTACGCTGATACAATGTCCGCCTACCAGACCGGGATTAAGTTTGATGAAGTTCCACTTTGAAGAAGCTGCCTCAATAGCATCGTGCGTATCAATACCCATAGCATTAAATATCTTCGCCAATTCGTTCATAAAGGCGATGTTCACGTCGCGTTGTGAATTCTCAATTATTTTCGATGCCTCGGCTACACGTATCGATGGAGCTTTGTGCGTACCATTCGTTAATACCGAATTGTAAATCGCATCAACAATATCAGCTATTTCGGGTGTAGAACCAGAGGTCACCTTCTTTATCTTCTCCACCGTATGTTCCTTGTCTCCAGGATTAATACGCTCAGGCGAATAGCCTGCATAGAAATCGGTGTTGAACTTCAAGCCCGAAACGTTCTCAACTACCGGCAGGCACTCTTCTTCAGTTACACCAGGGTAAACGGTTGATTCATAAACAACGATGTCTCCTTTTGAGATAACCTTCCCCACGGTAGTACTTGCCCCGATAAGTGGAGCTAAATCGGGTCGGTTATTCGCGTCTACCGGTGTGGGGACAGCAACCACATAGAAGTTGCAGTTGCGTAATTCTTCCAAGTCTGTAGTACATACAAAACCGTTACGTAAGGCCTCTTGTAACAATTCATCCGACACTTCTAACGTTACGTCATGACCTGCCATCAGAGCATTCACGCGATCTTGATTCATGTCAAAACCAATCGTTTTATACTTTGTAGAAAAAAGGCGAGCAAGAGGCAAGCCAACATAACCTAAGCCAATAACAGCAATTTTTATTTCTCTCTTCATATTTATTATCTTTCTAATATTTCATACATATGATAGATATAGTTTAAAAGATGTTTGCGTGATATGGTGTCAAGCATCCGTCTCCTATTTAGATTCACTTCAGCAGCAGATAAAGGAGTCTTCAGCTCTTCTGCATTTAATTCGTTCTGAAGGGCAAACACCCGTATACCAAGATTTTTATGAAACTGATAAGTCAATCCTGAAACAGACAGGAAGACTTTACAACCATTCCATACGCCCAATCTAATATTTCCCATCGCCTGTTGACGTTCATGGAACAAGATGATATTGCTGCAAGAGGAAATAATTTCATTATATTCTTGATAGGGTACAAATTTCTCCATGGCGACAAAGTTCTCACCCCAATACTCTTTACCAACAGTCTTCACTTTCTCACGATAGGCAATTGTTCCTCCATAGCTTAACGGAACATATATCTTACAATTTCCAATATCAATGTTTCGTAAGGATTCAAATACATCTAAGTGATTATTTGTTGGGTCTCCAGAATTACCGATAAGGATGTTATTCCCTTTGGGCAATGGATCTCCGAGGTTTTCTTCCGATACAATATCATCCAAACTAAAATAATATAGACCCACCTGTTGAGCCTTAAAGAAGGGTAGTCTTCTCATCAAGTCATACTCTTGAGGTATCACACTCGAGAAATAATCTATTCGTGAGATTGCCGATTCTATCTTCTTCTTATTGAAAAAATAGTTCATCTCTACATGCAGTCCCATCAGATGCTCCTTAACTCCCTTTCTCATCACACGCTTTGTGTATGGTTTGTATAGCGGGAGCTTTATAAAAGGATGCCCTTTGGTTGGAATAGAATATAAGTCATATCCCCATGAAGACCATATCACTTTTATTCTCTGTGGTATTTGCTGAAGCATATCGAAAACTCCGATTCTCAATCCATGCAATACCAACACCTCGCAGTCTGTTAAAACTCTTATGAGATCCTTGGAAGGGATAATTCTTATATATTCTTTCTGTTGGATATATGTAAAGTTATCACTGGCATGATCTGTTACAATGGCATAAATATGGCTGTGTTTACCTTTTGTATGTTCCATAATAGAGATAAGGACATCTATAAACTTATCATCTACTACCCAATGTAAAAACGTCATTATGATTTTCGTGCTAAAACAGATATGATCTCGTATAGTTCGGGAAATCTTAATAGATATGAGCTACCTATATAATATGTAATTGCTACACAGCTTGCCGTCAAAAGACTAATCAAGCTACCGTTGATAATAGTTGTTAGATAATAAGCAATAAAACCCATCACTATCGAATTGAGTAAAATAGGTAACAGATCTCTCACCTGTTTGAGAAATCCAACCCGAATCAAGGTACCCGTATAATAGGTGTTTATTCCCAATGAAAGAATAGAACCAATAACAAGCCCCCAACACATACCCATGACCCCCATTGGAATTGTACAAGACAGAATCAATACACCAAGTAACTTCTTGTATAATTCTAATTTCAGAAAAAGATCCGAACGTCCCTTCACTTGTAGTAGGTTAAGATTAATGGCATGAATGGGATACCACATCATTGCCAAACTGAGAAGTTGGAGGAACCGAACACAGCCATCCCACTTGGATGTAATCATAACGCGAATGAGAGGCGTAGCAACAGCAGCAAGCATAAGCATGGATGGAAATACCACAAAGGCTGAAACTCGAAGAATTCTTCTATAATTTGAAGCCAATTTCTCATCATCATTCTGCATCAAACTCAATACCGGGAAAGTCACTCTTTGTAAAATCCCTGTTATATTGGAAGAAGGTAGTGAGGCATAACCCTGAGCGCGCGAGAATAGACCCAATTGTATAGGATTGTAGAATTTACCGATTACGATTGGATAGGCATTATTATATAAAGTATCAAGTAAGCCGGAGGCCAGTACCTTAGATCCAAAATTAAACAAATAGCGAAACGATGTCTTGCTAAATCCTGTAACGGGGCGCCAACGTGAGAACAACCAAAGCAGCATACAATTAAATAAAGCCGAACCTGTAGACTGTACCACCAAAGCCCATACACCGAAACCATGGTATGCCATGACAAGTCCAATCACCCCTGAAACAATTGTACAAACGAGAGAGATGATGGCCTGGGATCTAAAATCTACAGCAATCGTAAATAATGCTCGTTGAACCACACATAGCGAATTAAAAATTATGCTCAATCCCGTTACCTTTATAATAGGTGACAATAAAGGTTCGTCATAAAAATCGGCAACCAGTGGAGAGATAAGAAACAGGATGCCATAACAGACTACTCCCACAATAATGTTGAAATAGAACGCCGTAGACTTATCCGCCTCACTCAAGTGCGGTTTCCTTATCAAAGCTGAAGAAAAGCCACTATCTACAAAAGCTTGAGCCACAGCCATAAAAACAACAATCATGGCTACAATGCCATAATCGCTGGGTGTCAGTATGCGTGCAAGGAAAATAGAGAAAACAAAGCTGACGCCTTGTGAAGAGAAGCGATCTACGCTGCTCCAAAACAAACCTCGTGTTGCCTTTGCCTTTAAATTATCAGACATCTCCTATCCCTTACATAACTAAATGTTGGAAGTACAGTTCATCACATCATTCGTCCGACAAGAGTCTCAATCTTTAGTTTCCTTCTTTCCATCCATCGGAACAAAGGTTGCTCTATATACTTGATCCGTAACAAATCAATCATTACACACACAACATAAACTGCTATGACAGAGAGGAATGCGTGTATCCATAAATAATAGGGGGGGGTAAAATATTTGACATTTTTCAAAACGTCACCCCACAACCATTCACGCATGGCATTACTATTGCCATGTATCAACAATACGCCAAATGTAGCTGTTGCTACTCTATTTATCCAAGCGCAGTATGGCAGCTTCATCTCTTTGAAAAAAAGAAATAATGATACGGAGGTAAGTAGGGCAAGAATCTTGTTAGAGTCGCTTACGAAATAATATAACGTTCCGATATGTAACTCTTTTCCCGTCATTTTGACGAGAAAGAAAACTGAAATGATACTAAGATAGACGACCAATAGGCTCCCCAACATCAACAAAACCACTCGCGATCTATTTCTTAGTAGTGATATACCATACAGTCGTATATATGAACCAATAAGGTAGACGACGACATACCATCCTATATATTCATAAAATCCAAAAGGGATGAACGTACCAATAACAGAATAGACGCCAATCAAAAGTATCAGGAGATGCCGAAATTCACGCTGGGACAGAACCCGCACCAACTTGTTGATAAAAGGGATGAGGAGATAGAGTACAATGAATGATCCGACAAAACCATGCCCTATTCCTAAAGGAATCCAAAGCACCATATCTTTCAATTCTCCCCACGAGAAGGGGCGACCGTTCATCAAGAAGATCAAGTATATGGTTGTGGCATAAAACTGTATCTCAAACAATAGCTTAAAGAGCTTCTTCCAAGAAAAACTTTTCTGACACATGAAATATCCTGTTATCAGAATAAAGCAATTAATACCTGTCTTTCCACTCCATCCGAATAGAGCTAAGAAGAGACTGTTCCCAGTTTCATCATTCGCACTCCACACATCTGTAAGACCGCTGTTTACCACATAATGGTGTGCAATAATCATTAACATCAACAAGATGCGGAAAAGTTCAAGGTTTGAATTTCTTACGAACACTTGTGTTTGATCTTTCATGTGGGTTTGCCTGTTTTCTTTGTTTATTTTGGACGACGTGTTCAAAAAAGAATCATTTGCATCGCATTTTTGACGTTTTCCTCCCACCTCTGATGTTCTGATGGAGATTTCTCCTTTTCAGAGATTTCTATGTCAAGGGTCTTTTACAGGATTCGGCAAGCATACTTTGCAACTCCCTGTGGGACAGGATCTTGCAAAGCGCATTCTGTTTTCTTATCTTTTGCAGGTCATTTTCTTAGCTTTTGCCTAGCAATCTCTTAGCTTTTACCATGCATTTTCTTAGCACAGAGCATACAGATGCTTTTCGATCGTAACCATTCATAACGTTGACCATGATCCCCAACTTGCGTATTTTTAGGAGTTTTATTCTAATAGTCAAGTATGTGCCTTAAATTGTTCCGGAATCTACGTGTATGTTCTGCCCTGTGATGCTTTGCGCTTTATCGCTCAGGATAAAGGCCACTGTTTCGGCAACAGAGTTAATCGAAGTCGCTTTTTTGAGTGAAGTGCGCTTGTATATTCTGTCTTTTTGCTCTTCGGTTAGTGTGGAACTCATGCTTGTTTCCATGAAGCCGGGAACCACGATATTGCTTCTGATGCCGAGCTCGCCCCATTCTCTTGCCGTGTCTTTTGAGAAAGCCTCCAAAGCTCCCTTCGATGAGGCATACATGGCCAGACCTTTATAGCCGGTGTGGGCACTGATGGACGAGATGTGAACAATGCAGCCTCGGGTGTGATGCAGCAGCATATTGCGAATGGCATATTTGGTTATCATCATCGGCGTGAACACGTTGACGGCATACATCGCTTGAAGTTTTGCGAGGTTCAGATTGGTTACAATGTCGTCGTAAGCGATGGCGGCGTTATTCACGAAGCCGTGTAAGCGCACTTTGTTCAATACGAAGTCTTTAAAAATAGATTGCCTAACGTTATCGGAGTCCGACAAGTCTACGCTTTTGAAATATAGACGGTCTTGGTATTCTCCTTGCAGCTTCTGAAACTCTTCGCTGAAACTGCGGGCAATACCGTAAACGGTATGACCTTGTTGTAGAAGAACTCTGCATATCTCGAGCCCGACGCCGCGGGAGCAACCTGTTACTAAATAGTTCATCTTTTTTATTCTATTCTGGAATATAAGTAATTCTATATCTTGTTTTTCTTCGGAGTAGATGCTGTTTGCTTGAGGAATAGACGAGCATGCAACTTGTCCCCTTTAGAGAGATGAATACGTGGTATGCATTTATCGTCTATCGTTTTAGTTTGCCAGTCCGCGTTAACGAAAAGGTTTCTACAAACTTGATTCTGCGGGGAATCTTGAAATCCTGCAATCTGCTTTGCAGCTGTTGTCTTATGTCTAATTCCGTGAGCTGCGACTCTTCATCCAATTGCAGTTCTGCGCAAAGAACGTTGCCAAGTATGGCGTTGGCTTTACCATATACCAAGGATTGACGCACGCCTTGAATACTGTTGATCACCTCTTCAACCTCTTGTGGATTTACCTTGTAGCCTCCAACGTTGATGAGTTCGTTCTTTCGGCTTTTGAATTTGAATAGCCCGGCAGCTTCATCCACCCATTCTATCAGGTCGCCCGAATGATAATAGTCGCCATCGAAAGCGAAACTATTTGATTGGCCTAATAAGGAACGATGAATCAACAACTCGTCGTCTACCACTCGGAACAGGCTTCTATTCCTTTCCGGTATCTGAAAATATTCGCCTTTAGCTGCGAACAACGTGCCGGCTTCGGTGGAAGCATACACGTTGTTAATCTTTGCTTGGGGGAATATCCTATGTATCTCTTCGTGCAAATGCGTATCCGACTTCTCGCCTCCCAGCGTAACACGAACAACCGATGGATATTCCTTCTCAACAGGCAGCAATAAACGATAGAATGTGGGGGTGGCTGAGATGTGGGTAATACCATACTCGGCAATCTTTCGATACACTTCTTTCCGACTGTCGTTGAACACATCAACCAGTGTGTTCTTATTCTCGAAAGCCTGAAAGAACACCTGTAAGCCGGCCATGTGAGTGGGATTATAGGCATAGCCCCACACCTGATTCCGATATTTATCGCCTGTGCGAACCGAGCGTGTGAGCGTGTCGATGGAATGAACCACTTGTTTCGGCTGTCCGGTTGTCCCCGATGTGAAAATCGTAATCGTGGAAGTAGATTTCTGCATAGCCGTTATAAGCTCGTCGATATGCTTAAAAGAGTATTTGGGCAGTGCCACCGACTTATTGATAAGCATGGGGTCTATGCCCGACATTTCAGAAATCGACAGATCGGAATCCAACAGCACCAAAGGCTGGTTCGTAGCAATTGCCTTTACCAGATTTGCGAAGAACGCGAAGAGTGTATCGGCCTTATGATAGGGATAGTATTCCTTGTGTAGCTGAATCTCCTCCAGCAGCATAGCATACGAATACTCTCTTTCTCTGTCATAAAGGAACATTGCCATTACTTCTGTAGCTTAGTATAGACCTCTGAAACAGTGTTCACAAGTCCGTCTTCAAAGATGTCAATATCGAAAGCATCTTCTATCTTCACTGTCAGTTCTGCTAAGTCGAAGGATGTTAGGCCAAGGTCATCGCGAAGATTATCTCCTTCGTGAATTTCCTGTAGCAGTTCTAACCCTTTTACTGCTCGTATTTCATTGATAATTTCTAATACTTTTTCTTCCATATTGTTTAAAATGATCTTTCTTTTCTATTGGAATATTACCTTTTTGTTAGATTAAAGTTATCCCTCCATCAATAACCAAATTGATACCTGTAACCCAATTGGAAGCATTGGATAATAAATAAATAACAGCCCATGCAATCTCGTTCGGTTGTCCGTATCGTTTTAATGGGTACATCGCCTTATCCTTATCTAATTGTTCTGTTGTAAGTGCACCTGTATTAATAAGTTCTGTCTCGACCATCCCTGGACAAACCGCATTTACTCTAATATTTTTATTTCCCAACTCTTTAGCTGCCCCTGCAATAAATGTGCTTATAGCCCCTTTACTTGTAGCATACATAGAATTTCCTAAAGAGACATACCCAATACCTGCGATAGAACTTGTGAATACGATAGAGGATCTATTGAGTATCTTCTTCTCCTTTAGGAGATTTTTTAGGAGCATAATAGGAGCAATCGTATTAATTTGCAGAATGCTTTTTAACCTCTCTTCCTTAATGAAATTAACCGGCCGCGATTCAACAATCCCAGCATTATTCACGAGTCCATGAATAACGGGGAGTTGAGAAACCATCTCTGCCATAGCTTTGGAGTCAGTCAAGTCACACAAGAACATTTTGTGCCCTTCGCCCGACAATTCGCTCATCGTCTCTTCAAGTCTCTCCTTGTTCCTTGCCATAGCGATCACCTTTGCTCCTAATTTAGAACATTCTATCGCTGTGGCTTTGCCTATGCCAGACGAAGCTCCTGTAACGAGGATGGTTTTTCCCTCTAAAGAGAATGGATTGTAATTGCTCATCATACTTCAACTAAGTTGGATACAACAACCTGTTCTGTAGAAAACGCAACCGTTCCCCATGACAGACCTACTCCGAAGCCACAGCAGATAAATTTTGTCGGTCGGTTTTCTATTTTTCCCTTTAACTGCGTTACCATTGTTAAGGGTATAGAGGCGGAAGAAGTATTGCCGAATTCATACATGCACGATGGAACCTTTGCCGGGTCTATACCCAGCTTTTTTATAATCATCGTATTCATCTTCATATTGGCTTGATGGAAGACGTAATAATCGGCTGTTTGGTAATCAAAGCTAAAATGTTCAGCCAATTTCTTTACCGATTTGGCTGCGGTACCCATGCCGAAGACAAAGACATCCATGCCTTTCATTCGCGTCTGTAGTCTGTTTAGCTTTTTCCCTTCTACGTCTTCATACTCCAAGGACTGTGCTGTTATCTGGTTCCTACTGCCACCATCAGGCGTGATAATAGCATCATAGCCAGAACCATCTGTCCCAAAATGGAATTGAAACCCTTTAGCCCCTTCAGCATATTCCAGTGCGGTTACGGTTCCAGCATGCCCGAAGAGAGGATCAAGAGGTCCTTCTGCTATAGGCTTAGCGTCTCCTACTAATAATAACGCCTTTTTCATACTCCCTGTAGAGAGTAAAGAGGCTATGGTGCTGAGCCCATAGACCCAACCGGAACACCCTAAAGAAATATCTTCAGCATAACATTCCTTACTCAAGCCCAGCCTGTCCTGCAGTATGCAAGAAGTGGCGGGCAGTATGTAGTCTGGTGTTTGAGAAAGGAATATCAGCATGTCTATATCCTTTTTCTCCCATTTCAAATCCGTAATCAATCTTTCTGCTGCTTCATAGCATAAGTCTGAAGTAGTTAGAGATGAGGATATCCTACGTTCTTTTACACCAGTTGTTTCTACAAAGGCCTCAGGCGTGTAATCAGTGGAAATATTATCTTTATCATTTGGATAAAGATTGCTCATAATATTTTTAGGCACACCCGCTGAAAGACCAGACAGCCTTACGTTCTTTATCTCTATAAATGCCATTAACCTCTTGATTTTACGATATTAAATAGGTCTTCTATCGTATTGCTACCCTTGATGTCATCTCCTTTCACGGTCACGTCGTATTCTTCATCAATCATTGCTATGATTGACAACGCAACTAAGGACGACCATTCATCAAGCTCTTTGAATACGGTCTCTGCTTTAAATGCACTCGCATCAGTATCATCAAACTGTGCTGCAAAATTCTCAATAAAATCTTTTAATTCCATGTTGATTAAATGTTATATAGTTAAAAAATAAAAGCTTTAAAACTTTAGTCGTATTGCAGGATTCCCAAATACGGTAGTATTTTCTTTAACTCGCCGTATAACGACAGCACCAGCTCCTACGATTGCATGGTTATCAACCTTTTGATGAGGGGTAATAATCGCTCCTGTATGGATGGTAACAAAATCTCCGATAGTAGCATAGCCTCCAATGAATGCGAAGGATTCTATCTCGCAATAATCACCCATCACCATGTCATGTCCCGTTGTAACATACTGTTGCAGTGTCACGAAATTGCCAACTGTCGCATTATTCGAAAGACTGACATCCTTAAAAATAATACAGCCGTATCCAATCTTTGTAAAGTCAGAGACATAAGCCTGTTTATGTATTAGATTGATAAATGTTCCTCCCTTTTGAAGAATTATATCGGTATATTTCTTCTTATAATGTACGTCCCCCAATGCACAGATAAAGACATCGTCGGGCTGTGGTTGATAATGCTCCACACTGTCAATAATAGGAGGATAATCCCCCAACCCATCTAAAGCATCTGATTTGCTATCCAAGAAACCTTTTACAATGAATTCTTCATTATATCCTCTACAAAATTTTGTTGTAGAGAATATCTCTCGTCCAAATCCTCTTGCACCTATAATTAATAAGTTCTTCATTTTGCAATACAATCAATGGTTCTTTGGATGTCTTCTTCGCTCAACGCGTGATGCATCGGCAAACAGATTACGCTGTTTGCCATCTTTGTGGCTTGCGGAAGATTGGCAGGATTGGCACTCTCTAATCCACGGTAGGTGGAGAACTCGCTGATGAGAGGATAGAAATAACGGCGTCCCCACACATTTCTATCCTTCATCTTGAAGTATAACTCATCGCGGGTCATACCATATCTCTCTGCATCCACAAAGATGGGGAAGTAACTGTAGTTATGTCTTACGCCGGGTATATCATCCCAGAAGGATATACCTTCTACGTTACGCAGTGCCTTACGATAGGCCATTGCCACCTTCTGTCTTGCCTCAATGGCGGCATCCACTTGCCTAAGGTTGAGCAATCCGTATGCAGACCGCACCTCATCCATCTTACTATTGATGCCGGGAGCTACCACTTCTGTCTCACTGGCGAAGCCAAAATTCTTCAGATAGTCAATGCGTTTCTTTGTCTTTTCATCGTGCATCACCAACGCACCACCTTCAATGGTGTTATAAACCTTAGTAGCATGAAAACTCAATGTAGCCACATCTCCCGCATTAATGATACTTTGACCATTCACCTCCACGCCAAAGGCGTGTGCTGCATCGTAGATAACCCTTAGCCCATATTTGTCGGCAATACTCTGAATGGCCCCCACATCGCATGGCTTACCATATACATGCACCGGCAGAATAGCTGTGGTACGGGGTGTTATGGCGGCCTCTATCTTATTGGGATCAATGTTTCCTGTACGCGGATTAATATCCACAAACACGGGTTTTATACCGTTCCACCACAGGGCATGTGTCGTTGCAACAAAACTATAGGGAGTTGTTATCACCTCACCTGTGATATGCAGAGCTTGGAAAGCCGTTATCAGAGGCAGCGTACCATTGGTAAACAGACTGATATATGGCACTTTCAGATATTCGCAAAGAGCTTTTTCCAACCGCTGATGAAACGATCCGTTGTTCGTAATCCACTTGCTATCCCATATCTCTTTTAAGAGAACGTTGAACTCTTCCAAATCAGGGAGCAGCGGAGCGGTAACTGTTATAATCTTCTTATCCATTTATTTGCTTAGCAATATCAATTTTCTTCAAACATCCGCATCACTCTTTCCACAATCGGAGCCATGTCGTAGTATTTGTATTCGGCCAGTCTACCACCGAAGATAACGTGTGATTCCTGATCTGCCAGCTGTTTATACTGCTGGTAAAGCAAACTGTTACGTTCGTCGTTAACGGGATAATAGGGCTCCATACCCGACTGCCACTCGGTGGAATACTCTTTAGAGACCACTGTCTTAGGGTTCTGATACACCTCTTCGCCGAACGATTCGAAATGCTTATGTTCAATGATACGCGTATAAGGTACCTCGGCTTCGGTGTAATTCACCACCGCATTTCCTTGATAGTTGGGCATATCAAGCACCTCATGTTCAAAACGCACGGTGCGATATTCCAGATTCCCGAATCGATAGTCGTAGAATTCATCGATTTTACCGGTAAAAACCACCTCCTTTGCCAAAGCATTGAATTCATCCCGGTGGCTAAAATAATCGGTATTCAGGCGTACTTCCACCCCCTTGAGCAAAGCCTCAATCAGGCGATTATAGCCTCCTATGGGGATGCCTTGATAACGATCGTTGAAATAGTTGTTGTCATAGACAAAACGAACGGGCAATCGTTTGATAATAAAAGCAGGTAAATCCGTGCACTTCCGGCCCCATTGTTTCTCGGTATAACCCTTGATGAGCCGTTCGTAAATATCGCTACCGATTAATAATAAAGCCTGTTCTTCCAAGTTGCGAGGCTGGGCAATACCCTCCGATTGCATTCTTTTCAGCACTTCTTGGCGTTGCTCTTCAATCTTGTTCATCGCCTCTTGCGGCGTTGTTACTCCCCACATCTGGTAGAAAGTGTTCATATTGAAAGGCAGATTGTAGAGACTTTTTCCGTAGCGAGCCACCGGACTGTTGGTGTAACGGTTGAATTCCACCAGCGAGTTGACAAAGTCCCACACACGCCGATTGGACGTATGGAAGATATGGGCCCCGTATTGATGCACCCTGATTCCCTCTACATCTTGGCAATAGATGTTTCCACCTGCGTGCGGACGTTTGTCTATCACCAGGCACCTCTTGCCTTGTTTCCGTGCTAAATGGGCAAAGGTTGCTCCAAAAAGGCCAGAACCGACAATCAGATAATCATACATAAAGATAAGTGATTCTTTTGTGGATGACCCGATAGGTCAACATATAGAAGAGATTTACTCTTCTTTTCCGTTCTTTTTCTCGTTTCTTTCAAAGTGCGTTCTTTTTGCCATGACAAAGTTCAAGCGAGCTTGGCATTGTTCATTTGTCTGAACAAAAACGTCCTTCGAGAAGTAAATGTTGTGATGCAGTGGTCGTAATGCACACCGTCTCCTCCCTCTTTTCTCTCTTGAAAGAGGCAAAGGATGTGGTTATCCCTCATTACGACATTCCCCCTGCTTTAGAATGAAATGATCATTCGCAAGTATTTGTCTATAACGTCTTTATCTATCTCGCATCAAATCGAGTGAATTGCTGCAACGGGAGAAGCCCCTTTGTTTGCTGCAAAACACAATTTTTGCAAAAGTAGATATTTTTCTTGAAAGAAACAATAGGGGAAGCCCTAATTAAAATAGGAATTTACACCAGGTCTTTTCTTTGCTTTTTACAGCCGTTCGGAGAGAGAACATACTTCATAGGCTGGCTCTTCCCCTCGAGCATCTAAAAAAGGCCCATTTCATCGGAAAGAAAAGACATTGTTAACGGACGGAGAGGTGCACCGTCTCCGCCCGAAAACACTTTTTATGCAGGGCTCGTTATCAAATGTGTCGGCCCCGAAACGCAACCGTCAAGGTGCGTCAAAGATTCGCCTTCTGTGAAAGAGCCGCTATAGGAAGAGGCTACAACCGAAGACCGCTGCTATGGTAACCATCAGCGCAAGGACTTTCAGGATGAAGAGAATCATCTCGCGACGCTCTCTGTCAAGCCTCATCTGCGCCGCCTTTACCCACCAGAACGCCGAGAATAGCCGTGGCGATGGCAGCAATCACTTTGATGACGAGTTTCCAAGTCGACATGTTGTTTTTACTCATGGAATGTTGATTTTAGGGTTGATACATGGTATTGAAAAGGTATGTACAAAGGGGTGGAATCGTTGTTTAGTGTCCGCTGGGAGGCGTTACGCTGCCACCGCCTGCGCCCGACGAGGCCTTTTTGCGCGCCTTTTCTACCTTGTTGTCGGGCAACTCTCTCACCTTGCAGCCATGCAGTAAGGCTTTCACACGCGACTTGTCTTTGTTGACCCGCACCTCCGGCCGAAACAGCACATGGGTGCCCACTACATTCTTCGTCACATTGAAGTCTTCGGCCTTGGCGGCAGGCTTGGTGTTAAGCCCAATCTTAAAGGTGCCGAGCCCATCGAGCTTGATTCGCTTCGAGTCTTGCAACTGTTGCTTCATCACATCCACCAGTTCGGCAATCACGGCTACGATGTCCGACCGCTTCAGGGTGCAGTTCTGCTGCATGATGTCGGCCAATGCCATGGTGTTGACGGTCTCGGTGGCCACTGCGCGTGCATACCACTGACCCTTGAACTTGCTTTCTTTTCTCTTTTCTTGGTGCAATTTATAAAACACTGCCATAAGAATAATGTTTAAATGGTTAAATTAATAAAGTTGAGAATATTGGTTTTGTCTTCGACGCGCCTCTTCCTTTTTGTCGCGATGCGTTAGTCGACGTTACGCATTTTTCTCGATTTCATCGGGAGATTTGTGTCTCATTACGTTTGCAAAGTTAGCACATTTCGGTCCCCTTGTCAAGAGTTGATGGGATAGAGTATGGGATAGTTTTTCATCAATACTTGCTGATGACGATCGATCGGTTGATCATAACCCGCTCGCAATCAGATGATTAAATTTTCCGATCGTCGGCGTTGAACTTTCGTTCTTCGGCGTTCCAGATGAAAGGAAACGTGAATCCACCGGGCGCCGTCGCTCTTTCGGTGTTCGAAGAAGAGCTGATGGTAGGGCAATGTTTTCTCGATGAAATGGTACATTTTAAGTCCTACCTCTCGATTCGACACGTGTATGTCGGCGGCCTCGCCGCAAAGATGCTGCGAATGGCCCACTCCGCCCACAGCTTGGTTGAGTGCTTGGCAGCGATAGCCGCTCGTGATCCGAATCACGCCGAAGCGACGGCGCAACGGTTCGAGAATGTTTTCGCAAAGTAAACGCAGATTTTTCACCACCTCTGCGGAGGGTTCGTTAGCGATGTTCAGTCGCACAGCTGCGCCGGAGCGTATCATCTCGGCCAGCGTAAAGTGTTGTGTAAGGTTCATGATTGTTAAATAGAAATACGATTATATCCTTCATCTCACGTCATCAGCGATGCATATAATCACCCATGTCCAGCCATTCTTGCAGCGGTTGAGGCCGATTCTGTTCGAAAAGCAGCCAGCCATATCGCTCGAGCACAGGTCGTTGATAGACATTTTTGCGCAGCATGCCCTTGCTCACCGGGGCATAGGGATTGCGGGGCACCGGTAAATGCAGATTAGCGCAGATGCGCCGAACAAGCCAAAGGAAAGAGGCAGCCCGCCCCTCGTCGTCTTTTACGTCTGCAAAACGGTAGACGATGTGGGTCATTTCCAGCAGATCGATTTTTGTGCCTCTCCATCTTCGTCGTTCGTTTGGAGCGGTTTGCAGCAGTGGCAGAAAAGCCTTTATCAAGTGTCTGCGCGCCAAATCCAGTTGTTCTTTCCCCGTTTGGGGGAGGGTTGTTGTTGCTTTCATGTGTTGAAACGTTTTTTTCGACATACATTATTTATACATATTAAGGTGTGATTTTTTGTGCGAATCGGCATCCATTGCTATTCCGATTTCGACTGCAAACTTAGGATCTTAAATGGAAGTATTCTTTCTAAAAATCACTATTCCCGTTAAAATGATATAAAAACATTCGTTCGGTATCGCTGTCAGGCACTCTTTACACGCACGATGACGCAGCCCTTGTCGATCGCCTCCCAACTCCTATTGCACCAAAGGACAACGTCTTTGGGGATAGGGATGCAGGATGGTGCGGAGAGGTTGAAGAAGTAGCGTTGGGCAAAAGCTAAGAAAACGAAGGCCCATCTCTTAGCTTTCGGCTTGCATTTTCTTAGTTTTTGGCCTGCGTTTTCTAAGCTTTTGCCATGTGCTTTGTAAGCCGCTGGTTGCCAGGGAGATAAAAAGGAACCTGCGGGAGGAGAAACGAGAGAGGGAAAAGCAAGAAGGAAAGACGGCTCCGATCGCCGTTTTTTGCGTATATTTGCAGTTCCATCTTAACGGAAGAACAATGAAAACAACGTCTACGCCTCCACTCCTCGAAACGCCGGTGCCTGCCCGTGGGCAGGGTTATGGACCAGTTCTCTCGCTCACGCTCGCCCCGATGCCTCGCCTACGCGTAGGTTTTGTGGGACTGGGGGCGCGCGGATGCCAAGCCGTTCGTCGTTGGTGCCATCTCCAGGGTGTAGAGATAACGGCTCTCTGCGATGCGTCTCGTCAGGCCACGGAAGAGGGAGTGCAAGTTGTCGAGCAGGCCGGCCTGCCGCGCCCAACCCTCTATTGGGGCGAGAAGGCTTACAGAGAGCTGTGCCGACGGCTGGATTTACATTTGGTTTATGTCTGCACCGACTGGCTCTCTCACACTCCTATTGCTCTCGAAGCCATGGCCTGCGGCAAGTGTGTAGCCATGGAAGTGCCGGCAGCCACTACGCTTTCCGACATTTGGCAGCTGGTAGACGCCGCTGAACGCAGCCGGCTTCACTGCATGATGTTGGAGAATTCGGTGTACGACCACTTCGAGATGTCTGTCCGATCGATAGCGCAAGCTGGGCTTTTCGGTCATGTGGTGCACGTGGAAGGTGGCTATGCCCACCCCATCGGAGAGCGATGGACGGCCTGGAGAATGGCGTATAACCAACAAACTCGGGGCGATCTCTACCCCACACATGGTTTGGCACCGGCCTGCCAGCTGTTGGGCATTCACCGAACCGACCGCTTAGAGCGTCTCGTCGCCATGGACACGGCGGCCTTTTCGGGGCCCGATGTCTATCGCCGCCTCATGGATCGCCCCTGCAATGCTTTTGCCAACGGCGACCAAACCTCTACGCTCATCCGCACTGCACAAGGGAAAACCATCTCTTTGCAACACAACGTGATGACGCCCCGCCCTTATAGCCGCTTCTTTCAGGTGGTGGGCACGCAGGGTTATGCTGCCAAATATCCGGCAGAAGAGTTGGTTTTCAGTTCCGCTTCGGCGGCAAAGCTGGGCCTCGAGACCGGCGTAGGCGATGCGCCGCTCACCCCAGCGCAGAGGGAAAAGGTGCTGCAAAGGTTTCGTCCGCCCTTCTCCGAGCAGACGTTGCAACTGGCCCGGCAGCTCGATTCGCGGGGCGGCATGTCGTTCTTGATGGACTTCCGCCTGGCGCAATGTCTCCAACAGGGACTCCCGTTGGACATGGACGTGTATGATTTAGCCGAATGGTGTTGCGTGGCCGAGCTCTCTCGGCTCTCCATCGAGCAGGGGTCGGTACCCGTCTCTGTGCCCGATTTCACGCGGGGCGCTCTGCCTTCTTCTCTCTCTTCGGACTTTTCTACACCCTGATGGCTACTCGTTTGCCCCGTCGAAAGACAAATCGACAAAAACCGAAAGGCAGAGATGACATTTTTTCTTCTCCGATTATATATATTAAAAAAGAAGTGTTATTTTTGCAAGTTGTTAGTATCTTTTTATTAGAAAACCGTTGTGGAGAAAACCATAGACATAGATAGCATACTGAAAAGCAAAATGGGCGATCGGGCTCGGCTGGTGCCTTCCTTGTTGATAAGGTGGCTCAAGCATATTCTCCACCAAGACGAGGTGAACGCTTTCCTTTGGGATAGTAGGCATTTGACGGGTGTAGAGTGGCTCGAAGCCTGCGTACGCTATCTCGACATGACGCTCGACATCCGCGGAAAAGAACATTTGCCCGACAAAAACAACGGTAAGCTCTACACTTTTGTCTCCAATCACCCCCTCGGAGGTATCGATGGGGTGGCTCTTGGGGCTTTAATAGGACGTCACTACGACGGAAACTTCCGCTATTTGGTGAACGACCTGCTGATGAATCTCCCCGGTTTGGCTCCGCTTTGCATCCCTATCAACAAGACCGGAAGCCAAAGTCGCCGCTTTCCGGCGATGGTCGAGGCTGGATTTAAAAGCGGAAAACATCACATCTTGATGTTCCCCGCCGGATTATGCAGTAGGAAAAACAACGGCATCATCCGCGATATTCCTTGGAGCAAAACGTTTATTACTAAGAGCGTAGAGGCTCAACGAGACGTAGTGCCTATCCATTTCGGCGGTCGAAACTCGGCTCGCTTCTATGCACTGGCCCATCTTTGCAAGCGGTTGGGCCTCCGATTCAATTTTGCCATGCTGTTCTTGGTGGACGAGATGTATCGAAATGTGCACCAAACGTTCACTGTCACCATTGGAAAACCCATTCCCTGGCAAACGTTCGACAAGAGTAAAACGCCGATGGAATGGGCTCATTTTGTAGAAAATAAGGTCTATGACCTGCCCCTAACAGAGCAATGATTCACTCTCAAACCAACCATCCCATCACAAGAAAGAAGGTTGCGGAAACCGACAACCGCATAACATCAGGCAAAATGGAAGAAGACATCATCCAACCGGTAGACAGACGCTTGCTCAAAAGCGAACTTACCCCCGAAAAACAACTCCGTATGACCAACAAAAGCCATAACGAAATCTATATCGTTACGGCTCAAAACTCGCCTCATGTGATGAAAGAGATCGGTCGTTTGCGCGAAATCGCCTTCCGCAATGCAGGCGGTGGAACGGGAAAAGCGGTGGATATAGACGAGTTTGACACCATGGACGGAGGCTATAAGCAGCTCATCGTGTGGAATCCCGATGCCGAAGACATCATCGGAGGCTACCGTTTTCTTTATGGAACAGACTGGAAGATGAATGCCAACGGGCAGCCTTTGCTGGCCACCAGTCACATGTTTCGCTTCTCGGAGAAATTCCTTACCGAGTATATGCCTTATACAGTAGAGCTTGGCCGATCGTTCGTAGCGGTGGAATATCAGAGCATTCGCAAGGGAGCCAAAAGCATTTTTGCACTCGATAACCTTTGGGACGGACTCGGAGCACTCACCGTGATCAACCCCAACCTGAAGTATTTCTTTGGCAAAATGACCATGTACCCTTCGTACATTCGGCGCGGACGCGACATGATTCTTTACTTTCTCAAGAAGCATTTCGACGATAAAGAGAATCTCATTACCCCGATGAAACCGCTGATAATCGAGACCGACCCTCGCGAACTCGAAGCTCTTTTCTGTCAAGACGACTTCAAAGAGGATTATAAAATCCTGAATCGGGAAATCCGGGCCTTGGGTTATAATATCCCACCGCTGGTCAATGCCTACATGGGGCTAAGTCCTACCATGAAGCTTTTTGGCACTGCCATCAACAATGGCTTCGGAGATGTCGAAGAAACGGGCATCCTTATCGCCGTAGACGAGATTTTAGAAGAGAAGCGGGTGCGCCATATCGATAGCTTTATCCAGGCCAACCGCGAAACATTGGAGTTGACAACAGGACTCAACAAAATCATTTATCGCGAAAAAGTATAATCTCTTACAACCGGCTTACTCCATTTCATTACCGATGAAATGGCCGAAAATCGCTCCCGTCGGGGCGATTTTTCTTTTTATTGTGCCGCTGATGAAAGGAGCAAGGAGGCGAATGTAAGGAGTAAGAGGGGAAAGTAATAGGGAGGGAGAAAGGGAATTGCACATCCGTTGAAGTTCATCAACAACTCCGTCAGCTTAGCTTTCGCACTTCAAAAGCTAAGAAAACGCATTGCGAAAGCTAAGAAAACGTGATGCAAAAGCAAAGCTTTTGAAAACGGGTTTGCAAGTGGCTGTGTACCAACTCACGAACCCGTTGCAATGCAAAGAGAGGAACGCGGAGAAAGGAAGTAAAGAAGAGAGGAACGTTCAGTCGAAAAGTCCGGGTTGAAGACTGTTCTCCGTCAGTATGTTTCGGCCCAAGTGGCGATAGGCCAACTCGGTGACCATGCGCCCGCGAGGGGTTCTTTTGATGAAACCCTCCATGATAAGATACGGTTCATAGACCTCTTCCAGTGTGCCGGCATCCTCACCTATGGCCGTGGCAATGGTAGAAACACCCACCGGTCCGCCTTTAAACTTATCGATAATGGTGAGCAAGATCTTGTTGTCTATCTCGTCCAGGCCATACTGATCGATGTTTAACGCCGTGAGAGAGAGGCGTGCGATGGTGGTGTCGATGCGTCCGTTGCCTTTCACTTGGGCAAAGTCGCGCACACGACGGAGCAGGGCATTGGCGATACGAGGCGTGCCACGAGAACGTCGAGAGATTTCGATGGCAGCGTCTTCGTCTATCGGAACATTCAGGATTCGGGCCGAACGGCGGATGATTCTCGCCAGTGTGTCGGGGTCGTAATACTCTAAATGCAGGTTGATGCCGAAGCGAGCGCGGAGCGGAGCGGTAAGGAGTCCGCTGCGAGTCGTGGCTCCGATGAGTGTAAAGGGGTTGAGGTCGATTTGGATGGAACGGGCCGACGGACCCTTATCGATCATGATGTCGATGCGATAATCTTCCATGGCCGAGTAGAGATACTCTTCTACCACGGGCGAGAGACGGTGTATCTCGTCGATAAAGAGCACGTCGTTGCTCTCGAGTGAGGTAAGAATGCCGGCCAAATCGCCGGGCTTGTCGAGTACAGGACCGCTGGTGATCTTGAAGCCTACGCCCAATTCGTTGGCGATAATGTTGCTCAAGGTGGTCTTCCCGAGTCCTGGCGGCCCGTGCAAAAGGGTGTGGTCGAGCGGCTCACCGCGATATTTGGCGGCTTCGACAAATACCTCTAAGTTTTCCACCACTTTGCTCTGACCGCTGAAATCCTCGAATTTCGGCGGACGAAGGGCGTTTTCAAACTCGCGTTCCGAAGGCGTAACATGCTCTTCTCTGATGTCAAAGTCTTCTGTCATAGTGCAAAGATACGCTTTTTTTGCAACTCGGTTGCACGTCGTTACGACTAACTTTGTAGCGGGTTTCCTTTGCTGGCGAGTTCGGAAACGGGCCAATCCGCGAGGAAACAAGTATGAACTTTCCTAATAAAAGAGGTATGAAAATGGGTAAGATAACAGCGTATTGGCAACCGTTGGTGGCCGGCGCGTTGCTCGGAACGGGCCTTTTGCTCTCGTGGCAGGAGGCAGATTGGTTTCAAAGTGGCTGGGTAAGACTGGCGTGGTATGTGGTTTCGTTCCTTCCGGTGGGACTGAACGTGATGCGCGAGGCCTGGGAATGCGCGGCAGAGGGCGACTTCTTCAGTGAGTTTATGCTCATGAGCGTGGCTTGCATCGGGGCTTTCTGCATTGGCGAATATCCTGAAGCCGTGGCCGTGATGTGGCTCTACCACATCGGCGAAACGCTGCAAGACAAGGCTGTAGACAAGGCCCGAGGGCACATCAAGAGTTTGATGGCCTTCCGTCCCGACCGAGTCCGACTGGCCGAAACGGGCCAGATGGTGGCTCCTGAGGTTGTAGACGTGGGCTGTTTGATCGAGGTGCTGCCCGGCGAACGCGTGCCCTTAGACGGCGTTCTGCCCCCCGACGCACCCTGCGCAGAGGTGAACACCGCAGCACTCACCGGCGAAAGCATGCCCCGAACGGTGGCGGCGGGGCAAGAAATTCTGGCCGGAATGGTGGTGATGGGTAGGCCTGTACAACTGAAAGTGAGGCGAAAGGCGGCCGATTCGGCTCTCGCTCGCATCTTGAAAATGGTGGAAGAGGCTGCCGAGCGAAAGGCGCCCACCGAGCTTTTTGTGCGTCGGTTTGCTCATGTTTACACGCCGGTGGTCATTGTTTTGGCCCTGCTCACGGTATTGTTGCCTTGGGTCTACTCGCTCCTGAACGGTTCTTTCTACTACGATTTCAGTTTGTGGCTCAACCGTGCGCTGGTGTTTCTCGTCATCTCCTGTCCTTGCGCACTGGTCGTTAGCATCCCGTTGAGCTACTTTGCAGGCATCGGCACGGCTTCGCGACAGGGCATTTTGTTCAAAGGGGGTGGCAGTTTAGACGCGCTGACGGGTATCGATGCCGTGGTGTTCGACAAGACAGGAACGCTTACCACGGGAATCTTCGAGGTGCAGGAGGTGAGCGGTCTGTCTGAAGAAGACCTGCAGACCGTTGTCGCTATGGAGCGAAGCAGCAATCATCCCATTGCCCAAGCCATTACGAAAGGGCATGAGGGCGTGGCCAAAATCGCTGCCACCGACCTCCCGGGCTATGGCCTTTCGGCTGTGGTAGACGGCGAAACCTGGCTCGTTGGCACACTCCGGCTGATGGAGAAAGAGGGGATTGCCTATCCGGAAGCTTTGAAGCAGATGCCCGAAACGATGGTCTCTTGTGCCTGTAATGGCTGTTTCAAGGGGTATCTCTTGCTGTCCGACACACTGAAAGCCGATGCTCGCCAGGCCATCGATGCGCTGAAG
The DNA here is from genome assembly GCF_018127805.1 of Prevotella sp. oral taxon 475. Lineage (NCBI taxonomy): Bacteria > Pseudomonadati > Bacteroidota > Bacteroidia > Bacteroidales > Prevotellaceae > Prevotella > Prevotella sp. oral taxon 475. The sequence goes on from NZ_CP072334.1 coordinate 168,034, forward strand.
GCGGCCCGGGTGGGGCATATCGAGCTGCTCTCGGGCGACAAACAGGCGCTTGTCGACCGGGTAGCCCAGCAATTGGGCATTGAAAAAGCCTCGGGCGACTTGCTTCCCGAGCAGAAAGCAGAGCGCATCGAGGCGTTGAAACGAACTGGAAAACGTGTGGCTTTTGTAGGCGATGGCATCAACGATGCTCCGGTATTGGCTCTTAGTCACGTAGGGATTGCCATGGGAGGGATGGGGGCCGACATGGCTATCGAAACTGCTGATGTGGTGCTTCAGGCTGATCTCCCCTCGCATTTGGCCGTGGCCCTCCGCATCGGCAGGCGCACCCGGCGCATCGTTATCCAGAATATTACTTTCGCACTGGGCGTGAAACTCTTGGTGATGGGCCTGGGCGTCTTGGGCATGGCCAACCTTTGGGAGGCTGTTTTTGCCGATAGCGGCGTGGCATTGCTGGCCGTGCTGAACGCGTTGAGGGTGAAAAACGCCTAAACTCTGACTTATTTGAGATTGAAAATCACCGACGTGCCCAACATGAACGGCTTGCCCTGCTGTCCCATCTTGTGCGAGGCTACGAAGTAATAGGCCAGATAACGGGTGTTGGTGGTGTTTCTCGTCCACACCTCCCACGTAAATCTACCTTTCGTTGCAGCTACTTTCAGGTTGAGCAAGCTGTAGAAAGACTGTTTCATCGCATTGTCTTCGCGCCAGTATAGCTTGCCCACGCCTGTGAGATTGGCGTTGAAGAGGAGCTTGTCCAACCATTTACCCGTGGGGTAGAGGGTGTAGTTGGCATTGAGCGAGAGCGTGTTCCGAGGCACCATAGGTAGCATGTGGCCCGAGTAATCTTGGGCTTCCATCTCCGCACGCAGCATCTTGGCGTAGGTATAACCGTAATTCATTTGCAGGAAAAGTCCTTTTACGGGATTCATATTCACGGAGAGTTCTAAGCCCTTGCTGGACGAATGGGCTACGTTGCGCACGATATTGCCCAGGGCTGGGATGGTGATGGGCAGCTGCTGATGCTTCCAGTCGATGTAAAACAGACTGGCCTCGAGAGTCAGTCGGCCGTCGCAAAGGCCGATTTTCGTGCCTATCTCGTAGTTCCAGGTGTATTCTGGCTGATAAGAACGATCGGCTTCGGTTTTGATCGAGGCATTGAATCCACCGGCCTTAAACCCTTTCGACACCGTGGCATAGAGCATCCGGTAGAGCGAGGGCTGGTATTTCAGCGTGAACTTGGGCGTGAGCTGCGTGTTGTGCAGGCGACTCTGAAAGCTGCTGAGCTCTGTTCGTCCGGAAGGATTGTTGAGTGGTGTACGATAGGAATGATGGTCGATGTGCGCCTCTTCGAAGTCGTAGCGCAGACCAAGAGAGGCTGAGAAATGAGTAAATAGATCGAACGTGGAGACGTGATACACCGCGATGCCGGCGGTAGAGAGGCGATTGGAGCGTTCGGCATTGAAGTTCTTCTGAATATAATCGGTGTATGAGGTAAAGTTTTCTCGTTGGTAGAACCCAAAGAGGCCGGTGATCCAGTGATACCACGTGTCGTTTTTCGAACGGAAGGTGAACTCCTGGCTCCACTGGTTTTGTCGCAGCGGTACGTTCACAAAGAGGAGGTCGGCCTGGGTGTAGTCTTGGTCTACGTGAATCTTATCATGGCTGTGCTGGAAAGCTGTCTGACTGTTGAAGCTGAACCGACGACGATCGTACCGCCAGTTCATCCCTGCCATGGCCACTAACCGTTGATAGCCGCTCTCGCGGTTGTAGAAAACGGGTTGAAGTCGGGCTGCAGTCTCGTCGTAAAGACCGTAAGGGTAACCTTTTTGGCGAGTGAGATCGAGACTGAAACTATACCGCGCGAGCCAGTTGGGAGAGGGTTTCCAGGTCAGACCCAGTCGTGCCGTTCCGTTGTTGATGCGATCGGCCTTCGTGCCAAGATAGTGATTGCGAAAGAAACCGTCGTTGTGATGATAGTTGGCCGTAAGCGAAATGCCAACACTGGGCGAGAGTCGGTTGTAGGTGGATAGGCCTATTTGCAGATCGTTGTAGGTGGCGAAGCTCGCTTTGAGCATCGTGTTCTGGTAGTCGAGCGGCGAATGGGTGAAGATATTGATGAGACCCGCGGTGGCGTTTCGCCCGAAGAGCGTGCCTTGCGGACCGCGTAATACCTCTACTTTGCTTACCCCGAAAAGATCCATATCTAATACCGTGCGGTCGAAATAGGGCATTCCGTCGACGTAGATACCTACCGCAGGCGAATTGATTTTCGACCCGATGCCCCTAATATAAATAGGAGAATACTGCCGGGAACCGTAGTCGGGCATGTAAAAGTTGGCCATCATGCCGCTGAGATCTCGTAAGCCGGCGAGTTCATTGTTCTGAACGAAGAGGCTTCCCACGGTCGATTGCGACACGGGCGAGAGTGCAGCGCGGTCTTGTTTGAAACCTATCACGGCCACTTCTTCCAATTGTTCGCCTATGCGCACAGAGTCTTCTGTCTCTGCCAGGGCTGTTGTTGTCAATGCTAAGCTAAATAAAATTCCGTATAATCTCATCGATAGTGTGATCAAGAGGTTGCAAAATTATACAAAAACCCTACCAACCGCAATCCTTATTTATAAGGAAAGTAGTGCGAGTGGGTGCCTTGCACGAGGCATCCGCTTCGATGGAAGGGCATCTTTCTTACTTGCCTGCCTGTGGTTTTGTTTTCAAAATAAGGGAGCCGCATCCATACCAGGAGGCAGAATGCGGCTCTTTGAGGTGGATATGCATTGATTCAGGAGAATCGGATGCAAGGATGTGTTTTGCTGCGATGAGATGCTGCGGGGTTATCGCTTCCCTTTCTTCGACCAGCCGAACTGTAAGCCGATGATAAAGAGCACGAGCAGCACTTCGCCAAGGGCCAGGAACGTATCGCCGGGAATGCGTAACCAACGCAGCGTCTGCATGAAGTCTTGCTGCATAAATTCGGCCGACCGCGCCGACCAATAGGCATTCGTGATGCTCTCATGAGCTTGTGCGATGCCGATGGGCAGAATACTCACCACGGTCATAAGGAGTAAACCGATGTTGATGCTCCAAAAGGCAAGTCCGATGAGGCGGTCGTTCCACTTGTCGTTGGGGTAAAGCCCACGCAAAACGAAGAGCATCAGCCCGATGCCCAGGATGCCATACACGCCGAAAAGCGCGGCATGACCGTGAACAGCAGTGGTGTTAAGCCCTTGCAAATAGTAGAGCGCGATGGGTGGATTGATGGCGAATCCGAAGATTCCGGCACCTAAGAAGTTCCAGAAACACATGGCAATGAAACAGTAGATGGGCCATTTGTATGCCTCGATCCATGGAGTGGAACGGCTAAGCTGATAGTTGTGATAGGCTTCCATGCCGATGAGCACCAACGGAACAATCTCGAGCGCACTGAAAGTAGCACCGAGAGCCAGCACCGCCGTGGGTGTAGCACTAAAGTAAAGATGATGGAAGGTGCCGAGAATACCGCCTGACAGGAAAATGATGGTGGAGAAAAGCACTGAGACTGTGGCACTCTGTATCTTGAGTAACCCAAGTCGGCAGAAGAGGAATGAGGCCACAACAGTGGCAAACACTTCGAAGAAGCCTTCTACCCAGAGGTGAACCACCCACCAACGCCAATATTCGGCAATGGCCATGTGGGTCTGTCGGCCGTACATCAGACCTGCTGCATAGAAGAAGGCGATAGCTAACGAGGCAATGATAAAGAGCGTAAGCAGATGTCGACTCTCGTCTTTGCGTTTAAGAGCAGGTATCAAAGCGCGAATCATTAAGAAGAGCCACAGTACGAGTCCAGTGAGAAGGAGTATCTGCCAAAGCCGTCCCAGTTCTACATATTCGTAACCTTGATGCCCAAACCAGAAGTTCTCCACCAGTCCCAGCTTCTGCATCACACCGAACCACTGACCTGCTAGCGAACCTGCCACGACAAATACCAACGCACCAAACAGTATGTTGACACCCAAAGCTTGGTATTTGGGTTCTATTCCCGATACGGCCGGAGCGATATACAATCCTGTTGCTAACCATGAGGTGGCTATCCACAGAATGGCTAACTGCACATGCCAACTACGAGACACTGCATAGGGGAACACTTCTTGAATAGGCAGTCCGAAGAAGGCATCGCCCTCGACACCATAATGTGCCGTAATCACACCTGAGAGCATCTGTACAAGCATCAGCGCACCAACTACCCAGATGTATTTTAGTACTGCTCGCATTGAAGGCGTGGGTTTTAAGTTCCGCATGGGGTCGCTATCGGGCACGTGTGAAACGTGTTCTTCCTTGTGCTGCGCATAATAATAAACTAGGATTCCCACAAAGAAGAGCAACAGCAAGATGCTGAAACCCGACCACAGATGCAACGATGTGGGAGCCACATTACCGATAAGAGGATCGTGTGGCCAGTTGTTGGTGTAGCTCACATCGCTGCCTGGACGATTGGTAACGCATACCCAACTCGACCAGGCAAAGAAGGCATCCATCTTCTCGAACCGCTGTTGAGCAGTGAGTCCGTCAACTGCTTCGATCGATTTTTCACGCATGGCATAAGCCGATCGCAGTCGATTCATGGAAGGATCGTTGAGAAACAGCTTAGCATAATATCGACTCAACTCTCGAGCTACGTTTGCTCGTAGCTCAGAATAGGTGATGACACCTGTCGCAGGATCATAGGTATTTCGTCGCAGTTCCTCTTTCAACAGCACTTGATACTTAGCTTTCTCAGCCTCAGACAGCCGACTATACACCTTACCTTCTTTCTTAGCCAAGGCCGTGAGCATCAACTGCGACTCGCGATGCAGATAGTCGGCCGTCCAATCGGGAGCCACATACGAGCCGTGTCCCCAAATGCTACCTACCGTCTGTCCGCCTATCGACTGCCACACGTTTTGCCCATCTTTGATGTCTTGTCCTTCAAATAGCGTCTCTCCCTTCTCCGTTACCACCTTATTAGGGAAAGGAGGCATCTCGCGGAAGATTTCAACGCCGTAGAATCCCAACACGGCGAACGATCCGATGATGACCGCCGCCAATGTCAACCATAATTTCTTTGGTGTCATTTCTTTCTTATCGTTTAGATGATTGATATAATGAATGTGGAAAAGGACTACTTGATTTCAGGATCCTTTTCCTGCAAATGGAGGGCGAACAAGCACTGTGCCATTTGCTCTCTGTCGGTAGAAGAAAGGGGAAATTAGGTTTTCTGCGGTAACAAATGTTTCTGGCGTGGCGTATTTTTACAGTAACATTTGTTGCATTTTTTATTCTGTGAGGTGATGTATCGCGGTATAACATCACTTTTGTTTTGAGAGGAGTATTACAAAAAGAGGAGGGATCGTCCCTCCTCTTTATACATATACACCGCAGAATGGTGCTTACTTATCTCCATTGTACACGCCTATGAAGTAGATGGAGCCTGTTGTCGTCTCACTGATGACGTAAACAAAGGAGCGGTTGGCATGGAACACGGCGGAAGGAGGTTGCTGATCGGGTAGGGCCGTGGTGGTAAACTCTCCTCCGGTGATGGCTGCAGCTTCACTGCCTTCCTCGTTCACCTTGATTCTCGCCTTCTGAAATATTTCGGAAACGCAGGTCTCTACGTTGCAGAACTTAGTGAAGCGAGCTGCCGACGGGTTGAACATGCTTGCTGCGCCCAAGGTCTTGAGCACTCCGCTCAACGTCGTTCTGTATTGGGTTTCAAAGCGTGGGAACTCTACATCTACATCATAGAGGCTCTGAGCGTTCAGCAGACTCTTCCACTTTTTGCCGTCCAGCTTCGTCAGCATCTGCGCAATGGTCTTTCCTTCGTTGGGAAGGAACACCGACATGCAATAGCCCTCATTGCCGTAGGGCATGCTGAGCACGGAATAATCCTGATGCGAACTGTAAGCATAATGTCCCTTTCGACACATCATCGGAACTTCAACCTGCCGACCGTTGGAGGTCGTAAAAGTCTTGCTTTGTGTTTGTGCCGGGTTGAATTTGTTTCGCCATTCGCCCTTGAAATAAATGGCATTGAAGAGGTAGGCCACTGCCACGGGGTTGATTTCCTCGATCATTTGCGGTATCATGCCATTGGTTTGCTCCGAGCACCAATTGTTGATACGTTTTGTCGTGGCAGATTTGGTAAAGTCGGCATTCTCCACCAAGGCGGCATAAGCCTGCTCTACGGTTTGCTTAAAGGCCGGTTGCAATGCGTATTGCTGGTTGACTTCGACGAGATTAGCCAATTTGATCTTCACGCTCCGGTCCACTTTGGGCGCACCAGTCATCAGTTTGTGACAGAAATCATTGATGTCTGCGGCATCGCCTTGGCCGAATCCTAACAGGCGGTTGATTTCCTCGCGGGTGATTCCATCGGCCCCATTGTTGAGCATTCCCAAAGCGTAGGTCACGCTGAGTGGCGAGAGAAGGAAACTCTTCCCAGCCCCATCGCCGTCGGCTACGGCCTTGAAGAGTCGGAGAGCAAAGGCATTGTTGTGATCTACAAACCCCCTTTCGGTATTGGTAAGATTGATTTTCTCCAGTTTGGGGATGTTTTTTCCCGTTTTGCCATTCTCTCCTTCATTGTCGGAAGAGGTGCAACCCGAGTTAAGGGCAGTAGCCAATAAGGCAGCTGCCATCATCATGAGTGTTACTGTTCTTTTCATTTTTGTAAGTATTAAAGGGTGAAACGTCTTCTCTATCATTCCTTTCCCATCCCCTGCAGAGCGTGCTATCCGGCTTTTTTCTTGGGAGAAGCGGCAGGCGTTCGCAAGATATCGTCATACCGTTTGGCGTCTCCGAGCAGCTCGATAGCCGCTTTCATCTGTTTGTCGGAAGCCAGCGTGTGCCGGATGCGCCCCTTTTGAAAGTAATAGGCGGGGATAATACCGCCGGCGATCAACTTCTTGAGGGCCTCTTTGTTGAAGTTGAGATCCTTGGAGAGGTTATGGCTGAGTTTCTTTTCCAGTTGTTCGAACTCAACGCGGGCCTCTTCATAATAGCCTTCAAACTTCGCCAGCTTCACAAGCTCTTTGAGAAACTTTTCGCTCTCACGGTCGTAGCTGAAGTTCGACCGTAGCACGCGCTGCTTAAATTCCTCGTAGTCGGCATCCGAAAGCGTGAACTTTTCAGGTTCGGCGATGGTGGGATGTGCCGCGATATAATCCACTTCGTAGCTGTGGAGCAATTCGTTCGAATCTTTCACACCCGCCAGATAGAAAGCAATGTTGGGCAGCGAGTCGGGTTTTACCTCCACGTCGGGCATGATACCACCCCCATCTCGCACCACTCTTCCATGTGCAGTGTAGAAGATTTTTGTAAGAGAGTCGGGCACATGTTCGGTTGTCCCGCCGTTGTTATGCTTGTAGTTGATGGCCTGAATACATCTTCCGCTGGGGATATAGTATTTGCTGGTCGTGAGTTTGAGCATCCCATTGTAGGGTAAATCCAGCGTCATCTGCACCAGTCCCTTGCCGAAGGTTCGCGTACCGAGCACCACGGCGCGATCCAAGTCTTGCAGTGCACCGCAGGTGATCTCGCTGGCACTGGCCGAATTGCCGTCTACCAGCACCACCATCGGCATCACCGTGTCGATGGGTTCGACGGTAGTTTTGTAGTCGCGGTTCGCCCTTTTGAGTTTTCCGCGATTGGAAACCACGAGCGTACCTTTAGGAACAAACATGTTGACGATGTTGACAGCCTCCGACTCCGACCCTCCGCCGTTGCCCCGGAGGTCGAGCACCAATGCCTTCATGCCCTGTTGTTGCAAGTCTACGAAAGCCTTGCGCACATCCTTCGAGCAGTTTTCCGTGAACGAAGACAGATTGATATACCCCACTCCGTCCCTTTGCATACCATAGAAAGGTACTGCCGGTGTTTGTATGGCTCGGCGTGTCACCTTCATTTTCATGATCTTTCCCGTACTGGGTCGCTTGATTTTCAGGATGAAACTCGAGCCGGGGTCGCCTCTCAGGTGGTCGCTCACGAACGATTGGTCTTTATCCGTCATATCAATATTGTCTATAGCCAGGATGATGTCTCCCTTTCGGAGGCCCACTTCTGCTGCCGGCATATTCTCGTAGGGTTCTTCGATGACCACGCGTTTGAGCAAACTGTTGTACTTGATGATAGAACCGATGCCGCCATACTTACCCGTAATCATGAATTTAAGGTCTTTCACCTTGTCCTCCGGATAGTAAACGGTGTAAGGATCGAGTGCTTTCAGCATCGCTCCCACGCCGGTTCCCACGGCATTGTCGGCATCCAGCGTGTCGACATACATCAAATCAAGGTTCTTGTAGATGGCATGGAACACGTCAAGGTTCTTTGCCACCGTGAAATTGTGGTCCTTCTCTGCCTGTGCCATTGCGCTCTGAGCAGCCAACACAAGGCCAATTCCCAGTAATAGTCTCTTCATTGACAATTCAATTGGTTCTTTTTCTTTCCTTCAAAGTGCATTTCCCGCCTTGACATTGCTCATTGGGCTGAATGGAAACGACGTTTTTACAAAGTTACAACATAATATGTAAGCACGTTTCTTTGCGTGCTTCTTTTTATTATAATTTATGTATAAAACGATTTTTTCTGATGAAATGTTTGGTTGTTTCAGAAAAACGAAATACCTTTGCAACCGCAAACAGACAGAAATGCTTCAATAGCTCAGTTGGTTAGAGCACCTGACTGTTAATCAGGGGGTCGTTGGTTCAAGCCCATCTTGAAGCGCAAAAGAAGAGATTACTTCGGTAATCTCTTCTTTTTTAATGCCGATACGACAGGTCAACCGCCAGCTATCACCCTTGTCTCTTCAAGAGAGACGAAGAGAGAGGGAGGCTCTATGAAATGCGAAAGAGGTGTTTTCCCATTATGGGAAAACACCTCTTTCTCTTTCAGCACAATGAGATGGAGGGCGGAATCACTTCTTTCCTTTCTTCATCTTCTTGTCTATCTTTTCCCAATATTTCTTGCCTCGGGCCTTGAGCTGTTGGGTAAAGGCCTGGGCTTCTTGCAGCGTTTGGGCCTCGTCGGCAGGCGATGCATAGGCATGATGGAAGCCTTTCACCTCGTTCCAATGACCTCTGGTGAAATCGGGAACCTCTACCGGCAGGTTGCCATGGTCCATAGAGAGAGCTCCCAGCTCGGCCAAGCAGCACCATTCGGCCAGGTCGTAGACGTCCATATCCAGCGGCAGACCGTTCTGAAGGCAATAAACCAACCGACTGTCCATGATGAAATCCATACCGCCATGTCCGCCTACTTCTTTGGCTTCCTCGCCGTATTTCTTCACGATCGGACTCGTATACCGTTCCACCAATGCCTTGCTGTCGGCACCCGACAAGTAGCTGTGACCCGACAGGTCGTCGTTAGAGGGCTGCACGCCCGCCTCTTTCATCTCTTTGGCCGAGAGGGCGTAACCCTCGATGGGATATTTGTTGGCAAAACCCTTGGTTCCCGTGAGTTGATACATACGGTTGTAGGGTTGCGGTGTCATCACGTTGTGGCGTATTTCGAGCACTTTCCCCTGTTCGGTGCGGATGAGCGTAGTGGTTTGGTCGCCGTTTTTGAAGTCGCTACAGGGTTCTCCGCTGAATTTTTCTACCAGTTTTCGTCCGTTGAACGACTTTGTGTCCATGGCCACCAGCGTGCGCATGCGGTCGCCGCGATGAATGTTGAGCACCTGAGCGATGGGCCCCAGTCCGTGCGTGGCATAAACATCGCCACGGAAATCTTTATTGTAGCGCAATCGCCAACCCAATTTGTCGTTGGCATCCTTCTTCCAATAGTGAGCCCAAAAGGGTGAAAGCTCGTGGCAGTAGGCCCCTTGTGCATAGATCACATCGCCGAAAAGACCCTTTTGGGCCATGTAGAGCGAGTTGAGTTCGAAGAAGTCGTAGCAACAATTTTCCAAAATCATGCAGTGCAAACGCTTCTCTTCGGCCAGATTAATGAGTGTCCAAATCTCGTTCATGTTCATGGCCGAGGGCACTTCGATGGCCACATGCTTGCCTTGTTGCAAGGCTTCTTGGGCCACGAGGAAGTGATGTATCCAGTCGGTAGCGATATATACGAGGTCGATGTCGGGGCGTTTGCACAGCTCTTTATAGCCTTCTTCGCCGCTGTAGACATCGGCTGCGGGCATATCCGCCTTCCGAAGGAACTTTTGGCAGGCTTCTGCGCGCTGCTTTTCATAGTCGCACAGGGCCTTGATCTCAATGCCCGGGATGTGTGTCCAGCGTTCTACGGCTCCGGGGCCTCGCATTCCTAAGCCCACAAAGGCCACTCTCACCACTTTGAGCTTGGGAGTTGTGAGGCCGATGGCCGACTGCTGCCCTGCCTTTCGCTGGGGAACTTCGGTCACGAGGGTACCGTTGACGTTTTTGTAGGGCCAGTTGAACTGGGCTTTTACAGCTTGCGGAGCGATGAGCAGAACCGCAAGTGTTAGTTTGAGAAACAGTTGTTGACGTTTCATGTGAGTGAAGTTGATGGGTTGTAAGTTATTAGTTATTACGTTCTTTTTCGCTGTCTGTCAGTCATCGAGTCTGTCATTGGCGGGTGTAAGCGGTTCTTTTTGTGTTCTGCGGCAGGCAGTGGGCTGTTTCACCGCTTTGCATAGCCACGGCCCTATCTTGTTTCTGCCCTGCCCAACAACAGAGACCGGCGTTTTCTTCATGAGCAAGTAAAGGTATACATTAACTGATATTCGGAGCAACAAAGCCAGATCGATTTAATAAAAAAAAACAATCGTTGGCGGATTTTTATCGTTTCATAAAGTCTTTCATCCGCTTATTGTTTCTCTCTCAAGAGCCCGAAGAAAGAGCTTGATAACTTCCTGATCAACAGCGGCTTGCAAATCTCATTTCCAAAGCTAAGAAAACGACGTGCAAAAGCTAAGAAAACGCATGGCAAAAGCTAAGAAAATGGATTGTAAAAGCTAAGAGAATAAGTAGTAAGGAGAGGAGGAGTAAGTAGTAAGGAGGGAGGTAGTAAGAAGTAAGGAGGAAAGAAGTAAGATGTAAGGAGGGGAGTTGGAAGAGGAGAAGGAGTAAGTAATCAAGTGAAAAGAAGCAAGGAAGAAGGGATAAAGAGGGAAGAAGAAGGGTGCAAAAAAGGGAAGAGGGTATGTCAAAACCGGTGTTTTGGCATACCCTCTTCTCGCTTTGTAGGTGTCGTTCTACGACTTATTTTCCGTGATGCTCGTCGGAAACGGTGAGTTTTTTGCGACCGCGTGCACGGCGCGAAGCCAATACGCGACGACCATTCTTGGTTGCCATTCTCTCACGGAAGCCGTGTTTGTTAACCCTTCTACGGTTGTGGGGCTGAAATGTTCTTTTCATTGCTTTATCTTTTTATTGTTATATTCACGCTTTGGGCTGCAAAAGTACGCATTTCTTTTCAAACAACCAAATGTCTTCCTTACAATTCCGCGCGCGCGGATGGTTTTCGATGGTGGCCGATGACGGGGAAGAAATCAGTTGAACACACCTAAGGAGAGTCCGAAAACGCGATTGTGGAGATGGTTGTGGGTGGTGAGATAGGAGGCGTAGGCGCGGAGGAAGAAGGTGGAACGCACTTTTTTGATGACGAGTGGGAAGTGATAGGTGGCCTGGATACGGCCGCGAAAGAGGTTGGCACGATAGAAATCGAGATCGGGCAGGAGAATGTTTTGGGCGTATTCGCCAGTGGGGTTGGCCAGCAACTGAGAGACTTGGGTGGAGAATTGGAACCCGGCGAGGGCGTCGACCCAAAGCCGACGATTGCGCAAAAACGACCATCCGCCTTCGGCTTGGAGGCTGAGGGAGGAGTGAATGAGTTCCGACTCGTTGAGCAGATGTTTGTTATCCGTGCGGTGGAAACGGGCTTGCGCGCCGGCATAACCCTGGAACGTGCGGCCTGTGGGGGCGAAATTGGCACGGTAGTGCAGGTCGAGGTCGAGGAGCATCACCTGGTAGCGTTTCTTGAAGGTGAGGATTCGGTCGTAGCGATAGGAAGTGAAACCGCGCAGAGGGTCGGTCTCCTGGACGAGCATCTGTCGATATTCGTCGGCATAGGCTTGGGTGTATTGCGCCCGAGCGTCCAACTGATGGAGGGTGTGAGCTGTCTGAAGGCGGTTCTGTGAGTGCAAGGCGTAGCGGTAGGCGACGTATTTTCCGGGTTCGTATCGGTAGGTGCCATAGACGTTTTCGGTGCTACGGGCGATGCTGACGGCGGTGAGACTGTAGAGGTTTTCTGCTTGAAGGGCGTAGGAGAGTTCGGTGCCGAACTCGTGACTCACCCATTCGCGGTTGAAGCTACTAAAGCCACCGGTGGTTCCTGAGACGTTTTCCAAACCCGCCATGAGGTAGTATTTCATCGTGGCATCGGTCTGAACGGTTTTGATATTGGCGATTTTCTCTTTGCGTCGGTTGTAGAAGGCTGCCAGTCCGAGCCTGTTTTTGCCGAGAGAATAGAGGATGGCGGGGGTGAGTTGATACTGCAAAAGCTGACTGCGGGAGCGGGGATCGCGCAGCCGACTGAGGTCGCCGAGTTCGTAGTCGAGCGTGAATCCGTAGCGCAACGGTCCGATCGGGAGGGTTGCCACGGCAGCTTTCAGACGGATGTCTTGCTGGTCGTAGCGACCTTTGATGGAGCTTCCCGAGAAGAAGGGGTTGCTGTCGTAGCTGCGAAGCACGTCACTCCAGGCGCGATCTTTGATGCGGGCGGTGTTGAAGTGGAAGCTACCGTAGGCGTAAAGTCGGCTGCCGATGTGCTGATAGCGTTCGGTGAAGAAAGCCAATCGATTGCCCTGGCTGCCTTCTTGGACGCGATGGAAATTGCCGGAGCAATGACTCAGGTCGAAGAAAGACTGTCCGCGGTTGGACATAGAATCTGCCGTGAGCCCTGCGGCATTGAGGGTGTTGTGCCAAAGTTGCCGAACATCGTCGAGGCGATAGCTGCCTTCGGTGGGCAGATTGGGTTGCGCCAACAGGGCGGAGGAGGTGCCAAGGAGGGCAAAGAGGAGAAGAAATTTAGAGGTCATAGCGGCGAATTTTGAAGGTGTTGCCCGTCTTGAAGTCGTTGCGACTGTTGTTGGTGTCTTGCAGAAGAGGGCGTCCGTTGACGGTGCGGGCCACTTTCCGGCAGATGACCTCGCCCGTTCCGCCGCTCAGACTCTCGGAGTGGGTGTAGCCTGCGTCGATGTTTGGATAGAGGCGTTTGGTGGAAACGTCTGCGCCGGTGGGCTTATTCTTGAGCAGATCGACGCCGTCGAGGATGTATCGGACGGGTAGGAGCATCCACTGCATTCCCGAAGTCTTGCCATATTGGTACACTTTCGTCCACTTCGATACATCTTCCGAGGTGCGGAAAATCACGACTCCGCAGGGCCCACCCTGAACAAGATTCATTTGAGAGATGCCCGGAAGCGAGGTATAAACCAACTCGAGGGCCGGCGTGGAAGGATTGTTTTGAGCTCCGGCTTTACGGTCTTTGGCTTCGAAATCGGCCTGGGTGAGGTCGTTTTCGTAAGTGCTGGCCAGCGAGTGGTTCACGGCACTGTTGACTAAGAGCACCGTTCCGCCGGGCTGAACCTTTACGGGCGTACTCGTAGGGATGCGAAACACTTGTTTGGCCACGACAACAGAGTCGGCATATTGTTCGTGAAGGCGGTCTAAAGTCCAGGCTTGGGTGCTGCCGCTTTCGAGGAGAGCGAGGTAGAGTCCGGCTACATCGACGGTGCTATCCGACTGATTGTAGAGCTCTACGTACTTTCCTGCCTGGTAGGCACGGTTGTTTTTGTCTTTCGAACCCGAGTGATACACCTTTCCAATCACAATATCTCGATTGGCCGAAACGTGAGTTGGCAGACTGACAGCGGTGTTTCCCTCCACCTTTTGATGAGTGAGACTGCCTGAGACTGTGTAGCTTTGGGCCACGTTAGGGTCGCCGGTGTAGGCAGTATAATCGGTTTGGTTCACCGTCCAGGAAGCAGAAAGGGTGTAGATGTCGGGCACCAGCCCCTCGAACACGGCTCGACCGTCGGCATTAGAGAGAACCGTCAGCGGGCGTTCGCCACCGGTGAGCGTGACGGGCTGCCCGCTAATGGGTCCGCCGTTGATAAATTCGGTGGGGCGAACAAGCTGCACTTCCAGTCGGGCTGGTTGCGTTGCGTCGTCGTAGTTGATGCAGTTGGCGAACAGAAATGCCGTTGCTGCGAAGGCGACAGAGGCGCAAGCGTATCGTTGAAATATTCTTTTTAAAAACATATTTTTTCTTTATTATATAGATGTGGTTCTGTTATACAAGTGTGTAAGCCTACAGTTTGAGATATAATTCGATGCCGTAGCCGAAGGTTCCGGTGTTTCTTTGGCTCAATGTTGCCGTCTGATCGCTACGCAGGAAAGGCTCGTAGAACATGAGATTGTTGACAAAGAGCGAGAGTCCGCCCAGCTTTCCCAGTTCTTTGGTAAGCCTACCCATCAGGTTCCACGTGATAGGCGAAGTCGCAGGCTGATTGTCGGAGGTCTTGACGCTAAGATCGGAAATTTTAATGGCATCGCCACTGGCGGGTTTCGTGTCGTGATACGTGCCATCAAGAGCAATGTATCCGCCGGCCATCGAGGGCGTAATTTCGTGGCGAACGAGGTCGGTGGTGATCCAACCGATGGGTTCGCGGTCGGCTGTAAAGGAATAACTGTAGTTGTGCCAGATAACTTGCGCTGAGAACGAAGCCACTAATCGCAGGGCAGGAATAGCCGTAACGATGCGCAGGGTGTTGAGGAAACGGCGGTAACGACTGAAGTCTTTGCCCGAGGGATAAATCACCTTGAAGGGCGAAAAACCGTAGATGGTGTAGGAGGAGGGCAGAAGAGCCGGGCGAGGAGAGGCAGAATTGAGATCGGTCGACCAGGATTTGCTCTCCGTATAGGCTCCACTCAGTTCCAAAGTCGTGTTGAGTGCGGAGATTCGACCCAGGTCGAGACTGAACTCAACGCCCCGATTGAGCGACGAAAGAGTGTTGCCCACCTTGCCCGTGGTGGTCATCACGGTGAAGGTTTGTGCAGGATGAGCAGGGTCGAGCATCGTAGCTGCACCGGGAGAGAGGATCAGTCCGCTTCCCGGAGCATAGTAATTGTAGCGGTAGGCGGTGTATTCCGTCACGGGACCAAAGCCGTTGGGCGTGCGATCTTGATAGGCCAGAAGACTAAGTTGCCGCTGATGAGGTAGACGGAAGTCGAGCCCCAGCTCCACCTTGGTTGTCGTAGCGTTCTTCATCTCGGTAGATCGCTTCACGTCATACACCTGCGTATGATACACCAACAGCTGTGCAGCGGGGTCGCTGGGGGGCATATAGTTGGCCGAAACGCGGTCGTCGTATTTCTTATCGGGATAAAGATAAGCCAAGCTCGGCGTCTTAGCGTTGAGTCCGAAACCGCCGCGCAGGTCGAGCCAGGGTGTCAATGAGAACGAAATATTCAGCCGTGGCGAGAGCGAAGTGGTAGCGATGGCGGAGAATGGCTGTTGAGAAGTGAATCGCAAGCCCAACTGAACACGCAGCCGATGCACCTGATTGAGGTTCCAATTGAAGTGGTCTTCCCCGTAGAGAGAGAGCTGATGCAGCGCGGGAATATCGGAGAAGGCTCTCGGCTGTCCGTTCGAATTGGGCGCATAAGGCAGACTTTCGTCGGCGTTGTAATAGCCTCTGCCGCTGTTCCAGTCGCAGTGATACTCGGCCCCCAGCTTGAAACTCTGTCGTGTCGGCCCGGCTTTCAGATAAAAAGCATCGCCCACTTTGGCGTAGAAACTTCCCGGTCGGCTCTCGGTGATGCCCGTGGCCAGATACGAAGAGGTTTTCCACGGCACGCTGAAATAGCCCGTCTCACGAGCCGTGATGAGAGGAATCAGTCCCGAGGCATTGCCGCGATAGGTCGTGTTTCGTGTGTCAAGACGGTTCAGACTCAGGCCCACGGTGTAGGAAAGGGTGCGGACCAAAAGGCGGTTGAGCGAGAGCCGGCCGTTGTGGGTCAAGCCGAACGTAAAGTTCCGACTATCGTTTGATGTGCCGTCGTCCACGGCATCGGGGTCATTACCCGACCAGTCGCGCATTCGCATATAGCGAAGCTTCGTCTCCGTGTGCCACTCCCGAGTGATGTCCAAGCCATAACCCACGCCGAAAGTGTAACGATTGTACGAGCGAGTCTTCATCTGCGGGTCGCCCCAAGCCTTGGCATAATCGGCGTTGAGATTGACGATGCCTGCACGTCCCAAGGCAAATCCCTTGCCCAAAGAGTAGTTCTGCAACTCGGGATTCATCTTAGCGCGGACCATCCAGGGCGTTACACCCGTCTTCGAATGCACCACAACGAGCCCCGAAGTCAGGTCGCCATACTCGGCAGAGGGGATTCCACGAATTACCTCCACCTGCTCGATGTTGTCGGCCGAGACCTGTCTGAGGTCTGTTCCCACGGCTGCCGTGGAAGAATATCCTCCTTGTGTCACCTCTCCGTTGTTCGAGATGGGAACGCCGTCTACGATGATGCTCGAACCAAAAGCACTCGTGCTGTTATACGACAAACTGCGCAACTGCAACGGCGTGCGCACCGTGAGGTCGGCATTCCCATCAACTGCCCCGGCACCAACTGCATCACATCTGCCAAACTCGTGGCTTGGAGATGGTCGATGGCCTGCCGACCGATGATAGAAGCTGTGGAAGCGCCCGCCACGTTCTGCTTGGCCGTCACCACCACTTCCTTCAATGCCAACGACGTGGGCGTGAGTTGTAGCCGCAGGTCGAGGTCTTTCGTCACCAGCACCTGCGTCTTGAGTTCCTCGAAACCCACATAAGTGGTCTGCAACGTGTAGCTTCCCGCCGGCACGTTCGCGATGGTTGCCTTTCCGTCTGCATTCGTGGTGGCATACGCTCCCAGCGGTTGCAGTAGGCAATTGCCCATCACGATGGCCTCGTTGCTGCCTTTTTCTACCAGCGTGATGTGCACGCTGTATCGCCCTTTGCTGTCGCTTTTCTGGGCATCGATGCCCAAAACAAACGTCAGCGACAGTAGGAGAGCGATAAAAAGTCTTCTCTTCATCATCTGAAAAATACTACTTATCGGTGTTTGGTGCTCGTTCGGGAGTCGTCTCCATTTGGCTCCGCATCATCCGTTCTGCCACAAGTCGGCGGGCCTTTCTCGATGCTCTGTGGGAGGCCATCCGGCAAAGCCTATTCCATTCTCTTAGCTTTTGACTTGCATTTTCTTAGCTTTTGGCCTGCCATCTCTTAGCTTTTGACTTGCGTTTTCTTAGCTTTTGCCGCACCGGCATATCACTTTACGCCAACAGCCGACGATCACGCTGTTGATGATTTCGAACTTGCACTGATCTTGTTATCTTGAATACGGTGGCAAAGGTAAAGAAAAAGGCCCTCTCGGGCAATACCTATTAGTGGGTAAAGTGGTCGTCCGGGGTGTTCCATCACTGCACGCGTTGCAAAAGAAAGGCCTGCAACGCTTCTCTCGAACTGCTTTCTATGATCAGCGAATTCGGGAGATGTTGGAACGTTTACGGGCTTGTTGATGATCCCGAACGGGCGTATCGAATCAAGTTAGAAGGAAAGTGTTTCTAACTGAATGCCTCTTCCGTGAGAATACTCTCTAATTCTTCGGCCGAGAGGCGCAGACGAAATTTTCCGCCGATGGAAACCGAAATATTACCCGTCTCTTCCGAAACAATCACCGCCACAGCGTCGCTGCTCTGCGAAATGCCCATGGCTGCACGGTGACGGAGCCCCAACGAACGGGGAATGTCTTGATTGTGCGACACGGGAAGGATGCACCCCGCTGCCTTGATGCGCTTCTTCGAGATGACCATCGCTCCATCATGTAGGGGGGAATTTTTAAAAAAGATGTTCTCGATGAGCCGCTGATTGATTTTGGCATCAATCAAGTCGCCCGTGTCTACAATGTCATCGAGCGGTGCTCCGCGTTCGATGACGATGAGGGCACCCACCTTTCCGCGCGCCATCGCCATGCAGGCCATCACAATTGGGATGATAGTCTCTTTGTCTTCCTTGGCTTTGTTGTCGCCCGTATAGAAAAATCGCATGATGCCCCGCATCCTTTGGTGAGCTCCAAGGGTGTAAAGAAACTTGCGAATCTCTTCCTGAAAGAGGATGATCAGCGTCACAACACCTACGCTTACCAGCTTGTCGAGAATGCCACCAAGCAGCCGCATCTCGAAAACCTGACTCACTAAGAGCCATATCAACACAAAGAACATGATGCCGATGAAGATGTTCAGCGAGCGAGACTCTTTCATCAGGCGATAGAGATAGTAGAGCATCAGTGCCACAAGCACGATGTCGATGATGTCTTTTATACCGAAATCGAAAAACATATGTTCTTTTATCTGTTATCCTTATCCTTTGATTCGCAATGCATTTCTTCTCTCTTCTTTTCTCCTTCTGCCCTCATCTTGCCCACCAACTCGACCGTCTCTACCGCTTCTTTTACGTCGTGTACACGCAGAATCGAGGCTCCTTTCATCAGAGAAATCGTGTGGACAACGGTTGTTCCGTTAAGGGCCGTCGTGGCATCTCCGCCCGTTTGTTTGTAAATCATCGACTTACGCGATACGCCTACCAGAATGGGTAGCCCCAGGACGGTGAGCTTTTCAGCCTCGGACAGGAGCTGATAGTTCTGCTCTAAGGTCTTTCCGAATCCGTAACCGGGGTCGATGATGATGTCTTTCACACCGAGTTCGTGTAGCTGTTGCACTTCTTTGGCAAAACCGATGAGCATTTTTCGCAGTGTGGGTTGTACCGACATGAGGATGTAAGGCACACCTAAACGGGCCACCATGCGAAACATCGTCGGGTAATCGCCTGTCTCCTCTTCCAGCGGAACATTGGCAATGCCTGTGATTCCGCCTTCGGATACATCGTTGATGAGGTCTGCTCCAAATTCTTCTACGCTCATTCGGGCCACTTCCGGACGAAAGGTGTCCACCGAGACAAGTGTCTCCGGCTGTTCGCGCCGCACTGTTTTCAAGGCCAGCCGCAACCGTTCCATCTCCTCTTCCTGGGACACTTGCACGCCACCAGGCCGCGTAGAGAAGGCTCCTATGTCGATGATTCGCCCGCCTTCTTCCACGATTTGGTTCGCCCGACGTGCCACTTCGGCTTCTGTCTGCACCCTGCTACCGATGTAAAACGAGTCGGGCGTGGCGTTGAGAATCCCCATGACAAGAGGAAAATCGGCAGCATCTGCCAATTTTCCTCTAAAAGATAATGTGGGAAACACGTTCATTCTTACTTGCCGAAGAGCTCATCCAACAAGGTGTAGAAGGCTGGATCTTCGCCCACCACCGTCTTTACGATTTTTCCATCGGGACCTATTACAATCTTGGTGGGGAAACCTTGAATGGCATATTCGCTCAGAACTTTGCTTTCTTTTGTGTTGTAGACGTGTAGCCAAGGCAGTTCGTGCTTCTTAACGGCCTCTTTCCACTTTTCAAGAGGGTCGTTGCAGTCGATGCCAAGAATCTCAAACTTGCCCTTGTATTTGGCATAATACTCTTTCATCTTCGGGAAACCCTTGATGCACCAGCCGCACCATGAGCCCCAAAAGTCGAGAACCACGTATTTGCCACGTAGACTCGACAAGCTCAGCGGCTGTCCATTCAGGTCGTTGAGCGTAAAGTTGGGAGCCTCTACACCTGCTGCTTGCATCTTGGCCGCCCGTTCTTCCGACTCTTTTTTCTCGCGAAGCTGATTGAGTCGTACCTCATAATAGGGTTTCATTCGCCCTTCTCTCACTGCCGGAGCGAGCAGTTTTACGGCTGCTTCCATCTCTTCCAGGTCGTGCAGTTGGGCAATTGTGTAGACGTTGGCTTCGTAGCCGGGATGTTTCTTGATAAAGTCGATACTGGCATTCGTTACCTTTGCTTTCAGAATGGGGCTTTTTTCTTCATACTCTTTCATCAAAACCTCCTGGCTTTCGCCCTTTTCCATGCGGGTGTTGAGTGAGCGAATAAAATCGTCCAGTTCTTTCTGTGCACTCTCTACGGCCAGGTCTATTTCGCGAAACTCTTTGTAGAATTTCGACCCTGTGATAGTAAACGACTCGTTGGCATCGCCATTCAACTCCATCGTTTCGTTGGGAACGGCGATGAAAGTGAGGTATTTGCCTTTCGCTCCACGAACGACATCGGGCGAAACAAACTCTACATCCGATACCTTATTTATTTTAAGGCTGAAGCTGAACTTACCGTCTTTCAGCAGAACGGTGTCTTTTCGGGTTCCCGCCTCTCCCGGAGTGTGAATAAAGACGAGGGCCGAATCGCCAAAATTCTTGAGCGTTCCTTTTACTTGCAGCACACCGTTGGCTGCTTTTACTTCGCCCGTTCCCAAGAGAGCAACGGTTGTCAAGAGTGTAAGAAATGTTTTTTTCATCGTTTTTGGATAGGGTATTTGTTATGGATGATTCTACAAAAATACATCAAGAAAACTGTTTCCGCTGCATTTTCTCCGTTTTATTGTGTTAATTTAATGGAAAGTCTGTCTCTGTTGCTTGAGTGATCGTGTTTCCTTGGAGGAACAAACAAAAAGCCCCATTCCGCAAAAGAATGGGGCTTATGATAGGAGTTATCCGTTGGGATTACAACTTCGGACCGGCAGCAACCAGTGCCTTACCTGCTTCATTGCCTTCATATTTCTTGAAGTTCTTGATGAAGCGGGCAGCCAAGTCTTTGGCTTTCTCGTCCCACTGAGCAGCATCTGCATACGTATCGCGAGGATCGAGGATGTTGGTAGCAACGCCTTCGAGCACAGTAGGTATCTCAAAGTTGAAGATCGGCAAGGTTTTGGTGGGAGCCTGGTTGATTGCACCACTCAGAATGCCGTCGATGATACCGCGTGTATCCTTGATGGAGATACGTTTGCCCGTTCCATTCCAGCCGGTATTCACGAGATAAGCCTTCGCTCCGTTCTTTTCCATCTTCTTCACCAGTTCTTCTGCATACTTAGTGGGGTGAAGTTCGAGGAAAGCTTGTCCGAAACAAGCCGAGAAAGTGGGTGTAGGTTCGGTGATACCACGCTCTGTTCCGGCCAACTTAGCAGTGAAACCGGAGAGGAAGTAGTATTTGGTTTGCTCGGGAGTAAGGATCGATACGGGAGGAAGAACGCCGAATGCGTCTGCACTCAGGAAGATGACCTGTTTTGCAGCGGGACCTGCCGAGATGGGTTTCACGATGTTCTTGATGTGGTTGATGGGGTAAGAAACACGTGTGTTCTCGGTGGTGCTACCGTCGGTGAAGTCGATTTTGCCATTGGCATCTACAGTAACGTTCTCCAGAAGAGCGTCGCGTGTGATGGCACCATAGATGTCGGGCTCGCTCTCTTTGTCGAGATTGATCACCTTTGCATAGCATCCGCCTTCGAAATTGAACACGCCATTGTCGTCCCATCCATGCTCGTCGTCGCCGATCAACAGACGTTTCGGGTCGGTAGAGAGGGTTGTCTTACCCGTGCCCGAGAGGCCGAAGAAGATCGCAGTGTTCTTTCCTTCGAGGTCGGTATTGGCCGAACAGTGCATCGAAGCGATACCCTTGAGGGGCAGATAGTAGTTCATCATGGAGAACATACCCTTCTTCATCTCGCCGCCATACCAGGTATTGAGAATCACCTGCTCTTTGGTTGTTACGTTGAACACCACGGCAGTCTCAGAGTTCAGGCCCAATTCCTTGTAGTTTTCCACCTTAGCTTTCGACGCATTGTAGACAATGAAGTCGGGCTCTTGGTCGAGTTCTTCCTGGTTAATGGGCTTAATGAACATGTTGGTTACGAAATGTGCCTGCCAAGCCACTTCCACAATGAAGCGGATTTTCATGCGGGTGTCTTTGTTGGCACCGCAGAAACCGTCTACCACAAACAAGCGTTTGTTAGAGAGTTCGGCCTTAGCCAGTTTGTTAACAGCCAGCCAAGCCTCTTTGCTAGCCCGGTGGTTGTCGTTCTTATATTCGTCGGATGTCCACCAAACGGTGTCGTGCGAGTTCTCATCGTCAACGATAAATTTGTCTTTAGGCGAACGTCCGGTATAGATACCCGTCATTACGTTCACGGCACCCAGCTCTGTGAGCTGACCTTTTTCAAAACCTTCGAGACCGGATTTGGTCTCTTCTTCGAACAGCACCTCGTAAGAGGGGTTGTAAACCACTTCTGTTGTCCCTGTAATACCATACTTTTCGAGTATGGACTTATCAAACTTTGCCATTATAAATGTATTTAAGTGTGAAACTTTATCCATTGCATAAGCACACTTCTGTATGCCGCGCAAAGTTAGCAAAATCGCAAAAAACACACAAGTTTGCATCAAGAAAAAAGGCTTTCGGCTTCTCTTTTTAGGTTAAAGAATATGAAAAACAAACCTCGCTGCGGCTTTTGCAATTTACACTTTGCAAAAATAAGGCCGGAAATATCTACTTTTGCACTCAAAACAACCTATTTATTCCCTACCTCAACAATGAAGATCATCAATTTCAGCGAGCAAAATTCGATTATCAATCAGTATCTGGCCGAGATTCGCGACGTGGAATATCAGAAGAACAGACTCCTTTTTCGCAACAACATTCTACGCATTGGCGAGATGGAAGCATACGAGATCAGCAAGACGCTCGACTATGCTTCGAAGTCTATTTCCACTCCCTTGGGTACGGCAGAGGTGGCTGTTCCTACCGATAAAATCGTGCTTGCAACGATATTCCGTGCCGGATTGCCTTTCCACAACGGTTTTCTCAACATCTTCGATCATGCCGGCAACGCTTTCGTTTCTGCTTATCGAGAGTACATCGACGAGCAACACACCAAGGTGGGCATCCATGTGGAGTATTTGGCAACCCCGAATCTTGAAGGAAAAAACCTCATTATCGCCGACCCGATGTTGGCAACGGGCGGCTCGATGGAGTTGGGTTACAAGGCTCTTCTCACCAAAGGAACACCCAAACAGGTGCATGTGGCCTGCGTGATTGCCTCGCCCGAGGGTATCGAACATATCCAAAAGACTTTCCCTCACGACCGAACCACCATTTGGTGCGCCGCTATCGACCCGGGACTCAACGAGCATCAATATATCGTTCCGGGGTTCGGCGATGCCGGAGACCTCTGTTACGGCGAGAAGCTATAACCGGTTCCGACACCCCCTAACGCCTCTTTCTCTTTTCCGAGGGTGGGAAACAGACTGTCACACGCCTGCTAATGGTCGACTCGACTGTCTGTTTCTCATCCTCCTTTTCTTTCTTTTCCCGCTGTCCGGAAAGTGCATTTTCCTCTCTTTCCCTCACTGTCAACCCCTCCTCACTTCTCTCCTTACTTCTTACTCTTTTCCTCTTTACATCTTCCTCGTTCTTCTCTTACTCCTTACTACTCCCCTCCTTCCTCCTCAAAAGCTAAGCTTTTACCTTCCATTTTCTTAGCTTTCGCCATGCGTTTTCTTAGCTTTTGCACGTCGTTTTCTTAGCTTTTGAAAAACAGCCTTAGTTGATCGACTTCGCGACATCCTGCATTCGGGCCACTTTCCTTTCCAAATAAGCTTTGAAGTCGGGACTACCCAACACGCAGATGTCATCGTAGAGCCCCAAAACAAAGCGACCGATGCCCACAAAACTGGCTACCTCCATCTCGAGAAGCCAGACATCGGGCCTCTCTGTGGGCGTAATAAAAGGCTCGGAAAGGGGAAACTCCTCTATCATCAGGTTGCGTGCGAGTTGTCCCAGGTGCATCTTCACCGGGAAACGCTCTTCTCCGATGAACATAAAGATGTCGGTATAGACGGCTTTGTGGTGCTGTTCGTGCGTCCAATCGGCGTCGCATATCTCTACGGAGGCGGCTCTTGTGGTTTTAAAAGTTTTGTTGGTGTGGGTCTTCAACTCGTAACAGCGCACGTCCCAACTACCGTTGAGAAAGAGAAAGGGCTCCACCAAACGGTCGGACACGGTGTGACTGCTGGGCGAAGAATAGGCTTTCAGCACCACCACCTTATGCCTCTCGATGGCCTCTTGCAAGAGGGCAGCATTGCGCTCGGCCTGTTTGCGTTGCCCAACGTGGGTCTTCGTGTCGAGGCTGAAGAAGCGTTCGAGCTTCGACTGGATGTTGCGGGTGAGGTAATCGGGGTGAGGCACACTGTCGAGCAGTCGGTAGACGTAGGCGGCTTCCGGCTCGGTGAGGGCGATGTTTTCGTGCAGTCGTTTAAAGAAAGGAGATTTGCGGTCGAGCCGATACTTCGTTCCGGTTTTCATAAGTTGAAAACCCAGTCGTTTCAAGTTCTCGAAATCGTTGTAGATTTGGCGTCGACTCACGCCCAATCGCTCGGCCAGCTCGCTCGTAGAGTAGTCTTTGTTCTCGGTCAGGAGTAGGAGTAGTTGATGTTTCATACGTTCTTTTGATCTGTGGGCAGACAGCTGCCGAGGGGGCTGCAGCAGTTGGCCAACGGCCCCTTGCAGGCCTTTTACCAAGGAGAAAGACCGTGGCGATGGGGCCGTTACTTGCGAAGAAGCTGAAATGTTTTGCGATGAAAGGGGCAGATGCCATGCTTCTCGATGGCCTCGCGGTGCTTTTTGGTGGGATAGCCCTTATTGGTTTTCCAGTCGTAAACGGGATATTCCTCAGCCAGTCGGTCGAT
Source organism: Prevotella sp. oral taxon 475 (assembly GCF_018127805.1). Classification (NCBI taxonomy): domain Bacteria; kingdom Pseudomonadati; phylum Bacteroidota; class Bacteroidia; order Bacteroidales; family Prevotellaceae; genus Prevotella; species Prevotella sp. oral taxon 475. The sequence continues at coordinate 192,690 of NZ_CP072334.1, forward strand.
GTAGTCGTCGCGATAGGTCTTGGCCAGGATGCTGGCCGCTGCGATAGAGAGAAACTTTCCGTCGCCTTTCACCACCGTTGTATAGGGCAAATCGTGATAGGGTTGAAAGCGATTGCCGTCTACAATCACCGCTTCGGGGCGCACATGCAGTGCGTCTAAGGCGCGATGCATGGCCAGGATGCTGGCGTTGAGAATGTTGATTTGGTCGATTTCCTCGGCCGTGGCCACCCCAACAGCCCATGCCACGGCGTCGCGTTCGATCTCTTGGCGAAGTAGATACCGCTGTTTGGCGGAGAGTTTCTTCGAGTCGTTGAGCAAAGGATGACTGTAGTCGGCAGGCAGAATCACAGCCGCGGCATATACATCGCCGGCCAAACAGCCTCTGCCGGCTTCGTCGCAGCCGGCTTCTATGAGGTTGTCGTAAAAATGATTTTGAAGCATGCGTCTCTCTAAAACATGGTTTCTACGCGGCGTATGCCCTCTACGAGAGCGTCCACCTCTTCGCGGGTATTATACAATCCGAAAGAGGCACGCACGGTTCCTGAGACTTTCAGGCGCGTCATCAGCGGTTGAGCGCAATGGTGTCCCGTGCGAACGGCGATGCCAAGACGGTCTAACAGCGTGCCCATATCCAGGTGATGGATGTCGCGAAGCAGAAAACTCACTACGGCATCTTTGTGCTCGGCCTCGCCGAAGAGTCTCATTCCGTCGATGGCTTTCAGCTGTTGGGTGCAATAGTTGGTGAGTTCCTGCTCGTGCCTTTCGATGTTGTTCATCCCCAAACGGGTGAGATAATCGAGAGCCTTTGCCAAGCCATGGGTGGCGATATAGTCGGGGGTTCCGGCCTCGAATTTGAAAGGCAAGGCGGCAAACGTGGTTTTCTCGAAGGCCACCGTCTCAATCATCTCGCCCCCACCTTGGTAAGGTGGCAAGCGATCGAGCCACTCTTCCTTGCCATAAAGCACGCCAACGCCCGTCGGTCCGTAGGTTTTGTGGCCGCTGAAGGTGAAGAAATCGCAGTCTAACGCCTGCATATCCACCTGGAAATGCGGAGCACTCTGCGCCCCATCTACCAGCACCGGCACGCCATGACTGTGTGCCCGACGAACGATCTCGGCAATCGGGTTCACCGTTCCCAAGACATTGCTCACGTGAGCGATGCTGATCAGTCGGGTGCGAGGGGTAAACAGTGCATCCATCTCTTCGAGAAGCAATTCTCCGCGGTCGTTGATGGGAATCACTTTCAGGGCGATTCCGCGGCGTGCGGCTTGCAACTGCCACGGCACAATGTTGCTATGGTGTTCCATTTCCGAGACGATCACCTCGTCGCCGGGCTGCATCAAGGCCTCGCAAAACGAGGATGCAATGAGGTTGATGCCCTCGGTGGTGCCGCGGGTAAAGACGATTTCGTTTGTGGAACGGGCGTTGATGAAAGCCCGAACGGTCTCTCTGGCGGCCTCATGTAGGTCGGTTGCCTGTTGAGAAAGATAGTGCACGCCGCGGTGCACATTGGCATTGACGTTGAGATACTCGTCTCTCATCGCGTCGAGAACGCAAAGCGGCTTCTGCGTAGTGGCTCCATTATCGAGATAGACCAAGGGTCGGCCGTACACTTGGCGAGAGAGAATGGGGAAATCGGCCCGTATGAAAGAGAGGTTATACATCGGATGGGTGTTGGTTGAGTTGATGTTTGCAGCCCTCACACTTGTCGAACTCGCCCCGAAAGCGTTTTTCCACGAGATGATGGAGCCTGTCTCGCAGCGGAGCCAGGTTCATTTGGTCGATCACTTCGTTGATAAAGGCAAACTCAAGCAGCAGCTTGGCTTCCTTTTGGCTGATGCCTCGCTGTCGCATATAGAACAAAGCAGCATCGTTGAGTTGTCCTACGGTAGACCCGTGGGCACATTTCACATCGTCGGCATAGATTTCCAGCATCGGCTGTGTATACATACGGGCCTGCTTGGTGGCACAAATATTCTGGTTGCGCATCTGCGAATCGGTGTGCTGCGCATCCTTTCTGACGAGCACAAGCCCAGCGAATGCACCCACAGCCTCATCGTCGAGCACGTATTTATAGAGTTCATGGCTCTGACAGTTGGGCACAGCGTGGTCGATGACGGTGTGATTGTCCACGTGCTGCTTCTTATCGGCGATGACACAACCCGACAAACGACACTCGGCACCTTCTCCGCGGAACACCTGGAACGTGTTGTTGCGGGTGATGCCGTTGTGCAATGTGATGACATTATGGTTGACCCTGCTGCCGGCCTCTTGCTCGATGTAGACGTTGCTCAGGCGAACATTCTTTTCGTGGGTCTCTTCCATGCAGTAGAGATCCAAGCGAGCGTTGTCTCCTACATAGGCTTCAATGACTTGTGTGGTCAGGAAGTGACGGTCGTCTAAGGTGTGATCGCAGAAGAGAAACTGCACTTCAGCCTGCGGTTCGACCACGATGAGCACGCGACGGTTCACCATCAGGTCGACATCGGCCCGCAGAAGGTTGATCACCTGTATGGTCTTGTCCACCTTCACACCTTTGGGCACATAGACGAAGAGCCCATCTTGTGCCAGCATCGTGTTGAAAGCGGTCACGGCATCGCCGTCTGTGGCGGCGATACGGGCGTAATATCGACCGACGAGCTCGGGCTTTTCACTTGCTGCCTTGTGCAAAGAGCCCACCCAAACGCCCTCGGGGAGTTTGTGTTTGGGCAGATGTCGCGTGTCGAAAGCATCGTTCACCATGATGTAGTTGGCGGTGCTGAGGTTGGGAACGTCGCAACAGAATACCTCGTTGGCATTCATCGGGATGGGTAGGCGATTGATGTTCAGTCCGTAATCGGGCTGAAAAAGCTTGTCGATGTCCGTGTATTTGTATCTCTCGCACTTACGGGAAGGGAATCCCAAGTGGCGGAAATCCTCGAGCGAGCGGTCGCGAACGGCATTCATCACCTCTGTAGAATGACTGAAGATAGCCTCTCTGTTGCGCTCGTAAAGGTCTATATATTGCTTTTCACTGCTCATGTCTTCTCTGCTTATTTCTCGCCAATCTCTTCTTTAATCCAGTCGTATCCCCGCGCCTCGATCTCTTTTGCCAGTTCGGGCCCGGCTGTTTTCACAATCCGCCCTTTGTAAAGCACGTGGATGACGTCGGGTTGGAGGATGTCGAGCAGGCGATCGTAGTGCGTAATCACAATCGTACTCTTGTCGGGACGTTTGAGTTTGTTCACGCCCTCGGCCACAATGCGCAGGGCGTCTACATCGAGTCCCGAGTCGGTTTCGTCGAGAATGGAGAGCTGCGGTTCGAGCATCGCCATCTGGAAAATTTCGTTTCGCTTCTTCTCTCCGCCGCTGAATCCCTCGTTGACGGAGCGTTGCGAGAGTTTGGCATCGAGTTCGACGATTTGCCGTTTCTCCTTCATCAGTTTGATAAAGTCGGCCGCCGACATCGGTTCCAGTCCCTGATACTTGCGTTTTTCGTTGATGGCGGCGCGCATAAAGTTGGTCATCGACACGCCGGGAATCTCCACCGGATATTGAAAAGAGAGGAAGATGCCCTCGTTGGCTCTGTCTTCGGGAGCCATCTCAAGCAGGTTTTTGCCATTGAAAACGGCTGTTCCTGCGGTGACCTCGAAGAGCGGATTGCCTACGAGAACGGCCGAAAGCGTGCTCTTTCCCGAGCCGTTGGGGCCCATGATGGCATGCGTCTCACCATCCTTCACGGTGAGGTCGATGCCTTTTAATATTTCTTTTTCGCCGATGTTGGCGTGCAAATTTCTTACTTCTAACATATCTATCTGTATTAAAAAATCAATATCTCCGTGTCCTCTTCTAACATCCTGACTCCCAGCAGGTTGCAAAGCAGGTTGCCAAAGCTTAGCTTTTGATCTTTATTTTCTTAGCTTTTGCCCGTCGTTTTCTTAGCTTTTGAGGGCTGAAAGCTTAGCTTTTGTCCAACATAGGCAGAAAGGGTGAGGGGCAGTGGACCTGCCGGTGGGTGGGTTCTGTTTTGAAAATGGAGGTTGAGGTGGGTTCTTATTCTCTATCCCACGGTGCCTTCGAGCGAGACGCTGAGCAGCTTCTGCGCCTCGACGGCAAACTCCATGGGCAGCTTGTTGAGCACTTCCTTGGCATATCCGTTCACAATCAGGCCCACGGCTTGTTCTGTGGGGATGCCGCGTTGGTTGCAATAGAAGAGCTGTGCCTCGCTGATTTTGCTCGTTGTGGCCTCGTGTTCGATGATGGCTGTGTCGTTATGGATGTCCATATAGGGGAAAGTGTGCGCTCCACACTTGTCGCCCAGTAGCAAACTGTCGCAAGAACTGTAGTTGCGAGCGTTGTCGGCGTTGGCTGTTGCACGCACTAAGCCGCGGTAGGAGTTCTGACTGTGCCCCGCACTGATGCCCTTAGAGATGATGGTGCTCTTGGTGTTCTTGCCCATGTGTATCATCTTCGTGCCGGTGTCGGCTTGCTGGTAGTTGTTGGTTACGGCCACGGAATAGAACTCTGCTTGCGAGTAATCGCCGCGAAGAATGCAGGAAGGGTATTTCCAGGTGATGGCACTGCCGGTCTCAACCTGGGTCCACGAGAGCTTGGAATGGACTCCGCGCAGGTCGCCACGCTTGGTGACGAGGTTGAAAACGCCGCCCTTGCCCGTCTCATCGCCCGGATACCAGTTCTGAACGGTGGAATATTTCACCTCGGCATGGTCCTTCACGATGATTTCTACGATAGCGGCGTGCAGCTGATTCTCGTCTCTCATGGGCGCGGTGCAACCTTCCAGGTAGCTCACATAGGCTTCGTCTTCAGCTATGATGAGGGTTCTTTCAAACTGTCCGGTGTTTCTTGCGTTGATGCGGAAGTAGGAACTCAACTCCATCGGACAACGCACGCCCTTCGGAATGTAGACGAACGAACCGTCGGAGAAGACAGCACTGTTGAGTGCCGCAAAGAAATTGTCGCGATAAGGCACCACGCTGCCCAGATATTCTCTCACCAAGTCGGGATGCTCTTGCACGGCTTCGCCTATCGATGAGAAGATAACGCCTTTCTCGGCAAGCTTTTCTTTAAAGGTGGTTTTGACGGAGACGGAGTCCATAATGGCATCTACAGCCACGCCACCCAGAACCAAACGCTCTTCAAGAGGGATACCTAACTTGTCGAAAGTTTTCTCTAATTCGGGGTCGAGCTCTTTGTTGGCGGGCTTTTTGGCCATCGGGTCGGCATAATAAGAGATGTCTTGATAGTCGATGGCCGGCAGATCGACATGCGCCCAGGAGGGTTGCGTGAGCGTTTTCCAGTAATTGAAAGCCTGTAAACGGAAGTCTAACAGCCACTGCGGCTCGTTTTTCTTACTCGAAATCAGACGCACCACCTCTTCATTCAAACCCTTTTCTATAATATCGGTATGTACATCGGTGGTGAAACCGAACTCATATTTCTGCTCGGCCACACTCCGCACATACGCGTTTTTTTCGTTTTTTACTTCTTCCATACACGTGTTTGTATTTAGCAATGATAGGGACACCCCTCCGGATGTCCCTATATCTCTGTACAGCAAACATCATACCCCGCAACAAGGCGGTAACAAATGTTACTGAGAATTGAATGTTCTGCCACTCGCGAACTCGACAGATGCCGGTCTACAGCTTCTGTTCCACCTCGATAACGGTGAAGGTCTCGATGATGTCGCCTATCTGAATGTCGTTGAAGTTGACTAAGCTGATACCGCATTCGAAACCCGTGGGCACTTCTTTCACGTCGTCTTTGTATCGCTTCAGGGCGTTGATGTCGCCGGTGTGAACCACAATTCCGTCGCGAACAAGCCGGGCTTTGTCTGTCCGGTGCACCTTTCCTTCGGTGACAATTGCACCTGCCACGGTTCCGATTTTCGAGATTTTGAAGACTTCGCGCACTTCAACCTGTCCGGTAACAACCTCTTTCTTCACCTTGTCGAGCATGCCTTCCATAGCCAAATGTACGTCGTCGATGGCATCGTAGATCACCGAATAGGTGTTGATTTCCACGCCTTCCTGGTCGGCTAACTTACGAGCTGCTGCCGACGGACGAACCTGGAAGCCCACAATCAGGGCATCCGAAGCATCGGCCAGCGTGACATCGTTCTCCGAAATCTGACCCACCGCCTTGTGAATGACGTTGACCTTGATCTTCTCGGTAGAGAGTTTGAGGAACGAATCGCTAAGGGCTTCGATAGAACCGTCGGTATCTCCCTTGACGATAATGTTGAGTTCCTTGAACGAACCCAACGCAATGCGGTGCGAAATGTCGCTGAGCGTGAGTCGTTTCTGGGTTCTCAGGCCCTGTTCACGCTGCAATTGCAGACGTTTGTTGGCAATATCGCGCGCCTCTTGTTCGGTTTCGAGCACGTGGAAGGTGTCTCCGGCAGTGGGCGCACCATTCAATCCCAAGATGATAGCAGGCTCTGCAGGTCGTGCTGCTTCAATGCGTTGGTTACGTTCGTTGAACATCGCTTTGATACGACCCCAACTTGTGCCGGCAATCACATTGTCGCCGACATGCAAGGTGCCGTTGCTCACCAGTAGTGTAGAGACATATCCGCGCCCTTTGTCAAGCGAACTCTCGATGATACTTCCCGTTGCCCGGCGGTTGGGATTGGCTTTGAGATCCAACATCTCGGCTTCGAGCAACACTTTCTCCAACAGTTCGTTCACGCCCAGTCCCTTCTTGGCACTGATTTCCTGGCATTGGTACTTGCCACCCCACTCTTCTACGAGTAGATTCATTTGCGAAAGGTCTTCCCGTATCTTGTCGGGGTTCGCTCCGGGCTTATCAATCTTGTTGATAGCAAACACCATTGGCACGTTGGCCGCTTGGGCATGAGCGATGGCCTCTTTGGTTGTGGGCATCACACTGTCATCTGCTGCAATAATAATGATGGCAATATCGGTCACCTGAGCTCCTCGGGCACGCATGGCTGTAAAGGCTTCGTGACCCGGTGTATCGAGAAATGTGATCTTTCGGCCGTCTTCCAACTGCACGTTATAGGCTCCGATGTGCTGCGTAATGCCGCCCGCCTCTCCGGCAATGACGTTGGTATTGCGGATATAATCGAGCAAAGAGGTCTTTCCATGGTCAACATGTCCCATCACAGTAACGATAGGTGAGCGAGGAATGAGGTCGGCTTCGTCGTCTGCTTCTTCTGTAACGGCTTCCGAAACCTCTGCACTCACATACTCGGTCTTAAATCCAAACTCCTCGGCAACGAGGTTAATGGTCTCAGCATCTAAGCGTTGGTTGATGGAAACCATGATACCAACACTCATCAACGTGCCAATCACTTGGTTAACCGATACGTTCATCATCGTGGCAAGCTCGCTTACGGTAACGAACTCCGTGAGTTTGAGCGTCTTGCTCTCTGCTCTCTCCTCTGCGCGCTCTTCGTTGAGACGCTCCAAAGCGGCATCTCGTTTCTCCTTACGATACTTGGCGCCTTTCTTATTTTGGTTTTTGCTGGTGAGACGGGCCAGCGTTTCCTTTACCTGACGTGCCACATCTTCCTCGTTTACTTCGAGAGGCCGCTGGTTTCGGTTGTTTTTTTTGTTTTTCTTCGACGCATTACGGCCGCCATTGGCATTGTTTCCTCCGCCGGCATTGTTGTTTTTGTTACGGTTGTTGTTGGCACTTGGCTGATTGGCCGCAGCGTTAATGTCTACCCGTTCCTTATTGATACGCGCCCGTTTCTTGCGTTCGCCGCCCTGTTGGTTCTTGTCTTCGCGTTCCTTTCGTTTTTCTTCTTTCGTCTTTTTCTTAGGACGTGTATTCTGATTGAGAGCAGAGAGATCTATCTTGCCCAGCACATTCACCTTCGGAGCTGCCTTTTGCTCGCTCTTCAGGGTGAAGATTTCAGGACCGGAAGTTGTCGGTGCCGATTCTTTCGTTGGTTCTGCAGTCGCTGTTGGAGGCTCTTCTGTCGCAGGAGTCTCTGTCTTGACAGACTCTTCGGGGATTTTTGACTCTACCGTTTCAAGCTTTTCTACGACAGTTTCTTCTGTCTTTGCAACCGTTTGCTCCGCTTTTACCGGTTCAGTCTTTACTTCTTCGGCCTGCTTTTTCGTTTCCTGTTCTTGAGAAGGAGTCGTTTCGGCAACGGGAGACGTTGTTTTTGCCGTTTCAGAAGGGGTAACGCTCACGGCAGCAGGCGTTGTTTCTTCTTTCTTGAGAACTTCCTTTGCATCAGACTTCTTCGCCGACGGTTTACCGTTGAGGCTGTCCAAGTCGATTTTTCCCAAAGGTTTGTATTGCTGTTTATTTTCGTTCAGCACGCTCTCGGCCCTGTGATCGGTCGTTTCTGGGGTACGTTTTTTCTCCTTGGGTTTCTTTTGGAAGAGCTTTTCGGCTTGTGTGCGCACTTCCTTATCCTGCTGAAAGGCTTTTGCCAAGGCAGCATATTGTTCGTCGCTCAGTTTGAAGCTGGGTTCTGCTTTGACTTCTCCCAGTTCGCTCTTCTTCTCAAGGAACTCCACTGCCGTTTGGAGTCCGATGTTCAACTCGCGTATGGCTTTATTTAATCTGATGCTCATTCTGTGTGATTGTTTTTGAATTGATGGGTTGACGGCTTCTTTTTTGCGGGCTGTAGGGTAAGCTATTTTCTATTCGAACTCAGCCTTCAGAACTCTCAGAAGGTTGTCAACGGTTTCTTCTTCCAAGTCGGCCTTCTCTACGAGCATCTCTCGCGGAGCGTTGATCACAGCCTTTGCCGTATCGAGCCCGATGCTCTTGATGGCGTCGATCACCCATTGGTCGATTTCATCGGAGAACTCATCGAGGTAGATATCTTCGTCGGCTTCGTCCTCGCCCACTTCTCTGAACACATCGATGGTATATTCTGTCAGCATGGAAGCCAACTTAATGTTGAGTCCGCCCCGACCGATGGCCAGTGAAACTTCCTCAGGATGGAGGAATACCTCTGCTTTTTTGGTTTCCTCGTCGATGTTGATGCTGCTCACTTTGGCCGGACTCAGTGCGCGTTGGATAAAGAGTTTGATATTGGCCGTATAGTTGATGACATCGATATTTTCGTTGCACAGTTCGCGAACGATGCCGTGTACACGGCTACCCCGAACACCAACGCAGGCTCCTACGGGGTCGATTCGGTCGTCATAGCTCTCTACAGCAATCTTGGCACGTTCTCCCGGCATGCGTGCTATCTTCTTAATGGAAATCAGACCGTCGTTGATCTCGGGCACTTCTGCCTCTAAGAGTCTTTCGAGGAACATGGGACTGGTGCGGCTGAGAATGATTTTCGGGTTATTGTTCTCATTATCCACACGCAGGATGACAGCGCGCACGGTTTCGCCTTTGCGATATTGATCGGCAGGAATCTGTTCTGTCTTGGGCAGAATGAGCTCGTTGTTCTCGTCGTCGATGATCAACGCTTCGCGTTTCCACACCTGATACACCTCGCCGGAGATGACTTGGCCCACGCGGTCTTTATACTTATTATATAAGGAGTCGTGTTCCAGCTCCAGTACTTTAGAGGCCAGCGTCTGACGCAGGGTGAGGATGGCGCGACGACCGAACTTGGCGAAGTCTACCCGTTCGGAAACGTCTTCGTCTACTTCGTAATCGGGTTCTATCTTCCGGGCATCCGACAGCGAGATTTGTTTGTTTTCGTCTTCCACTTCGCCGTCTGCCACCACCACACGATTGCGATAGATTTCGAAGTCGCCCTTATCCGGGTTGACAATCACATCGAAATTTTCGTCACTACCGAAGATTTTGGCCAGCACATTGCGGAAACTCTCCTCCAATACGCTCACCAACGTCGTGCGGTCGATGTTTTTCGTGTCTTTGAACTCTTTGAACGTGTCGACCATGCTCAAGATATTCTCATCCTTTTTTCTTGCTACCATAGCGTTTTGTCTTATTGTTTAGCGAACCGGGAGGCCTGGCGGAGCGAACCGATGAAGGTTCTTCTCCATCTCTTGTCGGCTTTTCGGTTCTTCATTTTTGTGTCTGATTGTTGTTAGCCCGGCCCTGTAGGTCGAGCCTATGGCCGTTGGGCGAGGGATTAAAACTGAATTAAGTATTTGGCATACTTCACGTCGTTCATCCCGAAAGTGTGCTCTACCTCCTGTATCACGGGGCGTTTCTTGCCTTCGATCTTCACTTTTTCGGGGATGGCCACGGTGAATTGGTCGCCATCGACGGCCTTCAGCAGTCCCCGATGTTTCTTTCCTCCTTTGTCGAGAACCTCTATTTCTTTCCCGATGAAGTTGACATACTGTTGCGGAACCTTAAAAGGCTGTCCCAAACCGGCTGAACCTACCTCGAGTTCATAGTCTTCTTCGTCTCTGTTGAGACGTTCTTCGATATAACGACTCAGCTCTACGCAGTCTTCAATCCATACGCCATCGGCATGGTCTATCTCGACGACGATGCGTGCATCTGCGCCCACTTCGACGTCTACAAGGAAGTATTCCTTGTTGGCGAGCCATTCTTCTACGATTCCTTTAACGACGTTTTTATCTATCATATATAATGAATTATAATGAAAATGAGGAACTCTCGCCGGAGTTCCTCATTCCACTGAACGCTGCAAAGGTACGAACATTTCTGTATATTCACAAAATATTTGGACTTTTTTCTTCTTTTCTCATTTCTCGAAAACTCAGTTTCTGTTGGGCGAAGGAGGGGGAGTAGGAGGTCGTAAGGAGGGGAGTAGGAAGGAGAGAAGAAGTAGGGAGTACGCCAGCTCAGGATGATCAACAACCGTCTATGTGGATGCGTTCTACTTGTATAAGGAGAAATAATAGGTGGATTCGTGCTCACTAACAACCTCATGGGGGCTGTTTGCGCAAAAGAATTTGAGAAGAATCTTAGGTATCGGTAAGTGTTTGATTTTCATGAAGTTATAAAGCGGATTTCAAAAGCTAAGAAAACGAGATGCAAAAGCTAAGAAAACGCATGACGAAAGCTAAGAGAATGCACGTCAAAAGCTAAGAGAATAAGGAGTAAGGAGAGAAGTAGTAAGTAGTAAGGAGGAAAGTAATAAGGAGTAATTAGAGAAGGAGTCAGGAGTAAAGAGAGAGGTGATCGGTAGTAAGGGAAGAACGAGGAAGGTGTAAAGAGGGGAGGAGGAAGTGGAAAAGAGAGAAGGAGTAAGGGAAAAACTTCTTAACTTTGTGGTCGCAACGGTCTGTATTCATTTTCTATGATAATGATTTTTCATCCCCTCAACACTGATATTCCGAAGCCTTCGAGGCTGAACAATCCTTTCTTCTACGAGCCTCACCCGCTTTGTTTGCTGGCGACCGAGGAGGTGAAGGCTGCTGTGTCGGCGCGCAAAGAGTGGCAGGCAGAGGTAAAACAGGGAAAGATGTTCGGGGTGTTGGTGGTGGAACGGTTGTCCGGGCAGGGGTCGTCGTTGGGCTATCTCGCGGCCTACTCGGGGCAGATTCTTGGCCGGAGCAACTGGGAAGGTTTTGTTCCGGCCGTGTTTGACTATCTTCTGCCTGGTGGATACTTCAAAACACACGAGCAGAAAATTTCTCTTCTCAACGCTGAAGTGGAGCGATTGGAGACCGACGAGGAACGACAACAACTGAAAAATAGGCTCGACGAACAGGAAAAACGGGCTGTGTGCCAGATAGAGGCTTACAAAGAGGAGATGAAAAGGGCGAAAGCACGGCGCGATGCCTTGCGAAAGGCGGGGGCAGACGCCCTGCAACAGGAGGCGATGCAGGCTGAAAGCCAGTGGATGAAGGCCGAGCTGCACCGCATGAAGAAGCGATTTCGGGCTGAGCGAGACGTTCTTTTGCAAGGCGTTGAACGCTTCGACAGGGCGTTGGCAAGGCTGAAAGAGGAACGAAAAAGACAATCGGACGAGCTGCAACGGTGGTTGTTCGCTCGCTTCGAGATGCGAAACGGACGGGGCGAAAGGTGTTCGCTGCTCGATATTTTTGCCCGTGAGACGGGCCAACTGCCACCTGCCGGAACGGGCGAATGCTGCGCGCCGAAACTGTTGCAGTATGCTTTCGCGCACCATCTCCGGCCGGTGTGCATGGCAGAGTTCTGGATGGGACAGACGGTCATGGGCGAAGTGCGACGCGAAGGTTGTTTCTATCCTGCCTGTCAGGGCAAATGCGGGCCTACGCTTCGCTTTATGTTGCAGGGCATCGAGGTAGATCCGGCCACGCCGGAGGGTCACGTCGGCGGCCAACTGAAGGTGGTTTACGAGGACAAGAACCTGACCGTGGTATGCAAACCCGCCGGGATGCTGAGCGTTCCGGGCAAGAGTGGCGCGGCGTCGGTCTACAGTCTGATGCGCGCCCGCTATCCCGATGCGGCCTCGCCGCTCGTTGTTCACCGATTGGATATGGACACTTCGGGGTTGATGCTCATAGCCAAAACCAAGGAAAAGCATAAGAACTTGCAGTCGGCCTTTAAAAATCGTGCGGTGAAAAAGAGGTATGTGGCATTGCTGGAGGGCCTTCTGCCGGCAGAAAAACAAGGTGGACGCATCTCGCTTCCGCTCTCTCCCGACTATTTAGACCGTCCTCGGCAGCGCGTCGACCGAGAAAAGGGGAAGTCGGCTGTGACGGATTACGAAGTGTTAGGGCAGGTGTCGGGGCATAGCCTTGTGGCCCTCTACCCGCAAACCGGGCGCACCCATCAGTTGCGCGTTCATTGTGCGCATGCCGAGGGCTTGAACATGCCCATCCTCGGCGATGCGCTTTACGGGCGAAAAGCAGACCGACTGTATCTTCATGCCGAAGCCATCGAGATACCGTCGGAAGGTATTTCTTTTAGAATAGAAGCAGATTTTTAAAGGATGAAGGAAGCGTTCTCCCTTCATCCGGCACAAAACAGCATCACCATCATCTGTACGATGATGACGCGAAGGAACATGCCCAGCGGGTAGACCGTGGCATAAGTCACGGAAGAAGAGTCGCCCTCGAGGGTCTCGTTGGCGTAAGTGAGGGCCATAGGGTTGGCCATCGCGCCGCAAAGAATGCCACAGATCGAACCGAAATCGAGCCGTTTGGTGCGCAATGCCACATAACCCACGAGGAGAACGGGCACGATGGTGAGGACGAAACCCAGTGCCACCCAAAGCAAACCCTCGGGACGAATTACCGTTTCAAAGAAGTCTTTGCCGGCATCTAAGCCCAAACAAGCCAGGTAAAGGGATAATCCCAACTGCCGCAACATCAGCGAGGCACTGCGGGTGGTATAGGAAATGAGTCGGAAACGCGGACCAATCGACCCCACAAGAATCCCCATCACGATGGGCCCACCGGCCAAACCCATACGCACTGGGGCAGACATGCCCGGCAGTTGGATGGGAATGGTGCCGATGGCCAGTCCGAGAAGCATGCCCAGGAAGAGCGCACCGAGATTGGGTTCGTTCAGTGTGCGAACAGCGTTTCCCAAATACTGTTCTACATTTTCCAGAGCTTCGTGCTTGCCGACCACCGTCATCCGGTCGCCGTATTGCAGGCGGAGGTCGTTGGTGCCCAACAGTTTTGTGTCGCCACGCGTCACCCTACTCACGTTCACGCCATAGGTGTTGCGCAGTTGTAGACTGCCAAGCTTCTTGCCGTTGAGCATTGGGCGGGTGATCACGACCACTTTCGACTCTACCTTCGAGTCGATATGGTTCCAGTCGATGTGAGCTTTGTTCCAGTCGGTGTCCACCTTTCGGCCCAAAAGCAGCTCCATCCCGGCCACCTCATCATCGGTTGTCACCACCAGAACGTTGTCTCCCACCTGCAATTGGGTGGATGAAAGCGGTACAATCACCTGGCTCCCGCGCCATATTCTTGAGATGATGAACCGGATATGGGCCATCTGCGAAATCTCGGCAATGGTCTTTCCGCCTATCGCTTGGTTCACTACCTCGTATTGTGCCACGAAAGTATGGTCTTCATCTCCGGGCGAACGGGGCACGAGGTCGGCCGGTTTGACAAAGAATTTTCTCAGAAGAATCATCGCAAAGATCACTCCCACCACGCCTAAAGGGTAGGCTACGGCACAGCCTAAGGCCGCACTTCGGGTGGAAAGACCGAAGTTTTCCAAGGCTTGTTGCGCTGCTCCCAGTGCCGGGGTGTTGGTAACTGCCCCGCAAAGAATGCCTACCATCGCTTGTATCGGCGTGTCGGTGAGCTGCGAAAGCAAAAGAGCCAGCAATGTTCCCACAAGAATCACGGCTAAAGCCCATAGATTGAGCGAGATGCCCTCTTGTCGAAACGACCCGAAGAAGTTGGGCCCTACGTGCAATCCCAGGGTGTAGACGAAGAGAACCAATCCGAAAGTTTCGGCATAATCCAACACCTTAGGGTCGATATCCAGTCCCCAGTGCCCGGCAATGATACCGATAAAAAAAACAAAAGCCACGCCAAGAGAGATGCCTCTGACGTGAATCTTTCCCAATATCAATCCCACAAAACATATCAACGATAACACTACCACCGTCTGAAAAGCCGAGTGAACGGTGAAAAGGGCGTTTATCCATTCCATTTCTTTTTGCCATTTGATAATCGGCACAAAGGTACGAAGAAAAGAGAGGAAAGCCGTTTTTCTCTCTCTTCTAAGTGATAAGAGACGAAAGAGAGGGCCGTCAGGAAGGCTATTCTCCCGTTTGCTGAAGGATCGACTTGCTAAAAAACCAAAAAATAGCCCTATATAATAATGTATAAGCGAAAGATTTACTTATTTTTGCGCCGCAAATAAAAGTACGATAGGCGTATGCAAGAAAATTTAGTGATCGTAGAGAGCCCCGCAAAGGCAAAGACAATAGAGAAGTTTTTGGGTAAAGATTTCAAGGTGATGTCCAGCTATGGCCACATCCGCGACCTGAAAAAGAAAGAACTGAGCATCGATATTGATACGCTTCAGCCCGATTATGAGATTCCCGATGAGAAGAAAAAACTGGTGAGCGAACTGAAAAAGGCGGCCAAAGAAACGGGTAATGTGTGGCTCGCATCCGATGAAGACCGCGAGGGAGAAGCTATTTCGTGGCACCTTTGCGAGGTTCTCGGACTGGATGAGGCTAAAACCCGCCGCATCGTTTTTCATGAAATCACGAAGCCGGCCATCCTAAAAGCTATCGAAACACCTCGACATCTTGACATGAATCTGGTGAATGCGCAGCAGGCTCGGCGAGTGCTCGACCGACTGGTGGGCTTTAAACTCTCGCCCGTTTTGTGGAGAAAGGTGAAGCCGGCCTTGTCTGCCGGTCGCGTACAAAGCGTTGCCGTGCGGCTCATCGTTGAGCGAGAGCGCGAGATTCATGCCTTTCACACCGAGCCATATTACCGCATCAACGCCATCTTTGCAGCGATAGGGCCCGACGGTTCGGCTACAGAAGTAGACGCAGAGCTGGATACTCGCTTCAAAACACACGATGAAGCACTGGCCTTTCTCGAAAAATGCAAGAACGGAAAGTTCACCGTTTCGACCATCGCTAAGAAGCCACTGAAACGCACTCCCGCACCTCCTTTCACCACATCGACGTTGCAACAGGAGGCAGCTCGCAAGCTGGGGTTCACCGTTTCGCAAACAATGATGGTGGCACAACGGCTCTATGAGAGCGGACGAATCACCTATATGCGTACCGATAGCGTCAATCTGTCGGGCCTTTGCATCAATGCCGCGAAAGAAGAGGTAACACAACTGTGGGGGGAAGCTTACAGTAGGCCGCGTAACTATCATACGAATGCCAAAGGAGCGCAGGAAGCTCATGAGGCGATTCGGCCCACTTACATGAACCAACAGCAAATTGATGGCACGCAACAGGAGAAACGTCTCTATGAATTGATTTGGAAACGAACGGTCGCTTCACAAATGGCTGACGCGCAAATAGAGAAAACCACGGTGACCATTGATATGACCGGAGCCGACGAAAAATTTGTGGCAACGGGCGAAGTGGTGGTCTTCGATGGTTTTCTAAAGGTGTATCGCGAGTCTACCGACGAAGAAAACAGCAGCTCAACACCCTCGCCTACGCTGCCTGTTATGCAGCAAGGAGACACGCTCGAACGGCGTGAAGTCACCTCGACAGAACGATTCAGTCAAGGCCCGGCTCGTTATACGGAAGCCAGTTTGGTGCATAAGCTCGAAGAATTGGGCATCGGACGCCCCTCCACCTACGCTCCGACCATCAGCACAATCCAACAAAGAGAATACGTACAGAAGGGTGATCGCAAGGGCGAAGAACGACTTTACACCGTCGATACGCTCAAAGGCATCAAGATAACTGCCAAAAACCGACGTGAAATGGTGGGTAGCGAGAAAGGCAAACTGCTACCTACCGACATCGGAATGGTAGTGAACGACTTTCTGATGGATAACTTTCCTACCATCATGGACTATCATTTCACAGCTCATGTAGAGGAAGAGTTTGACCGCATTGCCGAGGGAAAAGAGCAGTGGACACAGATGATGAAAGAGTTTTATACCTCGTTCGAGCCTACGGTAGAAGACGTGATGAATGCCCGTTCGGAGCATAAGGCCGGCGAAAGACAGCTCGGCGTCGACCCGAAAACAAACAAACCCGTCTTCGTAAAGATAGGTCGCTTCGGTCCGGTGGTGCAGATTGGCACGGCAGACGATAACGATAAGCCTCGCTTTTCGCAGATTCCCACCGGCATGAGCATCGAGACTATCACCTTAGAAGAGGCCTTAGAACTGTTCAAACTGCCGCGCACGGTGGGCGAATTCGAAGGAAAGCCAGTCGTAATCGGTGCCGGACGCTTCGGGCCTTACATCCTTCACAATAAAAAATACACCTCTTTGCCCAAGACAGAAGATCCTATGACAGTGACATTGGAGACCTCTGTTGCACTGATCGAACTGAAACGAATACAGGAAAAGCAAAAACATCTCAAGACATTTGCCGAAGATGGCAAGCTGGAAGTGCTCAATGGACGTTACGGACCTTATCTTGTGTACGACGGAAAGAACTTTCGCCTCCCCAAAAACCTGCACGACAAGGCTTCCGAACTCACCTATGAGCAGTGCATGGAAATAGTGAATGCAGCCCCGGCAAAGAGCAAAAAGTAGATGGCTGAGCGGATTATCCTCGTAGGTTACATGGGTTCGGGCAAGACAACGGTGGGAAAAGCCCTGGCTTCCGAACTGAAAATGCGTTTCTACGACCTGGATTGGTATATCGAAAGCCGAATGCATCGAACCGTAGCTCAGCTCTTTCGAGAGCGAGGAGAAGAGGGGTTTCGAACCATCGAGCACAATATGCTACACGAAGTGGCCGAGTTTGAAGACGTACTCATCAGTTGTGGTGGCGGGACCCCTTGCTTTTTCGACAATATGGACTATCTCAACGCTCAAGGCAAGACGCTTTATCTGAAAGCAGAACCCGAAGTTTTGTACAATCATCTCAAGATGGGCAGAATCGTAAGGCCGCTTCTGCTCGACAAAACGCAAGAAGAAATGCTCTCCTTTATCAAAGAACAGTTGTTGAATCGTGAGCCTTTCTATCTCAAAGCCCAATATTTACTCGACGTCAGTTTGATGGATAACTACGAGAAAATCAAGATTTCAGTAGCCAAAGCCCGCCAACTGCTCGGCGTATAAGCCCGTTGTAGCTGGGCAACAATGGTTGGAGGAACCTCCTTCGCCCACCCAAAAACGGGGAATAACGATCAAAAAAAACAGCAATCACCAATAAAAGAAGTATAAAACACCCACAGAAGAAGAAATGAAGAAATGGACTATTGACGACTCGAAGGAACTGTATAACATCAATGGATGGGGAACTTCGTTTTTCGGAATCAACGAACGGGGCGACGTTTACGTTTCACCATGCAAGGATAACGTAGAAATCGATCTGCGCGATGTGATGGACGAGCTGGCACTTCGCGACGTAACGCCGCCGGTACTTCTGCGTTTCCCCGATATTCTCGACAGTCGTATCGAGAAAACAGCCAGTTGTTTCCGCCAGGCAGCGAAAGAATATGATTACAAAGGCGAGAACTTCGTCATCTATCCCATCAAGGTGAACCAGATGCAGCCCGTTGTCGAAGAGATCATTTCTCACGGTCGGAAATTCAATTTAGGATTAGAGGCCGGGTCGAAGCCCGAACTTCACGCCGTCATTGCCGTGCAATGCCAAAGCGATTCGCTCATTATCTGCAATGGATACAAAGACCAAAGTTACATCGAACTGGCTCTTTTGGCACAAAAAATGGGCAAACGCATCTTCATCGTGGTAGAGAAACTCAACGAACTCGACCTCATTGCGCGTGCCGCCAAAAAACTGAACGTGCGTCCCAACCTCGGCATTCGCATCAAATTAGCTTCTTCCGGGTCGGGCAAATGGGAAGAAAGCGGTGGCGATGCCAGCAAATTCGGGCTCACCAGCAGCGAACTTTTGCAGGCCCTGGAGT
This sequence comes from Prevotella sp. oral taxon 475, assembly GCF_018127805.1. Lineage (NCBI taxonomy): Bacteria > Pseudomonadati > Bacteroidota > Bacteroidia > Bacteroidales > Prevotellaceae > Prevotella > Prevotella sp. oral taxon 475. Next base: position 211,076 of record NZ_CP072334.1, read on the forward strand.
TGCTCGATCAGAAAGGATTGCACGACAGTCTCAAGCTCATCCACTTCCACATCGGGTCGCAAATCACGAAGATACGCCGCATCCAGACAGCCCTTCGCGAGGCCTCCCAGTTCTATGTGCAGCTTCATAAGATGGGGTACGACGTCGATTTTGTAGACTGTGGTGGCGGATTGGGTGTGGATTACGACGGTACACGCTCGCCCAGCAGCGAGAGTTCGGTCAACTATTCCATTCAAGAATACGTCAACGACTGTATTTATACCTTTGTCGACGCAGCCAATAAGAACGGCATCGGCCATCCGAATATCATCACCGAGAGTGGCCGATCGCTCACCGCACACCACAGCATCTTGGTTATCGACGTCTTAGAGACCGCTACCCTGCCCGAAATGAAGGAAGAATTCGAACCCTCCGACAACGAACACCAACTCGTCAAAGACCTTTACGACATTTGGGATAACATCAATTCGCGTTCGATGCTCGAAGATTGGCACGATGCCGAGCAGATTCGGGAAGAAGCACTCGACCTTTTCGCACACGGACTGGTAGACCTTCGCACGCGAGCAGAGATAGAAAGCATGTACTGGAGCGTGTGTCGGGAAATCAACACCTTATCGAAAGGCCTCAAACACGTGCCCGAAGAGCTTCGTAACATGGACAAACTCCTGGCCGACAAGTATTTTTGCAACTTCTCTCTCTTCCAATCTCTGCCCGATAGTTGGGCCATCGATCAGCTCTTTCCTATCGTTCCCATCCAGCGACTCGATGAACGTCCCACCCGCAATGCCACCCTTCAAGACATCACCTGCGACAGTGACGGCAAGATTGCCAACTTCGTCACCAATCGACACATCTCTCATGTGCTGCCCGTTCATACTTTGAAGAAAACCGAACCCTACTATCTCGGTGTCTTTCTCGTAGGAGCTTATCAAGAGATTCTTGGCGATATGCACAACCTTTTCGGAGATACCAACGCCGTACACGTATCGGTGAAAGACGGACAATACCACATCGACCAGATCTTCGACGGCGAAACCGTGGAAGAAGTTTTGGCCTACGTGCAGTATAACCCCAAAAAACTGGTGCGACAACTCGAGATATGGGTCACCAAGAGCGTAAAGCAAGGAAAGATTTCGCTCGAAGAAGGCAAAGAATTTCTCTCCAACTATCGCTCGGGACTTTACGGTTACACCTATTTAGAATAAGACGACAGTCCTCCTCCAGTCCCTTTCCCACTGATCGGGAAAGGGACAATTACTCCCGTTTAATGGTTAAAAAATATTTATGCATGTAACCATTTACCCCTCCAATCGTCACTTATAACAGAGATAGAGATGAATCATATCAGCTTTCGCAACGACGTTTTGCCCCTCAAGGACAAGCTCTACAGGCTCGCCCTCCGCATAACGCTCAATGCAAACGATGCCGAAGACATCGTGCAAGACACGCTGATAAAGGTCTGGAACAAGCGAGACAAATGGCAAGAGATCGACTCCATCGAGGCTTTCAGCCTCACCGTATGTCGCAACCTCTCGCTCGACAGCTTGAAAAAGCACAGTCGCAGCAGCCATTCGCTGGAAGACGGCTATGCTGAAAGCCCCGACCCATCATCCAATCCCTACGAGGAGATGTGGAAAAACGATAGGCTCCGCTTCATCAAAAACCTCGTCAACGCCTTGCCCGAGAAGCAAAAAAGCTGCATGCAGCTGAGGGATTTCGAGGGGAAAACCTACAAAGAGATTGCCCACATCCTACAAATCACCGAAGAGCAGGTGAAAGTCAACATCTTCAGAGCAAGGCAAACCATTAAACAAAAGTTTAAACAATTCGACAATGATGGATTATAAATACATCGAACAACTCTTGGAACGCTATTGGAACGGCGAGACTTCTCTCGAAGAAGAAGGCATCCTGCGCGCGTTTTTCGCACAGAAAGACGTGCCGGAAGTTCTGCGTCCCTATCAGTCTCTCTTTGTTTACCAAAGACAAGAGACGAGCCAGAAGATGTTGGGCATCGACTTCGACCGCCGCCTTCTCTCCATGATTGAAGAAGAAGAGCCCGCCACAGCAACAACCAAACGCGTCACACTGACACAGCGGTTCATGCCTTTGTTCAGGGCTGCAGCCGTTGTAGCCATCTTCCTCACCCTGGGAAATGCCGCACAAGAGTCGTTCGAGACTCCGCAAAATCCCCCCGTCGGTCAGGCAGGATACAACAAAGTGGAAAAAGGAGCCTCCGTGGCCATGGGCGATTCGGCCGTTGCCGACACGCTGCAAAAAGCCGTCTTTCAGGCGGTTCCCGGCAGCATCATCAAATGAAATTTTTCTATGCTTTCTCTATAAAATGTTTAGTAAAACGACATGAGGCTGTGAAGTCTCTCATTCTCTCAAATTTTTCATAACATATAATGTTAGGCAAAAGGCCGCAGTTCTTTAGAACTTGCGGCCTTTCGTTTGGATAGCGAGGCAGATCTCTTATGCGAGTGTGAGATTATTGGGAACGTTTTTTATGCCAGCAGATCAACCCCTACAGAGACATTTGTCATCGCAACTTGTCTACTACTTCCCTCCCTACAACTTACTCGTTCTTCCCTTATTACCGATCACCTCTCTCCTTACTCCTGACTCCTTCTCTAATTACTCCTTACTACTTTCCTCCTTACTACTTATTCCTTCTCTCCTTACTACTTATTCTCTTAGCTTTTGACGTGCATTTTCTTAGCTTTCGTCATGCGTTTTCTTAGCTTTTGCATCTCGTTTTCTTAGCTTTTGAAATCCGTTTTGTAACTTTATGAAAATCAGATACTTACCGATGCCTAAGATTCTTTTCAAATTCTTTTGTGCAAACAACCGCATGAGGATTGGTCTGTGTAAGTGTAATTAAGAAAAGCCTCAAGCAGACGGGGAAATAGACCCACCCTTATAAGGTTGGTTATGAGTCTAAATAACCGGGAAAACCAAGAGAAAGGCATAAAAATCTTTTGTAAAAAGAACAGCATCCGGATAAAAATCGTATTTTTGCAAATGTGAGAACAAAAATTCATAAAAACCACCTCGAATGATGAAAACTTTCCTTACCCTCGTTGCCTTGGCCCTTTCGGCATCCGTGCAGGCACAGAACGCTCCGTTGTGGATGCGCCATTGCGCCATCTCACCCGACGGAACAACGATTGCTTTCTCCTATCAAGGCGACCTCTTCACCGTGCCCTCTACCGGTGGAACAGCCCGACAACTCACCACTAACGCCTCCTACGACGCCCATCCCGTGTGGAGTCCCGACGGCAAACGACTGGCTTTCGCCTCTACCCGCGAAGGAAGCATGGACGTGTATGTGATGAATCGAGACGGCGGAACACCCCTGCGGCTCACCACTCACAGCGGCGACGAAATGCCGATGGCTTTCAAAGACGCACACACGGTGCTCTATACGGCGGTAGAGATGCCCACGGCACAATCGATTTTCTTTGCCAGTAACGTCTTTCCGCAGGTCTACGAGGTGGACATCGACGGCAGCAGGCCGCGTCTGTTCTCAGCTCTGCCGATGATGGACGTGAGCGTGGGGCCCGGCGGCGACCTGCTCTACCACGACCAAAAAGGCTATGAAGACCCCTTTAGAAAGCATCATCGATCGCCCATCGCAAGAGATATTTGGCTGAAAAGCCACGACCGATTCACCCGACTCACGTCTTTCAACGGCGAAGATCGCACACCCGTGTGGGCAGCCGACGGCAAGTCATATTACTATCTGAGCGAGGAGGATGGCACGTTCAACATCTATCGCCGTGGCATCGATGGCTCGGGCAAGGTACAAATCACCCATCACCAGAGCCATCCCGTGCGTTTTCTCACGGCCTCTACCGATGGTATGCTGTGTTATGGCTATGACGGAGAGATCTATACGGTCAGAGAGGGCGCGAAGCCCACTAAGCTACAGGTGACGATACTCACCGACCGCACCGACCGAGTGCTCGACCGACAGACGCTCACCAGCGGTGCCCGGGAGATCGCGCTCTCGCCCGACGGTAAGGAGATCGCCTTCGTTCTGCACGGAGATGTCTATGTCACATCGATCGACTACAAAACAACGAAGCAGCTGACCAATACACCCCAGCAGGAAAGAGACATCGATTTTGCACCCGACGGGCGGAGCATCGTCTATGCTTCGGAGCGAAACGGACTATGGCAAATCTATCAAACCCGCCTTAAAAAGAAAGAGGAGCAAGGCTTTGTTTATGCCACCGAACTGGAGGAAGAACAACTGGTGAAAAGCACTCGCACGTCGCAACAACCGCAATTCAGTCCCGATGGCAAGTCGATTGCTTTCTTTGAAGACCGCTCTACACTGCGCGTGCTCGACTTGAAAAGCCGAGAAGTGCGCACGGTGATGGAGGGAAAATATGTCTATTCGTATGCCGATGGCGACATTGGTTTCAGATGGAGCCCCGACAGTCGTTGGCTTTTGAGTTCTTATATCGGTACGGGCGGTTGGAATAGTCCTGACATCGCCCTCGTAAAAGCCGACGGCAAGGGCGAGATTCACAATCTCACGCAGAGCGGATACAGCGATGGCAATGCACAATGGGTGCTCGGTGGTAAAGCGATGACCTTCGTCAGCGACCGCGCCGGCTATCGCAGTCATGGCTCTTGGGGAGCCGAACGCGATGTGTACATCATGTTCTTCGATCTCGATGCCTATGAACGCTTCCGCATGGATAAGGAAGAATGCGAGCGACTGAAGGCTTCCGAGACAGACAAAAAGAAAGGGAAAACCGAGAAAGAAACCGATAAAGACACTGCCGCTACCAATAAAAAGAAGACGGAAAAGATCAAACCGTTGGAGTTCGATTTAGAGAATTGTCGCGATAGAGTGGTTCGTCTCACGGTCAACTCTTCGCACTTGGGTGACGCTATCTTGAGTCCCGGCGGCGATACCTTATATTATCAGGCCGCTTTCGAGGGTGGTTACGACCTGTGGAAGCGCGAAATCAAAGAAAACAAAACCGCTATCGTGATGAAAGATGTGGGCGGTGGTGGTTTCGTGGCCGACCGGAAGTTTCAACATCTCTATCTCTGCACCCGCCAAGCCATCAAGAACATCGACCTGGCAAAGGGTTCCAGCAAGTCTGTCGAGTTCGAAGCACGTTTCAATTACCAGCCTTACGCCGAACGGGAGTATCTCTTCCATCACGTTTGGCAGCAGGTAAAAGATAAGTTTTACGAACCGACTCTGCACGGAGTAGACTGGGAGGACTATCGAAAAGCCTACGAACGCTTTCTGCCTTACATCAACAACAACTTCGATTTCAAGGATATGCTGAGCGAGATGCTGGGCGAACTGAATGCTTCTCACACCGGTGCGCGCTACTTTTACTCAGGAGCTAAACTGCAAACGGCAGCCCTGGGCCTGTTCTTCGATAACAATTACGACGGCGACGGCCTGAAAATAGAAGAGGTAATCAAGCGAGGACCGTTCGCTATACGAAACACCGGCGTGTCATCCGGCTGTATCATCGAGCGGATAGACGGCGAACCCATTCTCAAAGGCAAAGACTACAACCACCTTCTTGATGGAAAGGCAGGCCGACCACTTCGTGTTTCGATCTTCAACCCAAAAGAAAAGAAACGCTTCGATGTCATAATCAAACCCATTAGCCTGCGAGAACAGCAGGAGTTGCTCTATAAACGGTGGGTGGAACGCAACCGTCAGCTCGTAGATAGCCTCTCTGGAGGACGCTTGGCCTATGTACATGTAAAGGCAATGAATAGTCCGAGCTTCCGAGAAGTGTACAGTGAGCTGCTCAACGATCAGAATCGACAACGCGAAGCGGTGATTGTCGACGAGCGACACAATGGCGGTGGCTGGCTGCACGACGACCTTTGTACGCTGCTCAGCGGGAAAGAATACCAGCAATTCGTGCCCAACGGCCGGTATGTAGGGAGCGATCCGTACAACAAATGGCTGAAACCGTCGTGCGTCATGATCTGTGAAGACGACTATAGCAACGGTCATGGTTTCCCGTGGGTTTACAAAGAGCTGGGCATTGGCAAGCTCATCGGTACACCGGTGGCGGGCACAATGACAGCGGTATGGTGGGAAACGCTGCTCGACAACAGTCTTGTCTTCGGCATTCCGCAAGTGGGCTGTCGCGATATGCACGGCCATTACGGCGAGAATACACAGCTCAATCCCGATATCGAGGTGTATAACACGCCCGAAGATCTTCTCAACGGGCATGATCGACAATTGGAAAAGGCGGTCGAAGAAATGATGAAGGGGTTGAAATAAGAAGAAGACGGCCATGGATTGGAAACAGTTGATATCGAATAAACGATTAGGACAGGAAGACAAACACCCCGAACGGCACGACGATCGTTCGGAATTTAAACGCGATTACGACCGATTGATCTTCTCGGCCCCTTTCAGAAGACTGCAAAACAAAACACAAGTCTTCCCGCTTCCGGGCAGTGTTTTTGTGCACAACAGGCTCACTCACAGTTTGGAAGTGGCATCGGTGGGCATGTCATTGGGCAACGACGTGGCACAGGCACTCAAACAACGACATCCCGAACTCAAAGACACGCTTTTCGAAGAAATCGGAACCATCGTCAGTGCAGCCTGTCTGGCACACGACATGGGCAACCCACCGTTCGGTCATAGCGGCGAAAAGGCCATACAGACGTTCTTCACCGAAGGAGCGGGAAAGAAGCTTCAAGGCGATGTCAGTGCCGCTTTTTGAAACGACATCACCCGCTTCGAAGGCAATGCAAATGCCTTTCGCCTGCTCACCCATCGTTTTAACGGGCGCAGAGAAGGCGGTTTTGTGATGACTTATACCACCCTTGCCAGCATCGTTAAGTATCCTTTCTCGAGTAGTTGGGCCGGAAAGAAAAGCAAATTCGGTTTTTTCGCCTCAGAAGAAGCAGCCTATCGAAAGATAGCCCATGAGTTGGGCGTTCTTTGTCTGTCGGCTCCCGGAGAGCCTTTGCACTGCGCTCGCCATCCATTGGTCTATCTTGTCGAGGCAGCCGACGACATTTGCTATGAGATAATGGACATAGAAGACTCGCACAAACTCAAAATCCTGACCTATGAAGAGACCGAATCGCTGCTCCTGGGCTTCTTCGACGAGAGACAGAAAACGCGAATCCGACAGCGAATCGAAGACGAGGGCGTGACCGACATCCACGAGAAAGTGGTCTATATGCGGGCTTGCGTCATCGGACTCTTGGAGCGACGGTGCGTGGAAACCTTTGTAGAAAATGAAGAAAAGATACTCGCCGGCACCTTTGAAGGTAGCCTCGTTCAGCACATCGCACCGCTCGAGCGCGAGGCTTATCTCCACTGTGCAGCCGTGTCCAAACAGAAAATATACAACAGCAAACCTGTGCTCGACGTAGAACTGAGTGGCTATAAAATCATGGAAACCCTGCTATCGGCTTTGATAGAGGCTGCCACCCATCCCGAACGCTACTATTCCCAACAACTGATTCAGCGGTTCAGCAGTCAGTACGACATCAAAAGCGACTGTCTGGAGACACGAATCCAAGCCGTGATCGACTATATCAGCGGTATGACCGATATCTTTGCGCTCGACATCTATCAAAAAATCAACGGCATTTCCCTTCCCATCGTATAGTCTGTATCTCTCGTTCGGCATCGAATGGAGTAAAGAAACAGTCGGACAAAGAGGACGAACCGAGAAAGCAACGAAGAACGTTCCCAAACGTCTCTCTATCTTTCTTGTTATCAGCGACTTATAAAACGCGATGCAAAAGCTTAGCTTTTGCATCGCGTTTTCTTAGCTTTCGCCTTGCATTTTCTTAGCTTTTGCACGCCAAAAGCTAAGAGATGGCAGAGCTGATGCCGCTCCTTGAGAAAGGAACCTTCTGCGTTTATCCGATCAACTCTTCAACAAGGAGGGGTAAGAAAGACGGTTCTGAATAACGCTGGAGCCCGAATGAGGATGCATCCGATCATCATTCCTCCCTTGTTTTTCCTTCTAAAGAAACAGCTTCTCACTGAACAAGGACATCTAAGAAAAAGAAAAAGGGGTTGATGATCAACCCCTTCGTCTTTGCATCTGTCGGGATGAGGCGACTCGAACGCCCGACCCCTACGTCCCGAACGTAGTGCGCTACCAACTGCGCTACATCCCGATGCCATCTAAAAAGCAATCACTCAAAACCATTAAAAACGCGAAACGCATCTTCTTGCCTTGCGATATTGCGGTGCAAAGATACGCCAAAAATCTGAATAATATGCATTCTGCCTAAAAATGTTGAAGAAAACAGCCCTTAAATGACCTGCGTCGAAACTCCCATCCCGCACAGTCTACCTAAAAATGTTGAAGAAAAGCATCCGAAAATTTGCGGCACCCAGATTTTATTCCTATCTTTGCACCCGCAAACAAGCAAGGTGCCATAGCTCAGTTGGTAGAGCAAAGGACTGAAAATCCTTGTGTCCCCGGTTCGATTCCTGGTGGCACCACTCGCAAAACTCTGAAGCATAACCGTAGAAGAGTTGCAAAACAAAAGCAAAGTGTCATAACTTGAAGGAGTTATGACACTTTTTCTTTTATCCACATATCCTTTATAAAGGATGCCTTTTTATCGTACTCCGACGCTTTATCCAAAGAGTTCTTTCAAAACTTCGAAAGATTTCAGTTCGGGAAAATTGGGGATGTGTAAGCGATAAAAAAACAAAACGATCTCCGCACAACGGTTGCGCTCGTGGCGCGACATGGCAAAAAGATGCATCGTATCGGGCGTCATGCGCATCAGAAGAGAAATTTTAGAGGTCTCTTCGGCGGTGAGAAAATCGGGATGGAGCGGCAAGACGGTCGTGAAGCAACCATTGCGCAGATCGAAAAAACAGCCTCTTTGATCGTTGTCGAGATTGGGATAAAAACCTAAAAAGCGCGACAGGCGAATCATAAAGACCAAATGGAAATTGGCAAACTGTCGTCTGGCACTGTCCAACCATCGAATGCTCGTCTCTACATATTTATATAAGGCGAGGTTCTTTTGCTCGTCGCGGGTGGCATAAGAGAGAAATTCGGCCATAAAGAGAGAGAGAGAAAGTTTGGCCGCATCAAAAGGAATGGTGGAAAAAGGATAAGCCATTCGGACGTCGCGGATGCGTTGCAGACGGTTTTTCGACCGATAGTCGAACTCTATTTCTAAGAGAGTGAGTGGCTGGAAAAACTGTTTCTTTACCTTTCCTCTTGCCGATCGGGGGATGTTATTGATAAAAGAAAGTCGCCCGAGCTCCTCGGTGAGAAGGTCGGTGATGAGTTGTGTCTCCCCATATTTGAAAGAGTGCAACACGACGGCATGGGTTTTGATGAGCATCCGTTGAGAATTGGTGCGGAAAAAAGCGATACAGACTCGATCATTGGTGCGCAAGTGCAGTCTGCATGGCTGCAAAAGTACGAAAAATCAGTTGCTTAGAGAAAAATGTATATCAAAAGTTTGGCGGATAATAGAAAAGTGCGTACCTTTGCATCCGCAATTAAACACTGGTCCCTTCGTCTATCGGTTAGGACGAGAGATTTTCATTCTCTAAAGAGGAGTTCGACTCTCCTAGGGACTACAGAAAAATAAAAGAACATAAGAGATGGCAAACCACAAATCATCAATCAAGAGAATACGTCAGACAAAGACGAGAACTCTGCACAATAAGTATTATGCGAAGACCATGCGTAATGCTGTTCGCAAGCTACGTGCACTTACCGACAAGGAAGAAGCAGTGAAACTGTATCCTGTTGTGCAAAAGATGTTAGACAAATTGGCGAAAACCAACATTATCCATAAGAACAAAGCTGCCAATCTGAAATCGAGTTTGGCTCTGCATATCCATAAGCTGGGATAACTTCTCTGAGGCTTATTGGCAAACGATATATAGTCGCGGTTCGAGAGAACTGCGACTTTTTGTTTCTCCTGAAAACGGCATCCTTTTTATCAACATAAGATTTTTTGCATTCATTACTTTTTCGTATCTTTGCATACTAATAATTTGAAACAAGACAATGGCAGAACAACAGAACATCGAGAACAATTACTCCGCCAGTAATATTCAGGTGCTTGAAGGCTTAGAGGCCGTGCGCAAACGCCCTGCAATGTATATTGGCGACATCAGCGAAAAGGGTTTACATCATTTGGTCAACGAGACGGTGGACAACTCTATCGACGAGGCGATGGCGGGTTATTGTACGAATATAGAAGTGACCATCAACGAAGACAACTCGATCACCGTGCAAGACGATGGCCGAGGAATCCCTGTTGACGAGCATGAAAAGCTGCATAAATCGGCCTTAGAGGTGGTGATGACGGTGCTACACGCAGGAGGTAAGTTCGACAAGGGCTCGTATAAGGTGAGCGGAGGCTTGCATGGCGTGGGCGTGAGCTGTGTCAACGCCCTGTCCAGCCACATGAAGTCGCAGGTGTTTCGCGATGGAAAGATCTACCAACAAGAATATGAACAGGGTAAACCTCTTTATCCCGTCAAGGTGGTTGGCGAGACAACGCTGCGCGGAACCCGTCAGCAGTTCTGGCCAGATCCGAAGATTTTTACGACCACTACCTATAAATGGGAAATTATTGCGTCGCGAATGCGCGAGCTGGCTTACTTGAATGCGGGTGTGAAAATTACGCTCACCGATCTTCGTCTTGATGAAAACGGCAAAACAAAGACCGAGACGTTCCATGCCAAAGACGGACTGAAAGAGTTTGTTCGCTATGTGGACCGTCATCGCACGCATCTCTTCGACGATGTGATCTATCTCAAAACCGAGAAGCAGAACATTCCTATCGAGGTGGCTGTGATGTACAATACCGACTACAGCGAGAACATTCACTCCTATGTCAACAACATCAACACCATCGAGGGAGGTACCCATCTCACCGGATTCCGCATGGCCTTGACCCGCACACTCAAGGCTTATGCCGACAGCGACCCCGTTATCTCCAAGCAGATCGAGAAATCGAAAATCGAAATCGCAGGCGAAGACTTTCGCGAAGGGCTCACGGCCGTCATCTCAATTAAGGTAGCCGAGCCGCAGTTCGAAGGTCAGACGAAAACCAAACTGGGCAACAGTGAAGTCTCGGGAGCCGTTCAACAGGCCGTGGGAGAGGCTTTGGGATATTATCTGGAAGAACATCCCAAAGAGGCAAAACAGATTTGTGACAAGGTGATACTGGCCGCTACGGCGCGCATCGCAGCACGAAAGGCACGCGAAAGCGTACAGAGGAAGAACCCGATGTCGGGAGGCGGACTGCCCGGAAAGCTGGCCGACTGCTCGAACAAAGACCCAAAGACTTCCGAAATCTTCCTTGTCGAGGGCGATTCGGCAGGCGGTTCGGCCAAGCAAGGCCGCGATCGCTACACGCAAGCTATCCTTCCGCTGAAAGGAAAAATCCTCAACGTAGAGAAAGTGCAATGGCATAAAGTGTTCGAAGCCGAATCGGTGATGAACATTATTCAGAGTATCGGCGTACGTTTCGGCGTCGAAGGCGAAGACGACAAAGAGGCCAACATCGACAAACTGCGTTACGATAAAATCATTATCATGACCGATGCCGACGTCGATGGTTCGCATATCGACACGCTCATCATGACGCTCTTCTACCGTTTCATGCCCCGCATCATTCAAGAAGGGCATCTTTACATCGCCACCCCGCCGCTTTACCTCTGCACTTACAAAAACAAGGTGAAAGAATATTGCTACAACGAACAGCAGCGACAGGCCTTTATCGACAAATACGGCGAGGGACAGGAAGACAACAAAAGCATTCACGTGCAGCGATATAAAGGTCTTGGAGAGATGAACCCCGAGCAGTTGTGGGAAACAACGATGGATCCCAGTACGCGTCTATTGAAGCAAGTCACCATCCAGAACGCTGCCGAAGCCGACGAAATCTTCTCGATGCTGATGGGAGATGACGTAGAACCGCGCCGCGAGTTTATCGAACAGAATGCCACATACGCCAATATCGACGCGTAAGGCAAAGCAAACAAAACGAAAAAGAAAGGAGATGACCCAGCAGTCATCTCCTTTTTTCTTGCCTTTATCAGCCAACCAATCCTCCCTCTTTCAGCAATTCCTCAGCATTTTGGAAGAACCCATCCATCGTTTTTCTCTTTCTGCAGGTGTAGAAAGCTCATTCCGTTGCCCGTTTGATCAATCTACGGGTGTAGAAAGCCCATCCTTTTGCCGGTTTGATCAATCTACGGGTAGAGAAAGCTCATTTCTTTGCCGGTTTGATCAATCTACGGGTGCAGAAAGCTCATTCTGTTGCCGGTTCTGCAAATCTACGGGTGTAGAAGCTCATTTTTTAGCCGATACGGCCCATCTACCAGGGGTGGAAGCCTATTTTTGAGTCAATCGCGCCCGACAATCTTCCAGAATCGCCATCAGTTCGTCGACCTTCGTAGCCCGCAACATGGCGATGCGCACCTGTTTAAAGTCGGGAATGCCCTTAAAAATCGGACTGGCGGCCAAGTGACGACGTGTATGTAGAATGCCACGATACTCGTCTATGCGTTCGATATTGATGCGGAGCTGCTCCTCGAGCAGGTCGATCTTTCGGTCGAGGGTAAGCAACGGATCGGTCGGTCGCCCCTCGATCAAGTCGTTCATCTCTTGAAACACCCATGGACGGCCGAACGTAGCCCGCCCCACCATGACCGCATCCACGCCATAATCGTCGAAAGCACGCTTAGCCTCTTCGGCCGACGTGATGTCACCGTTACCGATAATGGGGATGTGCATACGCGGATTGCGTTTCACCTCGCCAATCAACGACCAGTCGGCCCTGCCGGTATACATCTGCGAACGTGTGCGTCCGTGGATCGTGAGAGCCCGAATGCCGCAGTCTTGCAGTTTTTCGGCCAAATCTCCAATGATCATTTCCTCCGCATCCCATCCCAAACGCGTCTTCACCGTCACAGGCGTTTTCACCGCTTTGACCACCTCTCGCGTGATCTCCAGCATCAGCGGCACATTGCGAAGCATACCTGCCCCCGCGCCTTTGCCCGCTACTTTCTTCACGGGACACCCGAAGTTGAGATCGATTACATCCGGTTGGCTCTGCTCAACGATCTGTGCAGCCTCGACCATCGACGGCACATCGCGGCCATAGATTTGGATACCAACGGGTCGTTCCTCGTTGCTGATGGCGAGTTTGCCCACAGTCGACTTCACCGACCTGATCAATGCCTCCGCACTTACAAACTCGGTGTAGACCATCGCCGCCCCATAGCGTTTGCAAAGCAGCCGAAACCCAATATCGGTAACATCCTCCATCGGTGCCAGAAAGAGCGGATGAGGTCCAAATTCGATATCTCCTATTTTCATGCGTGCAAAGGTAAGGCTTTTTTTGCAGAATGATTCGCGCCGGAAATTCCACCCATATCGGTGGGTTTCCATCGCATTTCCCGTCGTTTTTGTTGTCAGACGTTAAGAAATAGGTTACATTTGCAGCATCAATTGATAAAAAAACAAATCACAATGAAGACATTTTTATGGATGGCAATAGCCTTTTGCCTGCAATTAGAGAGTGCTTTTGCACAAGTGACGGGGCGCATTGAATACCCCCACAAAGGCGATTACGAAGATCAAGTGGTAGCTCCCATCGGCCAGCAGGGGCTCTTGGTCTACTCCTTTGCCCGAAAATCGGAGAAAGGAAAGCGGTTTTTCAAGACCGAATACTTCTCTACCGACCTCAAACCACTCTTCACCGACTCCGTCCAGGTGGACAAAGACATGTATTTCTACGACTCCGTTTACGACGGCGGCGTGAGTTATGCCATCCTTCGCGAGAGCGATGGCACCTTTTTGGTGTTGGCTTTCGACACCAAAACTAAGAAAACCAAGATCACCGACAGCGAGTATACCCGCAAAGGCAGCATGCGCAACTTAGTGATCTCAGACGGAATGATGGTGTTCAGCTCCACACAGAAGAAGTTAGACCGCATCGGCATCGTCGATTTGAAGACAGGCGAGAGTCGGTTCACCGATATGCACTTCGACGGAGTGAAAGACCGCAACGTCTTTATTCTGCTACAAACCGTGATTGATCACACCATCTACGCCCTTGTGAAGGTAGAAACCGAGATGTATCTGGCCCGTATCGACATGAAAGGCAACCAGCTCGGCACCTCCAACCTCACCAAAGACGTGGCCGAAACCCTCCTGACAGCCTCCATCTCCAAGGCCGGCAACCGCTTTTTCATCACCGGAACCTACACCAAAGAAAAGAAAGGTGGAGCGCAGGGCATTTATTTCTCGCAGCTGGACAACTGGCAATTCAAGAATTTAAAGTGCCTCAACTTCCTCGATCTGAAAAACTTCACCGAGTATATGAGCGACCGGCGCAAGGCCAAAATAGAACGGAAGAAAGAAAAAGCCGAGAAATCCGGCAAGGAATACGCCCTGAAATATCTCATGGCCTCGCACCGAATCATGACCGATGGCAAAGACTATTTCTACCTGGGCGAGGCCTATTACCCCACCTATCGCACCATGCAAATGGGCAATATGTCGACCACCGTCTTCGACGGATATGCCTATACACACGCCGTCCTGGCCAAATTCGACGCAGAAAGCAACCTGCTTTGGGACAACTGCTTCGAGATGAAACCCAAACAGAAACCCATGTATGTAAAGCGATTCATCTCGACAGGATTTAAGGGCAACAACGTCAACCTCATCTATGCCGACGGCAAGCGACTCCTTTCCAAGCTCTTCAAAAACTCGGACGGAACGGTGATTCAGGAAAAGAAGGCCGAACTGATGGAGACCGACAACGAAGACGAGGACGTCAAGAAAGTGAGAGACTCGGGAACACTCCACTGGTATGACGAAAACTTTATTCTCTACAGCACGCAGGTGGTGAAAAACCGCGACACGGGCGACCGTCGTAAAGTGTTCTCCATCACCAAATATACCATTAAATAAGAACAAGAACATGGCAACAACCCTTCTACAGCGAATCGCCCTCCGCCTCGTCTGCCTGCTCACGCTGTGCCTTCTCCTCCCGATCAAGGCGCAAGCGCAGGCCTACGACGGCGATGCCGACTTCAAAATCTATGCCGGCTATATGAATGTGGGTGGAAAATCGGGAGCCGAACTGGGCTACGATCAGGGACTTTCCGACTATTTCTCGTATGGTGCACAGCTCAATATGCTCTTTATCGGGAAAGAAGCCGATCGCGACGCACCTAAATTTATGGACTGTGCCGACATGTCGTTTCACCTCAACTTTCATTGGGCAGAACCTTTGAAGCTGCCTCAGAGCATGGATATTTACAGTGGCGTAGTGGCCGGACTGCAAATTGTAGGCCTCCAGACGGGTCTTCGCTATAACTTCAGCGAGACTTTCGGCCTTTATTGCGAAGCCCAATACAACCCTCTGCGCACTTTTCACTCCAGCACCGACCATGCCTCGCTCTACACCCGGCGGTTAGGTCTGTCGGCAGGGCTCACCTTTAGTTTCTGAATCCCTGCCTCACTCCATCCCCGCGGTTGAGTCTTCAAGGGGGCCTCTCACCTGATAGGCAGGGTGAGGGCCCCCTTTTTTTAGCTCCATACCATCGTATCGCAGCCCCATTGCAGATTCCGAACAAACACGTTCTATCAGGCATCGGAAAGCATATCAATCGCATCGATTTTGTCTGTATGGAGAGTCTCCCCCTTACTGCTTCCCTCCTTACTCCTCAAAAGCTAAGAAAACGAGGTGCGTTTTCTTAGCTTTTGCAATGCCATCTCTTAGCTTTTGCACATCGTTTTCTTAGCGTTTAGAACATCCTACTTCTCTCCCCTCTCTTTACGACTTACTTCCCTCCTCCTTATTTCTCAGATTAATATTTAAACGAACTGCCGCCAAGAAACTCGCGGAGCAAAGAAGTAGGGGGCAATTGGCCGAAGGGCATGGGGGCGAAATAACGGAGAAACTTGCGCAGACGATAGGCTTCGGAATATTCGTCGCAGTTTTCGGGCACTTGTTCGAGCAGAGGTTCGGCTTGCGTTTTGAGGATGGCCAGCTCGAAAAGCATGGCCGTGTTGAACATGACATCGGCATTTTCCTGGTAAGGAAATATCCATTTGTTCTCTCCGGCACGAACGCTGGGCCACCGACGGATGGTTTCTGCAGCCGAAACGCCCCGGTATTTGTAGTCGCGAACGATGCGGCGGAGCAGTCGATTGTCGGTGGTGGGGATATAATTGTGGTCGTCTAAGAGGATGGTTGTCAGGGCTGAGGCGTAGACACGATACTTTTGAGCTTCGGGAATCTGAGCTGTAAGCTCGGGATTGAGGGCGTGGATGCCCTCGACCACCAGGATGCTGCGCGCGTCTAACCGCAGTCGGCGGCCGCCAGGTTCGCTTTTGCCCGTCACAAAGTTATAGTGCGGCATCTCGATTTCCTCTCCACGGAAGAGTGCAGAGAGCTGTTGGTTGAGCAAAGGAATGTTCAGGGCGTAGAGACTCTCGTAATCCAGTTCGCCAGAGGTATCTCGGGGCGTGCATTCGCGGTCTACGAAGTAGTCGTCCAGCGAGATCTGCACCGGCCGGATGCCGTTGGTCAGCAACTGAATGGAGAGCCTTTTGCAGGTGGTTGTTTTGCCCGACGACGACGGACCGGCCAACAACACCATCCTTACGCCCTCTTTTTGAGCGATTTCATCGGCGATACGAGCAATTTTTTTCTCTTGCAAAGCCTCGGAAACGTTGATCAGATCGGTGCTGAAACCCTTGGCCACGGCTCGGTTGAAGTCGCCCACGGTGGAGATGCCGAGGATGTTTTGCCAGCGATGATGTTCTTTAAAAATCTCGAACATCTTGTCTTGCCTCACCAGTTCGCCCAGCTGCGAGGGATCAGCCAGCGAGGGCACACGCAGCAACAAGCCGTCGTAATATTGCTCCAAACCGAACAAATGCAGGTTACCGGTGTTGGTGAGCAGCGATCCGTAGTAGTAATCCACATAATCGTCGAGCTGATAATAAGTGGTGTAGAGTGTGCCGATGGTCTCGAGGAGTTTCACTTTGGCCTCGTCTCCCTTGGTGCGAAACATGTCGATGGCAGCCTCGGTGGTGGTTTCGTGGCGAGAGATGGGGATGCGTTGATCGATGAGTTGTTGCATACGGGCGCGAATTCGGCCGGCATCCTCTGGGCTGACGGGTCGCCCCATCTGCAAGTTCACATAATAACCGTTGCTCACTGGGATGCCGATCACCACCTCGCTGCCCGCATACAAGTCGTGAATGGCCTTGCAAAGCACGAAGAACAAGGTGCGGGTATAGGCCCGTGAGGCAGAGGGAGCATGCAAATCGAGAAACTCCACGTCTTTGTTGTGATAAAGACGGTAGTGCATTCCCTCCACTTTATTGTTGACTTTAGCGTTCACCGGGCCAAAAGGCATCGTCAAATTTAATTCGTAAAAAACGTCATAAAGTGTACTTCCCGTTGGCACTTTTACCGTTTTTTTATTATTTTTGCATCGAACTTGTACAACTTGTTTCATCTAATTGGATTGTTAGAGATTATAGCGCATAAAGTTATCACATACGAAGCGAACACCCAAACATGCCCTATTCACATATTATTATTTTATGCAGACAAGTGATTATTTAATGTTTTTTTTCAGGATAGCAGGAGCTTTGGCCTTGCTTATCTATGGTATGAAAATCATGAGCGAGGCCTTACAGAAGATGGCCGGCTCGCAACTGCGACACATTCTCGGTGCAATGACCACCAATCGATTCACCGGAATGCTCACCGGAACGTTCATTACCTGCGCCGTCCAGTCGTCTTCGGCCACGACAGTGATGACCGTTTCCTTCGTCAACGCCGGTCTGCTGACGCTGGCACAAGCCATATCGGTCATCATGGGAGCCAATATCGGCACCACATTCACGGCCTGGATCATGTCATTAGGCTATTCGATAGACCTTACGAACTTTGTTTTTCCCGCCTTTTTAGTAGGTATTGCGCTCATCTATTCTCGCAAACACCGCTACAAAGGCGATTTTCTTTTCGGCATTTCCTTTCTTTTCTTCAGTCTGGTATTGCTTAGCGACACCGGAAAAGCACTGGACTTGCAACACAACCAGGGCGTGATCGACTTCTTTAGGTCGTTCGACGTCAACAGCTACTTCACGATCCTCATCTTTTTGCTCATCGGAACGATCATCACCTGTATGGTTCAGTCGTCGGCAGCAGTGATGGCCATCACCATTCTCTTGTGTTCCACCGGCGTGCTGCCCATCTATCTGGGCATCGCTCTTGTGATGGGAGAGAACATCGGCACGACAGCCACGGCCAATCTGGCCGCTTTGGGAGCCAACACGCAGGCCCGGCGGGCAGCCTTTGCCCATCTGCTGTTCAATGTTTTCGGAGTGATTTGGGTGCTTTGCGTGTTCTATCCCTTCGTCAACGGCGTGTGCCGCATCGTGGGTTACGACCCTGCGACCTCTCATCTTTCTGTGCACGAGTTTTCGATGAAGATCCCTATCATCCTGGCCGCTTTCCATACGTGTTTCAATCTCTTCAATACCTTCATTCTGATTTGGCTGATTCCGCAGTTGGAACGAGTGGCTTGCTGGGCTATTCAGTCGGGAAAGAAAGACGAAGAAGAAGAATTTCGCTTGCGTTTCATACAGGCTGGCATCATGAAAACGCCCGAACTGTCGGTGCTCGAGGCTCAAAAGGAGATCACTTCCTTTGCCGAGCGCATCCAACGCATGTTCGGTATGGTGCGTGAACTGCTCGGAACGCGCGAGGAATCGAAGTTTGTGAAGCTCTACTCGCGCATCGAGAAATACGAAAGCATATCGGACAACATGGAATTGGAGATTGCTAAGTATCTGAGTCAGGTGAGCGACGCCCACCTCAGCGACGAAACGAAGGGCAAGATACGAGACATGATGCGCGAAATTTCCGAACTCGAGAGCATCGGAGACAGCTGTTACAACCTGGCTCGCACCATCAGCCGACTCGAAAACTCGAAGGAAGACTTTACCGAGCATCAATACGAACGCATTCACCAGATGTTCGAACTCACCGACGACAGTCTCTCGCAGATGAACATCATTGTGAATGGGCGCAAGGAGAATGTAGACGCCAACCGGTCGTTCAACATCGAGAACGAAATCAACAACTATCGCAACCAGCTGCGCACGCAAAATCTCACCGACATCGACAACCATGAGTATACCTATACCCTCGGAACGATGTATATGGACATCATCAACGAGTGTGAAAAACTGGGCGATTATGTTGTCAATGTGGTGGAAGCGCGCATGGGCACCCGTCGTCATGAGGCTTAAACTCACGAAGACAGCTCTCCCTTAGTCTCCGTTCGAGAACTCTCCAATCCAGCCCCGGCAAGTCTCTTTTTGGCTTGTCGGGGCTTGTTTTGTGCAGTTTTATAGGCGAGGGCAGACCAGTGATGCTTTACTTCTTCCCTCCTGATTCTGCAAAAGCTAAGCTTTTAGATCCCATTTTCTTAGCTTTTGCACTTCATTTTCTTAGCTTTTGCCATGCGTTTTCTTAGCTTTTGAAAAACGAAGAAGAAAAAGCCTGGGAGCAATGGCTTTGAGCTGTGTGCCTTAACACCTGTTTGAAATAGGAAGGGAAATATGTTATACAACATAAAGGCTTGATAATTAATATTTTTTAATACAAAAAGAAAACAACGAATGAATAAACATTGTAATTTTAGCCCGTCGATAAGAAATGCTTCTATTTGTTACCCTTGCAGGCCCTTGCTAAGAAAAGATGTCTGCAATTTGTGCAAAAGCATAATAAATAATCATTTTTCTGAACCCTTAAAACACGAATGATGACAAGAAAAAAGGTGTATCTTCTTTTGGGAATGTTGCTAAGCGGTGCGTTGACAAGCATCGCACAGGTGAAAACCACTTTGAGTGCAGAGGTCTATGGCTACCGTCGCGACATGGTTTATTTCGATTGCGTGCAGTCGCCGTTTTACAATGCGGAGTTTCATACCAACCCCGGCGACGAGCATTTGTATTCTTTCCAAACGCAAACCCCGGTGTGTATGCTCATCAATGGGCAGGCAGATGTGCTGCTCTTGCCGGGAGACAGCATCCATGCTGTGGTGAGATATGACGAGAAACGACTGTCGGAGGTGACGTTCGGCGGTAGTCCTCTGGCGGTGGCAGCTAATCGTTTGCTGCGCAGCATCGTGGAGTTGAAACAGCAGATGCGGTATAAAAACCAGTTGTTGGCCTGCATCGTGGTAGATGTGAAACCCCAACAACGCATTGAAGACTCAAGACAGCTGCTGGCCAAAGTGCAACAAATGGTAGAGAAAGAGAAACAGGCGCTCACACCCACGGCCGCCGATTATATCCTGGCCGGTGCCGAGGCGGCTGCCTATACCTCGTATATGGAATACCCGCAGATGTATGCCGAGACACGAAAAACGCCTGTTAAGGAACAGGGAATAGGAGATTACTGGAAGCTGATGGATGGCGTGAAGCTGCGCAAGAGCGAGGGTGCGTTGTGCCATCCGGAGTATGTGAGCTTCTTGATGCGTTATTGTTTCTACGAAAACGAGAAAAAAGCCGTGGCTAAGGGCCAGGCATACACCGTTCCGCAACAGTTGGAAGAGATGTATAAAGAGCTGGCTTCGTTTTACGATGGAGCCCAGAGAGATGCCGTGCTCTATCAGCTCTTGGTGAACTTTGTGCGCAATGGTAAAGAGTTGGAGCGCGTTACGCCTCTGTATGAGCTGTATAAAACAAAGTATTGTACTGACAAGACGCATCTGAACGTCCTGGACAAACTATTGCAATAGGCCGACATGGAGTGCCGACAGGAAGGCGTTCCAGGTTGCTCTCAGGCCTATTGGATAGGAAATCTATGAACCTTTCGAGCCGATGAACCCAACGATTTGTCTTTCGTTGGTGGAGGTTCGGTATTGAACAATCCGTCAATTTACCCTTCAAAAACCCTTATCAATGGAAAAACAAAACAACTGCTGCAAGAGTTTTGTCGCTTGTCTCGGTGTGCTTTGTGTCTTATGGCTGCTCGTCGGTCAGGCTCATGCACAGAATCAAGGCTTCGACGACTGGAAAAACACGCCCGTGACGCTGCGTGTAAGCAACGAACCACTCGGTGCGGTGCTTGAAAAAGTGGTGAAGAAAGCTGATGCCACCATCGAATTTCAAGAGGTGACACTCGTGGGAATCACCCGTCCTACAACGCTGAATGTGAAAGATGTTCCGCTGGATAAGGTTTTGGGCCAATTGATAGGCGACCAAAACGTGAGGATTCGCTATGAAGGCGGTCGCCATGTGGTGATTGCTGCCTACGAAAAAGAAGCCGACGAGAAGGATATGCTTCGCATTGGCGGTATTGTTACCGATGCTAAGACCCACGAAACACTGGTGGGGGCTACCGTGATGGTGACCGATGGCACGAAGACGGGCGGCACTAAGGGAAGCATCACCGACGTAAACGGTAAGTTTTCACTGCAGGTTCCACGCAAGGCCTCTATCAAAATATCGTATATGGGCTATGAGTCGACATCGCTGCAAATCACCCGTAGCAACCTCAATATGAAGGTGGCACTCAAGGCCGATGGGCAAATGGTGGACGAAGTGGTGGTGACGGGACTGAGCAAACGCAGCAAATCGAGCTTTACAGGCAATTATGTGTCGGTGAAAGGAGAAGACTTGCGCAAGCTGAATCCGAATAATATCCTGAAGAGTTTGCAGTTCTACGATCCCAGTTTTAAGGTGTTAGAAAACAATTCCCGTGGTTCCGACCCCAATGCTCAACCCGAATTCCTCATTCGCGGCGACCAAAACCTGGGTACAACGGCCTCGCTAAACAGCATGGATCTGCTGCTCGACAACGTCTCGAGCAGGCCCAATACACCGCTATTCGTGCTCGATGGATTCATCGTTTCGATGAGTAGGGTGCTTCAACTCGACCCCGAACGCATCGAAAATGTCACCATTCTCAAGGATGCCGCTGCTACGGCGATCTACGGTTCTCGGGCTTCTAACGGCGTAGTGGTCATCGAAACGAGGGTGGCTCCTGATGGTGTGCTGTCGGTTAGCTACAATGGGGGCATTACGGTTCAGGCTCCCGATCTTACCGATTATAAGCTGATGAATGCCCGGGAGAAGCTTCAGATGGAATGGGATGCGGGTGTCTACGATCCCAATAACGCCAAAAGCATGAACCGTTACAACCAACTGCTGCGCAATGTGCTGGCCGGTGTGGATACGTATTGGCTGAGTAAGCCGTTGAGAACGGCCGTGATGCATCGCCATTCGCTGTCGGCTGCGGGCGGAACAGAGGCCTTCCGCTACAGTCTCGACCTGAATGCAGCGTTCAATCCGGGCGTGATGAAAGGGTCGGAACAAAACACCAAGAGTCTAAACTTCAATATGACGTATCGCAAGGAGGATGTAACCATCGGGGCAAGTCTCAACTTGGCGGAGAGCGGAGGACATAACTCGCCTTACGGTTCGTTCTCGGAATATACGCGAGTGAACCCCTATTACCGTCCCACGAACGAGTTTGGAGAGTATCTCAGACAGCTTGATAACCACACAGGATCGGGCAGTGTGCCTATCGCTAACCCGCTTTACAATGCCAATGTGGGCATCAAAGATTTGACCAGTAACACCAATATCACAGCCAATCTCAATCTGGAGTACCGACTGTTGAAGAATCTTCGCATCACCGAAAGTCTGTCTTACCTGCGCGGTATGGCCCGAACGGAAAACTTTCTTCCGGCTAATCATACTTCGTTCTTGCCCGAACTGGACAAGACTTTACGAGGAAGCTACACCAAGAATACGGGAGAAATGATGTCGTGGTCGAGTAATTTGGGCATCAATTACAACCTGGCCATCAAGCAACATCTGCTGAGTGTGTTCGGAAACTGGACGCTTAGCGAAGACAGAAGCAACTATGTGAACCTCTCGGCAAAGGGCTATCCTGACCCACATATGGATGATTTCATCTTCGGAAACAAGATGATGACCAGTCCAAGCGGTTCGGAATCGATCTCCCGTTCGATGGGTTTGATCACGCAATTGTCCTATAGTTACGATAATAAATATTCGGTAGACGTGAACGTCAGCAGTGAAATTACTTCGCGTTATGCCGACCACAGTCTTACGCCTTTTTGGAGTGTGGGAGCCAGATGGAATGCTCATCGCGAGAAATGGCTGGCTGGAAGGGTATCCAACTTAGTGTTCAGAGCCACCTATGGCGTAACGGGTGCACAGAATTCGAGCCCTGCCGACGCAATAGAATACTACACTTTCAGTAGCACAATGCGGCCATATACCTCGTTTTCTACCCTCGGTGCGGTGCTCTCCAGACTCAATAACCCCGACATTAAGTGGACAAAGACCGATAATATGAGCTTGGGTGTAGATGTAGGAATGTGGAAAAATCGCATCAATCTCACCTTTAATTACTATAATAACATCAGCCGACAGCTGCTCACCAACTACGATTTGGCACCATCTACAGGCTTTGAGTCGCAGTATATCAATGCTGGCGAACTGCAAAACCGCGGTTTCGATGCTACATTGAACATCATAGCGTGGCAGAATCTCAGAAAACAATTCTACTGGACGCTGGCTGTGGGGATGAACCACAACCGCAATAAGATTCGTAAAATCTCGGATTATCTACGCAAGATGAACGAAGAACAGCTTCGATCGGCTTCCGCTCCGCTGCCCGTTTATCAAGAAGGCAAGTCGACGACAACCTATTATGCCGTTCGATCTCTTGGCATAGACCCGATGACAGGCAAAGAGGTTTTCCTCACAAAGAATGGAGAAAAGACCTTTGTTTGGAACTCAGCAGACAAGGTTCCGGTAGGAGACACGACACCGAAGGTGAGCGGAACAATCAGTTCTTCGGTGAATTGGCGCGACTTTTCGTGCACGCTCGGCTTCGTTTACAGGTGGGGAGGCATTGTATATAATCAAACCTTGGTAGACAAAATTGAGAACAGCAACATCGCTTACAACCTCGATCGCCGTGCGGCAGAAGACCGTTGGCGTCGTCCGGGGAACGTTGTCAGATATAAAAAGATAGACCTGAACGGTTCGCAAACGCCCGCATCGGATCGCTTTATTATGAAAGACAACGAGCTGAAGTTGGCCAGTCTCAACATCGGTTATCGTTTTAAGCAAACCGAATACAAGCTGTTGAGCCGGCTGAACATCGACGTGCTCTCGCTCAACTTCACCACCAACGACCTTCTTCGCTTCTCGACTGTCAAGATGGAGCGAGGCTTAGGCTATCCCTTCTCGCGTTCTTACTCTCTCTCTTTCTCTGTCATCTTTAAGTAATACAGCCCTATGAAACCATCGAATCTCTATACATTATTATATAGCACCTGCCGAATCGGCGTGTGCACGTTGGTCGTTTGCCTTTCGACAGCTTGTTCGGATTGGTTTGATACCAGTCCCAAGACCGACCTGACAGCCGAGAAACTCTTCTCCACCGAAGCTGGTTTCGAGAGTGCACTCACCGGAATCTACCTCTCGATGGTAGACGGAGGAGCTTATGGAGACAACATGTCGTTCGGCCTACTCGATCAGTTGGCGCAGCAATACGACTATATTCCCGACGGAGCCAACGACCGAGCCGCCATCTACAACTATGCAACGGCCACCTCGGACGGGTTCCGAACCAAGCAGAAAATCGCCCAGTCCTGGCTCAAGCTCTACAACATCATCGCCAATAGCAACAATCTTCTCAAGTGGCTCGACAAGAAAGGAGAATCCGTCGTGCGCAATGTCACCACCCGGAACACCTATCGTGCAGAGGCACTTGCAGTGCGTGCGTATTGTCATTTCGACCTGCTCAGAGCCTGGGGGCCCTGGAACTACCGCTCCGATGCAGCCGCTCCGAAAACGCTCAGCGTGCCTTACAGAACCGTGGCAGACAAATCCAAGCAGCCGCTTCTGCCCGCAAAAGAACTGATTGAGCATGTCTTGGCCGACCTGAAAGAAGCCAAAGAACTGCTCTCTGCCGAGAAAACGCTGCGTTTGGAAGGAAGCCAACGGCAGTATCGCTTCAACTATCACGCCGTGAACGCCCTTCTGGCGCGCGTCTATTGCTATGCCAACGATGCGCCGAACGCCATTGCCTGCGCGCAAGACGTCATCGATCATTGTGGGTTAGAACTCAGTTCCAACAACCTCGACGACCCTATTCTCTTCTCCGAGTGCCTCTGTGCTGTCAACATGTATCAGATGTCGAAAACCCTTTCCTCGCATTGGGCAGACGGAGAGAAGTACACCAGTCAGTACTTCATTCGTTCCGAGCGATTCAACAGCTACTTCGAAGTTTCGGGAAGTCGGCGTGAAGACATGCGCACAAAGAGCACAGCGTTCTACGAACACGCCGCCACGAAGATGGCCCTGTCGCGCAAATACAACACCAATGCCAAGGAAGTGATTCCCCTCATCCGTCTACCCGAGATGTATTACATCCTTTGTGAGATGACCGCCGACCTTAACCAAGCAGCCAAATACTTGAATGCCGTGCGCAATAAACGCGGCTATTCCAAGTCGCTCAACGAGCGATTCACCACCGAAGCCAGTCGTCTCACCACCTTAGACAAAGAGTTTCGCAAAGAGTTTTACGCCGAAGGGCAATACTGGTTCTTTCTGAAACGTCACGGCATCACCGCCCTTCCCTATGCCACCGACATCACCCTGTCGAAAGAACGCTACGTCTTCCCTCTCCCCGATGCCGAAAAAGAATATGGATGGACAGCCTCTCACGATGCGCAGAACGGGTCGAACACGCCGTCCTCCAACCCTTAAAACCGATGGTCAAGATGAAAAATAAAAAGATTTATGTTGCTGCGGCCGCACTGTGCTGCATGCTTTCGTTCTCCTGCAAGGAAGAAACCATAGGGGTATATGCCCCGAATAGCGATGGCGTCTACTTCAGTTATCCCACGAAAGAGGCCCTGAACGCCACCGTCAACTTTGCCGACTCGATACTCACGCAACCCCAAGAGATTGCTGTGACGCTGAAACTGAAACTCATGGGCTATGCTGCCGATCATCCCAGGAAGGTAGTTCTCAAGTCGAGAGCTGTGCAGGGCGTAGCCGAAGCCAAGGTTTTGTTCCCCGAGATCGTGTTCCAGCCCAACGAGTTCGACAAGGAAATTCGCGTCAAGGCCCAGCGTCCTACGCTGGTAGACTCCACCTTCCAGGCCCAGGTATACATTGACAGCGAAGATGCCGAGTCGCAAATCGGACCGGGCATCAAAGACTTTCAAACCTTCACCCTCCACGTCAAAGAGACCTATCGCAAGCCCGAGAGATGGGATCAGATGGCCTTGGGCTATTTAGGGCCTTGGTCGGCAGCGAAGCAAATCTTGATGGTGAGGCTCTCGGGTCGCAATGATTTCTACACCTCGCCCGACTATTACCAGTTTGTTCGTTGGAATTTGGCCGCCATAGACAGTCTTCGTCGCCAGCAAAAAGCCGCCCCGTCGACACCCATCACCATCGACATCCCCTTCACCAACGACAACACCTATGCCCAGCCCTGGTATTGGACATCGCTCCAAACCACCTATTTAGGCACCTATCAGAGTAGCGCTTTCGTGGGGTTGTGCAACGATTTAGACATTACCACCGCCAATGAATACGCGCAATTGGGTGGCGATGAGGCCTCGATGAAGGCCATGAACCTGCGTGCCGTGCACCAGATGATGTTGAAATACAACACCTATTACCAGGACGGATGGCGCGCTGGCAACTCCTATAAAGGCAGTTTCTACATCCCCATGCTGCCCCATACGGCCTACGAGCTGGTGCAACCGCAGGCCTGGAAAGACGAACAGGGTGGCAAAACGATGATCGAAAAGTATTACGGGCCCTATTCGGAGCAGAAATATAAGTTCATGATAGACGTCTGGCTCGAACATAAGGGGGCCGACTTCGTGCTCAATCAGCTCTTCCCCGTGATGAACGAGTGGGGCAATGTGCACTGGGACGACACCCTCGGAGGCGAAGATGCCATCAAAGCCTGCAACCAACTCTTCAGGCAAAAAGCCGCTCTGGGCAGCTATGATTTCAGCTTTCCGACGGTTCCATGAAAGAGTCTGACAATCAGAGGCTTACATAACGCCATGCAAAAGCTTAGCTTTCGCACATCAAAAGCTAAGAAAACGCACGGCGAAAGCTAAGAAAATGCATCGCAAAAGCTAAGAGACGGACAGGCGAAAGCCGAAAGACGCCTCGCCGAATCTCTCTCATCATCATTCATCCACATTAAAATCCATTCTTATGAACCGAAAGACGATATGCCTGCTGGCCCTCGTTGCCGCCCTCTCTTCTTGCTATGAAGATAAGGGGAACTACGATTACAACTTCAGTGGGATGAACTCTATCGACACGTTGGTTTTCTCTCCGGCGGCCGTCGAGATGCTCTCCGGGCCCACGATAGAGTTCACACAGGCCCTCACCGCTGCCGATACGCACAAGCGCATCGAAGTGCAAGTGGGGCAATCGCTGCAAAATAACCTTGAACAACTGGACTTCCGGTGGATCAAAATCTACCAGAAAGACAAGCAAACCATCCGCGATACCCTCACCACCAAGGGTTATCTCGACATCGAACTGCCGGTGGGTGCACCTGCCAGTTTCAGCATCCGTTTACAGGTGTACGATCGGACGACGGGTCTTTCGCGCTACGAGAACTTCACCGTGGCCACCCGTCCTATCTTCAAAAACAGCCTTTTCTTCCTTCACGGCAAGGCGGGCAGTGTGCGTTTGGGCAACATCGAGACCGTGGGTGCTCAGACCAACGTGCGCGGAGACGCCTATCGACTGGTGCATCCCGAAGAGGCCAATCCCTTTACGGATGCCTATCGGCTGATGTTTCAATATGGACTGGTGGCCGAGGGGCGCGATTTTGTCAAGACACACAACTTCATTGCGTTCATCAACAACGGCACAGCGAAGACGTATGACCCCTTCGGACTGAAGCCACGCTTCACGTCTTATAAAGATTTTGTGGTGCCCTTCAGTGCTCAAGGGGCATTTATTCCGGACAAAATGGGCATGGTGGGCGACCCCTCCAACCAGTCGGACTTCTACTATCTTTTAGCCAAAGACGGGCGTTTCATCACCGCCCGCACCATTCCCGCTTTCAAATTCCCGGCCACAGAGGGCTCCGTGGGGGGCTATCAGGTGACGGCTGCCGCCATCACCGCTGCCGAATTTGTGATGTGGGATGCTCGTAACAATCGCTTTCTGCACGTCAACAAAGACGACGGATACGGCATTTGGATGGAAAGACAAGCCTATGAGGCACAGCTCAACAACCCTGTTTTAGATGCGCATGTCGACTTTTCGGGGCTCAAAAACGGACTGTCGCCCGTGGGAAAGAAAGCTCTCTACGGTTTCATTCAGTATCGCGAAAACTATGAGAAGGCCACACCCTACTTCATTTTCTGCGATGCCGCCGAACAAAACTATTATCTCTACCAGCTCACCTCCACCGCATCAAGCGATGGAAAAGATGATGGCGGCAGCAGCGATGCCCCTGCCTACACCATCAAGGGGCAGCGGTTGGAGGGCTTTTCGCCTTCACTCAAGTCCACGATTTTGTATAATACGTGGTTCAGCACCAACTATGTGTTCTACGCTGATGGAGCGGATGTGGTGCGTTACAATGTGAACAATGGCGACAAAACCGTGCTTTACAGCGCTCCCGACGGCTATACCATCTCTTGTTTGAAATTCCGTTCGGACGACATCTTTATCTATTCGGCCGACCTGGGACGCTATCTCACCATCGGAATGAATAAAGGAGCAAACGGTGCCATTGCCGAAATCAAACTCAATACGGCCTCGGACGTGGACGAAAGCTTTGCCGCCACCTTCCACGATACCGACTCCGACGGGCAGAAACTGGGTCCTATCCTCGACGTTCAGTTTGTGCGCGAGTATTCTTATCAACTTCCACCACAACATTAAAATGAGAAAACAGCTTTTCATCTCACTGCTCCTGTTCCTCGTCGGTGTGGCTCATGCCCAGCAGACAGGTAGCATCGAAGGTCGAGTAGAGGGCCTTGCGGAAGGCCAATTGCATCTGTCCGTGCGCATCTCCGAGAGTCGTTGGGACACGCTTTGCACCGTTCCTTTCAACGCTTCGGGCTTTTCAATGCGGAATATCAAGGTCGACGAGCCGCTGCCAGCCTGTCTCTCGGTAGACGGTTATCAAGGAGGCTTCTTCTTTTTTATAGAACCTGGCACCGCCTATCGCGCCTTGTTGCGCGACGGTGAGGGGTGGTTTGTACGCGGAAAGGGGCTTCAAGACCGGCAAATGGCTTATCAACAAACCTGCAAAACCCTCTTGCAGGCCCAGGCAAAGCTGCAACATGTGGCCGACAGTCTTCAAAAAGCATTGCGCTATGGCAGTGCCAGCCGTGTCAACGACACCATTGCACAGCTGCGCAAAGAGCAAGAAAACCTGCGCCAACATTTCCTTTCTGCCAACGATAATCTTCTCTCGGCCCACCTGTTTTTACAGCAGGTTGAGGCCAAGGATGCCCCTTTGGCTGTTTGCCAACAGCTGTATGCACAGTTGGGCGATGGGGCAAAGCAAAGTCGTAGCGGCGTGATCTTGCAGCAACGCATCAACCGATTGTCGATGGTCAGCCAGGGAAGCCAGGCTCCAGACTTCACTTTGCCCACGCTTTCGGGTGGAGAATTCACGCTCAGTAAGATGAAGGGACGGGTGAAAATCGTCGATTTCTGGGCTTCATGGTGCGGTCCTTGCCGGCTCAACAACCCCGTTTTGCGGCAGCTTTACGCCGATTTTCATACGCAGGGGCTTGAAATCGTGAATGTGTCTCTCGATGAAAACCGAGGTCGTTGGGCAGAGGCCGTGAAGAAAGATGGGCTCAGTTGGACGCAGGTTTCTTCTCTGAAAGGTTGGAAAGACGAAGTGGCCAAACGCTATAGTGTCACCGCCATTCCCGCCATCTTTGTGCTCGATGCCGACAATCGCATTGTGGCCACGGGGCTACATGGCGAAAGTCTCAAGTCGTTCGTCACGTCTTTATTCAACAAATAAAACTTGATCGGTGGTGAAGAAGCCCGGCAGTGCGGGGCGATTCTTCACTGCTGGTTTGTGTAAACAGGAAAAAACAACAAACCATTTATAATGAAAAAAAATCTCTTACCTCTCTTTTTGTTCTGCTCTCTCTCTGCCATGGCGCAGCAGGAAGGAGCATTCGTGATTCGCGGAACCATGCAAATCGACTCGCTGCGCTACACTCCGCAGACGGTAAAGAAGGTGTATCTCACGCATGAAGTCAACGGACAGGAAGTCGTTGTCGACTCGGCCGTCGTTTCAGACAAGGGTTTTACCTTCACGGGAAAGGCTCCCGGCGTGCTCGCTCCCTATCATATTTCCGGCTTCGATAATGGTTCGATTCAATTGTTTCTTGAACCGGGAGACATCACCGTCTTACCTTTCAATGCCCGTTTCCCTGTCGGGGCGCGGGTGAAAGGCACGCCGACCAACGACCTTCTCTTGGCTTATCAGGAGCAGGAAGATGCCAATGCTCAGGTGGCCAAAGAACGAATGGAGAAGATGATGGCAGCTTTACCTGCCGAAGTGCGCAACAACGACAAGGCGTTCTATCCCTATCAGCGCGCCACTTATTATGTCAACAGTCTCTCGCATCGCACCTCTGCCATGCAGTTTGTCGACCAACACCTCGATTCTCCGTTGTCTCTCTACATCATTAAGTACGACCTTTTCCGCTTCTTCACCCCCAAAGTGCTCGAAGAACAATATTTAAAGGCCGTGCCCTCTGCCGTTCGCAAGCATCCCATGTATCGCGAACTGGTGAATCTTGTGCGAGCAGCCAACCTTCAAGTGGGTAAACCTGCACCCGATATCGAGGGCCTGACGCCCGACGGAAAGAACCTCAGTCTCTCCGATTTACGGGGGAAATACGTATTGATAGACTTCTGGGCATCGTGGTGTGCACCGTGTCGTCGCGAGTTTCCCGTCATCAAACAAGTGTTGGAAGAAATGCAAGGAAAAGTGCCTTTTGCCGTGTTGAGTTATTCGATAGACAGCAAAAAGCAGGAATGGACGGACTGCATACAGCGCAACGGCCTTGTGCATGCCGATTGGTTGCACATCTCCACCTTGAAAGGATGGGGTTCTCCGGCGGCCAAGCTCTACAATGTGGAGGCCGTTCCGCGGACGGTTCTCATCAGTCCCGAGGGTCAAATCGTAGCTTTCGACTTACGTGGCGAACAGCTCATCAGCACCATGCGGAAGATCGAAAACGGCGAAATGAAGTCTCAAAAGGCCGCCCCGTCATCTACGGCTTCAGCTTCCACCGCCGGACAACAGGGCAAACCGTCGGCCGACCGACAGGCAGAGCAAGCCGATCCGGCTCTTTACCGTCAGTATGTAGCCATCGACCGTGCGTGTGAAGAGCAGATCGAAGCCGCTCTTTCGCAGCTACGCAACACCAAAGGCAGTGCCTATCTCAACACCCTCGACGGGAAAACCGATGTCGAAAGCCTTCGTTGCGCCGCCGAGATTCGGCGAACCGCCATGCGTTTGAAGCTCCTTCTGGAGAACAACGCATCTCCGTTGATGCCCCTTTTGATGGAACGCGACCTGCTTCCGCTCTTCAACAAAGAGTATGGACGGCAGCTTGCAGCCTCTGTGGCACCGCAGATACAGTCGCATCCTTACGCCCGTTCGCTCGACAACAGCGTTAAATCGCTCAACCTGATGCAAGGCAACGACGTGCCTGACATCACTCTTCCATTGTCCGACAAAACCCAAACGCAACTGTACAACTGCCTGGGCAAGTATGTTTTGCTCACGTTCTGGGCCTCCTCCTGTCCCGATTGCCGACGCGAAATGCCCAAGCTGAAACAGCTTTATACCGACTCGCGTCAGTCGAAAGAGAAGTTTGTCATGGTGAGTTTCTCGCTGGATAAGGACGAAAAAGCTTGGCGCAAGGCTTTGAAAGAGATGGGGATCAACCGTGCCGACTGGTTGCAAGCCTGCGATTTTCAGGGCGCAGCCTCGCCGGCAGCCCGTCTTTTCGGAGTGCATGAAGTGCCGATGAACATTCTCATCGATCCCGAAGGAAAAGCCATCTCGTTCACATTGCGAGGCGACGAACTGTTGAGTCGGGTGCGTCAGATCCTCTCCGGCGACTTGTATTACCAAAAAGAGGCACCCCGAAAATAGCTTTTCTCTTGTGCATCCCGCAGACCTGCGGACCTGCAACACACGCTTACCCCACACAGCCTCTTCGCCTTTGCAAAGCAAAAGCTAAGAAAACGCAAGACAAAAGCTAAGAGATGGGGTTGCAAAAACTAAGAAAACGACGTGCGAAAGCTAAGCTTTTGCACGTCGTTTTGTAAGCGGCTGATTCTCAAGAATGTACCAACCGGATACCTTCGGGGGTGATTTCGATCAGCCGTCGGCGGTATAAATCGCCCACAGCCTTCTTATAAACCTTCTTACTCACGTGGAAACGACGTTTGATTTCCTCGGCATCGCTCTTGTCTCCGAGTGCGCAAAAGCCACCGTGAGCCTGGAGATCGTCGTAGAGCACCTTGGCAAAATCGACCGTTTGCTGTCTGCCCAGCGGCTGAAGGCTCACGTCTATCTTGCCGTCTTCCCGCACACCGAGGATGAAACCTTGCATACGGTCGCCAGGATGTACCTCTTTGAACACCTGATTCTGGTAAACCAGTCCCGGATAAGCGTTATCCACGATCACCTTAAAGCCCAAATCCGTTTGTTGCCACACCAATAAGTCCACCTCATCGCCTGTACGATAAGGCGGAAAGTCCTGTAAGAAGAAGCGTTCCACCTTTGCCGAGGCCACCAATCGATAGCTTTCCTCGTCTAAAAAGACGTAGACCGCATACCGTCGACCCATTTCCATGCGCTGTTTTTGTTCTCGGAAGGGGCAGAAGAGGTCTTTCATGAGGCCCCAATCAAGGAAAGCACCATACTCGTTCACCCAAGACACCTCCAGAAAGGCAAACTCTTCCACGCGTGCCAGCGGCTTTTCGGTGGTGGCCACGAGTCTTTCTTCCTGGTCGAGATAGATGAATACGTCCAATTCGTCGCCCGGCAGGCAGCCTTTCGGCACATATTTGGCGGGCAAAAGAATCTCTCCCTCGTCGCCGCCGTCGAGATAGAGTCCGAAATCTACCCTTCTGACAACGGTCAGTCGGTTGTTGTCTCCCAGTTTTATTCTTGTCATTTGAAACCTATTTGTGCATACAAAAATACGTAAAATGCAGCATATTTGTCGTAACTTTGCAAAGAAAACAACTTCAACCGGCCCGTTGTCATGCAGCCAGGGCCTCAAAAACAATTCTATGCAACCCATCCATCTATCCCCCGCCAAGCGCATTGTCGTAGGCGTTCAGTTTCTTTTTGTGGCTTTCGGAGCCACCGTTTTAGTTCCGCTTCTTGTGGGTCTCGATCCCTCTACCGCTCTTCTCACGGCCGGCCTGGGAACCTTCCTCTTTCATTTTGTCACGAAAGGTAAGGTTCCCATTTTCTTAGGGTCGAGCTTTGCCTTTATTGCGCCCATCCTCTCGGCCAGCAAACAGTGGGGTATGCCTGGCACATTGGCGGGCTTGTTGGGCGTTTCGCTGGTTTATTTTACGATGAGTGCGCTGGTGAAATGGCAGGGCCGGCGTTTGCTCAATCGTCTTTTCCCGCCTGTAGTCATCGGTCCGGTGATTATTTTAATCGGTCTTTCGCTCTCGTCGAGTGCTGTCGATATGGCGAAGAGCAACTGGCTACTGGCCTTCATCTCGCTCATTACCGCCATTTTGGTGCTCACTTTGGGGCGCGGACTGCTCAAATTGGTGCCCGTGGTATGTGGCATTGCCGCAGGATATGTTGTTGCCTGGCAGATAGGCGAGGTGGATTTCCGTCCTGTTCTGCAAGCCCCTTGGTTTGCGTTGCCAGCCTCTGTGGCTCATTTTTCTCTGCCGGAGTTCAGTTGGGAGCCGCTTCTCTTCATGATACCGGTGGCCATTGCCCCGGTCATCGAGCACATTGGCGATGTGTATGTGGTAGGAGCCGTAGCCGAAAAAGACTTCACCCAAGACCCCGGATTGCACCGAACGCTTCTGGGCGACGGCTTGGCGTGTTTGGCATCGGCCTTTTTGGCGGGGCCTCCGGTCACCACTTACTCTGAAGTGACTGGTGCAATGAGCATCACCAAGGTGACTTCGCCCGCTGTGATCCGCATTGCTGCAGTTACGGCTATCGTCTTTTCGGTGATCGGCAAATTGAGTGCGCTGCTCAGAAGCATTCCGCAGGCTGTTTTAGGCGGTATTATGCTGTTGCTTTTCGGTACGATCGCCAGTGTGGGACTTCTCAATCTGATGCGCCACAAGGTAGATCTCAATCAGACGCGGAACATCATTATCGTAGCCGTTACCCTGACAATGGGCATCGGCGGTGCGGTGTTGTCTTACGGAAACTTCGCCATCAGCGGCATCGGCTTGTCGGCCATCGTCGGTATCGTGCTGAATCTCTGCCTCCCGCAGGAGGAAAAGAAGGATAAGGAGGGGAGAAGTAAGGAGGATGTAGTAAAGGAGTAAGGAGAAAGTAGGAAAGGAGTAAGAAGGAATAAGGAAAGGAGTAAGTTTGAAAAGCTAAGAAAACGCATGCCAAAAGCTAAGAAAACGGTGTGCAAAAGCTAAGAAAACGCCCTGCAAAAGTTGAGCTTTTGCAGGGCGTTGTGTAAGTAATTGATAATCATCGGTTTATATATACAGTTTTGAAGAGAGGAGACCGACGAGGGAAATGGAAGAAAAGACGGTGCAGACTTTTTGTATCGAATGGTCGGTAAACCTCGGAAGTTCTTCGTAACTTTGCGTTTGTAACCCCTTTTATGCCAACGCCCATGGAACAACTGCTGCACTATGTGTGGAAACATCGGCTCTTTTCTCCACGCCCCCTCTTCACCACCCGGGGCGAACGGGTGGAGGTGGTCGACCCGGGGCTGCCCAATGCTAATGCAGGCCCCGACTTCTTCAACGCCAAAATCAAGATGGGCGGCATCATCTGGGCAGGCAATGTGGAGATTCACGACCTGGCTTCGCAGTGGCATTTGCATGGACACGACCAAGATGAACGCTACAACAACGTGGTGCTTCATGTGGTGGGCAAGGCCGATAGAGAAGTCGTCACGCAGGACGGGAAGACTTTGGCGCAGGTGGTGATGGAGATTCCGCCGGAGGTGCAACGCCATTTCGACGAACTGAGAACGGCCGATCGCTATCCGCCCTGTTACAAAATCGTTCCTCATCTGCCGGCATTGTTGGTGCACAGTTGGCTTTCGGCCTTGCAAACCGAGCGGCTCGAGCAGAAAACCGAAGCGGTGTTGCGGCGTGTAGAACGCTGCGGCGGCTCGTGGGAGGCGGCTTTCTTCGTGACGCTGGCGCGTAACTACGGGTTCGGAATCAACGGCGATGCCTTCGAGCAATGGGCCTACCGCATCCCCTTGTCTTGCGCCGAACGCTACAGAGACCAACCCCAGCAGGTGGAGGCCTTGCTGATGGGGCAGGCAGGTCTACTCGAGGAGGAAGCCATTCCGGTTAAATATCGGCAGGAAGCGGTTCAATCCGAATACTTCGGGCAGCTGAAAACGGCCTATCAACAGATGGCCCGCGAATACAATCTTCAACCCATGCAGGCCCATCTGTGGCTCTTTCTGCGACTCCGCCCGCAAAACTTCCCCCACATCCGCCTCTCTCAGTTGGCACAACTCTATGCTTCGCGACGGGCTTCACTGGAAAAAATCGTGGCGTGCAACGACATCGGGCAGCTGCGTACAGTCCTCTCAACGACTGTTTCGCCCTATTGGCAACGGCATTACGTCTTCGGCGGCGAGAGCAAAGCCAGCAAGAAAGCACTCTCTGTGGCTTCGCGCGATGTGCTGATTCTCAACACCGTGATCCCCGTTCTTTTTGCCTACGGTCGCCATCTGCACCGGGAGGAATGGTGCAACAGGGCTTTTCAGTTGCTGGAAGAGCTGAAAGCCGAGGACAACCACATTGTCAGGATGTGGCAAGCGTGTGGCTTAGCGGTGAGCCATGCCGGCGATACGCAGGCCTTGATACAACTGAAAAATGAATATTGTGACCGAAAGGGTTGCCTGAAATGCCGCATCGGCTATGCTTATCTCAAGAGAAAATCTGGCATGGAAGGCAGCCCGGAGAGGCCTTTGAGGCCGGTTCTGGCTCCCTAAAACAGATGGATTTGAAAAGGAAATGAACTATATTTTTGAAACAGAAATGGATGTTCGCGACTACGAATGCGACATCCAGGGCATTGTCAACAATGCCAATTATTTGCATTATGCCGAACATACGCGGCATCTCTTTTTGCAGAAAACAGGTCTGAGCTTTGCCGGTCTGCACGAAAAAGGGGTGGATGCCGTGGTGGCTCGCATGAATCTGCAATACAAAGTGCCGCTCCGGTGCGACGATGTCTTTGTATCGCGCCTGGCATTGAGCCGAGAAGGCATCCGATATGTGTTCCATCAAGACCTGTTTCGCAAGAGCGACGGTAAGCTGAGCTTTCGAGCCAGCGTGGAATTGGTATGTCTGGTGAACGGAAAACTGGCTCGCAGCGAAGAGATAGACGCTGCCTTCCAACCCTATCTCTAACGCTTCGCTCTGCCGAAAAGGAGGCCTCCCGGCTGCTTCGACAAGGCTTTCGGGCTGTCTCTCTCCTCAAAAGAAATACCTGATGAACGAAAATGAAAAACTGTATGCCATTGCACTGACTCGCCTCAACTACTTCAATCTGGCGGGTTTGGCAGAACTCTATCGTCGATTGGGCTCTGCTACGGCCGTGGTAGAACATCGACAAGACATCCGAGCGGTGTTGCCCAATGCCTCGCCAAGGCTTGTCGAGGCGATGAAAACAATCGATCGGCATCTGCGCCTCGCTGAAACCGAACTGGAATATAATGCCCGCAACGGCATTGAAACGCTCTGTATGGCCGACTCTCGCTATCCGCAGAGACTCAAAGAGTGTGATGATGCACCGCTGGTGCTCTTTTATAAGGGTACGGCCAACCTCAATGCGCCGCGTGTGGTCTGTGTGGTGGGCACACGGCGGTGCACTGTTTATGGGCAAGACCTTGTTCGGCGATTGATGCAAGACCTCCGGTCGCTTTGTCCAGAACTGCTCGTCGTCAGCGGTTTAGCTTATGGCGTGGATATCAATGCCCATCGTTGTGCCTTGCAAAATGGGTTTCCTACGGTGGGGATTCTGGCTCACGGACTGGATGATCTCTATCCTCCGAGACACCGACCAACGGCCGACGAGATGGTGAAAAATGGCGGACTGCTCACCGAATTCCTTACTAATACCAATGCCGATAAGCTGAACTTCGTGCGGAGAAACCGCATCGTGGCAGGTATCTCGGATGCTTGCATCGTGGTAGAGAGTGCTGCGCATGGCGGTGGACTGATCACTGCTTCTATTGCCAACAGCTATGGGCGCGACGTTTTTGCCTTTCCCGGTGCCGTAGGGGCTCCCTATAGCGAGGGTTGCAACCATCTGATACGTGACAATAAGGCCGCCTTGATCACTTCGGCCCTGGACTTTGTTCGGGCTATGAACTGGGAAGACGAACTGAGATGCCGACAGAAGGGACGACTGGCGGTGGAACGGCAACTCTTTCCCGACCTGTCTGCCGAGGAGCAACGCATTGTAGCTACACTTCAAAAACACAACGACTTGCAAATCAATATGCTCTCTGTGCAGGCCGGCATTCCCATTTCGCACCTCACTTCTCTGCTCTTTCAACTCGAAATGAAGGGCGTCATCAAGATGTTGGCTGGCGGGACCTACCACCTTTTGGGGTGATGGTTAGAACTTCCCAACCAATTGTAGGCTGGCATCCATTTTTGTTTTTCCGGTGATTGCAGACGGCGAAGTGGATGATTGCAATGGATGGGCGCGATGGGTGGTGCCTAATTTGGCGGTGAATTGTAGATGCTTGCCGATGTTTGCCCGGGCCATGAGGGTGCATCGCAATCCTTTACCGAAGAAAGAAGGGAAATAAAAACTATAACGCGGACTGCGTTCGTAGAGGTAAATACGGGTGGCGAAGTTGTCGGTATGGAAATATCCGGCCATGGCATCTAATCGCAGCCAGGCGTTTTGCCAGCCGCCACTGGCACTGAGCATCCATCCAAGGTTGGTTTGCTCTTTCCGGGTGCAGGAAAAATCGGTCTGTACCTTGCCAAACCATTGAGGCAGGGTATAGACGAAAACCATTCGTGCCCGATGCTCTGTCTTATTGACTTGTGTTCTCTGGTGTGCTGTCTTTGGAGACTTTCGTTCTGCGTCTTCTTGACGGAATCGGAGTCGGTAGCGAGCTTGTAACGAGAGGCGACCACGGCTGTAAACGGCCGAAAAGAGATGGTCCCAAGAATGGGATGAGGCGGAACAGCGAGGACGAGGAAGGGCGAAGTAGGCGTAATCGGTATAAGCCGAGAGGGCAATAGCGGGCAGAGGCTTCCAGTTGAAGCCGATGTAGAGTCCGCTTTCATTATTCACCTGTCCGCCATCGCTGAAACTCCGGGCGAAAAAGGCGTGATAACGATAGGAATAAAACCGCTGAAGCAGGAGTAAAGATAGCCGTTCGGTGCACTGCCAGCTCAGTTGGTTGAGGGTGGCCAGGGCTTGATGGGCACTCATGGCCGTCTCTCCAGTAATCGAGAAACGTCGACGGATATAGCCGTAAT
The DNA here is from genome assembly GCF_018127805.1 of Prevotella sp. oral taxon 475. Classification (NCBI taxonomy): domain Bacteria; kingdom Pseudomonadati; phylum Bacteroidota; class Bacteroidia; order Bacteroidales; family Prevotellaceae; genus Prevotella; species Prevotella sp. oral taxon 475. The sequence goes on from NZ_CP072334.1 coordinate 249,904, forward strand.
CAAGACTGAGATGATGAAACGACCGACCGGTCGGCGCGTTACGGCGGTAGATCTGTATGGAATCGGGCCGTAGCGGTTGGTCGAATGTAGTGCCCAGGACTGTGAAACCCGCATGGAATCCATTGCTCGAGAAGCCCAGATGTCCACCGAAGACCCGCTCCTCGGCGTTGTGTTTGCGGCTCAGTTCGTGGCGTGTGCGGTGATAGCCCGTTCGGTTGATAGTGCGGATGCCCGTGCTGTCAGCTGTCAGTGTGGCATCGATCTTACGGAAAGAAACAAAGGCGGTGAAGTCTGCACCCGGGAAAAGCTGAAGGGTGGCTGCCGCGCCTTGTAGAAATTGTCCCTCCGATCGTGACGAATGGGCGTGCAAAGAAGAGACCGTGCGACCCAGTGAGACGAGCATGGGGAGTTTCCCCAGCGAGTAACCGTTGTCGATCACCAATCCCATTCCGAAACGAAGTCGGTATCTTCCCACGGCTAAGGTTCGGATTGGACCGAGTTGGCGCAGAAGAAAATAGAAGGCATAGTTGTCGTAACCCATTCTATTGCGATTGGCAAAGAACGGCTCTCCGGCATCCTGCGCGGCGAGAAATCCCACTCTGAAGCGTTGACCCAGATGGAAATCGTAACGTAAAAAGTGGCGACAGTCATAGCCTAAGAATTTCTTCTTCTCGTTTTGCGTCGAAATAATGGGCAGACTGAGAGCCGCAACCACCTCATGACGGCCATACTTCAGTAGATTCTTCAACGAGGGAAACCTATCTCTTTTCTCTTCGCCCAGGTAGACAAAATACTGTAGGAGCAGGCGAGTGTCGGTATCGATCGACTCGATAAGAGCCAATTCGGCCAGTGTTTTCATCGGGGCGTAGTGATAAAGATAGTCGCAGAGGTCTTCGATTTGCTTCTCGGTAAGAAACGGCAATCGCTCCAAATCTTCGCGAGAGGCTGTATTCAGATTGATCGGATGCGCCTGAAGGTCGGCCAGTAGCTCGCAAGTCTCTTGCCAGGCACCGCTCTCCATCTCTTCCGCATTCCCCATTCGGGCATACAGTTCTTGCCACCCCTCGGGAGTTTGGGCGTGTGTAGACAAAGATAATAGGAGGCTAATAACAAACAAAAGCAGTGGATGCAGCTTGTTTGTACATCTTCTTTTCATGATGAGGAGATTCTCTCTCATGGTGGTATTCTTTTCAATTTTGGGTTAGTCTGATTACCGTCTTCACGGCAAAGATAGGTTTTATTCTGCTTTTCGTCAAGTTTTATTCATAGAAAAGCATCTGTTAAGAAGATCGTTCACGAGGAACATGTCAACGAGTTAACAAGAGACTCTGCTTGTTGAATCTCCCTTGTCAACTCGTCTGCCGGTTCACTTGTCAACTAAAGAATCCTTCCCTCCTCACGATAACTATAATACTGCCCGTCGGTGATGATGAGATGGTCGAGAAGATAGATGCGCAGAGTTTCGCAGGCGCGCTGAATGGCTTGCGTGAGGCGATCGTCCTGCGGGCTGGGTGTGGCGTTGTTGCTGGGGTGATTGTGGCAGAGCGCAATGATAGTGGCATGATTGAGCAGGGCCTCTCGCAGGAGGACGCGCACGTCGATGGCCGTCTCGGTGATACCGCCGTGGGAGAGAAGCAGGGGTTTGATGAGTTTGTAGTTGCGGTTGAGTAGAAGAGCCCAGGCCTCTTCTACGTCGAGGTCTTGCAGGCGTGGATGCATATAGTTGTAAATAGCGGTGGCAGAGCCAAGGTCGGCACGTTCTTCGGCGGTTTGGATTTGACGACGCTTGCCCAGTTCGCAGGCTGCAAGGATGAGAGAGGCTTTGGCTGGTCCGATGCCATGATAAGTGGTGAGGTCATGAAGGGTGAGTTTGCCCAGGGTGTTGAGATTGTTATTGCAGTCGGCGAGAATGCGTTTCATGAGGTCAACAGCGTTTTCTTGGTCGGAGCCAGAGCTGATGAGTAGAGCCAGCAGTTCGGCGTTGGTGAGGCGAGAAGCTCCGTAGCGTTCCATCTTCTCTCGTGGGCGGTCTTCAGGGGCCCAGTCGGTAATGTTCATGATTTTTATTCCTCTACTTATAAAACGTTTTCTCGAAGGCTGCAAATTCATCTTTTCCCAAGAGGCAACGTCTCCACCAGGCTGCCAAAAAGCCGAAGCCATAGCCCATGAGCTGAACAAAGGCGGCGACAATGCAAAGCAACGCGATACGAGGGCGGCGATAGACTCGAAGCGAGTCGATGAAGAGAGCACCGGAGTAGAGAACAATCGGTAAGAGGGCACTATTTATAAGCAGGAATCCCACACCGCGCTGCATGCCCTCCTGACCAAAAACCTGTAAGATGGCTCCCCATATCAATGTGAGGAAGAGAAAGATCACGCCCAAAGTAAAAAGCATTGGTAGGAGATGCACAGGTTTGAGCGATTGGGGATGACGTTTGTAGAGGTTGATGCGGGCGATGCCGCTGTTGTAGACTTGACGGAAGAATTTGCGGAAGTCGGTGCGCCGCTTGTGCCACACCCAGGCCTGGGGGAAGAGTCGGCAACGTAGTCCGGCTTGGAAGATGCGAAGGGAGAAGTCGATATCTTCGCCGAAACGCATTTTGGAGAATCCGCCGAGCTGTAGGTAAGCCTCCCGGCGCACACCCATATTGAAGGATCGGGGATAGAATCGGTCAAGCTTCTTCTTGCCGCCACGGATGCCGCCAGTGGTGAAGAAAGCAGTCATGGAGTAGGAGATGGCTTTCTGCGTGTCGGTAAAAGACGGATGAGCATTGTCGGGACCACCGAAAGCATCGGCAGGCAGGCGTTGGAGTTCGGCTTCTACGGCGTCGAGATAACCCTCGGGCAGTACCACGTCGCTATCTAAGATGATGACGTATTTGCCCCGGGCGCGATCTACACCGTAGTTGCGGCTCTGTCCGGGTCCGGAATTCTCCTTCATATAATAATGTAAGGAGAGTCGTGAGGCATACTTCTGGCAGACATCCTGGCAAGGCAGTGTCGACCCGTCTTCAACGACAATCACTTCAAAATCTTGCAGCTTCTGGTGCGTAAGACTTTCCAACAGTTCGTCCACTTCGTCAGGACGATTGAAAACAGGAATGATAAAGGAGTATTTCATAGCGGATGAGGTTTTTAGTTGATCAAGTTAACAAGGAGGCTTGTTCTTTTAAGTTGACGGGGGAACAAGTGGATGAGTGGATAAGGAAATGAGTTGGCGAGTGAACAGGAACATCCACTTGACTAATCTTCTTATCAACTCATCTCCTTGCCTACTCATCCACTGAAAAGACCTACTCTTTTACCCTTTGCAGATAGGAACCGTCGCGGGTGTCTACCTGGATGAGTTCGCCCTCGTTGATAAAGAGTGGAACGCGAACCACGACACCCGTCTCAAGCGTTGCCGGCTTGGTGGCATTGGTAGCGGTATCTCCTTTGATGCCAGGCTCGCTGTGCGTGATGCGGAGCACCGTCTTAACAGGCATCTCGGCGAAGAGCACAGAACCGTCTGTCGTGTCGGTCACCACCTCAACCACGTCGTTCTCCTTCATATATTCCACACCCGTTATGGCCTCTTTGGCAATGGGAGCCTGCTCGAAGGTCTCCTGATTCATAAAGATGAAATCCTCGCCATCTTGATAAAGATATTGATAAGGACGGCGTTCGATGCGTACATCCTCGAGCTTGAAACCCACCTGAAAAGTGCGATCGAGCACGCGCCCGGTGGTTACGTTTTTGAGTTTGGTGCGCATCACAGTGTTCCCCTTGCCGGGTTTCACGTGTTGGAAATCGATACAAGTGAAAATCTGATTGTCAAGACGGATGCAGGTTCCAATCTTGATCTCTTGCGAATTGATCATGAGTTGTCTATTTTTATATATGATATAATTATGTGCAAAGGTAATTATTTAATTCAGAAAACACAACAGCCCATCGCAATTGTTAGGCGACGTGAAAGACTGATTCTCGGCGGTTTTATTTCTAAAAAAGAGGCTTGAAGAGGGAGAGGACGATGCTTCCCTGGCTGACCCGTTATTCTATCACAGAGTAATGGAGTCTAGCCCTCGCGCGAGTGGTGTAGTTGAAGTGCCACCACTCGGTGCGCAACGGTTTGAAGCCCGCCCAGCGCATGACCTGTCGCAGAAGCCGTCGATTGCGTCGAGCGGAGGAGCTAATTTGGTGTTGTGCTACGAGTTGATCTTCGATGTCAATGTGAGCCCGTCGGCCCAGATAGTCAATGCGGGTGCCCATGTCAAGAGTGTCGCCTCGAAGGTCGCAGAGGGTGATGTCTACGGCGAGACCATAGTTGTGTAGTCCGCCGCCGTGTGCGGGATTGCTCACGTAGTTTTGCATCGGAGTGTTTTTCACCTTGTCCCACATACGCTGCTGGATGCGCATAGGACGAGCGGCATCGTAGACCTTGAGGCTTAGGTCGGGACGCAGTTGTTTCAAACGTCGCTGGGCACGCACTAATGCCGCTGCGGCGTGGGGATGGAGGTAGGCCCTGCGTAGATTTGTGTAGAGGGGAAAGCCCACGAAATTGTCGGCGCGAGCGTACATGAGCGAAACGAAGAGGGAGGTGTCGAGTTGTTGCACGTCGATATAACCATGATGTTCCAACTGTTGTTCGATGGGGCTTTTGGAGGGTTGCGCTCGGAGCGAGGACGTGGCCGTCAGTGCGAGGCAGAGAAGAAGAGAGAGAATCATTCTGGGTTGTTGAGCGTGTGAGAAGGAAGATTGGGACGGAGCTTTCGCATCCAGTGGCCCACAGTTTCATAGGCACTGGTCTCCTCCTGGTGTTGCGACTGCGAGAAGGTGAACTCTTCGCTGTTACCGCCATATTGGTCGGGAAAGACAATCATGAGGTTGGCCCCCGAGAAGTGTCGGGTGAGTTCTTCGGGTAGATGATCGAGAGCCGTTTTGTAACTCACTGTTCCCTTGCGGGCGGTGACGACAACGAAGAGATGGTCGGGGGCAATGGTTGCGGCCAGCGTGGGCAGTTCGTTCCAATGCGTCATGGCGATATACTCGGCGCGGAGCGTGGCATGTCGATTGCGAATATACTCGTTGATGAGCGTGAGCGTGTCTTGCCGTCCGTGGAAGAGGATGCGACACTCGAGGTTGTGCACCACTCGGGCCAGGCGTTCCAACCAACGATAAAAGCCGGGTTCGTATTGCGCACGCGAGGGTACGGCCACTTGTATACGACGGATCGTGCTGAGGGGTTGGTTGAGCCGAACCATGAGAATCTGCCGGTTCAGTCCGTTGAACAGGCTTTGATGAAACTGTCCCCAGAATTTGGGCGACACCTCCCGGTGGCTGTGTAGCCCGATGATGATTTCGGAGGCGTGGAACTCGTTGAAGGCATGTTTGATCCCATTGGCGATATTAGCCGCGATGCGCACCTGGGTTTGCATCTTCACGTCGGCCGAGGCTGCATATTTCGACACTTGGTCGAGGAGTTGCTGGCCGCGTTCTTGGTTGGCGCGCATGTTTTCATCGTCGTAGACAAGGTTAAGGGCGATGAGCCCGCGGTTGAGCTTAGGGTTGCGCATCATTAGGGCCAGAGAGACGAGGCGGTTGGCATACTCGGGGTATTTAACGGGCAAGAGAATGCTCTCATCGTCGTGCTCATGTTGGGGAGCGACGGAGAGATTTTTCTGTTGCAGAATAAAAGTCTTTGCAGCATGCTCGGTGACGACAGAGGAGATGATGCATGTGGCAAGAATCATGATGACGACGGCGTTGAGTAGGTTGTCGGTCATGAGAAACCGTCCTGGTGCCACTTCGAGCTGCATCCCCACCATCACGATGGCAATGGCTCCGGCAGCATGCGCCGAGGTAAGGCCGAACATCATGCTGCCCGAGGGGGATGGCATTTTGAAGCCTGCACTCACACTATAGGCAGCGATGGCCTTGCCCGCAGTGCCCACGAGAGTAATGGCGAGCACGGTCCAAAGGATGTCCGTGCCTTGGAAGAGCAAGCGGAGATTGATGAGCATGCCCACGCCGATGAGGAAGTAAGGGATGAAGATGGCGTTGCCGATGAACTCGATGCGGTTCATCAAGGGCGAGAGTCGGGGAATGTAGCGGTTGAGGACGAGCCCGGAGAGAAAGGCTCCAAAGATTCCTTCGAGACCGATGCCGGCCGAAAGGGAGGCACTTAGGAAGAGCACTGCCATGATGAAGATGAATTGCATCACGGCATCGCTATACCGACGGAGGAACCAACGTGTGATTCGCGGTAGGAAGAACATCAGTCCGCCGCAGAAGATCATTACTTTCAGGATAAACCAAAACCAAAAGATCAGCCCGCCCCCTTCGTGATGCGCAGCCACAATCATGGCCAGCATCACCAATGCCAAAAAGAGAGAAATCATCGCCGAACCCACGCTCAGGGCTACGCTGGGATTTCGTTGCAGTCCATACCGCCCCACGATGGGATAAGCGATCAATGTGCTTGAGGCCATCAAGCTGCCCAGCATCAATGCCGCCGCCGGAGAGAGAGACAGCACCCATACACCTAATATATAAATAAGGAGAAAAGGAAGGGCAAAGGTGGTCAGGCCGAATACCAAAAAACGATATTTGTTGCGCTTGAGACTACTGCTATCCATCTCGAGTGCGGCGAGGAACATGATGTAGTAGAGACCTACGCGCCCGAAGAGTTCGAAGGAGTCGTCCCTGTTGAGGATATTCAACCCGTACGGCCCCACGGCAACACCCGCCAAGACCATCCCGATGATGTGCGGAATGCGGAGTTTGCCCATCACAATGGGTGCCAAAAGGATCATCGTCATGACGAGGAAAAAGATGAGGGTGGGATCGGTGATGGGAAAGTTGGGTAGCATCGGCGTGACTTTTGATGACTGCAAAGATGCAAAAAAATATCGATTTGGCAGTAAGTAAGGGTGGAAAGTTGTACATTTGCAACCGATTGGGGGTGAGAGATTCACTCCTTATTGATTTCATCAACACGATAATTCCTCAAAACAATGAAAGTTGCAATCGTAGGCGCAAGCGGAGCGGTGGGACAAGAGTTCCTGCGCATCCTGGAAGAAAGAGCATTCCCGATAGACGAGCTTTTGCTCTTTGGGTCGGAACGTAGTGCTGGTAAGAAGTATGCCTTTAAGGGCAAGGAGCATGAGGTGAGACTGCTGCAACACAACGACGACTTCCGCGGAGTAGACTTCGCTTTCGTATCGGCTGGCGGCAGCACATCGAAAGCATTTGCCGAGACCATCACGAAGCACGGAGCTGTGATGATCGACAATTCCAGTGCATTCCGGATGGACGAGGATGTGCCCCTGGTTGTTCCCGAGTGTAATGCCGAGGATGCACTGGTGCGTCCAAAGGGCATTATCGCCAATCCCAACTGCACGACGATTATGATGGTCGTGGTGTTGCAGCCGCTTGAGCGGTTGTCGCATATTCGCCGTATCCGTGTGGCCAGCTATCAGAGTGCGAGCGGTGCCGGAGCTGCCGCCATGGCCGAGCTGGAAGAACAATACCGGCAACTCGTGGCGGGAGAAAAGCCTACGGTGGAGAAGTTTCCCCATCAATTGGCTTATAACGTGATTCCGCAAATCGATGTCTTCACCGACTCGGACTATACGAAGGAGGAAATGAAAATGTTCAACGAGACGCGGAAGATTATGCATACCGACGCTTGCTGCTCGGCTACCTGTGTACGGGTGAGCTCGCTCCGGTCGCACTCGGAGAGCGTCTGGATAGAGACGCAGCGGCCCATCTCCGTGGAAGAGGCACGGCGCGCCATTGCAGCTGCTCCAGGGTGCACGCTGAAAGACGATCCGGGACAGGGTATCTATCCCATGCCCCTCGAGACAGCCGGGCACGACGATATCTACGTGGGCCGCATCCGCAAAGACTTGGCTTGTGACAACGGACTCACCCTCTGGCTCAGCGGAGACCAAATTCGCAAAGGAGCCGCGCTCAATGCCGTGCAGATTGCCGAATACCTCATCTCGCACTAATCCTCTCCACGTTGCCCCGAGATGCTGAGCCGAATGTATGGCGAGCGGCTCGGGGCGCATTCGTAAAAGACTATGATCACGACAAAAAACATCACGAAGAGTTTCGGTTCGGTGCAGGTACTCAAAGGTATTGACTTACACATCGACAAGGGCGAAATTGTTAGCATCGTGGGTCCCAGCGGAGCCGGGAAGACCACGCTTCTGCAAATCCTCGGTACGCTCGATAGACCCGATGGTGGAGAGGTGAGGGTAGACGGTGTCGACGTGGCGGATCTTTCCACAGGACAGCTCAGCGAATTTCGCAATCGCCATCTCGGTTTCATCTTTCAGTTCCATCAGTTGTTGCCCGAGTTCACCGCCCTCGAAAACATCCTCATTCCGGCCTACATTGCGGGGACGACGAAGAGCCGGGCGCAGGAGCGGGCTCAAGAGTTGCTCCGTTTCCTCGACTTATCGCACCGAGCCCAGCACAAACCTGCTCAACTCTCAGGAGGTGAAAAACAACGAGTGGCCGTGGCGCGGGCGTTGATCAACCATCCGTCGGTGATTCTGGCCGACGAACCTTCGGGCAGTCTTGATTCGAAGAACAAAGCCGAGCTGCACCAGCTCTTCTTCTCTCTGCGTGAGAAGTTCGGGCAGACCTTCGTCATCGTTACACATGATGAAGAGTTGGCTCAACTCACTGACCGCACCATCCATTTGCGCGATGGCTTGGTGGAAAGATGATGAAAAGAGAGCGGAATTTGCCCATATCAAAAGATTGTGCTACCTTTGCCGCCGTGTTTTAGGTCATATCGCAAAGGATATATTATAATAATGTGTAGCGTACATCTCCATACAGGTATAACAACGGGGCAGAAAAGGGCGAACTTTTCTGCATCTTTTAACGCCCATTATTTGGTAGTGTCGCAGGAATTCGCTATCTTACACACACACACACACACACACACACACACACACACACACACACACAATGTTCGCACCTATTGTAGTGTAACACTTTTTAGCTTTCTCTTACGCGCGCGCGAAGCGAGCGCAACCCCCATTAGCAAAGGGCTCTTCGGAGTTCCCTTTGCTTCTCTTTTCGTGCCTGCTACCCGCAGTGATGAAAGAAGAATGAATCGCATTTTTCCCCATATGTTTTATCTATAAATTTTAATTGTGTTATGAAAAGAAATCAAGTCAGCAGTCGAGCCTACAGCTCGCCCCAAATTCAAATCATTTGTTTGCAACAGGAGGTCGGCCTCCTGGCCGCCAGTCCCCAGGTGCAGCCCGGAGGGGGCGGCAGCGGTAACATCGGTGTCAAACCCTTAGACCCCGACGAAGAGGAAGTGGCCGGTGCCAAACCCTGGAGCGGATGGCTCTGGGAAGAGGAGACGATTGAGAAGTAAGTAGTAAAGGTACTAAAGTAGTAAAGTAGTAGCTTCACGCCCTCTCCGCTAACAACCGCGGATCATCACCGTCGATCACAACCGTGTAGCGGTGAGATGTCTTAGAGCAAAGCGCGCTACTCCAATAAAGAATAACAACAATGAAACATTCCTATTCCATTCTTCATCGATGCCTTGCCGCCATGCTGGCCGGCATCGCCTGTCTGTCCATCGGCTCTTGTGCCGACGACAATATCAGTAGCCAACAAGAGCAGGGCGATCTCGGTGCCACCGTCTCCTTCGATGTGAGCACCGCGCAGGAAAACCGACTGTCCCAGCCGCAGAATGCCCCCGCCACGCGTGCCGCCATCGCCGCGCGTCTGAGCACAGAGGGCCTCACCTTAGCAGACCTCGCACCGCGCCGCCACGCCGTCAAAGGCCTGACCGAGGCTTGCATCGTAGAGACCACCCTTGAGGGCGTCACCCCCGTGCTGCCCCAACCCGGCACACGCGCCAACGTCAAGACGGCCATCGACGCCCGCTTCACCTCGTCGGCCTGCCGCAGCAACACCCAAGGCGATACCCAAGGCAAGCCCGAATGGTTCGACAATCGACCCACCAACGCCACCGGTAGCCTCGTCACGCCCCTGCAATGGGCCTGGTCGCAACGCTATGCCCGCTTCTATTCCGTTTTTCCTGAGGCCACCACAGCTAATGGCATCGCCATGACCGACGGCACCCATGCCGGCGCACCCCAGGTGACCTTCCAGGTAAAGGAGAACGTCAAAGACCAGGTCGACCTGATGACGGCTTGCTCGGGCGAGGTGGAGTATACCACACGCCACCAGGCCCCCAACACGAGCCTTGAGTTCCGCCATGCCCTCACGGCCGTACAGTTTGCCGTGGGCCAAGACCTCTCGTGGAACAAACGCATCACCAAGGTAGAGATCAAGAACGCCTATAGCAAGGGTGTCTACACCTTGCCTGCCGACAAGAACACGGACGGAAGCTGGGATGACGGCAGCCTGACCGAGAGGAAAGACTTCGCCCTCGACCTCTCGGCCTCGCCCATCGATGTGAACAAAGCCCCCAACACGGTGTTGATGGGTAACACAGGCGACAACTACACCTTTTATATGATACCGCAGAGCCTGGCCGGCGTCTCTATTGTCATCACGTTGGAGAACACCAGCGGCAGCACCCATCCTAACAACACCATCACGCTGAACTTCACCGGAGGAAAATGGAAACCCGGAACGACGAAGCTCTACAAGCTGAGTCAAACCTCGAGCAACTGGAGCTATGACATCACCGTGACGAAGCGACCCGCCGCGGCAGCTTACAACGAAAACAAGAGCGGTACCTACGGCATCACCAGCATCCGCACGGCACCCGACGGCACCCAGCGGTCGGCTCCCTGGCGGGTGAAGGAGTATAGCTTTGATGGCGGCCTGACGTGGGTGACGACGATCCCTGCGGGCCACTGGTTCAAGGGATTAGACAAGACTGAGGGCGGTACTAACTTTACCACCGTGGGCGAGGAACAAGGTCAGGCCACGTTAGAGACAGGCAACCTTAAAGACCTACTCAAAGAGCGCAACGACGCCCTTAAACTTAACCCTAAAGGCACTTCCTCCGCCTATTACGACCTTTCGATGCACGACATCAAGGGCAACACCCGGGCTGCGCGCAGCACGGCCAACTGCTATGTCATCTCTCATCCGGGCTTCTACAAACTGCCCTTGGTGTATGGCAACGCCATTACCAACGGAACGAGCAATACAGCGTCTTACACCGGCACTCCCACTGTAGTGAAATACAACAATACTGATGTTATTTTACACAACTTTAAAGACCACAACGGTACTAATATTGATAACCCATGGATTGAAAAGACGAACGGCGGGGCTAATAGCGGTATCGACGGTGCTCAGATTGTTTGGGAAGACGAGAAAGATTTGGTCCAGAACCTCGCTATCGATCACGATGCCGCAGGTGATGGTTACCTCCAGTTTGAAGTAAAAGCCGAGCATATCAAAAACGGCAATGCCGTGGTGGCGGTCAAGAAAGGCAATACCATTGTCTGGTCTTGGCACCTATGGTTTGCGCCTGACTATGTGCTCGATCCTATTCCCGTGGTCAACCGCACTACGCCCACAGCCTACACTTATAAATTCTCTACTGAAAACCTCGGTTGGAAATATACCTCTTGGAACGGTTCTGCCTATCAGCAGCCGCGGAGCGTGAAGGTGCGCGTAGAGCAGTTGGGCGGGCCTAAGAAGCAGGCAGAGTTCACCATCACGCAGAATCCCGGCAGCACAAAAGCGGGCAGCAACACGCTCTATCAGTGGGGTCGTAAGGATGCCTTCCCCGGCGGACTGACTGGAAACACGGAGCCAGTGCTCTATCCCTCCGGAACTCACTTATTCAACAAGAACGCGGGCGACAATAACATCTCTATCCCAAGTTTTATCCAGAACCCAGGAAGCTTCTACGTTTGGGGAAGCGGTGCGCATTGGTATCCTCAGAGCTATGGTGATCCCGCGGGTTACTCTTATTACAACCTATGGTCTGCCAACAATACCACTAAGCAGATGCCCAATACCGGTAACGATCTTCCTGTGGTCAAAACGGTTTACGACCCCAGCCCTGTGGGCTTCCACCTGCCTGCCAACAACGCCTTTACGCGGTTCACCACCACGGGACTCAGATCCACTAAAGTAGAAGAGATAAATGTGCAGGGCACGAAGGATTGGAACAATTTCAGTGCCAACTTTGGTTGGAACTTCTGGACAGACGGCAGCAATATCTCCACGGTCTACTTCCCCGCTTCGGGCATGCGCAACAGTGCCAATGGTTCGCCCGCCGGCGTGAGGTTCGGCACTGTCGGTTGGTCGGCCGTTCCGAGCGGCGTGGACGGCGGTCTCTCCCTGAACTTCGGCTCGGGCTACGTGTATCCGCTGGACGATCTCCGTCGGGCTGAGGGCTGCACCGTGCGGCCCGTGACGGAATAAAACACAAAAACGGCCTATAACCATCATCTAAAATAGCAGAGGTGACTTCCCGCACATCGGGAGGTCACCTCTTGCGTATCGGGAGATCACCTCTCATACATCAGGAGATCACCTCCCATGAATCGTGAGGTCATCTGCTATATTCTGAAATCGTATTTGCCACCTATTGGGAACACTGTGTGTAAACAACCCCAACGGGGTTGATCCGTTGGTAGAGCAGGGTTGGCGAGTGAAGCGAGCCTACCCTGTTTAAGCGGCCCCCACCCATAACAACCCCAACGGGGTTGGTCTGTTTTCATAAAAAAGTCCTCTAACTCAGGAGATCAAAATAATCCCTCCAACCCCTTAACTTAAGGGATCTAAACAGACCAAGACCTACGGCCTTGTTTTCTCTTTTCACGCCGTAAACAGGGTAGGCTCGCTTCACTCGCCAACCCTGCTCTACCAACAGACCAACCGCTATGCGGTTGTTGGCGTGAGGGATGTTTGGTATCTATTCTGAATAAGTTGCCAATGGGTTAATCACGATGCGGTAGGGGAGAGACCAAGACCTACGGCCTTGTTTTCTCTTTGTACGTCGTAGACAGGGTAGGCTCGTTTCACTCGCCAACCCTGCTCTACCAACAGACCAACCGCTACGCGGTTGTTAGTGTGAGGGATGTTGGGCATCTGTTCCGAATAGGTTGTTAATAGATCAACCGCTGTGCATTTATTCTGAATCAGTTGTCCAGTTGATGAGTGAATAAGTTGACGAAATAACGAGGCGATTTGCTTTTAAGTTGACGAGTTGGCAGGAAGGAAACTTCCTTCTTCACTCGTCAACTTAAAAACAGTTGGGTGGAACGTTAGAGCAGAACCTCAGTTGAGCATAAGGCACATTTCGGGCTCTTCGGTGGCAAAGAGAAAGTTGGGGAGCTCTTCGATGCGCAGTCGGCGGGCGTTGACATCGGGTTCGTCGGTCTTTTTGACGCGTCCGTTTTTGAGGATGTAATAAGCGTTGTTCATCGGGATGTCGTGGTCGTCTTGCACCCGTAGCACGCAGTGAGCTTCGGGATGGTGTTGCGCATAAAGGCACAGGGCCTTGTGAGCGTTGATGACGCGAATCATGCCCTGTATGGGTTGGGTGGCAGGATGATAGTGGGGGCCGGCCAGTCGGATGTCTTCTTGAACGATGTCGAAGTTATTGCGGGTGTGCAAAAGGACGCAGGACTTGGTGCGTTGCGCTTGATCGAAGTCCTCGAACGATAACCTCTCAATGTCTGCCGGCGGCGGAGTGCAGGTGATTTGGGGGGCATATCCGCAGCGAGCATACCAGGCATAGAGCCATTCTTGGGCTGGGATGAGTTCGGCAAAGACCACCTCTTTGTAATAGAGTGAGAAGTGAGCCTGACGCATCAGATTGTCGGCCACGCCCTGTTGGCGGTAGTCGGGGTGGGTGCTCACGCCGCTGATGTAGGCTGTATGCACCTCGGAGCCGTGGTAGAGTAGGGTGTAAGGAAGGGTTTGCAGGGCGGCTACAACCTGCCGATCGAGCTGACAGACAATGTTATATCGGGGATGATAAACACGGTTGAAGTAGAGATCGATAAACGCATCTGAATCGTTGAAGACGAGTTTCCACAGCGCGCGCGTCTCGCTTTTGATGCGATCCTGGTCCTCGAAGTCGGCCAGGGGATATTTTTCCATCACCACATTCTTCTCAAGAAGGATGTCGGGGTGATAGGATTCCTTGGCTCTTCGCAGACCTTCGTCGCCCAAATCCTCTTCGCGATTGATGTAATAATACTGTTCGGGCAGGTGTTTGACGAACTCCTGGTTGATGATTGCAAAGGCTCCTTCATAGCCCACGTCAGCCTTCTCTACACAAACGTCGAAAGTGGTTTGATTGATGGGACAGCCGAAGCTGAAAGCCACGAGCCGATCGTCTATCCAAATGCTGCCACCTACAAGGCCGATGCGCTCCCAGCGGTTGAAAGCCCGCGTCATCGACCGCAGCTCTTCCGACAGACTTTCGTCTAAGTCGGCCTCGTCGGTATCGTCTTTCGACACCCTGCGCCACTGCTTTTCCAACTCCAAACACTGTGGGATGAGTTCGGGTGTGAGCTCCCGATACTCGTAATTGGGATAAAGACTCTTGAACTTATTGATGTGATTCCGCTTGCTTTGCAACTTCTTTCCCGAGAGGTTCACCAGTTTTTCGCGGGTGTAGATATAGTCGGCAAAGTCGCGATTAGGCTTGATGTCGAACGTGTCGGGGAAGCGTTGTTCCAGCAAATCGCGCATATAATGGCACACACCCATCATCAAGAAGGGATGCCCCATGGCGATAGCGTCGTCTCGAATCTGGCGTATCACGTCGATAGAACACTCGTCGCAGGGTTTCACCTTCCACGTACCGTCGCCCTGGGGCTGTGGTTTGGCCACGGGCATCATGTAAGCCAGGTGGCGGTGATAGTGGAAACGGAAGACGAGATAGTCGTCTACGATGGCGAATTGTGTGTTATAAAGATATTTCCAACTGATGAGATTGGCAAATGAGAGGTCACAGTTTTGCCGTTCGCCCCAAAGCGTATAGCTTTGAATGAGGGGGCGGTCGTCGGTCATCAAGTCTTTAAATTGAATCATAGCTGGGTTCTTGGGGTTGGTGAAACATTCTTTGCTCGCTTTTCGAAAAGGGCGTTCCCGAGTTCATCCGTCTGAAAGACGAGCTCCTGTCGCATCCTTTTCAATAGGAAATAGCAACACTCTCCACACTCGAAGACCGATAAACGCGCAAACTTCTACTACAAAATTATCAACTTTTATCTGATAAACAAAGTCCATGCAGTTTATTTTTCTTACTTTTGCAAAGTAGAAATAGCATTCCGGCTACTTGAAACAACGCATTAAAAACCAATTCAACATCAAAAAATGGACTTATTACAGCAAATCATAGAGCGTGCCAAGAGCGACAAACAACGCATCGTTCTGCCCGAAGCAACGGAAGAACGCACGCTGAGAGCGGCCGACCGCATATTGGCAGACGACATTGCCGACCTCATTCTCATCGGTAATCCTGCCGAAATTCATAAGTTGGCCGAGGCAAGAGGCCTTTCTCATATCGACAAAGCCACCATCATCGACCCGCAGAATAACCCCAGGAGCGAAGAGTATGCTACTCTCTTGGCCGAGTTGCGTAAAAAGAAAGGTATGACTTTGGAGCAAGCTCGCGAACTGGTGAAGAACAATCTCTATCTCGGTTGCATGATTATTAAGACCGAAGGGGCTGACGGACAAATCTCGGGAGCCCTCAGCACCACTGGCGACACCTTACGGCCAGCCCTGCAAATCATCAAGTGTGCGCCGGGCGTGACTTGCGTCAGCGGAGCCATGTTGCTGGTAACCGATCAGAAACAGTATGGCGAGAACGGCGTGATTGTGATGGGCGACGTGGCCGTTACCCCCATGCCCGATGCCGCACAGCTGGCTCAGATCGCCGTATGTACGGCTGTAACGGCGCGCTGCGTGGCCAATTTCGACGACCCGCGTGTAGCTATGCTCAGCTTTTCTACCAAAGGCAGCGCGAGCCACGAGGTAGTAGACAAGGTGGTGGAGGCCACCAGACTGGCTAAAGCCATGGCCCCCGACTTGCGTATCGACGGCGAGTTGCAGGCCGATGCGGCTTTGGTGCCCTCTGTAGGTCAGAAGAAAGCTCCGGGAAGTGCGATCGCTGGCAATGCCAATGTGCTCGTTGTGCCCAACCTCGAGGTAGGAAACATCGGTTACAAACTGGTGCAACGCTTGGGCAACGCTATCGCCATCGGGCCGATTCTGCAAGGCATCGCCCGCCCTGTGAACGATCTTAGCCGTGGCTGCTCTGTGGAAGACATCTATTATATGGTGGCCATCACAGCCTGTCAGGCACAAGATGCCAAGAAATGTCACCATGCCTAACCGCCTACTTCATCGACTTAAGCATTCAATAACTTATCGACGTATATGAAAATCTTAGTATTAAACTGCGGAAGTTCGTCTATTAAGTACAAGCTCTACGACATGAACGACCGCTCAGTGCTTGCCGCCGGCGGCGTAGAACGTATTGGTCTGGACGAGGCTTTCTTGAAAGTGACGTTGCCCAATGGCGAAAAACGTGTCATCATGCACGACATGCCCGACCACAAAGAGGGTGTGAACTTCGTGTTTCAAACCCTGCTCGATAGTGAGATCGGGGCCATCGGCAGTTTGGAAGAGATCGATGCCGTGGGTCATCGCATCGTGCAAGGTGGCGACAAATTCAACGATAGCTGTATCGTTACGCCCGAGGTGGAACAAGGAATAGAAGACCTTTGCGACCTGGCACCCGTCCACAACGCCGGTCATCTGCGCGGAATACGAGCTGTAGACGCGCTGATGCCCACCACGCCGCAGGTCGTTGTCTTCGATAACGCTTTCCACAGCACGATGCCCGAGCATGCTTTCCTTTACGCCGTGCCCTACGAATTCTACGAGAAATACCACGTGCGTCGCTACGGTTTTCATGGCACCAGTCATCGTTATGTGTCGCAACGCGTGTGCGAATATCTGGGGCGCGACATCAAAACCCAGCGCATCATCACCTGCCACATCGGCAATGGAGCCAGCATGGCAGCCATTCAATTCGGCAAATGTGTAGACACCTCGATGGGACTCACCCCGCTTGAAGGATTGATGATGGGTTCGCGGTCGGGCGATATCGACCCCTCGGCTGTTACCTATTTGATGGAAAAGACGGGAAAGAAACCCCAAGAGATGGCCGACTTCCTCAATAAACAGAGCGGTGTGTTGGGTATCACGGGCATTTCGTCGGACATGCGCGAGATCGAAAGTGCTGCTGCAGAGGGCAATCAGCGTGCCCGACTGGCACTCGACATGTACAACTATCGCATCAAAAAGTACATTGGAGCCTATGCTGCGGCTATGGGTGGCGTAGATATCATCGTCTGGACGGCCGGCGTTGGCGAGAATCAGGTGGGTACACGCTTAGAGGCTTGCAGCAATTTAGAGTTCCTCGGCATTAAGATAGATGCCGAAGCCAACAGGGCTCGCGGCAAAGAGACCATCATTTCTACCCCCGATTCGAAGGTCACCGTCTGCGTTATTCCCACCGATGAAGAACTGGTGATCGCCTGCGACACGATGAAACTCGTTGAGAAGAAAAAGTAGGAAGGAGAGAAGGAGTAAGGAGTCAGAGGGGGAGGAATAAGAAGGAAGTAGAGAAGGAGGGAGACAGCACAACCGCAACAAGACGACTCTGTCTGTTCCCAGCTGCTTCTGTTCGGTCTCAAAGTCCGCTCGTCTCCATCTCTATTACGCCAACTTGGATCAAAAATCCCGCAAGAGCAGAACGCTCTTGCGGGATTTTTTATGCTCGATCAAGCCTCCTTCTCTTCCCCCTTCCTTAGCCCAACTTACCCGTTTGATGCAAACTGCAGCAAACAAAGCGCACATCCCATTTCATGGGCAACCGATCTTGGTAGCCTGTTATGAAGAAAATGTTTTACAAACGCCGACTTTTCGTTTTTCCATCTCTTAGCTTTTGGCGTGCAAAAGCTAAGAGAACGCCAGTCAAAAGCTAAGGAAACGCAGGGCGAAAGCTTAGCTTTTGCAACGCAGTTTTCTAACAGGCTGATGATGAGCGAGATAGAAAGACGTTTGAGGGGCGATCTTTACCTGTTTTACTGAGAAAGCAGAGGCCTTCGGAATCAAGGAGCAACGGTAAAGTCGAGCTGCTTTTTCTCGAGGTTGGCGCGTGCCACTTGGATGCGGATCGGGTCGCCCAGTTGGTATTTTTTGTGACGTCTGCGACCCACGAGGCAATAGTTTTTCTCGTCGAAGTCGTAGTAGTCGTCATCCAAATCGCGCATGGGCACCATCCCTTCGCAGTGGTTTTCGTCGATTTCGCAGTAGATGCCATAGCTGGCAATGCCGCTGATGTGAGCGTCATAGACCTCGCCCAGATGCTCGCCCATCAACTCCACCATCTTATATTTAATCGAGTCGCGTTCTGCATTCTGGGCAATCTGTTCCATATCCGAGGCATGTTGGCACAGTTCTTCGTAGTGTTCTTTGTTGGCACTGCGACCACCTGCGGCGTAACGGGTGAGCAGGCGGTGCACCATTGTGTCGGGATAGCGACGGATGGGACTGGTGAAATGCGTGTAATAGTCGAACGCCAGTCCGAAATGCCCGATGTTATGGATGCTGTACCGAGCCTTCATCATGGCGCGTAGAGCCACCGTCTGGATCACATTTTGCTCGCGTTTGCCCTCCACATCGTCCATGAGTTTGTTGAGCGAGCGGGCCGTTTCGCCTTTCGTTCCGGCCGTTTTGAGTTTATAACCGAACTTCACGATAAACTCTCTCAGCGTTTCCAGCTTCTGCGGGTCGGGATTGTCGTGGATGCGATAAGGCAAAGTTTTGGCCGACTGCCCTCTCTTCGTCTTACCGATGCTCTCGGCCACCGTTTTATTGGCCAGCAACATAAACTCCTCGATCAGTTTGTTGGCATCTTTAGAGCGTTTGAAATAAGCACGGATAGGCTTTCCCTTGTCGTCGATATCGAAGTGGAGCTCCTCCCGATCGAACTTCACCGCTCCGTTTTTGAACCGCTTTTCGCGCAACTGTTTGGCCAATCGGTCAAGCATTATCAGGTTCTCGGCATTCTCACCTCTATATCCACCCTTCGGCGCAGGCGGTGCAGGAGTACCCGTTCCGTCGACAACGCCATTGTCTTCCAGCAGCTGTTGCATCTCCTCATAGGCATAACGGCGATCGCTCCGGATAACGGTATGCACGATGCGGAAGGCCTTGATGTCGGCATTTTCGTCCATATTGAAGATGACACTGTAGGCCAACTTCTCTTCATTAGGCCTGAGCGAACAGATGAAATTACAGAGACGCTCGGGCAGCATCGGGATGGTTCGGTCGACCAAATAGACACTTGTGGCGCGCTTCACGGCCTCTTTGTCGATGATACTGCCCTCGGTGACGTAATGACTCACGTCTGCAATGTGTACGCCCACCTGCCAAAGGCCCTTGTCGAGTTGGCGGATGGAGAGCGCATCGTCGAAGTCTTTGGCATCCTTAGGGTCGATGGTGCAAGTAAAAACCTCGCGAAAGTCTTCGCGCTCGGCCAAGTCTTGCTCGGTGATGTCGCCCGAAATCTTCTCCGCGGCCTCTTCAACGGCTTTTGGATAAGTGTAAGGCAAGCCGTATTGGGCCAGAATGGTGTTCATCTCCACATCGTTATCGCCTGTCGGTCCCAGCACATCTACCACCTCGCCAAGCAGGTTTTTGTGGTCGGCATCGGGCCATTGGGTAATTTTCACCACGGCTTTGTCGCCCGATTGGCCGCCTTTGAGTCGGCGTTTAGGGATGATGATGTCGTGCACATAGAGGCTTTCGGGCGTCACGAGGAAGGCCATATCGCGTTCCACCCGCAACCGTCCTACCACTTGATCCTTAGCGCGCTGAAGGATCTCGATGACCTGTGCCTCCTTCATGTGTCGCTGTCGACGGGCCAGAAGCTGCACCCGCACGCGGTCGCCGTTGAGTGCCCAGGCCGAATTACGTTCGCTCACGAAGACGGGCGTAGAGCCATCGTCGGGCAGGAACGAGTTTTTGCCGTTGGCTTTCCTCACAAAACGCCCCTCGAGCACCTGGCTCATCTGGTTGAGACGATAGGAACTGTCGCTGACCTTGGTCAAGAAATCGTCCCAGGCCATCTCTTCCATCACATCGATGGCCAGCATTTTGAGCGGATGCGTATCGAACTTGAGTTGCTTAAAAATCTCTTTGAAGCTGAATGTCTTTCCCGGCTGCGTGCTGAAGAAGTCGTGCAGGCGTTCTGCCACCTGTCGCTTCGTCATCCGCTTGCCGCCTTTTTTACCTTTTGCCATAACGTTTTTAGTTGCTAACCCGCCCACAAAAAGCCCTCTCACCCTGGCGTTTTGGTCCATAGAGACGTAGAAAGGCAACCTCGCAAGGCGAGCCATCCCAACAAGGGTAGACGTCTTTGAAGGTGGGTTGATTCTCTCGCAAAGTAACGAAAATTATGTGATAAAACCGCATCGCCCCGTGTTTAAAAAGCAAAAAGAGGCCCCTATGCGGGGTTGTGAATGGTTTGAATTAACGGATTCCTCCCCTCCTTACCCCTTACTACTTCTCTCTTTACTCCCTATTACTTCCCTCCTTACTACTTATTACTTTCCTCCTTACTACTCCTTCTCTTAGCTTTCGCATGGCATTCTCTTAGTTTTTAGCTTGCGTTTTCTTAGCTTTTGCACCTCATTTTCTTAGCTTTTGAAACTCGGCTGGTAAACGATTGATATTCAACAAGATGGAACGGCGATCAAAGTCGGTGCTTTGAAGGGAGAGAAAGAAGCGTATACGCTGCGTGTGAGTTATTCTTAGGCGAGGTCAATCGAAGAAGATGGAGACGGAAAACACCGGCAGAGCGCATGCGGTTTCAGGGCATTCTGCAAGAAAATTGTGCAGAAAGGTAGGGAGCAATGGGGAAATTTGCGTAACTTTGGCGGTGGTATGTCTATAAAAAATAAGGAAAAAGAACGCCGATGAACACGGAGACGACGAAGACGGCAGAGGGCTATCACGTGCCGGTGCTGCTCGGTGAGAGCGTCGACGGCCTTCATATCACCCCTGGTGGCATCTATGTAGACGTCACATTCGGCGGCGGTGGGCATTCGCGAGAGATACTTTCGCGGATGGACAGCTCGGCGCATCTGTTCGGATTCGATCAAGATGCCGATGCTGAAAACAACCTGCAAAGACCTGGAACGGATGGAAGTGCACCGCTGAAGGAAGACAAACGACTGACGTTTGTGCGCTCCAACTTCAGATATTTGCGCAACTGGATGCGCTATTATGGGGTGGAAGAGGTGGACGGAGTGCTGGCAGACCTGGGTGTTTCGTCGCATCACTTCGACGATGAGACCCGCGGATTCTCTTTCCGCTTTGAGGCTCCGCTGGACATGCGCATGAACAAACGTGCTGCCAAGACGGCGGCCGATGTGGTGAACGGATATGAGGAGGAACGTCTTTCGGATGTGTTCTACCTCTATGGAGAGCTGAAAAACGCGCGGCGACTGGCGTCTGCCTTGGTCAAAGCTCGTCAGGGGCAGCCGATCCTCACCACAACCGACCTGCTGAAGGCCGTGGAACCGCTCTTCCACCGCGAGCGGGAGAAGAAGGATATGGCCAAACTCTTTCAGGCATTACGCATCGAGGTGAACCGCGAAATGGACGCCTTGAAAGAGCTTTTGCAAGGAGCGGCGGCGTGTTTGAAGAAAGGCGGGCGCCTCTCGGTGATCACTTATCACAGCTTGGAAGACCGTATCGTGAAAAATTTCATGAAGACGGGCAATGTGGAAGGGAAGCGGCAACAAGACTTTTTCGGACGCATCGAGACGCCTTTTGCTCTAATTAATAATAAGGTGATCGTGCCTTCGACTGCCGAACAGGAGGAAAATCCGCGCAGCCGAAGTGCTAAACTAAGAATAGCTGAAAAGAAATGAGGCCACAAGAGAAGGAAGGGGATGAGACTTACCGACTGACGGTGGAGCCGATTCCGAACACGGAGATGCCCGAGAAAACCACGAACCGGGCGGCGGGTAGAACCGATTCGCCTACCGAGAAGGCTGCCGTAAAGGGCCCGAGCGGGGCAAAGACAGAACCGAAAACTGCGGCGACGCCCACGGATATGGGGGCAACAGAAAAGCCTACGCTTAAAGAAATTATCTTAGAACAGGCCACGGAAGACGAGGCTCCGCTCAATCCTTCGCGCACATTGCGCAAGATTCTGGGCGGCGACATCCTCAATACCTCTACCATCCGGCGGCAGATTTGGCTCTTTATGCTCATCACGCTCTTCTTGTTCGTCTATATCTCCAATCGCTACAGTTGCCAAAAACATTTGATAGAAATCGACCAACTGACGAAAGAATTGCAGGACGTGAAGTATAAATCGCTCTCGAGCAATAGTCAGTTTACCGAAAAAAGCCGTGAGAGCAATGTGCTCCGACTGCTGCGCAACAATAAAGACACGACGTTGCGCATGGCCGATCAGCCCCCTTATATGGTGAATGTGCCCGAAGAATAGGGAGGCAAGGAGAAAGGAAGACAGGAAGGAAAGGTGGTCAGTAGGAAGAAAGAAGGAGAAGAGGAAATAAGTGGAAGAAAGAAAATGAGTAAGTTCGACCATAAGAAAATCATGCCGCGCTACAGCTTTATCGCTATTCTGATGACGCTGATAGCCGTTGTCGTGATTGGCAAAACGTTGTATCTCATGACGGCCAAACGCGACTACTGGATGAATGTGGCCGCCCGACAGAAGCGAGACAGCGTGAGCGTGAAGCCCATGCGTGGCAATATTCTTAGCTGCGACGAACAGTTGATGGCTTCGTCTCTGCCCGAATTTAAACTCTATATGGACTTCAACGCGCTGCACGAGGCCAAAAACGACTCGCTCTGGGAGGAGAAACTCGACTCGATTTGCCAGGGGTTGCATGCCATTTTCCCGGAGAAGTCGGCTGCATCGTTCAGACGTCACCTCGAAGAAGGGCGCAACCGGCAAAGCCGCCATTGGGCGTTGTGGAACAAACGGGTAGACTACAACACATATT
This sequence comes from Prevotella sp. oral taxon 475, assembly GCF_018127805.1. Taxonomy (NCBI): domain Bacteria; kingdom Pseudomonadati; phylum Bacteroidota; class Bacteroidia; order Bacteroidales; family Prevotellaceae; genus Prevotella; species Prevotella sp. oral taxon 475. Next base: position 272,940 of record NZ_CP072334.1, read on the forward strand.
CGGAGGTGAGGCAGTTGCCTGTTTTTAGTCTGTCGAAATATAAAAGCGGCTTCCACACCGAGGAGTTCAACGCCCGACAACGGCCGTACGGGTCGTTGGCAGGTCGCACGGTGGGCGATATGTTCGGGGCAAAAGATACGGCCCGCTGCGGATTGGAGCTGTCTTACGACTCGATTCTGAGAGGCAGCAACGGACTGATTCACCGCCGAAAGGTGCTCAACAGGTTTCTCGACATCATGGATACGCCGCCCATCGATGGGGCGGACATCGTCACCACCATCGATGTGGGCATGCAAGACCTGGCCGAACGGGCCGTTATCGAACAGTTGAAAGAAATTAACGGAAACGTGGGCGTGGCCATCGTGATGGAGGTTTCCACGGGAGACGTGAAGGCTATTGTGAACATGCAGAAGTGTGTGGATGGCGAATACCGCGAAATCAAGAACCATGCCGTGAGCGACTTGTTAGAGCCTGGATCGGTGTTCAAGGTGGCTTCCATCATGACGGCTTTGGACGACGGATTCGTAGACACAACTTACATGGTGAATACGGGCGGCGGAACCTGGCCAATGTACGGACGAGAGATGCGCGACCACAACTGGCGGCGCGGCGGATATGGCGTGATTTCGCTGCCACGGACGCTGGAAGTGAGTTCTAACATCGGGGTGAGTCGCATCATCGACCAGTTCTATCACAACGACCCGGAGAAGTTTGTGCGTGGCATTTACCGCCGAGGCTTGGCCCTGGACTTCAGAATTCCGCTCGTGGGCTCTTCCTCGGCGAAGATTCGAATGCCACGAAAGGCTCCCAACGGGCAGTGGCTCAACTGGAGCAATACGGCCCTTCCGTGGATGAGCATCGGCTATGAAACGCAGATTCCGCCCATCTCCACGCTCGCCTTTTATAACGCCATTGCCAACAACGGCTGCATGATGCGTCCGCGATTTGTGAAAAAGGTGATGAAGAACGGCGAGACGCTCATGGAGTTTCCACCCGAGGTGATGAAAGGTTATGAGCAGATTTGCAAGCCGAAAACGCTCAAAGAGATACAGACAATCTTGGAACATGTGGTGAGTCAGGGCCTGGGAAAGAAGGCCGGTTCGGCTTCTTTCAAAGTGTCGGGAAAGACCGGTACGGCGCAGATGTCGAAGGGAGCAGCGGGATATAAGTCGGGTACGACCGACTATCTGCTCAGCTTTGCCGGTTATTTTCCTTCGGAGGCACCGCGCTATAGCTGTATCGTCTGCATACAGAAGTCGGGCTTGCCGGCTTCGGGCGGCGGGATGTGCGGTCCGGTGTTTCATCAGATAGCCGAGGGAATCATGGCCCAAAATCTGAAACTCGATGTGCGCGACGCTCGCGATTCGACTTCGATTCTCTCTCCCGAGGTGAAAAATGGCAATATCCTTGCGGCCGACTACGTGCTCACACACTTGGGTATCGGCACTCGGGCGGAGTGGACCGGCTCGTATGCCACGGGACATCCGGTGTGGGGACGGGCAGAGCGTGCTAAGGATGAGACCGTTCTGCTGCGGCGCGCCAAGCAGTTCATCCGTTCGCAAATGCCCAATGTGGTGGGTATGGGAGCACGCGATGCGGTGTTCCTCATCGAGAGTCGTGGCGTGAAAACCCGTCTCTCGGGACGCGGAAAGGTGATGCGACAGAGTATCGTTCCTGGAACAAAACTGAAGAAAGGTATGCGGTGCGAACTGGAATTGAGTAGTTAGCAGGAAAAACTCGTCCCCTCTCCACCTTATCAACTCATCCCTTCATCACCTTGTCCACTGGTCAAACCGTCACCTTGTCCACTCATCCACCTTGTCACCTCGTCAACTGGTCCACTCGTCAACTAAAAAAATAACTATGATACTGCAAGAGATTTTAAAGAATGTCAAGCCGCTTTGCATCATCGGCGATGCAGAGGTGGACGTAACGGGAGTGAATATCGATTCCCGTCGGATAGAGAACGGTCACCTCTTCGTGGCCATCAAAGGTACGCAGGTGGACGGACACCGGTTCATCGGCAAGGCCATCGAACAAGGAGCGCGCGCTGTGCTCTGCGAAGATCTTCCCCAAGAGCGCACCGCCGGTGTAACTTACGTGCAGGTGGAATCCACCGAAGATGCTGTGGGAAAAGTGGCTACGCTCTTCTACGGCGACCCCTCCCGACGACTAAAATTGGTGGGAGTGACCGGCACCAATGGGAAAACGACCGTGGCTACGTTGCTCTTTCACTTGTTTCGCAAGTTCGGTCATCGTTGCGGATTGCTTTCTACCGTCTGCAATTACATCGAAGACGAAGCCATCCCGGCCGACCATACCACCCCCGACGCTATCGCTCTCAATGATCTGTTGCATCGAATGGTGGAGGCCCACTGTGAGTATGTCTTCATGGAATGCAGTTCGCACGCCATTGCGCAGAAGCGAATCGGCGGTCTTGCCTTTGCTGGCGGTATCTTTACCAATCTTACGCGCGATCATTTGGACTACCACAAAACTTTCGAAAACTACCGCAACGCCAAAAAAGCCTTCTTCGATCAGTTGCCCCGTCAGGCCTTTGCCATCGTCAACGCCGACGACAAGAACGGGCAGGTGATGGTGCAGAACACCCGAGCCACGGTAAAAACCTACTCTCTGCGGACGATGGCCGACTTCAGAGCGAAGATTCTCGAGTGCCATTTCGAAGGGATGTATCTCGAAGTGAATGGTGCCGAGGTAGGTGTGCAGTTCATCGGTAAGTTCAACGTGAGCAATCTACTGGCCGTTTACGGTACGGCGGTGATGCTGGGCAAGCAGTCGGCCGACATCTTGCTCCTGATGAGCACACTGCACAGCGTGAGCGGAAGGCTTCAGCCCATTGCCTCGCCCGACGGTTTTACGGCTATCGTCGACTATGCTCACACGCCCGACGCACTGGCCAATGTTCTTTCGGCCATCCATGAAGTACTGGACGGAAAGGGACGCGTTATTACCGTTTGTGGAGCAGGTGGCAATCGCGATAAAGGCAAACGTCCGCTCATGGCGCAAGAGGCTCTTCGGCAGAGCGACCGTGTGGTGATTACCAGCGACAATCCCCGTTTTGAAGACCCCCAAGCCATCATCGCCGACATGCTGGCCGGACTTTCTGCGCAACAAATGAAAAAGGTGCTCACCATCACTGACCGGCGAGAAGCCATCCGGGCAGCCTGTATGATGGCACAACGGGGCGACGTGGTGCTCGTAGCCGGTAAGGGACACGAAGACTATCAGGAAGTGCAGGGCGTGAAGCACCACTTCGACGATCGGGAGGAGATAGAACGCTGCTTCGCTCCCGCTTCGCCAACATAACGAATTGTGAAAGAACTTCGCCCGTACTTTCTGTTAATGACAGAACGGCCGCTGACACCCAGGGAAGCTTCTGAAATGTTCAGAACGGCCGCTGACACCCAGGGATGCTTTCTGAAATGTTCAGAACGGCCGCTGACACCCAGGGATGCTTTCTGAAATGTTCAGAACGGCCGCTGGCACCCAGGGATGCTTTCTGAAATGTTCAGAACGACCGCGGAGACTCCCTGATGCTTCTGCACATTTCAGAACCGACATCTGGAGAGAACGAATAGCAACAAGACATTCGTCTTCACTCCCTTTCACTCCTCCACTCCTTTCACTCCTAAAAAGAAACCATACCTAAAAGAAATGTTATACTATCTCTTCCGATTCTTAGAGCAGTTCAGCATCTCGGGAGCCCATATCTGGGGCTACATCTCGTTCCGCTCATTGCTGGCAATGATTCTATCGCTGGTGATCTCCGCCTGGTTTGGCGAAAAATTCATCCGGTTTCTCAAGCGCAAACAAATCACCGAAGTGCAACGCGATAAAAGCATCGACCCCTTCGGAGTGAACAAAATCGGTGTTCCCTCGATGGGCGGCATCATTATCATCGTGGCCATCCTTGTGCCCGTGTTGTTGTTGGGCCGTCTGCGCAACGTCTATCTGCTGTTGATGATTGCCACGACGGTGTGGTTGGGATTCCTCGGCGGGATGGACGACTTTATCAAAATCTTCCGTCACAACAAAGAAGGCCTCAAAGGGAAATATAAAATCGTGGGACAGGTGGGCCTCGGACTTATCGTGGGACTGGTACTTTGGGCTTCGCCCGACGTGAAAATCAACGAAAACCTCACCGTCAAACGCGAAAATCGCACCGAAATGGTGGTCAAACACAGGAGTCAGGCTCGCAAATCGCTCAAGACCACCATCCCTTTCGTCAAGGGACATAACTTGGATTACTCGCGCCTCACCGCCTTTATGGGCCCCTATAAAACGGCGGCCGGATGGATTCTCTTTGTAGTGATGACCATTGTCGTAGTGACGGCTGTGAGTAACGGGGCCAACCTCAATGACGGAATGGATGGGATGTGCGCCGGCAACTCGGCCATCATCGGCGTAGTGCTGGGCATTCTGGCCTACGTCAGTTCGCATGTGCAGTTTGCCGCCTACCTTAATATTATGTATATCCCCGGCTCTCAGGAACTGGTGGTGTTTTTCTGCGCCTTCATCGGCGCGCTGATCGGTTTTCTATGGTACAATGCCTATCCCGCACAGGTGTTTATGGGCGACACAGGATCGCTCACCATTGGTGGCATTATCGCCGTAGGAGCCATCATCATTCATAAAGAATTGTTGTTGCCCATCCTCTGTGGCATCTTCTTCGTGGAAAGTTTGAGCGTCATCCTTCAGGTGTATTACTACAAATTGGGGAAACGCCACGGCGTGAAACAGCGCATCTTCAAACGCACTCCCATCCACGACAACTTCCGAACACAAGACAGTCAGCTCGATCCCGATTGCCGATACGTCTTTCGGAAGCCCAAAGGAGCCGTGCACGAATCGAAGATTACCATCCGGTTTTGGATCGTTACCATCATCCTTGCCGCACTCACCATTATCACATTGAAAATAAGGTAAGGAGTAAGGGAATCAGTGGTAAGGAGAGAAAGGAGGAGAACCAAACCGATCTTCTTCACTTCTTACCACTTACTCTCTTGCACTTCCCTCCTAAATCCCCAAGAAAGATGAAAAGAATCGTTGTTTTAGGTGCAGCCGAGAGCGGAGTCGGTGCTGCCGTATTGGCTAAGAAACAAGGTTTCGATGTATTCGTTTCGGATATGTCGACCATTCAAGAGAAGTATAAAATGATGCTCGACGAACGGCAGGTAGAGTGGGAAGAAGGACAACACTCGGAAGAAAAAATCCTGACGGCCGACGAAATCATCAAGAGTCCCGGCATTCCCAAAGAAGCTCCCATGGTGCGAAAAGCCGTCGAACGTGGTATTCCCATCATCAGCGAGATCGAATTTGCCGGTCGATATACCGATGCACAGATGGTCTGTATCACCGGAAGCAATGGGAAAACCACCACGACCTCGCTCATCTATCACCTCTTCAAGACGGCCGGTTACGACGTAGGACTGGCCGGAAACATCGGAAACAGCTTGGCTCTGCAAGTGGCCGAGACGCCGCACGCATGGTATGTCATCGAACTGAGCAGCTTTCAGCTCGACGATATGTATCGCTTTCGTGCCAACATCGCCATCTTACTCAATATCACCCCCGACCATCTCGACCGCTACGAACACTGTATGCAGCATTACGTCGATGCCAAAATGCGCATCCTACAGAATCAAACGCCCACCGATAGCTTTATCTTCTGGAACGACGACCCCATCCTTCGTCGCGAACTGGCCAAGCGTTGCGTTCCGTCTGCCGTCTATCCCTTTGCCGAACGGAAAGAACCCGGCTGCACGGCCTATGTCGAAAGCGGGCGTTTGGTTGTAGAAAAGCCCTCCGTCTTCGCCATGCCGCAAGGCGAACTGAGCCTGACCGGCCGACATAATCTCTACAATTCGCTCGCCGCTGCTCAGGCAGCACATCTCGCCGGCATCCCCACAGATGTCATCCGGCGGGGCCTCTCCGACTTTCCCGGCGTGGAACACCGCATGGAACGTGTGGCCATCGTAGACGGTGTGCAGTATATCAACGATTCGAAAGCCACCAATGTCGATGCCTGCCATTATGCACTCGAAGCCATGACCGCGCCCACCGTGCTTATCATTGGTGGCAAAGATAAGGGCAACGACTACGAGCCCATTAAGCCACTCGTACAACAGAAGTGCGCTGCGCTGGTCTATCTCGGAGCCGACAACGCCAAACTTCATGCCACTTTCGATGCCCTGGGCCTCCCCGTTCGCGATACACACAGCATGAAAGCCTGCGTTCAGGCTTGTCGAGAATTGGCTAAGCCCGGCTACACGGTGCTGCTTAGTCCCTGTTGTGCCAGCTTCGACCTCTTTAAAAATATGGAAGACCGAGGCGAACAGTTCAAACAATTGGTAATTGAAAATTGACCATGGAGAATTGACAGTGATGATTTTTCGACGAAACATCGTCAAATCCCCTCTCTCCATTTCCAATATTCCATTTCCAATTCTCAATCCTCAATTCCAATTGTCAATTAAAAATGGCTCTCAACAAAACATTAGGCAACATATTTAAGGGCGACAAAGTGATTTGGATGATCTTTTTCTTCCTCTGCATCATCAGTGCCGTCGAAGTCTTCTCCGCCTCCTCGGCCCTCACCTACAAAGGAGGCAGCTACCTATCGCCCATCTCCAAACACGTAGGCATCCTGTTGTTGGGCATCGTCGCCATGCTTGTCACACTCAACATACAGTGTCGATACTTCAAGATTCTCACGCCCTTTCTCATCTTCTTCTCGCTCATCACACTCATATGGGTGCTTGTAGCAGGGCAGTCCACCAACGGAGCGCAACGTTGGGTCAGTTTGTTGGGCATTCAGTTTCAGCCTTCCGAGATCGCCAAAGGTACCCTTGTACTTGCCGTAGCCCAGATCTTGAGTGCCCTACAAACCGATAAAGGAGCCGACCGCCGAGCTTTCAAATACATCCTCATCGTGGGTGGTATCATCGTCTTTTTTATTATGCTCGAAAATCTCTCCACGGCCATGCTCCTCTGCCTGGTCATCTATATGATGATGATTCTCGGTCGTGTGCCCATTGGGCAACTGGGCAAGCTCTTAGGCATCGTCACCATTGTAGCGACGAGCGGCATCGCGTTCATCCTCATCTTCGGACATGCGCAGAAAACCGAGAACCCCGACCGCGTACTCACCGAGCAAGTGGAGAACAAAAAGAAAGACGAGGGCATTTTCGCAAAAGTCTTTCACCGGGCCGACACGTGGAAATCGCGTATCTACAAGTTTATGAACAGCGAGGAAGTGCCACCCGAGAAGTTCGATTTGGATAAAGACGCGCAGGTGGGACACGCCAATATCGCCATCGCATCGTCTAATATCGTGGGGCGCGGGCCCGGCAATTCGGTCGAGCGCGACTTCCTTTCGCAAGCCTTTTCCGACTTTATCTACGCCGTCATCATCGAAGAGATGGGCATCATTGGAGCCGTTGTCGTAGCCATGCTCTACATCATTCTCCTCTTCCGCACAGGCATTATCGCCAACCGATGCGAAAACACCTTTCCCGCTTTTCTGGCTATGGGACTGGCGTTGCTTCTCGTCACGCAAGCCCTTTTCAATATGTGCGTGGCGGTGGGTTTAGCTCCCGTCACCGGTCAGCCCCTTCCGTTGGTGAGCAAAGGCGGTACCTCTACCATCATCAACTGCGTGTATGTGGGTGCCATACTCAGTGTGAGTCGCTCGGCCAAGAAGAAAACCTCTGATACACCTTCCTCCGCTGTCCATCCGGCAACAGCCTAACGAAACCTATATTGCATCGACAGCCGACGACAAAGATCAGAATCGGTCTTTCCTTTGCTTGAGAAGCGGGAGCGAAAGAATCAGAACTCGACGTAGGGTTCCAGCTGTTTGATTTTCTCAGGGGTGAACTCTTTGAGCAGTTTCAGCTCGTCAAGACTGTGCAGAGGGCCGCGCAAACGTCGATAGTCCACAATGGCCCGCGCCATGTAGAAGTTGATGTAAGGATGGCGTTTCAGTTCGTTCAGGGTGAGTCGATTTAGATTCAGTCGGCGAATTTTGCCCATTTCATCGGTAGAAAGTTGAAAATAGGGTAGGGCGTCGACGGGAAAATCGTCGATTTCGACCAACTGATTCACCTGCGAAAATCCACCCAGTCGGTTGCGATAGAGCACAATCTGACGGGCAAAATAGCTCCCGATGCCCGGCACCTTCTTCAGCATTGACGTGTCGGCAGAGTTCAACAGCACGTGCATACCCTCTTTTATTTTGACGGGAAACTTCACCGTATCACGTACATAAGTCTCTTTTCTCTCTCTTCCGGTAAAGAGTTCGGCCGCCGGACGATAGTCTGCCGAGATTCGGATATAAGGTTCCAACAGCCGATACTGCTTTTGGGTGAGCCCATAAAGTCGGGCAAAGTCTTCCGGTTGACGGAAAACGCCCCCCCTGGCACGATATTTCAGCAAACAACGCACCTGCCATCGCTGCAAGCCCAAGGCCAAAAGCTGCCGAGCATCGGCTGTATTCGGATCGAAGGGGCCCAGTTGAGGCTGTGGCTGAACTTCCTCGTCAAAATCCCATTCCGGAGACTCTTCTCTCGATGAAAAGGGCATTTTTTCTTTCCTTTCCTCCGCTTTTTGAGGTGAAGACGGAGCGATGGGCAAGTTGCGGGCCACGCGGATGCCGACGATCACTGCCGCGATGAAGAGCAAAAGAAAGACGAGTGCTTTGCGGTCTGACTTTGGAAAATAGAAAAACTCTTTGAAAAACATGGCAAAAGGATTGAAGTAGATGATGTGTCAAACAGTTTTGAACTGACCCATGACTGTCTTAGTAAGAGCGGAAGAACGTTGACAAGACAACAGAGACAGGGCGTATGGGGTCCTTTCTGTCGGAGCATTGTTAACCCATTCCTTACTGCAAAAATATAAAAAAATATCTGCTTTTGCAGCGGAAAAGCACGTTTCCCGAGAAGAATCAAAATAAAACAAAGGTATTTTCGTTTTCATCACAGTGAAGTAAAGTCTTTTTTAAGATCTCCTCAACACCTGCAACCATGCGATATATCCATTATTTAGTCAGAACCTATCCCCTTTCCTGCTGTTTAGCAGCAGGCATTTGGGTGCTTTGTTTGATGCCCGTTCCCGAAACGCCGCTCAGTCATGTCACGTTGGCAGACAAGTGGGCGCACATGTCGATGTATGCTGTCATGTGTCTTTTGGCGTGGACGGAATACCTGCGAGGGCACACCGTATTGCGCAAAAAACGCCTTTTCATCGGTGCTTGGTTAGCACCCGTTCTCATGAGTGGGCTCATTGAGATAGCACAAGCCACGTGTACGGGCGGCCGTCGAAGTGGCGACTGGCTGGACTTTGCTGCCAATGCCGCAGGGGCCACCCTGGGTTTACTGATCGGCATCACACTGACCCAGTGGTTGGGTTGGCCTCCTCGAAAGCCTTGATCTCAGGTTCCTCTTTCTCTAAGGAGCAAACAAAAACGCTCACCAACCGCATTCCCTTTGGGAAAACGCGTGTTTGTGCGGTTTGAATCTACAGAAAGGGCCCATTTCATCGATATTCTTTAGGCAGAGAGTCTTTCCATATCCGGAAAGGGTAGCCCAGCAGGTGGGCATTGTAGAACCGTCGGTCACCCGTCACCTCTTTGCCGATGAAATGGGGCTTTTCAAACGTTTCGTCCTCATTATGCAGTTCAACCTCGGCTAACAGCAGGCCCTCGTTGTCGCCATAAAACTCGTCTATCTCGAAGATATGGCTGCCGCTTTTCACCAAATAACGTCGTTTGTCGATCACGCCGCCCCGACAAAGCCGCATCAACTCTTCGGCTTCGTCTAAGGCAATCTCTTTTTCAAACTCATAACGACTCATCCCGCCGTTGGTCGATCGCCCCTTAATGGTGAGAAAAGCCTTCTCGTCGCGTATGCGTATGCGCACGGTAGCCCCCTCGCAGGGGATGTATCCCTGTTTGATGCGACTGCTGCTGTAGGCCGCTTCCTTAAAGGAAGAGCCTTTCTTAACCAAAAATTTACGTTCAATCTCCAGTCCGCTCATCTTCTTCAGTTTGTTTTTCTGTTCCGGGTGGGAGGCAAGTCGTTTTGCCTTTGTACGGCCTTGATATTGGGCATATCCGTCTTCCGCATTCTCGTCTCTTAGCTTTTAGCGTGTAAAAGCTAAGAAAACGCCATGCGAAAGCTCAACTTTTGAAGCGTAAAAGCTTAGCTTTTGGAAATCGTTTTCTAAGTTACTGATTTTCAGAAGGATATGAAGAAGGCGAGCACCCCTTTCTTTCTCGAATCTCGAAAACGCTTTTCCTCCCTCTTGAGCATGCTTTCCAAAGGTCTTTTCTTGGACACCCCTCTGTCGGAGGGCTACATACTCATGTAGAGAAGTAACATAACCAATGCCAGAAAAACCAGCACGCCGATGAGCCACCCAATGATGGTGTTGGCTTGTTTCTCTTGTTGCGCCTGTCGTTTGGCACGACGCATTTTGCTTTTCTCATTCATAGATTTCTCAGTTTAGGGCCCTTTCTTTTCCCCGAGAAGCGGGAAGGAGAAGGGCGGGGTTGATATAATTAGATGGTTTTTTCGTTTTGTCAAGGAGAGGTTGGTGGGTGTAGAACGGGAGAAACCTACTCATCCGTCACGGGAAACTCCATGAGATAAGCCTTGATAAAGTCGTCAATCTTACCGTCCATCACGCCGTCTACATCTGCCGTCTGATAGTTGGTGCGGTGATCTTTCACGCGGCGGTCGTCGAAGACGTAGCTTCTGATTTGGCTTCCCCATTCAATTTTTTTCTTTCCGGCCTCGATTTTGGCCTGTGCCTCCAAGCGTTTCTTCATCGCCCGGTCGTAGAGTTGCGACTTAAGCAGGCGCATGGCGTTGTTACGGTTCTCCAATTGCTTACGACTCTCGGTATTTTCGATGAGGATTTCCTCCTCTTCGCCCGTATCGGGGTCGGTATATTGGTAGCGCAGACGCACACCCGTCTCCACCTTATTGACGTTTTGTCCACCTGCACCGCCGCTTCTAAACAAGTCCCAAGACACCTTAGCGGGGTCTACATACACCTCGATGGTGTCGTCTACCAAGGGCGACACGAAGACGCTGGCAAAGCTCGTCATCCGTTTTCCCTGAGCGTTGTAGGGCGAAACGCGCACCAGTCGGTGCACGCCATTTTCGCTTTTAAGATAGCCATAGGCATATTCTCCGCCCTCGATTTCCATCGTTACGCTCTTGATTCCGGCCTCGTCGCCTTCCTGAAGGTTACTCACCGACACGCGATGTCCATGAGCTTCGGCCCAGCGCATATACATTCGCATGAGCATCTGCGCCCAATCCTGACTCTCTGTGCCGCCTGCGCCCGAATTGATTTTAAGCACACAGTCCATCGGGTCTTCTTTTTGACGCAACATATTCATGAGTTCCAGGCTCTCGATAGCCTCGATGGCCTTTCGATAATCGTCGTCAACCTCTTCCTCCGTCACCATTTCGTCTTTGTAGAAGTCGAAAGCCAACTGCAATTCGTCGGTTGCTTGGCGCACATTTCGATAGCCTGTAATCCATTTTTCGATGCCCTTCACCTTCTTCATTTGCTCTTGTGCGCGGGCAGGGTCATCCCAAAAGTCGGGTGCTTGAGTGCGCAGTTGCTCCTCTTCGAGCTCCACCTTCTTCTTGTCAATATCCAGATAGCGATGCAAAGCCTCTGCTCGCTCCTGTATGTTTTTGAGTTGTTCTGCTGTAATCATTGTTGAATGGACCTTTGAAAACAGACCGTCGGGAGCAGGAAACGAGCCATAGACCGATGTAAAATCCGGCCCTCTACCGTTTCGTTTCTTCCCGATGTCCTATTCATACATCTTTTCTATCACCTCTTTATAGTTGGCCTGAATCACCCGACGGCGCAGTTTCAGCGTGTTGGTAAGCTCTCCGTTCTCCATACTAAAGTGGTGAGCGATGAGCGTAATGCGCTTAATCTGCTCGTAGGGAGCCAGCTGTTGCACGAGCGTATGGATGCGATCGAGCATCATATCGTGAATTTGGTGGTTGGCACAGAGGTCTTCGCGGCAGTTGAAGGCAATGCCCTTGTCGCGGGCATAGTCTTCCAACAGGCGGAATTCGGGTACCACCAGTGCCGAGACAAACTGCCTTTCGTCGGCCACAACGGCCACTTGGTCGATGTATTTATCCACCAGTAGCAACGCCTCTATCATCTGCGGAGCGATGTATTTGCCGTTAGACGTCTTGTATAAGTCCTTGATGCGATCGGTGAGAAACAGTTCTCCGTTCTTGATATAGCCAGCATCGCCGGTACGGAAGAAGCCTTCTGCATCGAAAATGCTGGCATTCAACGACTCGCGTTGATAGTAACCCTTCGTGATGGTAGGCCCTTTGAGCAGCACTTCGTTGTTCTCTCCGATCTTCACCTGTAGTCCGTTGATGATTCTTCCCACAGAACCCACGGTGAAAGGTTGGCCTTTATGGTCGCATGAAACGGTGGCCAGGCTCTCCGTTAGGCCGTAACCCACAATCATATTGATGCCCACCGAGTGAACAAACTCTTCCACTCCGGGCGACACTGTGGCCCCTGCTGTGGGGAAGATATTGCCGTTTTCCAGGCCCAACTGTTTGCGAACCAGGCTCAGCACCGTTCGGTTGAGCAACTGATATTCGAGTTTTAGCGTCAGCGGAGGTCGTTTTCCGTGACTCAGATAGTCGATATTATGCTTTTTGCCTACGGCCAAAGCATGCAAGAACAGCTTGCGTTGCATCGCGCTGGCATTGTCCATTCGTTCCTTCACCCCGGTGTAAACCTTCTCCCAGAATCTTGGAACCGACGACATACACGTGGGATGTGTCTGGCGCATCGACTCCTGAATCTCTCGCGGGTAGGTATTGATGATGAGCTGTGCGCCCTCCGAAAGCGAGAGATAAGACCACGCTCGCTCGAAGATATGGGTGAAAGGCAGAAAGCTGATCACCCGGTCTGCCTCGCCCACGTCCACGCATTCGTCGTTGGCCTTCAAGGCAGCGTGATACTGACCGTAAGTGAGCATCACCCCTTTGCTATCGCCTGTGGTGCCGCTGGTGTAGAGAATATTGCACAGATCCTCCTCATTGGCCTCGGCCCAGAGCTTTTCCACCTCGCTTTGACGTGGCAGATGTTCGCCCAGTTTCAAGAAATCGTCGAAGTAAAGAGCGTTAGGATCGTGCGTACTGATGCGCACACTGCGGTCGAAAACGATGATGCGTTCCAGCGAATGACAAAGGGCGAAGATGCGATGAGCCTTGTCATACTGCTCCTGTTCTCCTACAAAGAGGAATCTAATCTGAGCATCGTTCACCACATATTGCAGCTGTTGTTCGCTGCTGGTGGCATAGAAAGGGATAGACACGGCCCGAATGCCATACGCACCGAAGTCGGTATAGAGATAATGAATGCAGTTTTGCGAGAAGATGCCGATGTTTTCCTGGGTTTTAACGCCGAGGTTGAGCAAGGCATTGCTCACCTGTTTTACTTGCACAGAGAAGTGATTCCACGACACAGTTTTCCATTGTTCGGCTCCAAAGTCCTTGAAAGTCAGCACCGGAGCATCGCCATACTTCTTGGCTTGCTCGTGAATCAATAGCGAAAGATGGCATTTTGTCTGCATAAGCCTACACTTGATGATGGATGCAAAGATACGATAAATCTCTTGAAAACAAAGCAGCCCCGTTGCCTTTAATTTCTATCTGGCAGACGGGGCGTGCGTGTTGGGTGGGCATCACCCCTCCCTTTGCTTGGCAAACGGGTGGGAGAGGCTTCGGCAGCAAGGAGGAAACAGTTGATCGGCGCGATGACAACAGGTCGGCAACTGTGGGAAAAAGCGTTAGCCGAAATGGAAAAGGCTCTTCCTTGCCAGCAGACATGCGCCCGTCACACCGGCTTTTCCTTGCAGTTTGGAGAGCACGATGGCCGAGTCTCGGTTCACCATATTGAGCGAATATTTCCGCACAGCACTCTTCACGGGTTGAAGAATCGAGTCGCCTGTTTGGGCCAAGGTGCCGCCGAGAATCACCATTTCGGGATTCAGCAGGTTGATGAGTCCCGCCAGGTAGCGGCCCAATTTCTGTCCGATCTCTTCCACGAGCTCGATGCAAAGCAAGTCTTCCCGATTGGTTGCATCGACGATATCTTCCAAGCTGAGCGAGGTTTCGTCTTTAAGAATCTTCTTCGATAGCAGCGTCTGCCGACCTTCCTTCACGCATTGCAGCAGATTGCGGTGCAGAGCCAGTCCGGAAATCTCCGTCTCTAAGCAGCCCCGTTTGCCGCAATGGCACAGCAGTTCGTTGTCGAAAGCAGGGAAATGGCCCAGTTCACCCGAGAATCCCGACTTTCCCATAAAAAGCTCTCCGCCGATGATGAGGCCGCAACCGATGCCCCAACTCAGATTGACGAAAATCACATCTTTCTCTCCTTTCACCACGCCTTTGTTCATTTCGCCGTATGTCATCGACCGTGTGTCGTTGTCGATGTAGACCCTACAGCCCGTTTTCTCGGCCATAATATCTACCAAGGGGCGTTCGTCGAAGTTGAAAAGACTGAAACTATGGCCAATCTCCGGGTTCACACGCCCGGCGATGTTGACGCCGATACAGAGCACACGATCTGTGGCTACGTCGAGATGACTCATGAAGTCGCTGATCAAGAGGCAGAGTCGGTCGAGCCCTTGTTGTGTATTCTCATACCGATAAGGCACGTCCATGTCCAGTTTCACCATCTCTCCGTTGAAGTTCATCAGGCCGATGTTGAGTCCATCTTTCTTCATGTCCACCCCAACGAAGTAGCCCGAGTCGGGCGAGAGACCGTAGATGGCCGGCGAACGGCCCTTCCCCGTGTCCATCTTGCCATAGCCCATGATGAAGCCTCCCTCGCACATCTCGGCCACCACTTTGGCAATAGTGGGCACGCTAAGGTTGAGTTCTTTGGAGAGTTCGGGGATGGTGGTCGACCCATTGTTCATAAAGTGAGCGATGATGCGGCGATGAGTTGCCGTCGTTTTCGATCCCTTTAAAAGTTCATCGAGTAGCATCTGTGCCATAGTTTCTCTTTTTTTGGTGAAACGCCAGTTGATACAGGCTTTTGCAAATATACGGAAATATTTTGAAACAAATGATCGATGATCACTTAAAAACAGACCCACCTCGATGGGGCTGAATAAAGGAGAGACCGTTTAAGCAGGGTGAGCGCGCTTCGCTTGCCAGCCCTGCTTGACCCACAACCCCATCTTGATAGGCTTGTTGGTCGTCTGAATGAATACGCCTTTTCTTCTCTTTCTCCTCATTGCTTTCTTCCTTCCTACTTACTACTCCCCTCCTTACTCCTTCCTACTTTTCTCCTTCCTACTTATTACTTCCCTTCTTCCTACTCCTTCTCTTAGCTTTTGAAGTCCATTTTCTTAGCTTTTGCACGTCGTTTTCTTAGGTTTTGCAGCCTGTTTTCTTAGCTTTTGAAAATAAGTTTCTAAACGCCTGATTTTCAACAGGAATGAGAGGAGGAGACGCGAGGGCTTCTCGTGAAAGAGATGGAAAGAGAACCCGAGGCATTTTAATTGAACTTCCTATTTGCTGATTTTAAGGAAAATATATACCTTTGCATCAAGCAGGCAGCACCGACCGGATGGAGACAAAACAGCAAACTTTGGTTTGGAGGTGACCCGCACAACCAGATAGGTCCTTTGTTGGGGCAGACAAACTCTTGTTGATAGATGAAACTGACAGACAGTAATCTCGACATCGCTTCCATTAAAAAATGTGTTTTCGACGGAGAAACAATCGAAATCGATCGGGAGGTGTATGCAAAAATCGATTCGTGTTTTGATTTTCTAAAGCGTTTTTCCAAAGACCGGGTGATTTATGGCATCAATACGGGGTTTGGTCCGATGGCGCAATGGCGCGTAGACGACCGGCATCTCGCCGACTTACAGTATAACATCATCCGCAGTCATGCCACTGGTGCAGGGCAGCCTCTGGAAGATGGCTACGTGAAGGCAGCCATGCTGGCGCGCATCGGTACGTTTTTGCAAGGCAAATCGGGCATCCATCGCGAACTGGTAGACCTGCTCGTGGCCTTTGTCAACCGAGGCATCTATCCTTTTATTCCCCGACATGGCAGCGTGGGAGCCAGCGGAGACTTGGTGCAACTGGCTCACATCGCCCTGACGTTGATAGGCGAGGGGAAGGTGCACTATGGCGGAGCGTGGCGCGAAACGGCACAAGTGCTTGCCGAAAACAGACTGAAGCCCATCGGTATTCATATTCGTGAGGGCCTGAGTGCGACCAATGGCACCAGCGTAATGACGGGTATCGCTGCCATGAACCAACTGTACGCCGAGCAATTGCTGCACTGGAGCGTGCTGCACGCTGTGTGGATGAATGAGATTGCGGCTTCTTACGACGACTGGATGAGCCCCGCGCTCAACGCTTGCCGCCGACATGAGGGTCAGCAGGTGATGGCCCAACGCATGAGAGAGCTCTCTAAGGGTAGTAGAAGACTGGTGAAGCGCGAACATGTGCTGTATAATAAGGAGAGAAACGGCGACGAGGTGTTTGAGAAAAAGGTGCAGGCGTATTACTCGCTGCGCTGTACGCCGCAGATTCTCGGTCCGATCTACGACACGTTTCAATGCGCCCACCGCATCATCGACGAGGAACTGACGTCGGCCTGCGACAATCCCATCGTCGATCCGATTGAAGAGAACGTGCTACACGGGGGAAATTTCCACGGAGACTATATCTCGCTGGAAGAGGATAAGGTGAAAATCGCTACGGTAAGACTGACGATGATGGCCGAAAGGCAACTCAACTATCTCTTTCACGACCGTATTAACAACATCCTTCCTCCCTTTCTCAATATGGGAGTGTTAGGGTTGAACTACGGAATGCAAGCGTGCCAGTTCACGGCCACGTCTACCACGGCCGAAAGTCAGACCCTTGCCATGCCCAACTATGTGCATTCCATCCCCAACAATAACGATAATCAGGACATTGTGTCGATGGGCACGAACTCGGCACTGCTCTGTCGGCAGGTCATCGACAACGCCTACCAGGTGATGGCTATCCATACCATCGCTCTGGCGCAGGCTACCGACTGTCTGGAAATAGCCGAAGAACTGGCTCCAGCTACGCGCGTGATATATAATAAGGTGAGAGAGCTGTGTCCGAAGTTTGTAGAGGATACGCCTTTCTATGAGGATATTGCTCGGGTGGAGGAGTTTTTAAGGATATAATAAAAGAATGAAATACGCTTTAGTGACAGGAGGTTCGCGCGGAATAGGCCGGGCCGTATGTATCAAATTGGCCGCGGCGGGTATACCGGTGGTCATCAACTATGTGAGCAACGACGAGGCTGCGCGGCAGACAAAGGAGGAAGTGGAGCGGTTGGGCGTGAAGGCCGAATTGCTGAAGTTCGACGCTGCCAAGCCTGAAGACATCGAACGGGCTCTCAACGATTGGGAAACGGTTCATCCCGATGACTATGTGGATGTGCTGGTGAACAATGCCGGTATCCGGAAAGACAATCTGATGATTTTCATGCAGAACGAAGAGTGGAGCGATGTGCTGCAAACCACGCTCAATGGCTTCTTTTATGTCACGCGTCGGCTGCTTAAAAACATGATGACTCGTCGCCATGGGCGCATCGTCAACATGGCTTCGCTCTCGGGATTGAACGGAATGCCGGGTCAAACGAATTATTCTGCAGCCAAAGCAGCACTCATCGGCGCGACAAAAGCGCTGGCACAGGAGGTGGCTCCGCGAAAAATCACAGTGAATGCCGTGGCTCCGGGCTTTATCGAAAGCGACATGACGAAAGATCTGAACGAGGCTGAACTCAAGAAGTTGGTACCCGTTGGAAGGTTTGGTAAGTGTGAAGAGGTGGCCGCTCTCGTGGCTTTCCTCGCCTCGGATGAGGCTGCTTACATCACGGGCGAAGTGATCAAGATCAGCGGAGGAATGGGATAAGGATTGGAAGAGATCATTGACAGTTGAGAATTGACAATACGAAAACATGCAGAAAAGAGTAGTAATAACGGGCATCGGCATTTGGGGATGCTTGGGAAAAGATACAAAAGAGGTGACCGAAAGCTTGCGAGCAGGACGCTCGGGCATCGGTTTGGATGAAGAACGGCTCACTTACGGTTATCAAAGCGCACTGACCGGCATCGTGGAACGACCGAAACTGAAAGGCCTTCTCGACCGTAGACTGCGAACAGGAATGGCCGAAGAGGGTGAATATGCTTTTATGGCCAGTCGCGAAGCCTTTGCTATGGCCGGCATTACGGAGGATGATCTGCTCAAAAACGAGGTGGGTTGCATCTTTGGAAACGACTCTTCGTTGACGCCTGTGATAGAAGCCGCCGCCATCATGAACGAGAAACACGACTCGCAACTGTTGGGGTCGGGCTACATCTTTCAGTCGATGAACTCTACAGTGACGATGAATCTCAGCACGATCTTTCATCTGCGTGGCATCAACTTCACCGTCAGTGCGGCCTGTGCCAGTGGTAGTCACTCTATCGGACTGGGCTTTATGATGATTCGACAAGGCCTGCAAGATATGGTTCTCTGTGGTGGTGCGCAGGAAGTGAACCTCTATTCGATGGCCACTTTCGACGCTTTGGGGGCCTTCTCCAAGCGAATGGACGACCCGCAGCGAGCTTCTCGACCCTTCGATCGCGACCGTGACGGGCTCATTCCCAGCGGTGGAGCTGCCGCTTTGGTGCTCGAAGATTATGATCACGCTCTTGCCCGCGGCGCAAATATCCTCTGCGAGGTGACGGGTTACGGCTTCTCAAGCAACGGAGGCGGTATTTCGCAGCCCAGCGACGACGGATCGGTGCTCGCTATGCAACGTGCCATGACGGATGCAGCCATCTCTCCGGCTGATATAGACTACATCAACGCTCACGCTACCTCCACTCCGCAAGGCGATATGTTTGAGGGTAAAGCTCTGGGACGGCTTTTCGGCGGCGAACGCGCCTGGATCAGTTCCACCAAAGGTATGACTGGACATGAATGTTGGATGGCTGGTGCCAGTGAAGTGGTCTACTCTGTGTTGATGATGCAAAACGATTTTATTGCTCCTAACATCAACTTTGAAAACCCCGACCCGCATTTCGATCCGCTCCACCTGGCTACCGAGACCATCGAGACGGAGGTAAGAACGGTGCTTTCCAACTCTTTCGGCTTCGGCGGAACTAACAGTGCGCTCGTGATTCGGAAATAAACACACTTCAACAATATAAATAATAACGACAATGAAAAAGATTTTCTTGCTCCTTTCCGTCCTGTTCAGCTCTCTGACGATGCTGGCAGGCAGTGACGTAGACTTTGTAAAAGGCAATGCTTGCATCATGAACGAGGCCGCTACCTGTACTATCGAAGCTAATTATACTGACCTTTTTATCGAGGGAAAGCCTTATCTTGAACACATGAAAGAGAAAGGTGGCACCAGCCTTAAAGACTGGGAAGACGACGTAAGACGAGCCGTCGACGAATTTATCAAAGAGTGGAACGGGCATAATAAGAAAGGTCTCCGACTAACCGTCGACAAATCTGCAGCCAACGCCTATCGAATGGTCATCAAAATGAAGAAACTCAACTTCGGTAGTTCAGCCGCTTCGATGTTCATTGGCTTTGGAGCTGGTGGCGCACAACTCGTGGCCGATATCATGATATATAAAGGTAAAGATGAGGTAACGCGCCTGAAGACCGACGGAGTGAATGGCGGAAGCGGTATATCGGAAACCAGTCGGATGCGTGATCTCTTCGAAGAATTTGCTGAAGACACCGTCAAAACCCTCAAAACTGCCTGCAAAGCGCAGCGATAAATCCAGCGATGACACCCGCCAGAACCTCCGATGGGAATACGTAAGCAAGGTAAAATGCCAGCGATTCCTTTGATGAGGCTTTGCAATTTAGCATACATTTTGCTGTAAGGTTAAAGCTATAGGCACGCGATTGATGATCGAACGTGCAAAGCTCATAAAAAAATAATAGAAAGAATGAATTTATTTCCATCGGTCGCCGACCGGTATACCCGTGAGACTTGCACAGCACAAGAAGCGCAACGCATGGCCGAATACATCGCATGGGCTCCTGTTGTGTTTCAGGTTTCGAGGCTAATGGTGAAGTGGGGCATCCTCGATGCGCTGCGGGACAGCAGCAACGGGCTCACCTTAGAGGAAATTATGCGCGCTGGAAGTCTGTCGAGATACGCCGCCAAGGTGCTTACCGATGCATCGCTCTCTGCCGGAATCATCCTTGTGAATACGGAGACAGATCGGTTCTCGCTCTCGAAAACAGGTTGGTTCCTACTCACCGACCCCGCCACACGCGTCAATCTCGACTTCAATCACGATGTCAACTACCTCGGTTTGTTCCATTTGGACGAGGCACTCAGGGAGGGACGACCCGCCGGACTGCAAACTTTGGGTCAGTGGAAAACCATCTACGAAGGACTCTCGCAGCTGCCCGAGCAGGTACAGAAGAGTTGGTTCGGCTTCGATCATTTCTACAGCGACGGATCATTCTCTACGGCTTTGGATATCGTTTTCGCCCGAAAGCCCCGTCGATTGATAGATGTTGGCGGCAACACCGGTAGATTTGCCCTGCGATGTGTGGAGCATTCGACCGATGTGCGGGTGACGATTGTCGACCTACCCGGGCAGATCGGCATGATGAAAGAACAAATCTCGGGTCGTGCGGGAGCCGATCGTATCGAGGGATTTGCCACCGATATGCTCGCCGCAGAGACGCGTCTGCCCAGCGGAGAGTGGGATGTCATCTGGATGAGTCAGTTTCTCGACTGCTTCTCGGAAGACGAAATCTGTGCCATTCTTCGCAAAGCCGCGCAAGTAATGACCCCGAAGACGCGGCTCTACATTATGGAAACGTTCTGGGACAGGCAGCGTTTCGAAACCGCCTCGCTCTGTCTGACGATGACCAGCGTTTACTTCACGGCCATGGCCAACGGCAATTCGAAGATGTATCACAGCGATGACTTCATCCGTCAAATCAAACTTGCCGGACTGCGAGTGGCCCAAATACATGACGGAATCGGACAGGGGCACACGCTTCTCGAGGTAGAAAAGCCGGCAGACTAAGTTCCATCGGATCTCGTCCGTCCACAGAAAACGAATACAAACATCAACTCAATCACTCAAAAAACGTATATGACACGCACTGAAATTGAAGAAAAAGTAAGAGAATTTCTTATCGAAGATTTGGAAATCGATGAAGAAAAGATTGTGCCCGAGGGCAAACTCAAAGACGATTTGGGCATCGACAGCCTCGACTTTGTAGACATCGTCGTCATCGTAGAAAAGAAATTCGGCTTTAAAATCAAACCCGAAGAGATGGCAGGCATCACTACACTCCGTCAGTTCTGCGATTACATCGAGAGCAAAGTAGGATAAAAAAGAGGAAGGAGATACAGCAACGAGGAGGCAGAGGCAGGCCCATTGGTCTTGCCCATCTCCTTTTCTGCAGATCCACTTTTCCTTTTCCTCGTCCCGAAGCCTAAAAAAGGATCATCCCCACAGCGAACCACATGCAGCAATGGCAAGGCAAAACAGACGGCAACCGATGGATGCAGCAGCAGCTCATCTTTTGGTTTCGCTTTCTCAACCTCCGCATTTATTATGCGGGAGTGGGCGTAGTCGCGTTGTTCTACATGCTCTTAGGCAAAGGCTTTCGGCCCTCTTATCGTTTCTATCGGCAGCGAATGGGCATGTCGTCGTTAAGGGCATGGTGGTGGAGCTATAAGAATCATGTCCGCTTCGGGCAAGTGATGATCGACCGCTTTGCCCGTTATGCCGGCAAGCAATTTGAGATGACCATCGAGGATTACGATCTTTTCCGTCGATTGGCCCACAGCGATGGTCCCTTCGTCATGCTCAGCGCGCATGTCGGATGTTATGAGATGGGCGGCTACAGTCTCGTTTCCGAGCAAAAGCCCATCAACATGTTAGTCTTCGCCGAGGAAACGGAAACGGTGATGAAGAACCGCGAACAGCAGTTCGCCCGCACTCATATCCGGATGATTCCCATGAAGAAAGACATGAGTCATCTCTTCGCTATCAACGACGCGCTCTGCAAGGGCGAGATACTTAGTATGACAGCCGACCGCTGCAACAGTTCGGAGAAAACGGTGACATGTCGTTTTTTCGGTTCCGACATACAACTCCCGATGGGTCCCTTCGCTACGATTGTACAGCGCGATGTGCCCACACTCGTGGTTTTGGTGATGAAAGAAAAAGTTCGGAGCTATCGCATCTTTATCCGTCAGCTCCGTCTTCCCTCAGCCCAACTGTCCAGACGGCAGCGCATTGAGCAGCTAGCCGGTCAGTATGCCGAAGCCATCGAGACGGTGGTACGTCGTTATCCCGAGCAATGGTTTAACTTTTTCGATTTATGGCAGACAACACCCTCCCCGCATTCCACACGATAGACGTCACCGAACTCCTGCCTCAGCAGCCGCCGTTCGTCATGGTCGACGCGCTCCTCTCTTACGACGAGCGCACCACCTCGTGTCGTCTTCTCGTGCGAGACGACAATCTTTTCTGCGACGACGGTCTCCTCTCCGCCTCCGGTCTCATCGAGAATGTGGCCCAGACCTGTGCCGCGCGTCTGGGATTTATCAACAAATACATCCTCAAATGCGGCGTGCAAGTAGGCTACATCGGGGCCATCCGCAACTTCACCATTCATCGTCAGCCACGCGTAGGCGAAGTGTTGGTCACCACCATCCATGTGGAAGAGAACGTGATGGGCATGACCCTGGCCACCGCACGTGTAGAGGTGGGCGGCGAATGTATGGCCGAAACCGAAATCAAAATCGCATTAGCTCAATAACAACATGTTCCTGCAAGCCTCCAAAGACATAGAGATCCGCTTCAGCGAGGTCGACTCGATGAACGTCGTTTGGCACGGTTCCTATGCCCTCTACTTTGAAGATGCCCGCGAAGCCTTCGGTGCCAAGTACGGATTAGAGTATCTCACGATAGCCGACAACGGCTATTTCGCACCGCTCGTAGAGCTCACCTTCAAGTATATACAGCCCATCGTCTACGGGATGAAGTGCCGGGTAGACATCTTCTACCGACCAACGGAGGCTGCCAAGATTGTTTTCGACTACGAGATACGCAACGTCGCCACCGACGAACTCCTCTCTACCGGTCACAGTGTGCAAGCCTTCATGAATCGGCAGTACCAGTTGATGTGGTATCGCCCCGACTTCTACGAAGCCTGGCAGCAGCGATGGGACGTGATGAACCCCTCAACCGCCGAACCATGATACGCTGTGTTGCCGACAATATCTATTCGCCGCTGGGGACAACCACACTTCACAACTTCTCAGCCGTGCGTGCCGGGCACAGTGCCTTGCGGCTTTATGACGACCGTTGGGCGCTTCCCGATCCGCTGATGGCCTCCCTTTTCCCTGCGGATGCCATCGAAACGGCTTTCGCCGCGCTCTTTCCCGAGCGTGCAGATGCCTATTCCCGCTTCGAAAAGCTGGCCATTCTCTCCATTTTCGAAGCCTCACAACACACCCCCCTCTCGCTCGACAGTCAGGAAACGGTCTTCGTTCTCTCCTCCACCAAGGGGAATGTAGAACTGCTCGACCCCGACAACCAGCCCCATCTCTCGCGTCAGCGGGTGCGATTGGGACAGTCGGCCCAGGTCATTGCCCGTTTCTTCGGCAATCCCAACACCCCCATCGTCGTCTCCAATGCCTGCATCTCGGGCGTGCACGCCCAGATTCTGGCCGCCCGACTGCTCCATACTTCCTCCTATCGGCATGCCGTGGTGTGCGGATGTGACGTGCAATCGGCCTTTATCGTCAGTGGATTTCAGTCGTTCAAAGCTCTTTCGCCGCAGCCCTGTCGGCCCTTCGACAAAGACAGATGCGGACTGAACTTAGGCGAAGCAGCCGCTACGATGATTCTCTCGCGCAGCGATGACCCTTCGACTGAAGGTTGGACGCTCTGCACCGGAGCCGTTCGCAACGACGCCAATCACATCTCCGGTCCCTCGCGCACGGGCGAAGGCAGTTTCCGGGCTCTGCAAACCGTCTGCAACGGGCCAACAAACGAACTCGCCTTTGTCAATGTTCACGGCACGGCCACGCCCTATAACGACGAGATGGAGTCGATAGCCCTCTCCCGGGCCGGTCTTTCCGCCGTGCCCATCACGGGTTTGAAGGGCACCTTCGGCCACACCATGGGAGCCGCCGGCGTGTTGGAAACCCTCCTTTCGTTCAGAGCCGTTGAGGCCGGCATCGTGCTTCCCACGAGAGGTTTCCGAGAGATGGGCGTCAGCCAGCCCGTCAACATCTCGGCACAAGAAGTCCCCACCCGTAACAAAGAATTAATCAAGCTCCTCTCGGGTTTCGGTGGATGCAACGCCGCCGTTCGCTGGAGGCTGATCGAGAGCCCGACAAAGAAACAACCGACAGCAAGCGAGGCGCAGCCCTTCTCGTCCGTTCCGGATGCTCGGCGTGCGTTGATTCCCCTTCATCGGGTGCGCATCACGCCCACCGGAGCTTGGGTAGACGGCACCTCGCTGCCCGTTTCCGCCACGGGGCAGGGCCTCCTTTCCGCGCTCTATAAAGAAAAGGTGGGCAACTATCCCAAGTTTCACAAGATGGACGGCCTGAGCCAATTGGGCTTCCTCGCTGCCGAACTGCTCTTCGCGGCCGCCGAGATGACGCCGCCGGGGCACGTCTCCGAGCACACGGCCGTGGTGTTGGTGGGCCGAACAGGCTCGCTGGCTGCCGACCGCCGCTATCAAGACACGATACAACGACGGGAAGCCTACTTCCCCAGTCCGGCCGTCTTCGTCTACACCCTGCCCAACATCGTGACGGGCGAGGTGGCCATTCGTCATCGCATCTACGGCGAGACAGCGTTCTATCTCCTCGAGGAGAAGAACGAAAGTCACATTCTCCAGCTGCTCTCCACCGCCCTTTGCGATGCTGAGGCCAGCGGGGTGATGGGCGGCTGGTTGGAATACGAGGGGGCCGAAGCCTTCGAAGCCGACCTCTGCCTCTACCGTTCGGCCTCTCCTCGCCCGGACTACAATGCCCCGTAATTGGCCATCGGCCAACCCGCTCACCGTCAACGGTTTGTGCACCTCTTTTCCCCGGTTTTGCAAAAGCTTAGCTTTTACATCGCAAAAGCTAAGAAAACGCAAGGCGAAAGCTAAGAAAATGCAGGCCAAAAGCTAAGAGATGGGAGAATGCGGAACCCAAAACAATAACGAATCAACCACAGATAAAAGAATGGAAGAACTGAAAGAAACGCTCAAAAAGCAAATCATCGAGGCTTTATCGCTCGAAGAAATGACCCCTGCAGACATCGCCGACGACGGCGCTCTCTTTGGCGAGGGACTGGGACTCGACTCTATCGACGCGCTCGAACTCATCGTTCTCATGGAGAAAAACTACGGCATCCGCCTCAACAATCCCGCAGAAGGAAAAGCCATTTTCACCTCGGTGAATTCGATGGCCGAATATATTGCCAAGCATCGCACCAAATGATGGTCATCACAGGGGCCGGCATTGTTTCTGCCATCGGTCATAACAAGGCGCAGGTGCTCGATGCCCTCCGTGCCGGACGCAGCGGGATACGCCCCATTCGCTATCTCGACACGGTTCATCGCCACCTGCCCGTGGGCGAAGTGCAGCTCAGCAACGAGGAGATGGCGGGACTTCTGGGCGTGGAATGCACCGAATCTACCTCGCGCACCACGCTCCTGGGGGCACTGGCTCTACGCGAAGCCGTGCAGGAAGCGGGCCTCCAGGCCGACCAACTGCCGCAGACGGCCCTCGTCTCTGGTACCACCGTGGGCAATATGGACCGTGCCGAACGGCTCTTTCCCTCCGAAGATGCCTGCCAGGCCTTGGGCGATTGCGGGCGCGTCACTCGGGAAATGGCCGCCATCGTGGGCGCGTTCGGCTTCACAACGACGTGCAGCACGGCTTGCTCTTCGGCTGCCAACGCCTTCATTTTGGGGGCCAATCTGCTGCGAAGCGGGCTCTACCAGCGGGTGATTGTGGGCGGAAGCGAATGCCTCTCGCGGTTCCACTTCAACGGGTTCCGCACCTTGATGATTCTCGACGACCGTCCTTGCCGTCCTTTCGACGCCACTCGCGCCGGTTTGAACTTAGGCGAAGGCGCGGCGTTTATGGTGCTGGAGACGGCCGAAAGTGCCGCCCAGCGCGGTGCAACGCCCCTTGCCGTGCTCTCGGGATGGGGCAATGCCTGCGACGCTTTCCATCAAACGGCCTCGTCGGAGGATGGACAGGGAGCTTTCCTCTCAATGGCACAAGCCTTGAAAAGGGCGGGTGTCGCCCCGGCAGACATCGATTATGTGAATGCGCATGGTACCGGAACGCCCAACAACGACGCCAGTGAGAGCGCGGCTTTGCACCGTGTCTTTGGACAAAGTCTGCCTCTTGTCTCGTCTACCAAGTCGATGACAGGCCACACTACCAGTGCATCGGGTGGCATCGAGATGGTGATTTGCTTGCTGGCCATGCAGCATCGGCTCGTCCCCAAGAACCTCAACTGGGCGCAACCTATGCCCGATGGCGTGCAACCGGTGACGGAAACGCTCACCGACAGACCGCTGCGCCATGTCCTTTGCAACTCGTTCGGCTTCGGCGGCAATGATACTTCGCTCCTCCTTTCGGCCTATTCGGGTGCCGACAACAAGGAAATGTCGCCCGCTTTGCGTCCCGTCTATGTCAAATCGATGGTGACATACGCCGACATCGCTCCCGACGAGCAGCCCCGAATCCCGCCCATGGTGGCCCGACGGCTCAGCGGTGTGCTTAAGAGAGCACTGGCCACGTCGCTCTTCACGCTGCAAAAAATGGGTGTAGAACAGCCCGATGCCATCATCACCGGCACCGAAATGGGTTGTCTGCACGAAACGGAGAGTTTCCTAAAGGAAATGTGTCTGGAGGGCGAAACATGCCTCAAGCCCACCCATTTCATCCAGTCTACCCACAACACGATCAGCAGTCTGGTGGCCATTCGCACTCATACGCACGGCTACAACAGCACTTGGTCGCACGGTAGCGACTCGTTCTTCTCGGCATTGCTCGATGCCTGGCTGCAATTGCAGCTCGGTGACATTGAGAACGCTCTGGTGGGACTACACGACGAGCGAGGCGAATGCGCCCTTTCGCTCTTCCTCGACACGCAGTTGAAGGGTGCTCTGCTGCCTCTTCGCCGCCTGGACGACCTCGAAAAGACGGTCGCCCTCTTCACCGAAAACATCCAACGCTAAGGCAAAACCCATGCTTCGACTCCTCCTCTTAGCCCTCCTTCAGTCGGCATTGCTGGCCGCCGGGCAGGTCACTCTTAAGATTTCGCTCCAGCAGATGGGCGCGTTTGCCTGGCGAAGCGAGTTCTTCGCCCGGGCATTCGGCAATCCCTGGTTTGCGGTCTGCGGTCTTTGCTTCGGCGTTTCGTCGCTACTGTGGATGTATATCGTCAAGCATTTCCCGCTCAGCATGGCCTATCCGCTCATCAGTCTCAGTTATGTGATGGGCATGTTGGCCGCCGTTTTCGTCTTTCACGAACAGATTCCGGCGGTGCGTTGGGTGGGATTGGCCCTTATTATGATGGGTGTCATCCTGGTGGTGCAGCGATAATGCCGGCGCGAAAGCCTGAATCGGCAACCGAACAAGGCTTCGCTCCGGCGCGAAAGCCCAATAACGATCAAAACAAGGCTTCGCTCCGGCGCGACGAACTCAAAAAGAAGAAAACAACATTTCGCGCCGACGCGAAACCGAGAAAATGAGAAAAACGAGTGTTCGCTCCCGAGCGACGCTCCCTAAAGTAAGAAAAATGATGAAAAAACAAATTCTCTTCCTCAGCCTTGGCTTGCTCAGTGGTCTGCTCTGGACCGCCTCTGCCACGGCACAAACAGCCGTAGACGATGCCACGGCACGGCAAATGATGGAGCAAGTGAACGATGCTGCTCGCAAGATGAAGACCCTTCAGTGCAGCTTTGTGCAAACAAAAACGCTCAAAATGATGAAGAGCAAGCTGGTGTCCAACGGTAGGATGAGCTACTCTCAACCCGCTTTGCTGCGTTGGGAGTACACCTCGCCCTATGCCTATACCTTCATTGTGAACGGTGCAAAGGTGCTCATGAAAAGTCGACAACGAAGAGATGTGGTGAACGCCGCTCAGAATAAGGTGTTCCGAGAGATCACTAACATCATGCTCAATAGCGTTACCGGCAAGTGTCTCACCGACAAACAGAATTTCACCACTCGCATGCTGGTGAACGGAGACAAGTGGATTGCCCGCCTCACGCCGATGAAAAAGGAGATGAAACAACTCTTCAGCACCCTCGTGATCACTTTCGACAAGCGGCAGATGGTGGCCGTTTCGGTAGAGATGATTGAGAAAAGCGGCGACAACACCCTTATTCTGTTGCGCGATGTGAAGAAAAACGCCCCCGTCGATGCCGATGAATTCAAAGTGGATTAAGAACCTTTGCCTGCAGATGTGCCTGTTGCTATTGGCGACAGATCTGCAAGCGCAGAGCGTGAGCCGCATGTCGGTGGAGATTTCTTTCGAAAAAGGCGGCATCACCGGCGTTTGTCTGCTGCGCAAGGAAGAGCAGACGGTGAGTGGAACGATCATGAACGAGTTTGGCATCAAGGTGTTCGACTTCGTCTACTACCGTCAGCGGGACAAGCTCCGTTTGTTCAATGTCATCGAGATGCTCGACAAATGGTACATTCGTCGCGTCGTTCGGCGTGATCTGAAACAAGTTCTGCCCCATCTGCCGCCCGTCTCCGAGTATCGGTATGAGAACCGAAAGCGACACATCCACTATCTCTTCACCCCCTTACCCACCACAGAAGATGAAGCTACAGAATGACTTTTATCGCATCGAAGCCTGCGATGCAGAAGGCGGAAGCGGCCGTTTCCGTCTTGTTTTCAATGCCAGTCACCCCATTTATCAGGCCCATTTCCCGCAAAGACCCATCACCCCGGGCGTCTGCACGATACAAACGGTGGGCGAATTGGCCGAAATACTCGCGCAGAAACCTCTGCGACTGGTGTGTGCCAAGAACGTAAAGTTCCTCTCATTGCTTACTCCCGAGTGCACGCCGCAGGTATTTGTCGATGTGAACGTCAAGCCGGAAGCAGGCACTGAGCGGCTTTTGGTAAGAGCCGAACTGCATAACGACGGACAGACGTTTGCTAAACTCTCACTCGTCTATGTGTAAACGGGTTTGCGTTATCATCCCCACCTACAACAACGCCCGGACATTGCGCGGCGTTGTCGAAGGTGTGCTCCGACAGACATCCAGCATCATCGTGGTGAACGACGGTTCTACCGACGACACTGCTCATGTTCTCGCCCTTTGCGATCC
The DNA here is from genome assembly GCF_018127805.1 of Prevotella sp. oral taxon 475. Taxonomy (NCBI): domain Bacteria; kingdom Pseudomonadati; phylum Bacteroidota; class Bacteroidia; order Bacteroidales; family Prevotellaceae; genus Prevotella; species Prevotella sp. oral taxon 475. Next base: position 302,397 of record NZ_CP072334.1, read on the forward strand.
CTGTATCAGCGTCGTCACCCACGAGCGAAACAAAGGCAAAGGAGCCGCCTTGGTGAGCGGATTCAAAGAGGCCGTGCGCCAGGGCTTCGACTATGCCATCACCATCGACAGTGACGGACAGCACTTTCCTTCCGATCTGCCCCTCTTTCTCGAAGCGATCCGTCGCCATCCCGATGCCATCATCGTGGGAAATCGGTTTGCTCGCTCGGCATCGGATGACAGCAGAGCACACATGAACCCGCAAAGCAGGTTTGCCAATCGGTTCAGCAACTTTTGGTTCACCCTCCAAACCGGCGTTCGACTCTCCGATACGCAAACCGGCTATCGAGCTTATCCTCTGCACAGGCTCCGTTGGCTGCCCCTCATCACTTCGCGTTACGAAGCCGAACTCGAGCTGATGGTCTTCGCAACCTGGAACGGTGTGCGTCTCGTTTCTATCCCCATACAAGTGTATTACCCCCCACAGAACGAGCGTGTGAGCCATTTTCGGCCCACGACCGACTTCCTTCGCATCTCCCTTCTCAACACTTTTCTCTGCGGCTTGGCTCTTGTCTATGCCCTGCCGCGCAAGCTTCTCAAGGTTGTCGCCACGGTCTTGGTGTTGCTCTCGCTCTTTGTTCTGATGCTCTTCGTGCAAGCCGGACTGCTCATTTTCTTCCTTTCCCACCGAGCCACCGAGAGCCAACGCCTGGCCTATCACGGCTCTATTCAGCGCGTGAGCTCGTGGTTGCTGCGCCATCTGCCAGGAGTGAGTACCACGTTGCACAATCCTACGGGCGAAGACTTTAGTAAGCCGGGCATCATCATTGCCAATCATCAAAGCCATCTCGACCTGCTTTGCATCATGATGCTCACTCCTCGGCTCGTCATTCTCACCAAACGCTGGGTGTGGAACAACCCTCTCTACGGCGTAGCCATCCGTTATGCCGAGTATATGCCCGTGAGCAACGACTTCGAAGAAAACGAAACACAGCTCGTCGCCCTTCTCTCGCGCGGTTATAGCGTGATGATCTTCCCCGAAGGCACCCGCTCCGCGAGTCTGTCTCTGCTTCGTTTCCATCAGGGAGCTTTCTATTTGGCGCAGAAACACGGGCTCGACCTCATCCCCGTTTTTCTTAATGGCACAGGACAGGTGCTCAACAAGCAGGCCCGTACCCACTCTCCGGGCCACATCACTATCGAGGTGAAGCCCCGTGTGCCCGCCTCCAGTCTTCCATCCCACCTTTCTTCCGTTGCGCTTGCCCAGCATTTCCGCCGTCAGTATCAGCAGTGGAAAGACGAATATGATGCTCAAATCAGCTTTTAAGTGGAGCTTTACAGGTCAATAGATCCATCCCTTCGGGGGGTGTTTGTTCCCATTACCGTGGCGATATAAGTGAATGGAGAGGCCGACGGACCAACTCCTATGAGATGGTTGATGAGTGTGGATTAACGAATGGTTTTCCTTTTACTCCTCATCATCCCCCCCTTTTTTCTTTACTCCTTTCCTCTTTACTCCTTATTACTCTCCTCCTTCCTACTTACTCCTTCCCTCCTTACTACCTATTCCTTTCCCCTTTACTCCTTATTACTTCTCTCCTTACTACTTACTCCTTCCCTCCTTACTACTCCTTCTCTTAGCTTTTGACCTGCATTTTCTTAGCTTTTGCATTCCCATCTCTTAGCTTTTGCAGTGCGTTTTCTTAGCTTTTGAAATGCGTTTAGTAATACCGTGAAAATCAGATGCTTATCGTGGACTTGGAAAAAGCTCGGATGTAGTTGCACGAACAACGGCACAGCAGTAGGTCTGTTGCCAACCCTATTCTATCAACCAACCAAGCCCCGCAAAGCAGTTTCTGATCGCAGACAGACAAAAAAGAGGAGCGACCGATGGCGAAAATAGTTATTTTGCAGGACGATAGGATAGCGCCTACTTCCATAAAATTTACCTTTGTAGAGCGGCTTCAAAATAAAATAATTTATTTTCTCTTATCAGCTAAGTAATTTATTGTTCTTAGTTGTATTGGGTATAGTGAGGGTAGAAAAGCCCGCATGTCAACCCATTAATTGGAATAATATCTACTTTAAATATATAACTAAACGTATGAGAAGACCAAGATTTCAGACAGGAGCCTTCCTGTTGAGAGGGTTTTTAACGTTGTCGTTGCTGTTTGCGTCTGCCAATGGGGCCTGGGCGCAAATCAAACTGACCACTCAAAAAGCCCATTTGGAAACGGTAATCGAAAAGATTAAAAAACAATCCAAGTATCGCTTTTTCTATAGCGATGCCCTGGCAAAGGTATCTGTCAATGCTGTCGAGGTGGATAACGCATCGATCACGGATGTGTTGGACCGACTCTTCAGCGGTACCGCCATCACCTATCGTTTGGTGGACAATGTGGTTTACCTGTCGGACAAAAACGCTCCTGCCCAGAAAAAAGAACAAAGAGCCGAACAACAGAAAGCCAAAGGCGGACAGCACACCGTCACGGGTGTAGTGAAAGACAGTCATGGCGAGCCGCTCATCGGTGTGAGTGTCTTGGTGAAAGGCACCGGTAAAGGGGCCGTGACCAATATCGACGGGCAGTATACCATTTCCACCGACATGGCAAAGCCCGTGCTGGTCTACTCTTACGTGGGCTACACACAGCAGGAACAGACGGTGAACAATCGCAGCGTGATCGACGTGGTGATGAAAGACGACAGTCAAGTACTGGGCGAAGTGGTTGTCACCGCGATGGGTATTCTGCGCAAACAAGAGTCGCTGACTTATGCAACGCAGAAAATCAAGGCCGAAGACTTGGTGAAGGTGCAAGACCCCAACGTAGCCAATACGCTGGAAGGAAAGGTGTCGGGCATCACGATTACGCCGAGTGCCGGTGGTGCCGGTGGTGCTTCGAAAATTATTCTTCGCGGAAACAAGTCGGTTTCGGGTAACAGTGCTCCGCTCATTGTCGTAGACGGTGTGCCGATGAGCAATAAAACGCGCGGACAGGCCAGCTTCAACCAAGGCGAAGAGTTGACTTTCGGTAGCGTAGGCGAAGGTTCCGATCCGCTGTCGATGATTAATCCCGACGATATTGAGTCGATCAACGTGTTGAAAGGTTCGAATGCGGCCGCCCTTTACGGTTCGCAGGCAGCCAATGGCGTGGTGATGATCACGACCAAATCGGGCCGGGAAGGAAAGATAGACATCGGTTTTACCTCTAACGTTACCTTCGATGCCCCCCTGCTCACTCCCAAAATACAGAACATCTACGGGGCAACCATGGAAGACGGAGCCGTGATCAACGGCAAACAAACCACCCAGTTGGGCTTTAACGGCTGGGGAGGCAAGATCAGCGAGCAAACCAATCTCAGCCCGTTAACGGCATTGGGCAACTGGTTTCCCAAGGATGCCCTCAACGAAGTGCATCTGCGCAACACGACTCGCAATGATGTGAACGACTTTTTCCGCACGGGCGTCACCACGAACAACTCGGTGTCGGTGTCGGGAGGAAATGAAAAATCGCGCTCCTATCTCTCGTTGGGCAACAGCTATGCAACGGGTATGGTGCGCAATAACTCGTATAACCGTAACAGTTTGATGTTCAGACAGAATCTGAAACTCTTCGATCGGTTGAAAATCGATGCTTCTATCAACTATGTAGAAACCATTACGCGCAACCGTCCCGGTGGTGGTACAGTGGGAAATCCCATCTATCACACCTATCTCACGCCGCGTAACGTCGACATGCAGTATTATAAAAACCATTATATGGATGCCAATGGTAGCTGGATGTCGGGATTGCAGGATTATTATAAGGAGTTTACCTATATCGGTTCGGACGGCAAACCCAAAACGGGATTGCAACCAGCCAAAGAAGAATACGAACTTCATGGCCCGATGCAGAGCTGGGCTTACAAGTCGAACGATAGCAACAACCCCTATTGGTTGTTGAATATGTCGCGCAATCGACAGGACGAGAACCGCTTGTTTACCACCCTCTCGGCTGCTGTAGATATTTATGATGGCTTGTCTTTCCAGGCCCGTTTCAACTACACCAGAACGCATTATAAGAAAGAAGGCTGGGAGCATGCCACCACATTGGTGGCTACGGCTGCGATGAATCGGTTCGGACGGTGCTGGAGCAACGATAGCAAATCTTCTGAAATTTATACCGACTATCTGCTGAGCTACAACAAAACGCTCAAAGATTACTCTCTGTCGGCCACGGCAGGTTGGGTAGGCCACACGTTGAAAGAAACGCATAAAAACACTTATATCGGTAAGGCCACGGTGCGAGACGAGAATTGGCTCACGCTGCCCAAAGTGACCAATTACTTTGAAGTGAATGCCGGTGGCCCCGGAGTGACCACCTCTTCCATCTTCCGCAATTGGGATAAGGCTTGGCTCTTCACGGCTCAGGTGGGCTGGAAGGAGAAAGTATATGTAGACGGCTCTTACCGTTTGGACTCTTATCGGCCCTTCCGCCAGTTCTATAAAAGAGGAATGTTAGACCGCGAATGGTTCGGCTATTTCGGTGTAGGTGCCAATGCCATTGTCAGTTCATTGGTCAAACTGCCCACTTGGATAGACTATCTCAAGTATCGTGTGTCTTACTCGGAAGTGGGAAACTCGATTCCTGAAAACTATTACTTCAAGTTCGGTTACGACCTGCTGACCGGTGCGGGCGTAGGATCGAAGTTCTCCAAGTTCAAACCCGTTCCCGAGAAGATGCGTTCGTTTGAAACGGGTGTCGAGATGCTGTTCTTTAAGAATCGATTGAGCGTAGACTTCACCTATTATAATACACGCCTGACGAATATGTATATGCAGACTTCCAGTGGCTTTAACGTCAACAATGTCTATAACACGGGCATCGTTCGCAACACGGGATTCGAGAGTACCGTCGGTTACGACTTCAAGTTTGGCAAGCATCTCCGTTGGAGAACGGCTTATAACTTCTCTTTCAACAGCAACAAAATCCTGAGAGGAGCGATCGATGAGAACGGAAACGAACGCGAAATTTCGGTGAAGGTGGGCGGTGCCCATGTGCTCTACTCTTCGGGTAGATCGTTGGGAGACATCTATGTGCCTGATTTCAAGTATAAGAAAGACGGAAAAAGCATCTCGGTAACGAAGAAAGGCGTTCCTCGCTTCGATGACAGTCAGGAGAATCTCAAGTATGTGGGCAACATGAACTCTAAGTGGCAGATGGGTTGGACCAACACCTTTAACTATAAAGACTTCTCCCTCACGATGCTCATCAATGGGCGCATCGGCGGAAAGGTGATCTCTCTGACCGAGTCGTATCTCGACTTCTACGGTCTGTCTAAGCGCACAGCCGATGCCCGTCAGGCCGCAGAACGCAACGGAATTGTTGCTTCGGCCTATGGCAATGTGCCGGGTATCGCTCTGCCCGATGGTAGCGGTAGAATCGTTCCGGTGAAAGAATATTTCGAAGGTGTGGGCAGTTCGGCCAGCACCAACGCCAATTATGTGTACAGCGCAACGAACTTCCGTCTTCGCGAACTCTCGCTCGGCTATACCTTCAGAGATCTCTTCGGACTGAACAAGAACCTCAACGTCTCGTTTATTGCCCGCAACCTGTTCTTCCTGTATAAGAAGAGCCCTGTGGATCCTGACGTATCACTGTCTACAGGCAATGGATTGGGCGGCTTCGAAGTGTTCAATACGCCCTCGTCTCGCTCGTACGGTCTTTCATTTAAAATCAACTTGTAACATCCAAACAAAGGCCTGGGCCGTTGTTCCTTGACGGCAGATCCGTGAAAGGGGCGGCCCATGGCTTAGGTTAAAAAATATATTGTCTATGAAAAGGTTTTTCAAATGCGCCTCTCTCCCCATTGCACTATCGGCATTGATGCTGACATCGTGTTTGGATTTCGATGCAACGGGAAGCGAGTTCAAGTCTAATGAGTCTCAGGTGGATACGTGGAACTCGAAGAATACAGGTAAAGCCGACAGCCTTTTTTATAAAAAGGTATTCACGGCAACCGATGTGAAGAAGGCAGCCGTGTCGTTAAAGAGCGTTCTGGCCGATGGTATCGGCGCGCAATATGCTATGCGTGGAGGTAAGGACGGAGTGAAACCTGCTCCGCACTCTTATCAATATCGCAACTGTTTGGGCATCGACAACTATGTGCAATATGCGGTGATCCCCCACCAGGTGTTTCCTTATGCGAAGGTGAAGGTGACGTCTACCTATGATGTCAACCCCAAATTCTATGGCGGTCCGATGGGTTCCTTCGGACAAGCGGCCAGCCGCATTTCGCCGCTTCTTAATCATGGGTCTATCGATTCTATCCCCGAAGTGAAGGCAATCTACCTTCTTCTTTATAACTATGCTGCTGTAGAGGTGGCTGATGTTTATGGAGCCGTTCCCTATACCGACCTGAAGAATAACGTTCAGACGGCACCTTATAATTATCAAGATCTGCCTTCCATTTATAAAAAGGCCATTAACAATATCGATAGCATCGTGGCTTGCTTGAAGTATTTTGAGACGAAGCCTGCTGATTACAAAAATGCGGTGGTCGATGTACTGAATGCGAACATCCGTATCACGTCGGATAGAAAGTTGGGCAATAGGACTTTGGATACTTGGGTGCGCTTTGCCAACTCGTTGAAGTTGCGTTTGGCCATACATGTGGTGAAGGTGGCTCCGGCAGATGCTCGGAAATGGGCCGAAGAAGCGGTGCAGAGCGGTGTGATTGAGGAGGAAAAGAATGAAGTATGTCTTCCGCCGGCCAGTTCGGGTTTCTCGCATCCGCTGGTCGAAATCAGCGAAAACTGGCACGATACGCGCCTAAGTGCTTCATTCGAGAGCCTGCTGGCCAGTTTGAATCACCCCTATATGAAATATCTTTTCGAGAAAAACGATGCGCCAATCGTGAACAAAAAGACTAAGGTTCAATTGGCTGCTGACTCGAAAATCGTAGGTATCCGCTCGGGAACTTACACCGGAGACGGGCAAGCTTATGATGGAAACCAATACATTGCCTTTAGTAGGGTGAACAGTACAGTGATCTGGTCGGCTCCTTTGTACCTGATGAAACTCTCGGAAGTGTGCTTCCTGCGTGCAGAAGGTGCGGTGAGAGGTTGGAATATGATGGGTAATGCCAAGGATTTCTATGAAAAGGGAATCGAAGAGGGGTCTTGTGAAGATCGCGAGAACTACTATCAGGATGAAAACGGAGATAATCCGTATAAGAAAGGCATTGCTGCTTATACGCAACAAGCAAACGCAATACCTTATACATATAATGATCCGACCGGCGAAACCGACCCCGTTGAAAGCGTAACGAAGATTGGTGTGAAATGGAATGATGGCGATACACCGGAAATGAAACTCGAAAAGATTATCACACAGAAGTATATCGCGGCCTATCCGGAAAGCTATGAAACGTGGGTGGATCTGCGTCGTACGGGCTATCCCAAACTCTTCGAAATTCTGAATGCCGAAGATTCGGACGGAAGCATCGATGATGGAGAAACCATTCGACGTCTGCCTTTCCCTGGAAAGGACGACCCTGTGACATTCGAAGACCTCAGACGCACGGCCTTCAAGACGCTGACAGGCGGCGACTATGTGGCAACGCGTTTGTGGTGGGACACCAAAGGACCTAATTTCCAGTAAGAATTCAAACGCGTCTGATGACGAATGGGAAAGTCGACAAACGATAGAGAACGTTGGGAATGTTGTTTCATAGAAGGTGAACAACGGTGCCACGTCGATCACTTCAGTTTGTTTGTCGACTTTCCTTTCAACAAAGAATCATTTATCTAACTAAAAACAATAAAGTATGAACAAGAAATCTACATTCAGATTGTTGGCATTGGCCGGCCTTTTGGCTGCTGCTCCTACGACGATGAGCGCGCAAACCACTGAGCCTGCTTCTGCATCGAAAGTGGTGTACGACTTCCAAGGCTTTGACGATGTGAAGCTGTTGAAGCTCTTTGCGAAGATTGTGAAAGAGGGTCGCCGTTATCCCACGGACGCAGAATTGAGAAATGCTGGACTGGCTAACGAAATTGAGTTTGTTCGTTCGCATGTACGCAAACGCAATATTCTTTCTCGTGCCGATCGCTTGGAAAAGAATACGTATGAGAAGAGAGACCTCTTCATGAACATTCCTGCTGGTGCAGGACGTGGCACGGGCGGCTATCCGTCGAAAGAATTTGCCAGTGACAACTTCTCGATGTGGAACTATACCAATCTCTTCGGTGCGTGGAACCACGGCTTGTTCCAAGCTCCGGGTGCCTGGGCAGATGCTGCTCATAAAAACGGAACCGACCTATTGAGCGGTGTGAAGTTCTTCGATACTACCGGTAATCCTGGTGGTGTAGGTGCAGAAGGCTGGATGCCCATCATTACGACGCAGGAGTCGGATGGCACTTATACCTATGCCAAGCCGATGATTTATCTCTTGCAGTATTTGGGTTTGGATGGTATCAACTATAACTGGGAGGCTTCTGGCTATGACGATGAAAGGGTAATCGGTTTCCATCAGGCCTTGTATAAGATTGCTGATCAGGAGAATTTCAAGAACTTCCATATCGCTATCTATACTTCTGAATCTGGGTTGACGGGTTATACTGCAAGAGCTCTTTTCGGAAGCGGCGGTACAAAGACAGCCGACTTGATGTTGAACTATTCCGGTGGCGACTTTACTCATCAGATGCCTTCCTCTGTTTCTGCCGCAAAGGCAGCGATGGGAACCACGGAAGGACTGTATGCTGGCGTGTGGATCATGAATATGAATCGCCGTTGGACAAGCTTGAATACGGCGAAAGAATGCGGCGTTTGTTTGTGGGGCGAACATGCGCAAAGTCGTTTTTGGAGTTACAATGTCGGTGGAGATGCTTTCGAGGCGATGAGCAACTATCAAAAGCTGCTCGAGCGTGGCTTCTCTGGCGGTATGCGCAATCCGGCTAATCGCCCGGCAGTTTCCAATTACAACAACAACTGGGAGGAAACCGGCGGCAACTTGCCTTTGTCTTCTTTTGCAGGCTTGGCTACCTGGATTCCCGAGCGCACCACTATTCAGGGAAATCTTCCCTTCTCGACCTATTTCAACATGGGTGCCGGATCGCAATATAATTATAAAGGAAAGAGAACTGCAGGTCCGTGGTACAACATGGCTAACCAAGACATCGTTCCTACCTATCGTTGGCTGGTGTACGATGCAGGAACAGAAACTGTGAGCGATAAGATTTCTCCTGAGTTCTCTTATAAAGACGCTTACACTGGCGGCTCGTGTCTGTTGCTCTCGGGTACAGACCAGGCTGCGGGAACAGACATTGTACTGTACAAAACCGACCTGACCGGCTCAACCGGAGCCATCAAAGCCAACGTGGCCATTAAGAGCGGAAAAGAGGGAGAGAAAGAATCGAACCTCTACTTGATTGTGCATCTGAAGAACGGCAACGTTTGGAAAGAATACCCTGTGGGTAAAACTACGGGTAAGAATTGGGAAGAGCATCAAATCAACTTGACCGATCTCGCTTCTGGTACGACCATCGACAAAATTGGTTTGCGTGTGAAGAACAGCGATGCCAATTATCAAATGATGGTGGGTAAGCTCGAACTCACCGATGGTTACACGCAGGCTCCTGCCGAAGTAAAGGACGTTACCATCCAAGTGAAAGAAGAAACCAAGACTTCGTTGTCGGTGAAAGCTTCGTGGAGTGTTAATACCACAGCAGCCACCACTGGTCTGGTGTATAACGATGATGCCAATATCGACCACTTCGAGATTCTCTTGAAGGATGGAGCCGACGGCAGAGTGTCCGAAGTGGCACGCACTACGCAGTGGGCTGCCTATGTGGGCAACATCGATTTGACCCACGCACAGCACAATCCTTACATCGGTGTGCGCGCCGTAGGCAAAGACTTGAAGAGCTACTCGCCCGTACAATGGACTCAGGTGACTCGCGAAGATGCCAGCCGTCTCCCCGACCTGGTGACCAATCCCTACACTGCGCCCGAGCTTGACATGGACGCCGACGGAGCGAAGATTGCTCAAAAAGTGCGCTATGTTGAACGATTCATCACCGTGGGCGGAACCACCAACATCGATTATACTGCCAACCAGCCCACCGGCGGCACCAATTATGTTGATGCAACCACCAATGGACAGGTGCTTACGGTAGAACAAGGTACAACCGTTACCATCAAAATCAAGGGTTATCAGGCCAGAGACGAAGTTGATAACAACCATGATGACTTGCGTTGGTGCTTCGGACGTGGCTGGATCGACCTGAACAGCGACAACCGATTCGAACCGAAAGAATTGTCAGAAGGTGGCGAACAGCTCTTCACCATCGGTGAACTGAGAAAGGGAACCCTTGACCAGGTAACTGGCTTGAAGGCGATTACCTTCAAGATTCCTGATGATGCCCGCACCGGCGACACCCGTATGCGAATCGTCTTCTCTGATGCCTGGTTCAAGGGAGCATTGAAACCCACTGGCAAATTCAACAAAGGCTTTGCCATTGACTTCCGTGTGAAGATTACAGGCACCAAGCCGCAGCGTCCCATTCCTGCCGACACGCACGACCAGGGCGTAGCCGATCAACCCGAAGGTCTGACCACAACGGGCATCACCGCTCCCGTTGCAGCTCCGTCGCAATTGGTGATGGATGCCGAGGCACTGAACTTCACCAACGTAGAACAGGCTTGGATCTTTGCAACCGACGGCTCGCTGATGGCCACTCTCAATCATCCCACATCCTTCAAGGTAGCATCGCTCGCACCGGGCGTTTACCTCGTGAAGATGCAGAACAAGAATATCATCCGCACACAGAAAGTGACGATCCGGTAATCGTAACTGAATCGGTTCTCACGAATCAATAAAATAGGAAGAGGAGGCTGATCAATAAAGCCTCCTCTTTCTTCTTATGAAAAAAGGATGGTGTCTCCGACACGTGCAAAACAACTATCATAGAAGTGCGACAGTGCTTCCGACACGTGCAAAACATCACTTCAATATAAATCTACATTAAAAGAGATGAAAAGAAAAACCTTTCTGGCCCGATACGCCTTTCTGGGCCTTTTGATGTTAGCTCCTCTGAATGGGCGAGCGCAACAGTATTCCGAAACGGCATCGACCACCATTTATGATTTCTCAAAATTCGGCGACGAGGATCTGCTCGACCTCTTTGCCAGAGCAGATGCCATGGGAAGAAAGTATCCTACGACGGCCGAACTCAAAGATGCCGGCATCTATGAGGAACTGGAGTTTATCCGGTCGCACGTCCGCAAAAGAAAACTCATCGACAATACCGACCGACTCGTTTCCAAGACCTACGCCGCTCGCGAGCTGTTTCTCAACCTTCCCTCGGGTGCAGGAAAAGGTACAGGAGGCTATCCCTCGAAAGATTTCGCCAGCGACAACTTCTCGATGTGGAACTACACCCATCTCTTTGGATCCTGGAATCACTCCCTCTTTCAAGCACCGGGAGCCTGGACAGATGCTGCCCATCGAAATGGAAGCGACATTATGAGTGGCATTAAGTTTTTCGACGGTCACAATGCAGCCAACGGTTGGATGCGTTTCATCTCGAAGAAAAACGCCAAGGGCGACTATAAATATGCTCGTCCGATCATCAACCTGCTGCGCTTCATGGGCATGGACGGCATCAACTACAACTGGGAAGCATCAGGATACGGTAATGGTGATGTGGTAGCTTTCCACCGACGCTTGTATGAGATTGCTAATGAGGAAGGCTTCGACAACTTCCACATTGTGATCTACACCATCAATTCCTCGCTCGACTCTTGGGAGGCACCCGCCCTTTTCGGATCCGGTGGCAAGCGAACGGCTGAGGTGATGCTCAACTACGACGGCAGCGGCTTCTCGAATAACATGCGAGGATCGGTGCAAGCCGCCGAAGCAGCCCTGGGAACCACGAAAGGTCTCTATGCCGGCGGATGGATTGTAGGGATGGATAAGAACTGGACCGCCCTGGATCGCGACGAGCAAACCAAGAAATGCGGCATCGCACTTTGGGGCGAACACGACCAAAGCAGGTTCTGGTCGTACAACTCAGGCGGCGATCCGCAGGAGCGAATGAGCAACTATCAGATGCTGCTCGAGCGTGCTTTCTCGGGTGGACATCGCAATCCCGCCTATCGGCCTCACGTGGTCAATGCCGGCAACAACCTGCGTTGGAATGGCGCAACCCCTCCGTTGTCTGCCTTTGCAGGTATGGCTACGTGGATACCCGAGCGTTCGGCCATCAGCGGTACGCTGCCTTTTGTCACCCACTTCAATGTGGGCAACGGAGCGCGTTACAACTATAAGGGAAAGAAAACATCCGGTTCGTGGTACAATCTCTCGGCTCAAGACATCGTTCCTACCTATCGTTGGCTGGTCTATCAAGGCGGAACCAACCAAGTGAGCACCGCTCTTCAGCCCGAGTTCACCAACCGAGATGCCTATATGGGCGGTTCTTGTCTGCAACTCTCGGGCAAAGAGTCGGCAGCTATGACGGATGTTGTTCTCTACAAAACCGACCTACACGGAACAGCCGGCAACATCTATGCCGACGTAGCCGTTAAGAATATCGCTGAGAGCACCTCCTCCGCCCACCTCTACCTCATCGTTCGCACCAAGGGCAGTGCCGACTGGAAGGAGTTCCCCGTGCCCGATGCTGCCGGAAAGACCTGGCAAGAGCATCGTGTGCAGCTGACAGGATTGAGTTCAGCTGATGTCATCGATCGCATTGGTCTGCGTGTGAAAGACTGCGATGCTGCCTGCCGTCTGCTCGTGGGTAAGTTGCAGTTGCACGACAGCTTCAAAGCCACGCCCGCCGGGATAGAAGACCTCACCATCGAGGTGAAAGAAGAAACCCGAAAGAGTCTCTCTGTGAAAGCTGTTTGGCATGTGCAGGGCAGTCAAGATAACCCTGTGCTCATGAACGATGACGCCCATATCGATCACTTCGAGGTGCTTTACAAGAACGGAGAGAACGGTCGTGTGTCGGAGATTGCCCGTACATCGCAGTGGGCCGCCTATGTGGGCGACATCCAACTGCCCGAGTTGACCGACCGCCCCTTCATCGGTGTGCGCGCCGTGGCTACCGACTTGAAAACCTATTCGCCTGTGCTTTGGCAACCGGTGACCCGTGCCGACCAGCAGCAGCTGCCCGAACCCGAGGAAGACTCCTACGGAAAGGTGGAACTCGACTTAGCTGCCGACGGAGCCGAGCGGGCACAACGCGTTCGCTATCTCGAGCGTGTGGAAACCGCGGGTGGCATCAGCGACATTCTTTATACAGCCAACAAGCCCACCGGTGGTGCCAATTATGTCGACGCCTCTAAGAAAGTGTGGAAGGTTCGGCAAGGACAGCAAGTGACGCTCAAGCTCAAAGGCTATGAGGCTACCGACTATGCCGACAATACACACGACGATCTTCGCTATTGTATCGGCAGAGCTTGGATGGACTTCGACGGCAACCACCAGTTCGATCCTCGCAATCTGGCCGACGATCCCGACCATGGCGAATGCCTTTTCAGCGTAGGCAAGTACAAAGGAGCCACCATTCCCAACGTGCAGTCGCTGCAAGAGTTCTCCTTTAAGATTCCCGACGACGCTCGGGTTGGAAAGAGCCGGTTGCGCATCGTCTTCTCCGATGCTTGGTTTGAAGGCGCACTGCAACCTGTGGGCAAGTTTAACAAAGGCTTCGCTATCGACTTTGGCGTAGAGATCACCGGCGATAACGCTTCGCGAGGAGCTGCCGAGGGCAACTGGGATCAAGGTATTGCCGAGCAACCTGATGGTCTCGACCAAACCAACGCCATCACCCAGACAGCAGCTTCCGGTTCTTCCGTTCGGCAGGAGGGCGAAAACCTCCTCTTCACCAACGTCGACCGGGCCTGGCTCTTCACTGCAGACGGTATGTTGATACAAACTCTCGAGCGTCCCTCCGCTTACAGTTTGAAGGGGCAAACCAAGGGCGTCTATCTGCTGAAGATGCAAAGCGGCAACGTCATCCGGGTGAAGAAAATCATGAAAGGGTAAGAGGCAGCTCGTTCCTCTTCAACTTTCTGCGCATCTCGTTTCAACTTTCTGCGCATCTATTTTTCAGTAGATGCGCAGCAAGTTGGGGCGGGATGCTTATTTGTTGCTATGGGCGTTGAACAGATATTGAGCGGAAACGCCGTGCTCTCCAGTGTGTTTCTCTTTGAAAAAAGGAGCCGGCAGGGCAAAGAAAAAAGGTTATCTGCCATGGCGAGATAACCTTTTATGTCGTAGGGTTTAATACTCATCCTCGTTAAAGAGGAAATCTTCTTTGGTGGGATAGTCGGGCCAGATGTCTTCGATGCTGTCATAGACATCGCCTTCGTCCTCAATTTCCTGCAAGTTTTCGAGCACTTCCAGCGGTGCGCCCGAACGCATGGCATAGTCAATGAGTTCTTCTTTGGTGGCAGGCCAAGGTGCATCTTCCAGTTTGGAAGCCAGTTCTAATGTCCAATACATAGTCTATCAAGTTTTTCTTGTTTTTATTTTAGTTGCAAAAATAATACTTTTTGTGTTATTTGCAAGTGCTTTGCCACTTTTTTTCGGCCTTTCCGCAAGCAGAGTTCAGATGTCGAGAGAGAACGAAAAGATAGTCGGATAGGCGATTGATCAACCGCAATGCCGTGGTCTCCACCTCGCTTTCCTCTGCCAAGAACACCATTCTTCGCTCCGCCCGGCGGCACACTGTGCGGCACACATGCGCCCAAGCGCCGGCCTCGCAGCCGCCGGGCAGAATGAAATGCGTCTGTGGGGGCAGTGCGGCCTGCATCCGGTCGATTTCCCGTTCCAGAGTCGTCACGTCTTCATCGCTTAGCTGTGGAGTCATAGGGTGGCCCGAGTGTGCAGGAGGAGTGGCCAGCGAGCAACCCACGTTGAAGAGCCGATGCTGAATGCTTTCCAGCACATCGACCTCGTGTCCCGGTGGCAAGAGCGAGACGAGATAGCCCAATTGGGCGTTGAGTTCGTCGATGGTGCCATAGGCTTCGATGCGCGCATCCGATTTGCTCACCCGTCTTCCACCCACTAAACTGGTCTTTCCCGTGTCGCCTTTCTTTGTATAAATTTTCATCTCCCGTTGGTTAAAAATTAATTTTGTAGTGCTGTTTCGGTCGTGTCTTGTCGAAAAACGCGATGCCACAATAGTAAAGATCGAACGTCGCCGTTGTGCGTTCATCTTCCTGCACCTCTTTCCAAAAGCGGCGGATGGCAGCATCGCGTTGAATACCTTCTACAATCAGTATGCTTGCAGGGTGTATTCGATCGGCTATTTCTCGGTAGAAAGCAGCGTAGTTGCCCAGCGGAGAGAGTTGAACCACGTCGATACGGTGGGCATCGGCCGCCAGAACATCTTCTATCGAGCGCACCGAGAGATAGCGGGTGGCCCGGCATCCTCTTTCCACATATCGTTGATCAGCAGCGGACGAGGGTTGCAGGCTCACCCAGGTGTCTGCCTGTCGGTTGTTGGCGATGCGGAAGTAGAGTTCGCCCAGTTTCCTTTCAAGAGCGGTGAGGTGGGGAAGGGCTTCCGACAGTTCATCGTAAGCGTAGTAGGGGTAGTGTTCGTTTACGACATATCGCACAAAAGCATAGGCCGTGGGCGACTGTATGCCGAACCCTCGGCAGTATCCTATGCGCATGAGCCAAACCCAAAGGTGTTGAAATCGGTGCATAGCGTGGTGTCTTCTTTTCGTTTTGTTCTGTTTGTTAGAGTGCAAAGATACGGAAATATCTTACTTTTGCAGCGACAAACCATCAATGTATCACCAAAAGAAGAGAACAATGGACAAAACAAAAATCATCCTCGCCGCCCTTCTCGCCATTGTGATGGTGGCCGGGGCATGGCTCATCGGCAAGGGGCTCACTAACTTCCGAGCAGGCGAACCCTACATCAACGTGACCGGAATGGCCGAAAAACAAATCACCAGCGACCTGATTGTGTGGAAAGTTTCGGCCAATGCCGAGGGCCCTACTCGTAGCTCTGCCTTTGCCGAATACGAACGGGTGGCGCGCATCTTGCGGAAATATCTGCACGATAACGGCATTGTCGAAAAGAGCATCTTGGTGAGTAGCGTCGACATCAGCGAGCGAACCAAGAGTTTTTACGATGAAGATCAGCACCGATACATCACCCTTTCCAACGGCTATGGCGTGTCGCAGACTTTCACCGTGAGCTCGAACAACCTGCCCATCGTTGAACGTGTGTATCAGAAAATCTCCGAACTCTATGGTAGCGGCATCAATTTCAGTAGCGAAAAACCCCTCTATTACTACACCCGACTCAACGACCTGAAGATGGAAATGCTCAATCGCGCCAGTGCCAATGCTTACGAACGCGCGCAGACCATCGCCAAGGGTAGCGACGCTTCTGTGGGTGCGTTGGTCTCTTCGTCGATGGGTGTGTTCCAAATCGTGGGACTCAATAGCGACGACGAATACAGTTGGGGCGGCACTTTCAACACCAGCAGTAAGGAAAAGGTGGCCAGTATCACCGTGCGAACGACCTATCGCGTGCGCTAAACACCGCCTTTCTCCATACCGATCATGCTCCTTTTTGTCGCTCGTGCTAAGCCTTGATTTTCAGGGAGTTCAATCTTCGTTTTTCAAAAGCTAAGAAAACGCACTGCAAAAGCTAAGAGATGGGAATGCAAAAGCTAAGAAAATGCACGTCAAAAGCTAAGAGAAGGAGTAGTAAGGAGAGAAGTAGTAAGTAGTAAGGAGAGAAGTAGTAAGTAGTAAGGAGGGAAGAAGTAAGTAGTAAGGAGGAGAGTAATAAGGAATAAAGGGGAAAGGAGTAGGTAGAAAGGAGAGAAATAGGAAGGAGGAAAGGGAGGGATGATGAGGAGTAAAAAGGAAACAACTCGTTGGTTCGCACGCATCAACCATCTCATAGGAGTTGGTCCGTCGGCTCGTCCATCCACCTATACTGCCATGGAGATGGTCGTAAACAACCTCACAGGGGTTGGTCTGTCTAAGCACTCTAAATGAGGGAATTGCGGGCTGTTCGTCGTCCATGAATCATTCGTTGCAAAGAACAACAATATGAAAAAGAGAACCGATACAAAGTGTATCGGTTCTCTTTTGCTGATCTTTCTATTTGCTTGAGGTTTCATCAATAGCTCCCCACTTCCTAACTTGGGGAGCTTGGAGAGACCCAAACCTACGGCCTTGGTCTCTCAGAGCCTATTGTAGACGGGGTAGGCGCGCTTTGTTTGCCACTCCTGCCCTTACCAACAACCCCGCATTTCCGACCGCTTACTTGGGCAGAATCGAAATGGCATAGCCTCCACCAGCGGCTACATCGAGGGTGAGACGAGTTTTAGAGGTCACCGTTCGCCGCTCGATCCGATAAGATTTTGGGTTGGTTCGATAGTCGGCATCGGCTCCATCGCGATAGATCGTGGCCTCATACTTGCGCCTTTGATCAAGAAAGGATAACGAGAGGGTAGACTTTCGCGCGCGTTTTCCGGCTACACTGCCCACAAACCACTTGTCTGTGCCTTTCGCTTTGCGGGCCACGGTGATGAATTCCATAGGTTCGGCCTCGAGATAAACGGATTGGTCCCAGTCCAGGGCTACGTCTTTGATAAACTGGAAAGCATCTTTGTGCTTGAGATAGTTCTCGGGAAAGTCGGCCGCCATTTGCAACGGACTGTACATCGTGACGTAAAGGGCCAACTGTCCGCAAAGGGTTGAGTTGACGTGCGACCCATTGGCGCAGTCCATCTCGAAGATACCGGGCGTGTAATCCATCGGTCCGCCCTGCAAACGAGTGAAGGGAAGGATGGCCGTATGCCCCGGTTGGCTGCCGCCAAAGGCCTGATATTCGGTGCCGCGGGCACTCTCGTTGCCGATGAGATTGGGGTAAGTGCGACACAATCCTGTGGGTCTCACCGCCTCATGAGCGTTGACCATGATGTGGAAATCTGCTGCCCGCTTCACTGCATGCAGGTAATGGTTCACCTCCAATTGACTGTAATGATGTTCGCCCCGTGGGATGATGAATCCCACATAGCCGCTTTTCACAGCGTTATAGCCATAATCATTCATCAGCCGATAGGCCCGATCCATATACTTTTCGTAGTTCATCACGGAGGAAGACGTCTCGTGGTGCATCATGAGTCGCACGCCTTTGGCATGTGCATAGTCGTTGAGAGCCTTGAGATCGAAGTCGGGATAAGGCGTCAGAAAGTCGAAAACGTTTTCTTTCAGGTTGCCGGCCCAGTCTTCCCAGCCGATGTTCCAACCCTCGACGAGCACCTGGTCGAACCCGTGTTCGGCCGCAAAGTCGATGTAACGGCGCACATTGGCATTGTTGGCCGAGTGCTTTCCGGAGGGCAGAGCCTTGGTATAATCGGTTTCACCAAGCCTCACCGAGGGGAATTCATGCGTGTAAGCCCACTCTCCTTTGCCCGAAATCATCTCCCACCAAACGCCGATATATTTCACCGGATGTATCCAAGAAACGTCCTTGTAGGCACAAGGCTCATTGAGATTGAGGATAAGGTGCGAGGCCAACACTTTGCGGGCGTCGTCGGTAATGAGGATGGTGCGCCACGGACTCTTAAAAGGTGTCTGCAAATAGCCCTTTGCTCCCGTTGCATCGGGCGTGAGCCACGAGCGGAACACCAGTCTTTTGTCGTCCAGATTGAGGTGCATGGCCGGATAATCCACCAAAGCTGCTTCATGCAGATTGAGGTAAATGCCATCGTCTGTCTTCAACATGAGCGATGTTTGCACGCCGGTGGGCGAGAAAACGGTTTGCGCCAGATTCTCGGAAACGGCCTTTTCGTGTAGCGTTCTGATCTCGCTCAGGCGCGATTTTGTGTATTCATACTCCTGCGTATCATAGTCTCCGGGAATCCACCAAGCTGTGTGGTCGCCCGTCATAGCCATCTCCGTGCATTCCTCTTTGACCGTAAAGTAGTTCAGTTGGCCCTTTTGCGGAAACTCATAACGCAGACCCACGCCCTCGTTGTACACCCGAAAGCGGATGTTCAGATAGCGATCGGTGGCCTTTTGCACCAGTTTCACCAGCAATTCGTTATAGTTGTTGCGTATTTTGCTGGTCTCTCCCCATACGGGTGTCCAGGTTTCGTCGAACGTTGCGGTCTCTTCGCCCACCAAAGAGAAACCTTCGAGCAGGGGTTCTCCCTTGATGAGTTCATAGCCCAGGTGGCTAAGACCGATCACGGTCTTGCCTTTGAACGTCACACTGTAAGCTGGTGCCGACTTGTCTAACCGAAAATCCACCTTGATTTCTCCGTTGGGCGATGCCACTTCCATGGCCCTGGCACCCAAAACCAAACCAAACAGAAGGGCTGCTGCTGAAAATAATCTCTTCATTGAATCATATTTTAGGATTGTTTCTTGATCTTATCGTTCCTTCTCATTCCCTATGCGATGAGCGTTCTCAAAGACATGGCCTGGACAAACTGAGCCCGACCGGTGCAACAAGTGCCTGTTTGCGAATCGAAACCTTGTCATCCCGTTGCTGCAAAGATAGAATAAATATGGAGAAAAGCTGCAAAAAAGACTGCCGAACGGGCACTTTTTACCCTCGTTTGCCTCTTCTTTTCGGGCTTACAAGATAGATTTCCCATACAAAAGCTTGTTCTGTTTTGATAAATGCACTATATTTGGTGTCTTATTTTAACTGATACGAAACTTAGTTGACAACAACATGAAGACTGATTTTGAGATTGCACGCGAGGCCTCCTTGCTGCCGATCAACGAGATTGCCCGACAAACGGGTATCCCGACAGAGGCTCTCGAACCTTATGGGAAGTACATTGCGAAAGTGCCTTACCGCCTGATCGACGATGAACGGGTGAAGAAATCCAACCTGATTTTAGTGACTTCCATCACGCCCACCAAGAGTGGAAACGGTAAAACCACCGTCAGCGTGGGCCTGGCTTTAGGAATGAACCGCATCGGAAAGAAGACGATGGTGGCCCTACGCGAACCTTCGCTCGGCCCTTGCTTCGGAATGAAGGGCGGAGCGGCCGGCGGTGGCTATGCACAAGTGCTGCCGATGGAGAAAATTAACCTGCATTTTACGGGCGATTTTCATGCCATCACCTCTGCCAATAACATGATTTCGGCTCTTTTAGACAATTATATCTACCAGCATCAGGACGACGGTTTCGGCATGAAAGAGGTGTTGTGGCGGCGCGTTCTCGACGTGAACGACCGCAACCTGCGAAACATCGTCACCGGACTGGGCGGGAAAACCGATGGCATCGTTGCCGAAGGGGGCTTCGATATCACGCCGGCATCTGAGATTATGGCCATCTTCTGCCTGGCCAAAGATGAGGACGACCTGCGCCGACGCATTGAAAACGTCTTGCTGGGCATCACGCTCGAGGGCCGACCTTTCACCGTGAAAGACCTCGGAGTGGCCGGTTCGATTGTCGCCATCTTGCACGATGCCATTCATCCCAATCTGGTTCAGACCACCGAAAACACGCCGGCACTGATTCACGGCGGGCCTTTTGCCAACATTGCGCATGGCTGCAACAGCGTGATGGCCACCAAAATGGCGATGACTTTCAGCGATTACGTCATCACGGAGGCCGGTTTCGGAGCCGATTTGGGAGCCGAGAAGTTCTTCGACATCAAGTGTCGCAAGGCGGGCATTGCTCCTAAGCTCACCGTCTTGGTGGCTACGGCGCAGGCGTTGAAGATGCATGGCGGCGTGAACGAGAAGGAAATCAAAATGCCGAACCCTGAAGGCGTGCGTCGCGGACTGGCCAACATGGACAAGCACATTGCCAACTTGCAGGCTTTTGGGCAGACAGTGGTGGTGTGCCTCAACCGTTTTGCCACCGATACAGACGAGGAACTCGCCATCGTTCGCCATCATTGCCAACAGCAAGGCATCGGTTTCGCCATCAACACAGCCTTTGGCGAGGGTGGAAAAGGGGCCGAAGCCTTTGCTCAACTTGTGGTAGAGACCATTGAAAATCAACCGTCGGCTCCGCTCAAACTGATGTACGACGATGCCGACGACATCGAAACAAAGGTGCGAAAGATTGCGCAAAAGATCTATGGGGCCAACGATGTGGTGCTGAAACCTGCGGCACGAAAAAAACTGACTCGTATCAAAGAGCTGGGCTTAGAGCATTTCCCCGTCTGCATAGCCAAAACGCAATATTCGTTTTCAGAGGATGCCAAAGCTTATGGGTTGCCTACAAACTTTGATATCACCATTCGCGACTTTGTCATCAACACCGGTTCGGAAATGATTGTGGCTGTTGCCGGCGATATGATGCGTATGCCCGGACTGCCAAAAAGTCCGCAGGCCGAACGCATCGACGTGGTGAACGGCGTCATCGAAGGCCTTTCGTAAGTTGTCGACGGGCTTTTGCTGCTACTCGAAAAGGTGGCTTGCAAGCGTCTTTTTCCGCCAAAAGGGCAGAAGCCGTACCAGCGGTTGTCTGCCCCTTTTTATCTCTTTGATAATCAGAGATATAGAAAATCGTTTCCCATCTCTTAGCTTTTGCACTCCATTTTCTTAGCTTTTGGCATGCGAAAGCTAAGAAAATGGAGTGCAAAAGCTAAGAGATGGAGTTGTCAAGAGGACAGTAGGAAGGAGTAAAGAGGAAAAGAGAAGGCAGAAAACACGAACAGCCAAAACGTCCGAAACGTTTTGGCTGTTCGTGTTGAGTGTGAGAATCGTTTTCGAATCAGTTGTGCACCAATGTTCCGATGTCTTCTCCGTCGATCACGCGCTTCAGGTTTCCCACGATGTCCATATTGAAAACATAGATGGGAAGATGGTTTTCTTTGCACATAGTGGTAGCGGTGAGGTCCATCACTTTGAGTCCTCGCGTGTAGATTTCGTCGTAAGTGATTTCGGAAAACTTTGTAGCAGTGGGGTCTTTCTCAGGGTCGGCAGTGTAGATTCCGTCCACCCGTGTGCCTTTGAGCATCACGTCGGCCTCTATTTCGATGCCGCGCAGAGAGCTTCCCGTGTCGGTTGTGAAGTAGGGCGAACCTGTTCCGGCAGAGAAAATGCAGACATAACCGGCCTCAAGACTTTCGATGGCTTTCCATTTGCTGTAAAATTCGCCGATGGGCTCCATGCGAATGGCGGTGAGTACCTTTGTTCTCACGCCCAATGCGCCCAGTGCCGAACTCAGGGCCAACGAGTTGATCACGGTGGCACACATGCCCATCTGATCGCCTTTCACGCGGTCGAATCCTTTCTGCGACCCACTCAGACCGCGAAAAATGTTGCCTCCGCCAATCACAATGCCGATCTGTACGCCCATGCGATGAACGGTTTTGATTTGCTCGGCATAGTCTTGCAGCCGCTGTGGGTCGATTCCGAAGTTCTGTTCTCCCATCAAGCTCTCGCCGCTTAGTTTGAGAAGAATTCTTTTATACATATCATTTGAGTTTATAAAATGGATTTAATGGAGTGAAATCAGGGAGTGGGGCGTAGAGGTTGACAAAGGCCAACACGGCTTAGAGGAGCATTCTCACCTCCTTGATGTCGTAAATTCGTTCTCGCTGTTGTCGGTCTTTCAACACCAGTCGACCGTCTTCCCGCACCCGAACGATCTCTGCTTCAAACCTCCCGGCTGCGTCTTCGTAAGGAAAAAAACCGGGATGGCGGTAGAGAGAAGCATGATAACGCTCCGAGATGGCATGAAAATCGCCGCCTTTCAGCACCGAATAATGATGCTGAAAGGCGGCGATGATTTGGTCGAGGACCTCTTCTGGGGAGACGTCGTGCCCGAGAATCTGACACAAAGACACGGGATTGGGGGCATCGCTACAAAACAAACGCTGGTTGAGATTGAGCCCTGTGCCGAAGATCAGCTCTTTGATTCGTCCTCCAGACAGGCTGGTTTCGATGAGCGTACCGCTGATTTTCCGGTCGAACCAATAGAGGTCGTTCGGCCATTTGATGCGAATGCCGTCCGTATAGCTATCCAACACCTCTTTTAAAGACAACGCACCCATCATCGAAAGCAGAAACCTCTGCTGCACCGTGATAAACGTTGGGCGCACCAATAGGCTGAAAAGCAAATTCTTTCCCTCCTCGCTCTCCCAACGATTGCTACCCTGTCCGCGCCCGGCAGTCTGCCAACGGGTGGAGACAACCAACAGTTCGTCGTCCGGTTGGGCCACAGTTTTGATATAAGAGTTGGTAGAATCGGTGGCATTCAGCCTGATGAGTCTTGTCTTCATGCCTTATGCGAGCAACGGGTTAAAGGCATCTTCGATGTGTTCCAGCCTGGCATTCTGCTTGTTTGTGCCCACAATCGTAATCACATCGAACCGCACTTGCTCCACCACCTCGAATTGTTTGATGTAGTTATTGGCAGCAATCCCCAGGTGTCGCACCTTTTGTCGGTTTACAGCATCTATGGGATCGGAGAGCTCATCGCCTGTTCGGGTTTTCACTTCGACAAAAACCACCGTTGCAGCGTCGTCCGTTAGAGCCACGATATCGATGTCTCGCTTGCCGAAATGCCAGTCTCGGTCGCGTATGATGTAGCCTTTGTCCTGCAAATAGTCGGCGGCGAAGTCTTCGCCCCACCGTCCTAAGTCGTTGTGTCTTGCCATGTTGCTTGCTGTTTCACAGCCACAAAAATACCCTTTTTATCCCACACATCAAAAAGAAATGCGTAAATTTGCCGTCGACAGGCCTCTGGAGCCTTGCCGGGAACGGCTCTTCGGTATGCCGTCTGTCCTGTTATTTTCATCGAATATGTCCATCAACGAAGACTCTAAAACACAAGACGAGCAACTGATGCACAAGGCTTTGGCCGAGGCTCGTTTAGCTTTGGCCGCCGGCGAGGTGCCTATCGGAGCCGTGATTGCCTGCAACGGGCGGGTGATAGCTCGTGCACACAATCTCACCGAGCAGCTTTGCGACGTCACCGCTCATGCAGAGATGCAGGCTATCACAGCTGCGGCGAATCAGCTTGGCGGGAAATATCTCACCCATTGTACGCTTTACGTCACCGTAGAACCCTGTTCGATGTGTGCCGGAGCCTGCGGTTGGGCTCAGATTAAGCGTATTGTCTATGGCGCACCCGATGAGAAACGCGGCTATAACCGCTATGCACCGCATGCATTACACCCGAAAGCAACCGTCACCGCCGGTGTTTTGGAAGACGAATGCAAGGCCTTGATGCAAACATTTTTCAAGGAAAAGAGAAAATAAAAGTCCCTGATAGCACATGACTACCAGGGACTTACCAAATGATCAAATTTGTGATAGTGATCCGTTTGGGGCTCGAACCCAAGACCCCAACATTAAAAGTGTTGTGCTCTACCAGCTGAGCTAACGGATCTCTCCAACAAAACCTTTCGATTTTGCGTGTGCAAAGGTAGCGCATTTTTGCGAGACGTGCAAATTATTCGTCTCTTTTTTGTTTCTCAAAAGCTTTTTTCTGTTGTTGCGTAGCTTCGTCGTTCGTCATTTCCTTAGTGGTGGATGGAGTGGAGACGACCTTCTCTTTGGTGACATATCGCTGCCAATAAGCCATGATAAGGGTGGTGAGCGGGAGGGCGATAATGACGCCGATAAATCCGAGAAGAGAACCCCACACCGAGAGAGAAAGCAGAATAATGGCGGGATTCAGCCCCATTGCTTTCCCCATGATGCGAGGCGTCACCACCATGTCGCATATCACCTGCACGACGATAAAGACGAGAACAGCTGTGCCGAAGATGATCCAGAAGTTTTGTCCCGTGTCGGCGGCTTTGAGTAAGGCCAGGAAAGCGGTCGGAATCAACGCAAATGTATGAAGATAAGGCACCAGATTCATCACGCCGATGAGGATGCCTAAGCCGATGGCCATAGGGAAATCGATGATGGTAAAGCCCACGCAGAACATCACGCCCATGATGAGCGACACCATGCTTTGTCCGCGAATATAGTTGTTCAGCTCGCGCGAGGCGTCTTGAGAGAGCTCCATCCAGAAGGGGCGATACTTGCGTGGAAAGATGCGCACCCAGTTTTCGGTGAGATATTCGTAGTCCAGCAGGATGAAGAACATATATAGTAAGGTGATGCACGAGGCGATGATGCTGATGACAACGCTGGCCGTCTGCCCTACAAAGCTGAACAGCTTGGGCATAACCGTTCTCACGGTGTCGCTGAAATCCTTGCTTCTCAGAAAATGTTCGATATTTCTCTGGTTCTGTTGCAACCACTGTTGAACATACGAGGTGATGCTATTGGCATGCGTCGTCTGGCCGATATACTTCCCGGCCACGTCCGAAAACTTATCGAACTGCTCTGCCATTTGTGGGATAATGAGCCATGCCACGCCCGTAAAGAGGCCTGCCAGGAGGATGAGAACGAAGAGGATGGAGAGGGCCCGGATGCGAATGTGGAGGTATTTCTCGACCATTCGAACGAGCGGATAGAGCAAATAAGCCAGCAGACAGGCGATGAAGAAGGGCAAAAGCACCTCGCTCATACTGTTGGTGATGTAGAACACGGCCAAGACGAGCAATGCGCAGAAAGTCCATCTCGCCACTTTGTCGAATGTTATTTTGGGTTCTGTCATAGGTTCTTCCTTTTTTCTTCGTTGTTCAATCTCTTTCTGAAGGGTAGGTGGCAAGGCTTTTGCGTGCGCCACGCGGCTCTTTTCTTTCGTCTTTCTTATCTGTTGATAGTCAGCGGCTTACAAAACTCTTTGCAAAAGCTTAGCTTTTGGCTTCCATTTTCTTAGCTTTTGAACCTCGAAAGCTAAGCTTTCGCATCGCAAAAGCTAAGAGATGGGAAACGATGTGCTCTGCGAGCCATTTCTGAAGAGATGCTTGCCACCCGTCGACCGCTCCTACAATAAGGCGACATCTCACAGCCCCTTGAGTGCCTTTTGGTAGCATCGGCGGCACAGCGGCTCGTATTCCTGCATCTCGCCGAGCAGCACCCGCCGTTCCTCTTCCACCGTTCGGTGGCTCACATAGGCCAATGCGCCGCAGCGAACACAGATGGCATGCACCTTGGTTACATCGTCTGCGATGGCGCAAAGGGCCGGCATCGGACCGAAAGGAACGCCTCGAAAATCCATATCAAGCCCTGCAACGATCACGCGAGTGCCCCTTTCGGCCAGCGTGTTGCACACTTCCGGCAGTCGGTCGTCCATAAATTGCGCCTCGTCGATGCCCACTACGTCGATGTTCGACGAGAGTAGGAGGATGGACGACGACGAATCTACCGGCGTACAAGGGATGGCATTGCGGTCATGGCTCACCACATCCTCCTCGGAAAAGCGCGTATCGATGGCGGGTTTGAAGATTTCTACCTTTTGTTTGGCAAAAACGGCGCGTTTCATTCGCCGAATCAGCTCTTCGGTCTTGCCCGAAAACATCGAGCCGCAAACCACCTCTATCCTGCCCTGACGGCCGGTTTCTTCTGTAAAATTGTCTGTCATATTGATGCAAAAGTACAAAAAGACGTTTTAAAAATTGCAAAGAAACGCGCGCTTTTTTTGCGGGAAGTGGCTTTATTGGCTATATTTGCGAACACTATGGGCATCTTGTATATCGTCCCCACACCGGTGGGAAACATGGAGGACATGACCTTTCGCGCCATCAGAATATTGAAAGAGGCCGACGTGGTCTTGGCAGAAGATACCCGAACCTCGGGAATGCTCCTCAAACACTTCGATATCGAGAATCGACTGCTCTCCCATCACAAGTTCAACGAGCACGGAACAACCGCCCATCTTGTGGAACGGCTGAAGGCAGGACAGACTTTGGCCCTGATAAGCGATGCCGGCACGCCCGGAATCAGCGATCCTGGCTTCTATTTGGCTCGCGAAGCCATTGCTGCCGGCATTGAAGTGCAATGCCTACCCGGTGCAACGGCATGCATTCCGGCAGTGGTGGCCTCGGGAATGCCCTGCGACAGGTTCTGTTTCGAAGGCTTTCTGCCACAGAAAAAAGGGCGAAAGACACATCTCGAATCCCTTTGCAACGAGAGCCGGACGATGATTTTCTACGAGTCGCCCTACCGATTGGTCAAGACACTACGGCAATTGGCCGAGGTGTTGGGGGAAGACCGACAAGCATGCGTCTGCCGGGAGATTTCGAAAATGCACGAGCAATGCGTGCGAGGAAGCCTTGCCGAGGTGGCGGAACACTTCACCCAGACGGAGCCGCGAGGGGAAATCGTTATCGTTGTGGCAGGACATTCTCATAAAAAAGAAAAACGAACGAAAGGAGAACAATAATGAAAAAACTTTTTGTAGCTTGTCTGGCAGCGTTGGTTTTGGCCGGATGTAAACAGGGAAAAACCTCGAACGAGACGCCCGTGAGCGACTCGCTGCAACAGATTATCCAACAGCGAGACGACCAACTCAACGACATGATGGCCACCATGAACGAAATTCAAGAGGGATTCCGCCAAATCACCGAGGCCGAAAACCATGTCAACATCGCCAAAGAGGGCGAGGGTGCCAACAAGTCGGAACAGATAAAAGAGAACATTAAGTTTATTGCGCAACGCATGGAGGAGAACCGCGCGTTGCTCAGAAAGTTGCGTGTGCAACTGGAAAAGAGTACCTTCAAGGGCGATCAACTCAGGAAAACGGTGGATAGACTGATGAAACAGTTGGACGAAAAAGACCAACAACTGCAACAACTGAGGGAAGAACTGGATGCCAAAGATATTCATATCTCTGAGCTCGACGAAACCATCAACCACCTCAACACCCGCGTTACCCGCCTGAAGACGGACAACTCGCAGAAGGAACAAACTATTAGCAACCAGGATAAACAGCTCAACACGGCGTGGTTTGTCTTCGGCACGAAGAGCGAACTCAAAGAACAACATATCCTTGAGAGCGGAAAAGTGTTGCAATCCAACTTCAATAAGAGCTATTTCACCAAAATCGACATCCGTGTGGATAAAGAAATTAAGCTCTACTCTAAGTCGGCAAAACTCCTGACGACGCATCCCGCAGGCAGTTATACCCTCACACAGGACGCTAACAAGCAGTATGTGTTGCAGATTACCAACCCGGAGATCTTTTGGAGCACCAGCAAGTACCTTGTTATCTTGGTGAAATAAACTGCCTGGTGGTTTTTCTTCATCTTGCCGAATGAGGCGGAGGAAGTAGAAAAAGAGTCTCTTTGTCGGACTGCCATCTTGGAGAAAAGAAAAGCTCCCGAAAGTGTTTCAGCGCTTTCGGGAGCTTTTCTAATGGTCGTCGAGCTCTAATTTGCGCACTTCGGCGTTGCCCATCTTCGGCACTTCGCTCATCGGAATGCCATAGAACACACTCTGAATGGCTTTGTTAATGATGCCATGCCCAACGGCAAGTACGGTCTTTTCGGGATATTGCGCTTGGAGAAAATGGAGAAAATGGCGGGCGCGAGCCATGAGTTCGTCGATCGTTTCAACGTTGGCGGGAAAGGGTTTGCCTTTCAGGTCGGGGATAAAGGCACCGGTAAAGTCGCCCCAGTCGCGCTCGCGCAGTAAGGGGGTGGTGCGCACTTCTCGGCCGTGCCCGCGGGCAATGATGAGACAGGTGTCGCTGGCTCGCCGCAAATCGCTGGCCACAAAAGCGTCGATGGGCTCGTTCCTCATCCTCTCGTGCAAGGCTTCGGCCTGCTGTATGCCCGTCTTATTCAAGGCTCCGGGCGTCTGTCCTTGCAGTATCTGGCTGGCATTGGCTACGGTTTCGCCGTGGCGAACTAAGTATAATGTCGTCATATCATATATAATAAGGTGAACCGACAGGTGGAAATCGCCAACCGAGAATGCAGACTCCGCACCCGGAAATGGAAGTTCGTAGGGGCTTGAGTCTTGGCGGATTGGCTTTGTTGAGTCCGACAAAAGTAGCCAAATTTATTGCAGCAACAAAAGATAGTTTGTATTTTTGTACCCCTATAGGCTGCTCGTTCGTCAGCAGAAATACGCTCGTTGTCTGCCGGGAAAGCCGTCTCTCTTATCCGAATAAATGATATGAAACAGATTCAAACCTCGTTCTTGCGTGCCCTTATCGCTGTGGTGGTGGGCGCACTCCTTATTAAATATCGCCAGGAAATGGTGACCTGGCTCACCGTCTGCATCGGTGTGCTGTTCTTTCTCTCGGGGCTCATCTCGTGCATCGTCTACTTTGTGGGTCGAAAAGCCCCCGAGACGAGTGCGATAGACGAAGAGGGTCGCCCGCTTTCTTCCGCTCCTTCCATGTTTCCTATTGTGGGAATGGGTAGCTTGGTATTAGGTGCGGCATTGGCATTGTTCCCCGGTATGATTGAGAAATGGACGGTTTACATCTTCGGTGCTTTGCTTCTGCTCGGCGCAGTAGGCCAATATGTGTCGCTGGCCACTATCGTTAAGTTGGGTCGTTTGCATCCTATCTATTGGCTGATGCCCTCGGTTGTGTTTATTATCGGGCTCATCTCGATCTTCAAACCCGAGTGGATGGCTACGTCTCCGCTGTTCTTCATCGGGTGGACGATGATACTTTACGGTATCATCGAGTGCATTGATGCCTTTAAAATCATGAACCTCCGTCGTCGCATAGAAAAACTTTCGACCGAGAAACAGGCAGAAGAGACTGCAAAAGAAAGCGAGACAGACGGAGAATAAACGGTCTTCCTGACGGCGAAGAGAGATCGTGCAAACAGGAAAAGAATCTGGAACGGAGGTGTGTTCCGGGTATCTTGAAGACTGTTTGGATGACCAACGAGGAGGAAAGAACGAAGAAATAGAATGAAGAAAGAAATAAAATACATCCTGTGTCTGCTGTTTGTGTGGTTCGCAATAGCACCCATGGTCGCGCAGATAGAGGAGGAAAAAACTGACGACGACGAAGAAACGCAGAACACAGACTCACTGTCGGTCGACACTTTGACGACAAACAGTGTGCTGCCTTGGCCTCAATCAGTGACGGTGGGGCTGCAACGGCTGCTCGAGAACGATATGTTCAAAACCTCACAGGTAGCTTTGATGGTGTATGATCTTGATGCCGACTCGGCCATCTTCCGCCTAAACGAACGCCAACTCATGCGTCCTGCCTCCACAATGAAGATTCTCACCGCTATAACAGCCATCGATCGGCTCGGCGGCTCTCATCAATTCAAAACCGAACTCTGCTATACGGGTAGCATAGAGAACCATACGCTCACCGGAAATGTCTACTGTGTGGGTGGATTCGACCCGAGATTCAATACCGATGATATGAATGCGTTTGTCGAAAGCTTGCAAAAGATGGGGGTAGATACCCTCCGCGGCACTCTCTATGCAGACAAATCGATGAAAAACGCCGACCTCTTGGGTCGCGGTTGGTGCTGGGACGACGACAATCCGGTACTTTCTGCCTTGGTGTATGGTAGGAAAGATGTCTTTATGGACAGGCTGATCGCTTTGCTGCGTGGTGCTGGAATCGTGGTGGAAGCCGCCGTTTCTACGGGTCAACGCCCGCAAGATGCGATGTGTATCTGTACGCGTTTCCACACGATGGACCAGATTCTGATGCGAATGATGAAAGAAAGCGACAACCTTTATGCTGAAGCCATGTTCTATCAAATTGCCGCTTCAACGGGCAATCAGCCTGCAACGGCCGGTCATGCAGCCGCCGTTGTGAAGAAGTTGATTGGGAAAATAGGACTCAATCCTGCGGGTTATCGCATCGCAGACGGCTCCGGTTTGTCGCTCTACAATTATCTTTCGGCCGAGCTCGAAGTGCTCATGCTGCGTTATGCTTTCCGTAATGCCAATGTGTTTCTTCATTTACAGCCTTCTCTTCCCATCGCGGGTGAAGACGGAACGCTTAGGAATCGTATGCACGGAGCTTTCACTCGAGGAAACGTTCGGGCCAAAACGGGAACGCTCACCGGTGTCTATAGCTTGGCGGGTTATTGTCAAGCGGCTAACGGACATCGTCTTTGCTTTGCCATTCTCAATCAAGGCGTGATGCATGGGAAGAATGCCCGCCGTTTTCAAGATCAGGTATGCAGAGTGTTAACAGGGCCTTGAAGCATCCATTCTGCACCTGAACGTCTTGCATCAAGTCCCATTCTACTCACCAAACATCCATCATCCATCACCGATTCCTAAATATTCAGAGAACAGTTGTCTATGAATTCAATCAAAAACTATGTTGAAGAGTTGATTCAACTCTGTGGAATCACCGGTCATTCGGTGCCCGTTGTTCGGCATCTTCTGCTTGTTCTGATTGCCATCTTTCTGGCTTGGGCGGCAGGAGTTTTGTGTAGACGCATCCTATTGCCGCTGATTCACAAACTCACCAGTACCACTCGCAACTCCTGGGACGAGGCGTTGCTCAGCGATAACGTATTGCAGACAGCCTGTAGAATCGTTCCTGCCATTGTCATTGCCCAACTGCTGCCGATGGTTTTCTATCAGCACCCCGTTGCTCGCAAAGTTCTCGAACGATTGACAGACATCTATATCGTCATCATGTCGGTGAGACTCTTCATCGCATTGCTCAATTCGCTCACCCAATTAGAGCTTTCCCACAGTGCGTCTGTTCGTCAATACATCAAGACTTTCTGCGGAGTGGTGAAGATTATCGCCATCTTTGTGGCTGTGATCATTGTCACTTCGATTCTCTTTGGCAAAAATCCCATGTCGCTGATTGCCGGACTTGGGGCTACGTCGGCCATTCTGATGTTGGTCTTTAAAGACACGATCGAAGGATTGGTGGCCGGCATTCGGCTCACCAGCAACGACATGGTGAAGAAAGGAGACTGGATTACCGTACCCTCGACCACCGCCGATGGCATTGTGGAAGAAATCACTTTGACCACCGTAAAGGTGCGAAACTTCGACAATACCACCGTTACTGTGCCACCGCTTACCCTGGTAAACGGTTCTTTTCAGAACTGGAAAAGCATGCAACGAGGGGCTGGTCGACGAGTGAAACGATTGATATACATTGACTTTAGAAGTGTTAAAGTGGCCGACGAGGCCTTGAAAGCATCGCTCATCGCCGGGCATTTCTTCACCCCAGAAGAGCTGAAGGGCGAACAGATCAACACTGCTCTCTTCCGGATTTTCATTGAAAAATGGCTCATCAGTCGGCCTGATGTGAATGAAAAGATGACGATTTTGGTGCGCCAAGTCGAGGCCACGCAATGCGGATTACCGTTAGAGGTGCAGTTTTTCGTCCGTAACGACAAGAACATTCACTACGAACACACCCTGGCCGACATCATCGAGCACATCTATGCCTACACTTCCGCCTTTGGATTGACCCTCTATCAGCAATATCCCGAACAATAAACATACTCAAGAAATGAAGACCATCCTCACCCTTATTCTCCTTTTTGCGGGTCTTTTGCCCATCAAAGCGCAGACTTCACCCGCCGAACTGCATCGGCAAGACAGTGTAGCCAAAGCCCTGTTTGTGGCCGATCGGTTCGACGATGCTGCCGAAGCGTATCAGAAATATGCAGCCTTACTTCAGAAAGAGAAAGGAGAGAGCGACTCGACCCACCTCAACAGTCTTGTGATGTTGGGCAAATGCTATTTCAGAAGCAAGCGATTCAGCAAGGCCATAGAGACTGCGCAGCGCGTTGCAGACATCTATGGCAAGCAAGTGAGCAACAAAGACAAGCGCTATGCCTGGTATATCGACAACCTGGCCTTGTATCAAGCCTCCGCAGGAAAGGCCGAAGAGGCTTTGAAAAACAGCCAAACGGCTCTGCAAATATACGAACCGCTCTACGTTCACGACCGAGACATGGCTACGATTCTGCTTCATGTAGCTGAAAACTCGCATGTTCTGGGCGACCATGCTGCGGCTGTGAAACACGAATTGCGAGCACTCGCCATCTTCAAAGAGCTGTATGGCGAGCATTCCGACGAATATATCGATGAGGCTCCCTACCTGAAAAAATACTACGAGGCCAACAACGAGCAACAGAAGGCCGACAAATGGGGCGAACGGATAGAAGAATTGAAAAAGGAAAAGGATGAAGGCGTGGGCGACTTACCCGAACCTATGGAGTTCAAAACCGTAGAAGAATGCCGTCAACATGCCCAAGATGCCCTCAGATGTTGTGAGTTTTACCTGAATCATCGCTTCACGGCCAAAGACATCGAAGCCGCCGCACGTTACATCGACTCTTGGTCTCGGGTCACGGATATGGTACACATTGTCTTCAGTAAAAACGAAATCAAGCTATGCAACGACGACAAATCCTTCCCCTATTGCATTAGTTTCCGGGCGGGATGTTCGCAATATGCCATCGAGAACGGTCAAGCCGACTTCACGCTCGACATGTTTATCCATGCCATGGTGGCCGTTTTAAATCACTATCTCAACAACAAAGACCTTACCGGAGAGGTTTCTTACCTCGAGAAATACGTCAAACTCTACAAGAAAGATGAGGAGAAGATGTACGACTTGTTGAAGAAAAATTTCCTGGGAACGCTGACCACCGAGATGACAGAACGCATCAAAGCCGGCGAAACGGTGAAAGTGAAGAAGTAGAACTTGCCGATTTGGAAACAGCTCATCCCTCTTTTTCTGCAACCCTTCTTCGTTGGTTCGACCTCAACGGGCGCGATTTGCCTTGGCGGAACACCAAAGACCCGTATGCCATTTGGCTCAGTGAGGTGATCTTACAACAGACTCGCATCAACCAAGGCATGGATTACTGGTTGCGATTCATGCAACGCTATCCGCGTGTCGACGATTTAGCCGCAGCCACCGAAGACGAAGTGTTGCGCCTTTGGCAAGGATTGGGCTACTACAGCAGGGCTCGAAACCTGCACGCCGCTGCTCGACAGATTGCCCATCGAGGTTCTTTTCCCGACACTTTTCAGGAAATCAGACAGCTCAAAGGGGTGGGCGACTACACCGCCGCTGCCGTTGCCTCCATTGCTTTCCATCGTCCCGTGGCCGTAGTCGATGGCAATGTCTATCGCGTTCTTTCCCGTTACTTCGGCATTTTCACACCCATCAATTCCACCGAAGGCAAGAAAGAGTTTGCCGCCTTGGCCCAATCGCTGCTCCCTCCTCAAACTCCGGACCGCTACAACGAGGCTTTGATGGACTTCGGAGCCCTGCAATGCAAACCTGTTACAGCTGCTAAGGCTTCCTCCCAAACACGCTCTAACATAGGGGAAACCCTCCAACCCGATTTATTTTCTCCCTCTCCAGCAGCCGACCATTCTGTCTCTGCAGCCCGCCTACTGTCGTCGGCGGCCCCATCGTTCTGTGCCCAATGTCCGCTTGGCGAGGGGTGTGTGGCCTATCGCGAAGGATGGGTGGCGCAGTTGCCCGTCAAACTGAAGAAGACGAAGGTGAAGACGCGCCGCATGACCTATCTCTACATCCGATGTAAGGGCCATATCGCCCTGCGCCGACGTGGCTCCGGCGACATTTGGCAAGGCCTTTGGGAACCTGTTCTCTACAAAGATGTGGAGGACAAATCTACTCCCGCGCATGCCGCGCAGAGAAAAGAGACGCCGCTCGAGATGGAAACGAGCATCGCTCCCTCTCTTGCCGCTCTTCCTTTTCAAACCATCGAGGCGACTTCTCGTTGCGTGTCGCTCCGACATGTTCTCACCCACCGCATCCTTCTGGCCGACTTCTATACTTGGGACACCGACGTTCGTCCTGCGCTTCCTCCCGAATATATTTGGATTCGGGAAGAAGACATCGACCAATATGCCATCCCCCGCCTCGTAGAGTTATTTTTAGAAGCGGTGTCTCAATAGCGTTTCTCCATTCCTCTTCCCTTTTTTTGCTTCCGTATCCTAAGCCTTGCAATCCAAGGCTTTACATCTCGTTTTGCAAAAGCTAAGCTTTTGCATGCCATTTTCTTAGCTTTCGCACGCCCATCTCTTAGCTTTCGTCGTGCGTTTTCTTAGCTTTTGCAAAATGAGGAAGGAGAGATGGCCGGTAGGCCAGGGATGGAACGAGAGACAAAGGGGGAGAAAAGCTGAGAGGGATGCTTCATCACGAAGCATCCCTCTCGGTGTTATCCTAACACTCTTTTTCTCGTTGTTACCTGAATCATCTTTGTGTCATCTTTTTATTATTCATTTATACATACTACAATACCTAAAACAATTGATCGGTTATTGATATTTTTCTTTTTCTGTCTGTCCTTTTATCTGCGACCGCCAAAGCGGAACGAACCGCCGCTGCCTTGGCTTCCGCCGAACGAACGGCCCGAGGTGGAGGGCTGCGTACCGACGGAGCGGTTGGGACTGAAGGTGTTGTTGGGAAGCTCTACCTTGCTCTCGGCCGACGAACTGCCAGACGAACGTGCCCCGCCAAAGCGATTGGTGCCGCCGTTGTTATAAGGTTCGATATAGTTGCGGGCCGTGCTTCGGGTGCTGCTCTGTCGTTCGTAGTCGCCGTTCCAACCCTCGCCTCCAGAGGAAGACGCCCCGAAACGCCGACCGCCGAAGCGTGAGTCGTCTGTTCGATAGGGCGTGTTGGGAGCCGAATAGGCCCGCGAATCGGAACCGAAATGCGAACCCGAGCGTTGCGACGACCGATAGTCTGTGTCGCGATAGTCGGTTCGCGCGCCGCCAAAGCGCACGCCTCGTCCGTAGTCGCCTCGCTGAAAACCATCGCGCATGCCAAAGCTGCGCCCGCCGCCAAACTGTCTTCCGCTGTACCAACTGCGGTTGTCGTTCATGTTCCAACTGTGTGCGCCGCTGTAGGTGTCGTAAAACACGGGGCGTCCGAAGTAGAAATAGTCGCGGTAAGGGTAGCGGGCGTAGATTCTGAACCGCCAATAGCCCGTTTCATAATAGAGCGGACGGTAGAAATAATTGGCTGCACAGTAGGCACGATATTGCCAATCGTAGAGGATATAGCTCAAGTCGGCGTTCCGTCTGCGCCAATATACGCCGTAAAGGTCGTCGTATCGGTCGATGCTCATGAGGTAGTCGAGATTGATTTCGTAAGCAGCCTCATACTGATCGTCGGTCAAATTGAGTTCGTAAGCCATCTTGTCGGTAAGGAAAAGGGCTTGTTGGCGTGCTTGTTCGTAGCTCATCGCACTGACAGTAAGTGTGAAAGCGAAGAACGCCACTAAGGTCATCATCAACTTTTTCATCATCGTGCTGTTTTAATTTAAGTATAACTCTTCTTCTATTTTTTTGGAGACCGGCTGTCTTTTCTTTCATCTATCGAGTCTCATTCTGAGGGTTACCGGACCTCGACACGGGGCCAACTGCAGAGCGGCTGGAGGCTTTGCGGATGCCTTTTGTAGTGATGGCAAAGTTAGACGAAAGTACCAACGGAGAGAAAGGTTTTTCCCTAAACCGACAAGGAAAACCCCTATCATGCAGCGACGAGGGCGAGGCGGAGGCGCGGAGAAAGGAAGAAAATGTGGAGATAAATAAAATAATATGCAAAAAAAAACGTTGTTAGGTCATGAAACAAGTGATACTTCTTATCGCTCTTGGTCTGCTCCTGCCATCGGTGTCGGCACAGGCGCAAGCATGGCGGGAGACCGACGGCAAGAGCAAACTTCAACCAGGAAAAGACTTGAACTATCGCCTCGAGTTGCAGGCTACGGCCTCTAACCGGCAAACGCCGCTGTGGCTCAACGCCAATCGCTATGGATTGAGCTCGCTCGACAAGGGCAATGGATATCTGCGGGCTTCTCTCATCCGACCTCTTACGACTGATTCGGCTCGCAGATGGGGCTTGGGATATGGCGTAGATGTGGCCGTGGCGCAGGGGTTCAGCAGCAGAATGGTGGTTCAGCAGGCCTTTGCCGAGGTGCGCTGGCTGCATGGTGTGCTGACCGTTGGTAGCAAACAACAACCCATGGAACTGAAAAATCAGGCGTTGAGCAGCGGTTCTCAGTTGTTGGGCATCAATGCCAGGCCCATTCCACAGATGCGTTTGGCTCTGCCCGACTATTGGGTTCTGCCTTTCGGTGGGGGATGGTTGCAGCTGAAAGGGCACATTGCCTATGGACGAATGACGGACGACGACTTTCAGATGCGGTTCACCGGAAGGAAGAGTCGCTATACCGACGATGTGCTTTTTCACAGCAAGGCCGGATATTTGAAGATCGGAAACGAAGAGCGTTTCGCACCGCTTTCGCTGGAATTGGGCTTGGAGATGGCGGCCACTTTCGGCGGGCGCTCTTATCAGCCGCAAAGCGACGGCACGACGAAGGTGATTCATGGGCGCACGGGATGGAAGTCTTACCTGAAGGCTTTGATTCCCGGCGGTGCCGATATTGGAGAGACGACCTATCAAAACGCCGAAGGCAACCAGTTGGGCTCTTGGCTGGCACGGGCCAACTACGATGCCGACAGATGGCGGTTCTCGATCTATGCCGACAAATTTTTTGAAGACCATTCGGCGATGTTTCAACTCGACTACGACGGATACGGAACGGGAGGCGAGTGGATGACCAAGAAGAAACGCCGATACCTGCTCTACGACTTCAAAGACTGGATGCTCGGAGCCGAACTGAACTTGAAATACGGACGCTACTTGACGGCCATCGTCCTGGAATATCTGTATACCAAATATCAAAGCGGCCCCATCTATCATGACCATACCCAAACCATTGGCGACCATATCGGCGGACTCGACAACTATTATAATCACTACATCTACTCGGGTTGGCAGCATTGGGGGCAGGTAATGGGCAATCCGCTCTACCGTTCGCCCATCTATAATGCCGACGGAGTGATGGAGGTGAAGAACAATCGTTTCGAGGCTTGGCATCTCGGCGTGAGCGGACAGCCTACAGAGGCTTTGAAATACCGTTTGTTGGCGACTTATCAAACGGGCTGGGGCTCCTATTCCGATCCTTATGACAAGAAGCATCACAACGTGAGTTTGCTGCTTGAGGCCGACTATGGCTTCAAACACGGATGGGGCCTGCGGGGCGGATGCGGCATGGACTTTGGAGCGATTCTGGGTCGTTCGTATGGCTTTCAGCTGACGATTAGTAAAAAAGGTGTGTTGAAGATTTGAAGACAATGAAGAAAAGATATTTTTTCCTGTGTTTGTTGGCGGCCGTTTTGATGTTGGGAGCTTGCCAACTGGAGACCTCGGGCAATGGAAAGCTCGACGGCTATTGGCGTTTGGAACGCATCGATACCCTTGGGGGCGGCGTGAACCGGATGGAGGGGCAGCGCATGTTCTGGGCTTTCCAAAGCCGACTGCTGCAAACCTCCGACCTGAACGGACGCGTGCAGGCCTGTCTGCTGCGATTCCGGAAGGAGAAAGACAGTCTGTTGCTCTCTGATCCTTATTTGTACAACCGCGAATCGGGCGACGAACCCATTACTCAGCTCGCTCGTTTGGCTCCGTTTGGCTTGAACAGTCTCGACGAACGCTTCAAAGTGGAACGACTGGGGGGCGAAAAAATGGTGCTGGCAAACAAGAAATACCGATTGTATTTCACGAGGTTTTAAGGAGAAACGCCCGGAGCGGCGGTCATCAAGATCCGACGGTTACCCATGTCGTTCACGAAGTTGGAAAACCGAAAATGAGGAAGTCTGCTCAAGACTTCCTCATTTTCTTTGCCCGATTCCGGTATCAGAATGCCGAATAGAACCGGAAACGGATGCGCGCTTAGAACTTCTTTCCGATGGCGATACGCAGAAAGGTGTTGAGCAGAATCTTCGCGTCGAGCCACCAAGAGCGGTGTTCCAGATAGTAAAGATCGAGCTCGAGTCGGCGCAACATCTTCTCCATCGTGTCGGTATAGCCGTTGTAGAGCGTGGCATAGGAGGTGACGCCCGGTCGAATGCGGTAGAGACGCACGTAGCGCGGGTCTCGTTGCATAATCTGCCGGATGTAGAACAGTCGCTCGGGTCGGGGACCGATGAACGCCATATCCCCCTTGAGAACGTTCCAAAGCTGAGGCAGTTCGTCGAGATGATGCTCTCTGAGGAAGCGTCCCACGCGTGTCAGGCGGCTATCTCCGTCTACTTCGAGCATCATCGGTCCGTTTTCTTCGGCGTCGATGCACATCGTTCGGAATTTATAAATGAAAAACGGCCGACCGTATCGCCCGATTCGTTCCTGGCGGAAAATCACCGGCAGACCGTCGTCCAGACGGATGGCGATGGCCACGAGCAGGATGAGCGGCGAGAAAACCACGAGGCAGAGGGCCGAAACGAGCAAGTCGGTGAGTCTTTTCATTCGGCTTCTGCGGTTTTTCGGTTGGTCAATCGGCGGGTGAGAGCCGTTTGCAAGGCCGTGAAGAGCACGACATCGATCAGCACCACCCACGTAATGTCGATGTGCGGGAAGAGCGAGAGATTGAGAAACACCACGCCCAGCTGAAGCCCTAAGATCACGATCAGAGCCTGATGCTGACTGCATCCCGCTCGCATCAGCTTGTGATGGATGTGGTTTTTGTCGGCCTGGAAGAGCGGTTGTCCGAATCGCAGGCGATGAAGAATGATTCGGGCCACGTCGAATACCGGAACCACCAACAAGCTATAGGCCAGCACCCATCTTGCGGCCGACCCCGTCATGAGCGGCCGATTATCCATCGTGGCCTTCACAAAGAGGAAACCCAGAATGAAACCCAGCGTCAGGCTGCCCGCGTCGCCCATGAAAATCTTTCGGTTTTTCTCGGCTTTGCCCCAAATATTGAAGTAGAGATAGGCGATGAGCACGCCCACGAGCGAAGCGATGAGGATGCCATACACCGTGAGTCCTTCGACCGTAAAGATGCAGAAAAAGCCGGCGAGGGCGATGATCGAGAGGCTGGCCGCCAGTCCGTCGATGCCATCGATGAGGTTGAGTGCATTGTCGATAAAAACGATGACAAACACCGTCAGCGGCATTCCCACCCAATAAGGCAGTTCATAGATGCCGAGAAAGCCATAGAGATGGTTGATATAGAGTCCGCACAGAGGCAGCGTACAGGCCGTGGCCGTTTGCACCAAGAATTTCACCGGAGCGTCGAGTCCGATAAAATCGTCCACCACACCCACGGCATACATCAGCAGCAGCGAGGCCAGAAAGGCCACGCTCCACAGGCTCATCTCCACTTTTCCCTCATGCAGACCGATGCTCATCACGGCCACGCTCACCACCATGGCCAGGGCCATGGCAGGCACAAAGGCAATGCCTCCGAGCCGAGGCACGAGCACACGGTGCACCTTTCGTTGATTGGGAATATCGTAGAGATGTCGCTCTTTGCAGAAGTTGAGGATGGCAGGGATGAATATCCATCCGAAGCCGAGGCTCACTCCGAAGGCAATGAGCGTGGGTAGTAGGTCATTCTTCATTTCGCGTTATCAGAATTGTTGTAGAAAATTCCTGTTATCCTCTAAACGCGGAATGGGAAAGAATATTGTATCTAAGGCCTTACGGAAGTTAACTTGTTCACTGAAAAAGCAAATCTACTTGTCAACTTGTTAACTCGTCAACTTGTCAACTAACAAGCAAATGTCTTAACTCCTTTTCACTCCTTAACTCCTTAACTCCTCCTACGAAGCCGCCACTTACGGCTCCGCCGCCCACGGCGCGAGCGTCCCGTCGGCGCGGAGCGTGGCCCAGGTCCACACCTTTGTGCGAGTGTTGTAGAATTTGAAGCGGCGATCTTTGCCCGTGCCCACCACTTCGCGGGCGAAGGATAGAGAGCCGGGACGATCGCCAATCTCTTTCTCAAAGGCGGGAATGAGCGGAGTGAGCATCTTTTCTATTTCGTCCAGTTCCTTTTCCTTCTCGGGATCCTTTCCGGGATCCTTTCCGGGTTCGGGCGTCTTGCCGCTGCCGGGATTACCACCAGGATTGCCGCCGGGATTTTTTCCGCCATCATCGGGCTTCTTACCACCGCCGGGATTGCCACCAGGCTTCTTTCCGCCGCCGTCGCCGGGATGCTTTTTCTTTTGGGCATCGCTGGATTTATGACTGGCTTTAAAGTCGGCCGTAATTTTATTCATCTCCGCGGCCAGCGAGTAGATCAGCAGCCGATCGGCCTCGACGGTAGAGAAGAGGTAGCTACCCTGAATGTGCTGAACGACGAACTCGAGCGCCTCGTCCGTTTTGGGGCGAATGGCCGTGGCGCTGGGCCGCTTGGCCTCAACGGCCTCATGCCGGCGAGTGGCTCCCAGCTGTTCAAACTCGCCGTTCACCGTGCGCAGCTGCGAGAGCACGGCCGTGAGCCCCAGTGTGGTGAGGTCGGCGGTGCATTTCTTGGCATCTTCAAACATCCCGGCGATGTGACCACTTTCGGCCTCGAGCGCCTCGTTCTGGATGCCGGCGTAGGGCTTGAAAATCACTTCCACGCGCTCGGCAGCCTCTTGTATAGCCGCCACGGGCGAGAGCTTTTGGATACGAATCACGCCGAAGAAGTGGGTAAGCAGCCGGTCGCGCTCGGCATCGAGTTTCACCAGCCGAGCGGTGTGCACCGATTGCGTGGCCTCTTTGTTGAGTTCCACCTCCTGGTCGATGGCCTCGCGCCATTCTGCCAGCACGGCGTCCGTCAGCTTGAGCTTCTCTTTGTCTACCGCCACCACCTGGTCGTAGAGCCGACGGTGGTACTGCATGTGCATCACATTGGAAAATCGGGCGCAATTGCCGCCTTCAATTTTCACGAACCTGGGTAATTTGTTCTTTTCCATGTTCTTGTTTTTTTAAAGGGTTAAAAAATGGTTTAACTTTCAAAGCAGCTCAAGGCCGCCATGTCGTAAACAAGTTTGTCAAAAGTGTATTTTCTATTTTAAGGGATGTTATTGAGCGGCTCAATAGCGTCGTTTTTGTCTCCGCGACGTTACCGAGTCGCTCAATTTCATCATTTTTGTCTCCGCGGCGTTATTGAGTCGCTCAATTTCGCCATTTTTGTCTCCGCGGCGTTACTGAGTCGCTCAATTTCATCGTTTTGGTCTCCGTGGCGTTACTGAGCCGCTCAATTTCGGCATTTTCGTCTCCGCGATGTTACTGAGCCGCTCAGTAGCCCTTAGAAGTGCACGTAGGGCCACACATATACATCGGGCGCATCTTTATCTAATATCCCGGCTCGGGCCACGTTCCATCCGCCCATAGGATGAGGGGCGTATGCCGAAACGGAAAATTTGATGTAGATGGGGCGGAAATTATAACTGCCATCACAGGTGGAAGTGGTCCAAAGACAGACATCATCGGGCAGCGCACTACCTGCATCGGTAAAGGCCTTGAATAATGCTTTAGCCCGATCTTCGCTCTCAATTGCGAAACTAGCATTATACGATACACCGCCATCGTTCCAAACACCCCAGTTTGCGCCGTTACCTGGAGAAAATTGTGCCAGGAAATGATCGAATTGATTCCCAAGGTCTCTTTCAGATCGTATTTCTCCCAATGCCGGGATATACCATTTGCCAATGTTTGAGGTGGCAACGCCGGGCTGGTAATTACCAGCCCAATAGAAGGCAGGATATTGCGTTTGCTCTTCAGCACGTTTCTTGCCGTCGGTGGTGCCGGAGCCTGTCCACGTCAGGTCGTAGCCGTTCAGCTCTGCACCCGTTCCGGTTTTTGTAGGCATATCCCACCAGGTGTTGTGCACGGTGGTGTTGCGCTGCTGTCCGCTACCGCCCATTTCCCATTTCAGGGCCATGGGACTGACCTTGAGTCCGGCGGCGGTGCCCTCATGGTTTTTCGTTTTCTCTTTGGTCACAATGCCGATGGGCGTGCGCGAGCCTTTTTCAGAAAGTACCCCATTAGTGCCGTCGTTGAAAAGATAGAGCAGCGGGCGTAGCTTCATCACAAGGGTGTACGACTTGTTGGCCGCAAAGGTGATAGGTGTCGTCTTAAATACAGTACCTCTTTTGCTGGTCATATCCATTCCGTCGTAGAGCTCGCCACCAGTGAAACTAACACTTACTTGATTGTTGGTGGTGCCGGGCTGAATATAATAATACGAGGTATAGAAATGATGGGCCAGCACATAGGTAGCATCCTTCTCGGTGAGAGCTCCGGTGTGGGTGATGGGATCGGTCTGAGTGTTCCCCGGAGTAAAACCTGTTTTGTCGCCCTTTACGTCGTAGGTGGTGGTGAGGGGCGTGAGGTTGAGGGCTGGGTCATTCAATGTTTTGAGAACTATGCTAACATTGTTCACCGCCTCAGTGTAAACCACCAACTTGCAGCGCACACGGGCAGCCAAGTGTTTCATCTCGAAAGACACATGCCGGTCAGTGCTGCTGATGGTCTTCGTCACCTTGCCCAGCATGGGGTTTTTCGTGCTGTTGGTAATGGAGAGGGAGGTGCCATTGTCGGTCACGCCCTCGCTGATGCACACAAAGGTGTAGGTGCCGGCGGGTAGATCGAGCCTCGAGCCGGCGTCTGGCACAAACTTGCCGCTGGCGTTCACCTCGCCCGTGAGCGTTTTGTGGGTGCCGGTGATGCGGTTGCCGCTGCCGTCGAGCGCATAGATAGAATAGCGGCCTTGGCTGATGGGGTTGGCGCGTGTCTCGGGTTGGCTGTCTTCTTCGATGCTCATCGTGGCGTGGAGGCCGTCGCCCAGGTCTACTTCTTGCGGTTGCGCCTGAGCGGCCATGGCCCGCGAGGCCGGCATAGAGGCAGGCTTCGAGGTTTCAAACTTCTCTTCGGTCAGCGTAAAGGTGGCGTCGCCGCCTAAGCTGATCAAAGGGGCATTGTTCGGCGTTGGCTCGTCGTCGTGGCTGCAAGCCGAAAACATCAGTGCTAAAGCGAAAGCTGCGCAAGGCAGCAGGTTGAATTTTCTTTTCATACGTTGGGTTGTTTACTGTTCTTAGATGGTTATTGCCAGTCGAAACGAGAATGATAATATGAATATTCTCCCTCAATCTCTTCATCCTCTTCCCATTCTTCTTCGGTGGAATTCTCGGCGCGATGACGGATGGTGGCACAAATAAAGCCCTCGCTCTCATACGGAATCACGTTGCACTGCGGCGGGATGTAGGGCAGCGTCGTCCATTCGGCGACTGTCCGTTGTTGTTCTTGTCTGTTCATAAATCTCTAAT
Organism: Prevotella sp. oral taxon 475; assembly: GCF_018127805.1. Classification (NCBI taxonomy): domain Bacteria; kingdom Pseudomonadati; phylum Bacteroidota; class Bacteroidia; order Bacteroidales; family Prevotellaceae; genus Prevotella; species Prevotella sp. oral taxon 475. The sequence goes on from NZ_CP072334.1 coordinate 346,291, forward strand.
ATTTAAAAGGTGAAAAATCGGCGTTGTTGCTCTTTCCGTCCCTTGGCTCATGGGCACGAAAAAAGAAGCAAAGGCCACTCCGAAGAGCCCTTTGCTAATGGGGGTTGCGCCCGCTTCGCGCGCGCGTAAGAGAAAGTGAAAAAGTCTTACACTACAATAGGTGCGAACATTGTGTGTGTGTGTGTGTGTGTGTGTGTGTGTGTGTGTTTAAGGTAGTCATTTTCTGGGAGACTACCAAAGAAAAGGCGTTAAAAGATGCAGAAAAGTTCGCCCTTTTCTGCCCTTCGTTCTGCCGATATGTCAACACATTTTGTTTCACGGGGGCAAAGGTAAGGGTTTTATTTGAAACCTGCAAGACCATGGCGGGAAGTTTAGTCTTGGAAGTAAACACGGTTGACCCGATTGCTGATGCCTGTGAGCACTTCGTAGGGGATGGTGTCAAGGGCGGCAGAGAGGGTGGTCACGGGCAGCGCGTCGCCGAAAATTTCTACGCGGTCGCCCTCGCGGCAGGCAATGTCGGTGACGTCGATCATCGCTACATCCATGCAGATGTTGCCCACGTAGGGAGCAGGAAGCCCGTTCACCAAGCAGTGGCAGCGGCGATTGCCCAGATGGCGGTTCAGTCCGTCGGCATAACCAATGGGGATGGCGGCGATGAGACTGTCGCGCTCGAGGCGTTCGCGGCGACTGTAACCCACGGTCTCGCCGGCCTTGACGCGACGCAACTGGAGAATGGTGGTGCGCAGAGTGCAGACGTTGTGAAGGGTTTTTCCCGTGCGAGGGTCGATGCCATAGAGGCCTAAGCCCAGACGGCACATGTCGAGCTGGCGTTGGGGAAAGTGCTCGATGCCGGCGGAATTGTCGATGTGGCGGAGAATGCGGTGCTCGAAGGCCGACTGGATGAGCCGACTGGCGCGGTCGAATCGGCTGAACTGGAGATCGGAAAAGGCATCGAAAGCATCGTCGTCGGCTCCGACGAAGTGTGAGAAGACCGACCGCGGGATGAGCGCGTTCTGATTGTGGAGCCGAGCAATGAGCCGGTCGATGTCGTCTTCGGGATGAAAGCCCAGCCGATGCATGCCGGTGTCGAGCTTAATGTGCACGGGAAAGCCGGTGATACCTTCGCGTTCGGCAGCGCGGATGAGGGCTTCGAGGAGGCGGAAGCTGTAAACTTCGGGCTCGAGGTCGTGGTCGAAGAGCGTTTTGAAGGCCGTCATCTCGGGGTTCATCACGATAATGTTGCTGGTGATGCCGTTTCGGCGCAGGGTGGCCCCTTCGTCGGCCACGGCCACGGCGAGATAATCTACGCGGTGGTCTTGCAAAGTCTTGGCAATCTCAACGGCTCCGGCACCATATCCGTCGGCCTTGATCATGCAGACGAGCTTCGTGCGGGGTTTCATCAGAGAACGATAGTGGTTGAGATTGTCGACAAGAGCCGTGAGATTCACCTCGAGCGTGGTTTCATGCACCTTGCGAACAAGCAGTTCAGCCAGTCGGTCGAAACCGAAACTGCGCGCACCCTTCAGCAGAATCACCTCGTCGTGCAGATCGTGGAAGGCCTCGCTGCGGATGAAGTCGTCGACACTGCGGAAGAAATGAGCCTCTTTCACGTCGATATGCTTGCGGGCGGCGGTGATGGCCGTGCCGATACCGATGATTTTCTCTACGCCGCGCTTCTGCGCCAAAGCCGAAACCTCGGTGTAGAGCCGGGCAGCGGGGATGCCGCTCTGCTGGATGTCGCTGAGGATGAGTGTGCGGAGGCGACCTTGATGGTCGGGGCGGCGATTCATGAAGTCGAGCGCAATGTCGAGCGAATTGATGTCCGAGTTGTACGAATCGTTGATGAGTGTGCATCCCTTCTGTCCTTCTTTCACCTCGAGTCGCATGGCTACGGGCTCGAGTCGGGCCATTCGCTGGGCCAGGACGTCGGCCTCCAGTCCCAGATGCAGGCAGATAGCGGCGCAGACAAAGGAATTGACCGTTGACGCTTCGTCGATGAAAGGCAACTCGTAGCTTCCGGCTTCACCTTTATATATATAGGAGACGCGCGTGCGAGTTTCGCCTTTCTCGGTCTGCTCGATGAAGAAAGCCGCGCTTGGGTCTTTCCTCGACCAGGCCAGCGTCTCGCCCTTGAAGTGTTGTTCGCCCATCACGGCGGTCACCGTTTCATCGTCGGCGTTGTACACCATCACGTCGGCATCCTTGAAGAGCCGCAGCTTTTCGCGGCATTTCTCTTCCTGCGAAGCGAAATTTTCCTGATGGGCCGTCCCCAGATTGGTGAGCACGGCGATGGTGGGTTGAATGATGTCGCGCAGGGTTCGCATCTCGCCTTTCTGACTGATGCCCGCCTCGAACACGCCGATCTCCGAGTGACGATTGAGCAGCCACACCGAGAGCGGTACGCCGATCTGCGAATTGTAACTGCGCGGACTGCGGGTCACCACCATCCCCGGCGAGAGAAGCTGATAGAGCCACTCCTTGACCATCGTCTTACCGTTGCTCCCGGTGATGCCCACCACGGGGATGGTGAATTCGTCTCGATGACGTTCGGCCAATCGTTGCAGAGCTTTCCGCGTGGAGAGCACCTGGAGAAAGTTGGCCTCCGGGTAGCGTTCCGCAGTCTCCTCGGGCACACGTTCCACCACGAAGTTGCGCACGCCGCGGGCATAAAGCTCGGGGATGTAGCGGTGACCATCGTTCCGGGCCGACCGCAATGCGAAAAAAAGCGTCTCTTCCGGGAAACACAACGAACGACTGTCTGTGAGAATAAACCTCACCTCGGTTTCGCAACCGCCAAATCGATGAGCCCCCATCAACGTGGCCACTCTTTCAATAGAATACGTCATCTTTGTCTTGATTGTTCTTTCCTGCAAAGGTAGTGCAACTTGTGAGAACTGCAAAATAAATGTCTCCCTCAAAAAAGAGTTCTTTTCTTGTTTCTCGACAAGTGCGTTTTTCGTCCTGGAAATGCTCAAGCGAGCTTGGCATGGCTCATTGGGCTTTACAAAAGAGTTGCAGAATCCCTCGGGGTTCCTGCAACTCTCTTGTCTGTTCTGCGCCGCGACCGTTAGACCAACGGACCGGCGGGACTGTAACTGCGCGCTCCCAGCTCTTTGTCGAGCATGTAGATGCCGTAGCCGTTGTCTTTAATCATCTTGAGATTGTCGATGATGGTTTTTACGTTTTCCTCTTCTTCCACCTGCTCGTCGATAAACCACTTGAGCATGCTCTGCGTGGCATAATCGTTCTCGGCGGAGGTCAAGGCGAATAGTTTGTTAATGCTTTCGGTGATGCTCTGCTCGTGGCGTAGGGAATTTTCAAACACCTCGACCACCGATTTCCACTCCGTGGGAACGGCCTCTATCGGGCGCAGATCTACCTTCCCGTTGCGTGAAATCACGTAGTTGAAGAGTATCTTGGCGTGGTCTTGTTCCTCCTTGAATTGCACTTCGAACCATTTTCCCATACCGGGTTGACCCTGTGCATGGCAGTAAGCCGCCATCGATAAATACAAATAAGCCGACCACATCTCGGCATTGATCTGGGCATTGAGAGCCTCTTCGATTTTCTTTTTCAACATAATGTTTTGTTTTTGTGTGTAAATATGTTCTCTGTGAGCACGTCTTCGTCGGGCAGGATGCCCTCTTCGGTCTTTCCACCGGTTGTTTTTTCTTCCTGATGCCTACCTTATTCCATCGGCACCTCCAGCTGCATACCGGCTCGAAGTCCCTCGAACTTCGCCACAGGTCTGAGCTGCATCTTCCAGTGCCGCGGCTCTTTCTGTCGGCCCCTGCCGGCGTTTGTCGCTGCCGCCGCACCGAAATAGGGCCTAATGGCCGACACCCGCATGGGGATGCGCAAACCGAACGCCCGGCAATACACCTGTAAGGTGTCGCCCTCTGCAAAATAAGAGCGTTGCTTCTCATTGAGCCTGAATGTGCCCCAAAGGTTGTCGAGCAGGGCAATGGTCATCAATGGAGCGCAGGGCGCGAGCTGTTCGCCCTTCTTGGCCATGATCTCACTCACCTCGCCCTCCACTTTTGTGATGACGGCCACGATCTGTGGCCCCTTCAGACCACTCCTTCCGGAATGCTGATGACACCGCATCTCGTCGTAAACGAGCTTGGTGGCGATGGCTTGCGCCTGAAAAGTCTTGTAGTCGGCAAAGGCCCTGTCGCGCAATTGAGCCGGAACCCGCCCCCGGAGAAACTGTCGTTGCACCTCCCGATAAGCCTTCTGTGCCTGCTCCTCGGCCGCTTTTGCCTGTTGCCAGCGTCCGTAGGCCCGGTCGAGGGCCCGGTTTCCCGTGCGATGCGGATGCAGCGTGGCAGCCAAAAGCTCCAATGTCTCGTCCTCGGGCATGGGCGTATCGTCGGTTTTGAAGAGCAACAGCGTGTCGCCCACTTCTACATAGTCGCCCTCTTTCACCCGAACCTCGATCACTCCTCCGCTCTGCTGCGTTCGAACGGCGTATTGCAGCACCTCGATTTGACCCTGCACCGTCCGCTCTCGGGGCCAAAACGCGAAGCAGACGGCAACGCAGCCTCCCGCCAAAGCCGCTGCAACGGCCATTGCCGCCACCGCTTTCCTTGCCGAATGTCTGCCTTTCGTCTTCATTCTTGTGGTCTGTTCGTCTGCCGTTCTCCCAGTTTCCATGGGTTCGCGTCCCTCGGAAAGAGAGCCCTTTTCGTTACGAAAAAGCTCTGTCTCCTTCGTCTTTGCAGAGGAGGACAGGCGAAGATACCTTATTTATATATACCAACTGATTATTTAAACGTGAAACTTCTTGAACCAATCATGTTGCCATCCACGAAGATACTCACCTGATAGGTTCCGCCCACCAAGGCCTGCGACACGTTCCAAAACAGAGTTACGGGCGTTTCCTCGCCGTTGTACTCCACGCTTTTCTTCATCGAATATTGCAGATTACGGTTCTCATAGGCAAACGAGCCGCCACCGTTGAGCAGTCCGCCCGTAGGTGTTTGGATGCGCACGAAGACCTCTTTCATGCCGCTGGCTGCCGTCACGTTGCGGGTGATGCTGAAGCTCACCTGTATGGCAGTGGCCTTATCGATGCGGTCGGTGTTTTTGCCGCGTTTGTTTTTGGCCGTCATCGTGATGCCCGTAGCGTCCAACTGCGCTGCGATGGCCACCTTCTCCGAGAGCGATTTCTTCTCGGTGCTGAGTCCCTCTATCTGCCGTGTGGCCTCCTCGTATTGCCCTTTCACACGCGTGTTTTCTTGTGTGAGAGAAGCATTGAGGCGATTGAGCGAGTCGATCTCCAAAACATAGCTTCGCAATACCGCCCTGACCGTAGCCAGTTCGCGCTTCAAGCGAGTGATTTCGCGGGCATCCGTGCTCTTTACCCGTCGTAGTTCGTCCAACAGTCGTTGTGTTTTCTCCTGCTCGGCTGTGATTTGTGCCACGATAGAGTCGTTGTTGATTTGCGTCTTCATCTCGCTGTATTGATTGGCAAACTGCTGGTATTCGTTTTCCATTTCTTTTTTGTCCAGCTCTGCCAACTCTTTCATGGCGGCGTTTTCCTCTTTTTGCTTGTTCAGACTCACGGTGAGATAGGCCACCCCACCCGCCAAAACGAGCAGCAGGATGATGCCGGGAATCCATATTTTTTTGTTCATAAATCGGTCTGATTTTTAGTGTTCGACTTCGCAAAGTTAAAGACTTTCAAGAAGACGGCAAAGAAAAACCCTGGCGTCAAACATTTAATAACTTAATTTTTTCATGTTTACGCCCGTTCAGAATCATCCATCCTTCTATCAGGATGGAGCTATTTCGCACGTGAAAACGAAGAGGAGATGAGCCGAAAGTTGTAAACAACCCTATCGGGATTGGTTTGTTGCCAGCCTTTCCCTACCAACCGGTTAACCACCATGTAGTTGTTAGCACAAAAATAAGAAAGGCTTGCTTTGAGCTGCGGTAAATATTTGATTGTGAGTAGGTTACGAAGCATGTTTCAAAAGCTAAGAAAACGCATGGCGAAAGCTAAGAAAACGCCCTGCAAAAACTAAGAGAATGGAGTGCGAAAGCTAAGAGATGGAAATTCCGTCTCTTCATGCAAATGAAATCGATGATGTCGAAACGATTTTCTGAACCTTATTCATATAGGTGAGTTCGGGAGAATTGTAGGAAGGCTACAAAGAAGACATCGTGTCTGAATTCTCCCATTTTAGTATTTTTCCTCTTTTCATTGGCAGAAAACAATCTTGTTTTCAACGATTTAAAGGGAAAAGAGGTGAAAATCGATAAGAAACTTCTGAGTTTGGATAGGTTTTGCTATTTTTGTCCTATATTTTCATTACAAAACAACAAGGAAATGGCAAAAACGGAGGTAAAACCGGCAAACGGTAAGCTGGGCATCATGGTTGTGGGCTGTGGTGCCGTGTCGACCACTTTTATAACAGGTGTCTTGATGGCCCGAAAAGGACTGGCTAAGCCCGTGGGCTCGATGACTCAGTATGACAAAATACGAGTGGGTAGGGGCGCAGACAAGAAATATCTGCGCTATGGAGACATCGTTCCGCTGGCCCAACTCGACGATATCGTCTTCGGCACATGGGATGTCTATCCGCAAAACGCTTATCAGGCAGCGATATATGCCGAGGTGCTGCAAGAAAAAGATATCGAGCCCGTGCGCGACGAACTGGAAAACATCGTGCCGATGAAGGCCGCCTTCGATAAAAACTTTGCCAAACGCCTTGACGGAGATAACGTGAAGCAAGGCTTGACACGATGGGAGATGGTGGAAGAGCTGCGCCGCGACATCCGGAACTTTAAACAAGAGAACGATTGCCAACGTGTGGTGGTGGTGTGGGCAGCTTCTACCGAGATTTTCGTTCCTTACGAAGAGCCGGTGCATGGCACGCTCGATGCACTGGAAAAGGCCATGAAGGCTGATGATCGGGAACACATCGCGCCCTCGATGTGCTATGCCTATGCCGCGCTGTCGGAGGAAGCCCCGTTTGTGATGGGGGCTCCTAACACCACGGTAGACATTCCTGCCATGTGGCAATTGGCCGAGAAAACGCGCATGCCGATTGCCGGAAAGGATTTTAAAACGGGGCAGACGCTGGTGAAGAGTGGCTTCGCTCCTATCATCGGAACGCGCTGTTTGGGACTGAATGGATGGTTCTCGACCAATATTCTGGGCAATCGCGATGGGTTAGTGCTCGACGAACCGGCCAACTTCCGCACCAAAGAGGTGAGCAAACTCTCTACCTTGGAAACCATTCTACAGGCCGACCATCAACCCGATCTGTACGGAGAGGTCTATCATAAAGTGCGCATCAACTATTATCCGCCCCGCAACGACAACAAAGAGGGCTGGGATAATATCGATATTTTCGGATGGATGGGCTACCCCATGCAAATCAAAATCAACTTCCTTTGTCGCGACTCGATCCTCGCTGCGCCGCTGGTGCTCGACCTGGCACTCCTGTCCGACCTGGCTGCACGTGCCGGTCGGTTCGGCATTCAACGCTTCTTGAGCTTCTTTCTCAAAAGTCCGATGCACGATTTCACCCAAAACGAGGAGCCCGTCAACCATCTCTTCCAGCAGTATACCCTGCTGAAGAATGCCATTAGAGAGATGGGCGGCTACGAGCCCGACGAGGAAATGGACTGAATCTCCGCTGCGAACGCTCTGCCACAACCAGCCTTATACTCTCTGAAAACAGGGGGATAGAAAAACAGAAGATACGAGAAAACGTCTTTTGCAACGCATCAAGGAAGAATCGTTTTGGGGATATTGAAAGGCCAAAACGATTCTTTCATCCTGTCGTTTCTATGGCGTTGATTTCATATCAGGGTATGCATGTTTGTTAATTGTTTGCGTGTTCAGTATAAAAATATTAATTTTGCACGGAAACAAAAGGGCGAAAGCCTGCTGCAATACTACCTGCCCGTTTCTCCACGACAGAGAGAAGGAGCGGGCCGAACAATAAAGATGAACTGATAAAACATGTCTGAAAGAAAAGTAAGAGTGCGCTTTGCACCCAGTCCTACAGGGGCTTTGCATATCGGAGGCGTAAGAACCGCCCTCTACAACTATCTCTTTGCCCGTCAGCACGGTGGCGATTTGGTGTTCCGTATCGAAGATACCGATTCTCAGCGCTTCGTGCCCGGAGCGGAAGAATATATCATCGAAGCCTTCAGATGGTTGGGCATCAAGTTTGACGAAGGTGTGAGTTTCGGCGGAGAATACGGTCCGTATCGACAGAGCGAACGCAAGCATATCTATAAAAAATATGTAGACCAACTGTTGAACGACGGGAAAGCTTACATCGCTTTCGATACGCCCGAGGAGCTGGAAGCCAAGCGCAGCGAGATACAAAACTTTCAATACGACGCACAGACACGCGGCAAGATGCGCAATTCGCTCACGATGACGCGCGAAGAGGTGGAGAGCTTGATGGCCGACGGTACGCAATATGTGGTGCGTTTCAAGGTGGAGCCGGGAGAAGATGTGCATGTCAACGACCTGATTCGCGGAGAGGTTGTCATCAAGAGCGACATCTTAGACGACAAGGTGCTCTACAAAAGTGCCGACCATCTGCCTACCTATCACCTTGCCAACATTGTGGACGACCATCTGATGTGCATCTCCCACGTCATCCGCGGCGAAGAATGGCTGCCCAGTGCGCCGCTGCATGTGTTGCTCTACGAGGCCTTTGGCTGGGCCGATACGATGCCGCAGTTTGCTCATCTGCCGCTTTTGCTGAAGCCGGAAGGCAAGGGCAAACTCTCGAAACGCGATGGCGATCGACTCGGATTCCCCGTCTTCCCCTTGGAATGGCACGACCCCAAGACGGGCGAAGTGTCGTCGGGCTATCGCGAAAGCGGCTATTTTCCCGAGGCGGTGGTCAACTTCCTGGCCCTGTTGGGCTGGAATCCGGGAACGGAGCAGGAGCTTTTCTCGCTCGACGAGTTGGTGAAAGCCTTCGATATCAGTCGCTGTTCGAAGGCCGGAGCCAAGTTCGACTATCAGAAAGGCATCTGGTTCAACCACGAATACATTCTGCACAAGAGCAACGAAGAGATCGCCCACCTGTTTGCACCGGTGGTGGCCAACAATGGCATTGACGAGCCCATGGAGCGCATCATCCAGGTGGTGGGCCTCATGAAAGATCGTGTGAACTTCGTAAAAGAACTGTGGCCGCTGTGCTCGTTCTTCTTCATTGCACCGCTCTCTTACGACGAGAAGACGGTGAAGAAGCGTTGGAAGGAGAACTCGGCGCAGGTGATGGCCGAACTGGGGGATGTGTTGGAGCGTCTGACCGACTTCTCTCTCGAGCATCAAGAGCACGAGGTGCTGGCCTGGGTGGAGAGCAAAGGTTATCGACTGGGCGATGTGATGAATGCCTTCCGTCTGGCTTTGGTGGGCGAGGGGAAAGGTCCCGGCATGTTCGACATCAGTGCTTTCCTGGGCAAAGAAGAAACGTTGCGCCGCTTGAGAAGAGCCATCGAAATTTTGAAATAACCCGTTTCAATCCACACAAGCCCAAACAACGTGTACCATCTTGTTATCTATCTCTATCTATGGGGCGTGGCCGTGGCATCGCTCTTTAGTGCCAAGGTGCGGAAAATGTGGCGCGGAGAGCGGCAGGCGTTCGGCATTCTTCGAGAGAAAGTAGACCCCGAGGCCAGCTATCTTTGGTTTCATGCCGCCTCGTTGGGCGAGTTTGAACAGGGCCGACCACTCATCGAGCGTCTTCGGAAACAATATCCCGACTATAAAATCCTGCTCACCTTCTTCTCGCCCTCGGGTTACGAAGTGCGGAAAGACTATCCCGGGGCCGACATCATTTGCTATCTGCCTCTTGATACGCCCCTCAACGCCCGGAAGTTTCTTCGGCTGGTGCATCCCAAGGCCGCGTTTTTCATTAAATACGAGTTCTGGTACAATTATCTGCACATTCTTCAATGGCACGGCATTCCTGCTTATAGCGTGAGTAGTATTTTCCGCGCAGAGCAGGTGTTTTTTAAGTGGTATGGTCGGAGTTACGCCCGCGTGCTGAACTGTTTCACCCATTTTTTTGTACAGAACGAGCAGAGTCGACAACTTCTTCGTGAGAAATTCGGCTTCGATCATATCACGGTGACGGGCGACACGCGCTTCGATCGTGTGTTGCAAATCAAGGAAGCCAGTCGGCAGTTGCCCCTTATCGAAGCCTTTTGTCAGGGCCGACCTACCTTCGTGGCCGGCAGTAGCTGGGGTCCCGACGAAGAGGTGTTGATCCCTTATTTCAACCGTTCCTCCCGTTGGAAGCTCATCATCGCGCCCCATGTGATAGACGAGAGGCATCTGCAAGAAATCTCCTCGCGCGTAAAAGGTCGTGTGGTGCGTTATACACAGACCACGACCGAGGAGGCTGCGCAGGCCGATTGTCTCGTGATCGATTGCTTCGGACTGCTTTCTTCCATCTATCGCTATGGTCGAGTGGCCTATGTCGGCGGCGGATTCGGCACCGGTATCCACAACGTTCTCGAAGCCGCGGTGTGGGGCGTGCCCGTGATTTTTGGGCCCAACAACGGTCGGTTCCAAGAGGCACAAGGACTGATGGCGGCGCAAGGGGGATTCGAAATCAAGACGAAAACCGATTTTGAAACATTGATGAAGACGTGGGAGAACGACGAGAACCTGCTCGCCGAGGCCGGGAAACACGCCGCAACCTTTGTCCATTCTTTGGCCGGAGCCACCGAAAAGATTCTCCAGGAATTGACCTTAGAGAATGGATCATTGAGAATAAAGACTTAAGAAAAGGTGAACCGGCGAGGCTTCCAACTACTTGGAAACCTCAAACGGGAGAGAAAATAACGTTTCCAACTACTTGGAAACCCAGAATGGACGAAAAATGAGCTTTCCAACTACTTGGAAAACTCAAAAACGACAGAAAATGATGTTCTAACTACTCGGAAGCCTCAAAAATGAGAAGAACAAAGCTTCCAACTACTTGGAAGCCTCGGAAAGCCGGAAAAAATGTCGTCGCCCCGGAGCGACGGCTCTAAAATGAGAAAAATAACGTTTCGCCCCGAGCGACCACTCATGATTGAATCCGTTTGGCGTTTCGCCCCGGAGCGATGGCCCAAAAATAAGAAAAACAAGGCTTCGCTTCCGAGCGACGGTTCATTTCAGTGCCGTTTTTGCGTTTCGCCCCGGGCGAAGCCTCGGAATGAGACCGGAGAATACTTCGAAATAAAAAGAAACAAAATAGAAAAGTCATGCTCACAAAAGAAGTAAACGGACGAAAACCCTCATGGGGCAGCGATTGTTATTTTGCCGAGAACGCCACGTTGGCCGGCGATGTCACGCTGGGCAACGACTGTTCGGTGTGGTTCTGCGCCGTGTTGCGCGCCGATGTGGCTGGGATTCGTATCGGAAACCGGGTGAATGTGCAGGACGGAGCCTGCATCCACGAGTCGCACAACACACCGGTGATCATCGAAGACGATGTTTCCATCGGTCATAACGCTACCGTCCACGGCTGTACCCTGCGCCGCGGCAGTCTCATCGGTATGGGAGCCGTGGTGCTCGACGGAGCTGACGTCGGTCCGGGAGCCATCATCGCCGCTGGAGCCGTTGTGTTGCAAGGCACCCGAGTGGGAGCCGGCGAACTCTGGGCAGGCGTTCCGGCAAGATTCGTCAAGCAGGTAGTCGAGGGGCAGGCCGAAGAGTTCGCTCTGCATTACCAGGAGATCAAACAATGGTATGAAACGAGATGAATCGGCGAGAATCCTCGCCCCACATCTTCGAAGGGGGACGATGCACTCCTTAAAATATCCTTACTTTCAAGTCTTCGCTGCGGTTTTTCAGAATTAAGGCGTATCTTTGCAATGTCCGCTCACGGATCATTCTAAACGATTCAATAAGATGGAAATACAAGATTTGGAAAAAATGATTAGAGAAAAAGAGGGCGCACTCTCTCTGGCCTTTCCGGCTCTGATGCGCAAAGTATATGTATGGATGACACTTGCGTTGGTCATCACAGGCATCGTAGCCTATGGCGTGGCCAGTTCTCCGGTGCTGATGAGCACGATTTTCAGTAGCCGTGCGGTGCCGCTCGTGTTGCTTTTCAGCGAGCTGGCTCTGGTTTTCGGCATCAGTCGCTGGATAGGTCGGCTCTCGCTCACCCAAGCCACGTTGCTCTTCATCCTCTATTCGGCCCTCAACGGAGCTACGCTCTCGGTGATCTTCTACTTTTATCATCCGCTGATCATCACGAAAGTGTTCTTCATCACTGCCGCCACGTTCGGCGCGATGGCTACTTTCGGCTATTTTACCAAGGCCGATCTCTCGGGCATTGGCAAGATGCTGTTCATGGCTCTGATAGGGCTCATCATCGCTTCAGTGGTGAACCTCTTCCTCCAAAGCGACGGTATGGGTTACATTCTGAGCTATGTTGGCGTGTTGGTGTTCGTCGGTCTCACAGCGTGGGACTCGCAAAAAATCAAGACGATGTTGGCTCAGTGCGAGGATATGAACGAAGAAGCCCAGAAGATAGCTCTGCTTGGCTCGCTCACACTCTATCTCGATTTTATCAACCTCTTCCTCTATCTCCTTCGCATCTTCGGTCGAGAAAGATAAGCTCTATCATGAAAAGAGGACCCGTTGGATAGGAAAGAAAAGAACAAAAAGGAGAAAGAGAAACGGCATTCCTCGCTTTTTTATTAACTTTGCATCATTGTAAGTACAACGCTCTGCGCAACAAAGAGACACGGATTTTCTAACAACAAAATAACAAACATAGCTATGGAATTTTTAACTGATGAGAAACTCGTCATTGTCGGTGCAGCCGGCATGATTGGTTCAAACATGGCACAAACGGCTGCCATGCTCGGTTTAACCCCCAACATCTGCCTCTACGACGTGTACGAACCGGGATTGGCCGGCGTCACCGAGGAGATGCGCCACTGCGGTTTCGAGGGTGTCGACTTCACTTACACCACCGATGTGAAAGAAGCGTTCAAGGATGCAAAGTACATCATCTCGTCGGGCGGTGCTCCTCGAAAGGAAGGTATGACACGCGAAGACCTGCTCAAAGGCAACGCCGGCGTAGCAGAACAGTTGGGTAAAGACATCAAAGCCTACTGTCCGGACGTGAAACACGTAGTGATTATCTTCAATCCGGCCGACATTACAGGCTTGGTAACACTCATTTGGTCGGGTTTGAAGCCCTCGCAGGTATCGACTTTGGCCGCACTCGACTCTATTCGTCTGCAAAGCGAACTGGCTAAGCACTTCGGTGTAGCACAAAGCGACGTGACGGGATGCCGCACCTACGGTGGTCATGGAGAAGCAATGGCCGTGTTTGCCTCCACCGCTCGGGTGCAGGGAACACCGTTACTCGACCTCATTGGTACACCGAAACTCACGCAGGAGCAGTGGGCCGAAATCAAACACAAGACCGTTCAGGGTGGTTCGAACATCATTAAGTTGCGCGGTCGCAGTTCGTTCCAAAGCCCGGCTTACGTCTCGGTGAAGATGATTGAAGCTGCTATGGGCGGCGAAGAGTTTGCTTGGCCCGCAGGACGTTACGTTTCTTTCGCCGGCATCGACCACATTATGATGGCCATGGAAGTAAGCATCACCGAGAAAGGTTCGGCTTATGAAGAGGTGATAGGCACCGCAGAGGAAATGGCCGACCTCAAGAAGAGCTACGAACATCTCGTCAAGATGCGTGAGGAGGTGATCTCCTTGGGTGTACTTCCTCCCGTTGAGAAGTGGGGCGAAATCAATCCCAATTTGAAATAAGCCTTCCGTAGGTTTCAAACAAACAAAGAGCCACAAGAAGAAATCCTTTCTTCGTGTGACTCTTTTTAGTCACTCAGCAAACATCCCATCCCTATTCTCTCTTCCTATGAAACCATTCTGCTTTGTCATTGCCCTGCTCATGACCTCTATCTGTCAGCCTCTGCAAGCACAGGAACAAAATTTCTTTACGCAAAAGAATGAAGAACGTGTTAAGAGACAAAAGAAAGAGAAGACCCGTGACTGGGGTATTGCCTTGAATACGGGTCAAATTGAAATCTTTCCCGACGAGACACCGACAATGGAAGGCAATGGGGCCAACATGGCTATCGAGTTTTCGGTGGATTATTATCTCACCCGCCATCTATCCGTCTCGGGCGGACTGTATTACGAACCCATGAAGATATTTACGGGTTACAACCACGGCGACGGACTGCTTAAGCGCAATACGGCAGGTCTTCGAGTAGGAGTGAAGTACTATCCGCTCCACCCACGATGGATTGTTCAACCCTTTATCGGTGGTGCCCTCTACACCAACGTTCTCAATATTGACACCCGAGAGCGGCGCAGCAATCTCGAATTGCCGCCTTACGGACGGGCAATACTCGACTATCGCGTTAAAGCCTCCGCCCTGTCTGTGGCTCCGCAGATCGGTTGCGAACTGCGTTTCTTAAGCAGTATCTCGTTCTTCGTGACCTGGGACTACCGTTTCGGACTCTACGGTTACAATCGAGCCGACCTGCGTTTCACTGAAGGCTTGTGGGCAGGGCGACACGAACAATCTGCATTTAACAACGACCGAACGATTCTTAGTTTCGGTTTGAAGATAGATTCCCCCACGCGAGACATCACCAAGACCGGTGCTTCGCTTCTCGAATCCTTATTCAAACTCTTCACACCCGCCGAACAGTCGATGTTCAAACAGCGTCGACCACCCGTCGACCTCTAATCTCCTTCGCGGTTGTGGTTATACCTTTCAGGCCAGATATGCAAGGCATAGGTGTAGCCATAACGGTCGTAGAGACGCGAAAGGCGGGTGACGCGCCCCACAAAGGCAGCATAGTCCTTACGCGAAGCAGGCATCCATTGCACCTCGGCAAGAGCCGCCATACGTGGCAACACCATGTATTCGGCTTGCGCAGTGGTGGGAACATACTCGGTCCAGAGGTTTCCTTGCACGCCGATGATGTGGTTGGTGATGTCGGCCGACACCGTATCGGGGCGCGGATTGAAGCTATACACTTGCTCCACGGGTAGGTAACCGCCGATTGCTTGCGGCTCGTGGAGCGTGTTTTTCGTCTGATAATAATCGAAATAAGCATATCTACCCGGGCAAGTGATCACATTGTGCCCCGCCTTTGCCGCCTTGGTCCACGTTGATAGGTAACGTCGACTGAGCACGATGGTCGACTTGGCCAGTTCGCCTTCCAGTATTTCGTCCCAACCAATCATCGTTTTACCTTTTTGGTTGATGTATTGTTCCATGCGCTTGGTGAAGTATTGTTGCAAGTGTTTGGTGTCGATGCCTTGTTCTTTAGCTTTGTCTTGGCAGCGTTTGCACTGTTGCCATCGTGTAGAAGGCGCCTCGTCGCCCCCGATGTTGAAGTAGGCCGAGGGGAAGATCTGTCCCAATTCGTCGATGATGTCTTGCAAAACGGTATAGACGCGCTCGTTGCCCACACAGAGCACATCGTGATGAACGCCCCAGTTATGACTTACTCTATAAGGTCCGCCGGTGCATCCCAGTTCGGGATAAGCGGCCAGCAGTGCCCGGGTATGCCCAGGAATGTCAATCTCGGGTATCACTTCGATGTGTCTTTGTCGGGCATATTCCACGATTTGCCGCATCTCTTCTTGAGTATAAAAGCCACCATGCGGTTGATGATCGTCCACATCCGAGTTGTGCCCCACAACCGTTCCGCTTCGCCAAGCACCAACTTCCATCAGCTTAGGATACTTCTTGATTTCAATACGCCAACCTTGATCCTCGCTCAGATGCCAATGAAAGACGTTCATGTTGTGTAAGGCCATCAGGTCGATAAAGCGCTTAACAAAGGTTACGGGAAAGAAATGTCGACCGCAATCGAGCATCATACCGCGATAGGGCAGCAAGGGAGCATCGACAATTTGCACAGCAGGCAGCTCCACCTGTGATGCCGATACGGGTTCACCCTTGTCGTTAACGGTTACGGGTAAGGCCTTGCGTAGGGTCTGTATGCCATAGAAAACGCCTGCCGAAGTACTTCCTGCAATGGTTATTTGCTGATGGTTCACCACTATGCGGTAGGCCTCTTTGCCCACCATCTTACGATCTATCATCAGCACAATGCGGTTTTCAGCTTTGGGCATAGTGGTGGTGCAAGAGGTTTTTAGGCCAATAGCGTCTTGAATATATTCAGCCAAGAAATGAGCGTTGTGCTGCATCAGTTCGTCGGTCGATGTGCAGACGATGGCAGTTTTCTCGTTGAACACGAAGGGCTTACCTTTCATTGTTGTGATAGACTGAGGCAAAGGCACTACGTTATAATCGACCGTTGCCGAATGAGCAGTGATGGACAACAGTCCAAGAACTGCAATAAGGAAGAAATGTTTGCGTATCATCAGTTGATGGTTAATTTTTTTTGATGGGATGAGTTTTCTCCGCACTCATCTTGAATTCTATTTTTGCACCTTTCATCAGCTCGCTATGCTTGATGAATGAGCCACTGTATGGTTTCCCATTCAGCAAGAATTGCGATACATAGACATGTGTGGAGCTGTTTTGCGGGGCGGCAATGTGGATGGTTTTTCCATTGGGAAGGTGCAAGGTGGCTTGCCTAAACAGCGGACTGCCCACAGCATATTCGCCACTAATGGGTGATAAAGGATAGAAACCCAAAGCAGAGAATACGTACCAAGCAGACATCTGTCCATTGTCTTCGTCGCCACAATAGCCGTCGGGGCGTGGCGCATAAAGTCGCGACATGATGGTTCGCACAAGGCGTTGCGTCTTCCACGGCTGACAGAAGGCGTAGAGATAGGGCACGTGATGCATAGGTTCGTTCAGATGGGCGTATTGTCCCATGTCGGCATTCTGCATCTCGCGGATGAGATGAATGATGCCACGCTTATAATAAGAAATGTCGTAACGCTGGGTTTGCGAGAACACCGAGTCGAGTTTTTCCACAAACTTTGCCTCTCCGCCCATCAGCTTTTGCAATCCGGGGATGTCGTGCGGAACAAACCAAGTGTATTGCCAGCTGTTGCCTTCGGTAAAGTGTTCGCCCCAACGATAGGGATCGAAGGGAGTCAAGAAACGCCCTTTGCTGTCTTTGGGGCGCATCAATCCGATGCTCTTGTCGAACAAGTGGCGATAGTTGAGGCTTCTTTGACGAAAGGTTTCTTGCTCTTTCTTGGGGCGGTTCAGTGCATGGGCCAGACGATAGATGCAAAAGTCGTCGTAGGCATACTCCAACGTGCGCGACACGTTTTGGTTAATGTCCACATCGCAAGGCACATATCCCAGTGTATTGTATTGGGCAAACCCCTTCCTGCCAACCGAACTAACCGGTCCAACGCTGTTGGTGCTTTTGCAGATGGCCTCGTAAAGCAGATCGATGTCGAACCCGCGAATGCCTTTGAGGTAAGCATCGGCGATGACCGATGCCGAATGTTGACCAATCATACAGTCGCGATGACCAGGGCTGAACCATTCAGGCAGCCATCCGCTTTCCTTATAGACGTTTTCCAACCCGCGTAAAATCTCGGTCACGATGTTGGGATACATCAGGTTGAGAAAAGGGAATTGCGCCCTGAATGTGTCCCAAAAGCCATTGTCGGCATACAGGATGCCAGGCATGATGCGCCCATTATAGGGACTGTAATGCAGGGTGTCGCCCTTAGCATCTATCTCGTAGAACTTGCGCGGGAAGATCAACATGCGATAAAGACAGGTATAGAAGGTGCGCATCTCATCGTCGGTGCCGCCCCTCACGCTAACTTTGGCCAATTCCGCGTCCCAGGTTTGTTCGGCCTTTGCCTTCACTTCATCGAAGCTTTTATTGCCAATCTCTTGCAAATTCACCTCTGCTTGTTTCTCGCTTATGTACGAAGTGGCGATGTGCATCTCTACGGTTTCGCCCCGTTTCAGGTCGAAACCCACCACGGCTCCCACGTGTGGCCCCTGCTGTTCGCGCTCGCCATCCAGCAGTTGCTTGTCTTTCCAGATGATGGCATTGAGGAAAGGGCGGTTGAAGGTGATCACGAAGAAGTTTTTAAACCCCGTGCCTACGCCGCCATTGTTCTTAGTAGAATAGCCCACGATACGCCTTTCTTCCGGTATCAGCCTGACATACGACCCACCATCGCAGGCATCTATCACCACGTATGCACTGTCGCCGCCGTTAAACTGCATCCTGAATGCCGCTGCACGCTCGGTGGGTGTCAGCTCCACATGGGCTTGCGCATCGCCCAGATAGGCGTGATAATAGTGCGGAAGGGCAATTTCTGTTTTGTGTGAGAACCAACTGCGGCGGCGTTCTTCGGTAAAGTTGTCGCGCCGCGTTATGGGCATGACCGATAGCTGACCGTAATCGTTGATCCAGAGGCTGGCTTGATGGGTCTGCTTAAAGCCGTAGAGGTAGTTGTCTTGGTAGGTATACAGAAAGCCATTGCCCAGTTTTCCCGTGTGTGGTGCCCAGTTGTTCATGCCGAAAGGCAGGCAAACGGTTGGGTAGGTGTTGCCATTAGAGAGTTCCATGCTCGAATGTGTGCCCATCAATGGGTTGACATAGCGGGTGAATCCCTCGGCATGACACCATGCCGTGACAGCAGAGGCCAAGAGAAAGGAGAAGAGTTTTTTGCGTAAATGAATCATATATTGAGTGGTTAATGGGACGAATGGAACGAGATGACCAACAGCTTAGCATACATCCTCATCTCGGGCAGCTGTCATCTCTTAGCTTTTGCATCGCGTTTTCTTAGCTTTCGCATGGCATTTTCTTAGCTTTTGCCATTCGTTTTCTTAGCTTTCGCCATTTGTTTTCTTAGCGTTGGGTATATCAACTGTTTTGGGGCAGACAACCGCTTGCCACGTTGCGGGTTGTCTCGAACACGAGGAAGGGCTGTTTAGTCTTCTTTTCCTATCTGCGTCCAGCTTTTCACCCGATACCGTATGCCCTTCAACTTGCCTGTACGTTTGAGGCTTCCGCGGCCGTTCCAGCCGAGCGACACCTTATTATATATACCGTTTTCGAAGGCATAGCTCACGCCATCGTCTTCGAACAGCAACGTGTTGCGGGGTTGCTTGCCATAAACGCGGCAGTGCAAGATGAATGTCGTTTGGGGCGTTAGGCAGTCTACGGGTTCGGATAGGGGCAGAATGGTGCCTTCGCGCACAAAGAGCGGCAGTTCGTCGAGGCCGAAACGCACGGTGTGCGTTCGTCCGCCTTCGAGTCTTTCGTTGGTGTTGAAGTTATACCAGCGGCCCTCGGGCAGGTAGACGGTTCGCTCGTTGCCTTTGGTCACAATGGGACAGGCCAGCAAATCATCGCCAATAAGAAACTGGTTGTCTATCTCCGCCACCGCCTTGTCTGTTGGATAGTTCAGCACCAAGGGCTTGAAAGGAGGCGTACCCTCCATGCGATAGCGAGCGAATTGGGCGTAGAGGTAGGGCACAAGCGACATGCGGAAGTTGAGTAAGCGGCGCACAGTGTCTTCGTTCTTTGTGGCCGTAGACAAGAATTGGCCTTCATTGTTCAGCTGTTTGTCGAATTGCAGCCATGCAGGATAGCGCAAATACCAGCCGTTGAAGAGGGTTTGGGCAGATAGTACGGCCACTTGCACACGGCGGAAGAAGTCTTCTTCGTCGGCCGACTCGCGCACTTCGGGCGACCACAGCAGGCCTGTCAGTCCGGCGTTGCACACCATGCGTACGTAGTCTTCCAAGTCGTAGGTGTCGCTATAAACCGAGACGGGATAGGGAGCGGCCAACGCTCCCGAGGCGCGAACGTCTAAACAGGTTCGCATGCCGTGTTTGCGAAAAACGCCATAAAGGGTTTTCTGATACAGCAAACCAAAGAGCTGGTGCATCTGTTCGCCGTCGATGCCCGAGGGGAAGGTTGTCAATTCGGGGAAACTCCAGTTGAGGTCGCCCCGCGTGATGTTAGAATTGTCGCACTCGTCCATCTTAAATGCGGCGATGCCTTTTTGTACAAAGCAAGTGTCGTGGTAGGCGGCGAAGATGCGTTGGGCGGTAGAGTCGGCAAAGTCGGGCACCAATCCGTTCCACACCAAATGGCTCCCCGACTTGGATCGAAGCCGTGGATGCAGGGGCGATGATGGGTGAACAAAGGCGTGTTCCCACAAGTTGAGCTTGTAACCCATGGCGCGTGTGCGACTGATGAGTTCGCTGGGGTTGGGAAACATCTCGTTGTTCCACACGTACGAACACGAGTAGGCTCGTGTCTGCCACTTGGGTTCTAATCCAATTACGTCGCAGGGGATGTGCTTGTCTCTTAAATAATGGGCTATGCGGTAGGCATCTTCCTGTTTCGAATCGGTTTTCAAACGAAACTTCATGCCCAGTCCCCAAAGTGCAGGCAGGCTTCCTCCACCGGCAAAAAGGTTGTATCGGCGAAGCGCCGAGTTCATGTCGGGACCGGCAAACACCAGTACGCTAACCCCCTTTGCGCCTGGAATATCTACCTGTACGCGTGGCTTTGAACCGCTTTGTGCCGACGAACGGTACAGCTCGTCGGTAGAGAACTTTGCCTTTTGGTTGTCTGGCAGGGGTGTATAGTCGGTGTTTTTTCGGTTTGTGCCGATATAGAAAGTTGTATATCTTGCCGTGTTAATCAGTACGGCATACCCCTTGTTGGAGATATAGAACGGCTGTGGCGCATGGGTATAGCCCAGGTCTTTCAGGGGATGATCGTTCACCAAGGGACGCTTTTTCTTGTTGTTCTGCACAAACGAGCCCATCTGTAACCCGAAGCCATAGATGTTTTCGTCGGCCGAAAGCGGAAGGTCTACTACGCATCCGCGAGCATTCACCTCGATGTGCACACTCTCTTTGGCAAAGGGATTGGCCTCAGCGGGCATCTCGCGCAGTTGTTTTGCCACGGGTTCTTTATATCGTAGAGGCGTATGGGCGTCTTCTTGCCCGGCGGTAACGATATAGATGCCCGGCTCTATCTGCCGGAAGGTCTGCCCCGAAGCAGCCAAACCCAGCATCCAAGTCCATACAAGGATGATTTTTCTCATAGCCATTGGTTCGATGTATATAGTTGGTTGATTCGTTTTCTTATTGCTTTTCTCGGAAAGAAAGTGCTCTCGACGAGTGCGGAACAACCGCAGTGCATCATGGGAGGTCGTCAGTCGGAGGATGGGAAACTCTTAGACGATATGCGGGAAGCCATCAGACGCAGCCCGAGAGATGGCCTCCCGCATACGAAAACACTCATACGTCTATTCCCATCCGGGGTTTTGCACCAGATTGGCATTGGCCTCCCTGTCGCGTTTGGGTATGGGATACCATATCTTATAGCTTTGGAAGTTGTCTTTAACGGCTTGTGCGTGCTTGGTGTTGTAGTGAAATACATTAGGTTTCACATTGCCTTCATTGCTGGTTTTGAGGCTTTGCACCACGCTTTGCAGGCGTCCCCAACGAATAAGGTCCATTCTTCGCCAGCCTTCGGCGCACAGTTCACGCGAGCGTTCGTCCTTCAATTCGTCCATGAAGTTGCCTTTGTGGTAGGCCGTTGCCAAGTTTGCTGCCACCGAAGCGTTGTTGCCGGCGGCACGTAGACGGATGGGTTCGAGCAGTTTTCGGGCTCCGGCTTCATCGCCAGTCTTGTAGGTTGCCTCGGCATACATTAATAAAATGTCGGCAAAACGGATGATGGGGAAGTTGAGTACGCTCGATGCCGCAGGTATGCCGGCGGCCAAACGCGCGGCGGGCGAACTCTGTCGGAACTTCGTGAGGAAGGTGTTGGTGCCGGCTTGGTAAAGACCCGACGGCACATAATATTCTACGCCCAAGATGTTTACCTTGTTTTTGGTGTTTGCTCCGCCTATGTTTTGCTTGTAGCGCACATCCGTTTTGCTGTAAAGGCTTATTAGTTCGCCCATAGCGGGGAACCAACCTGCACCGCCACCGTCTTGTGTGATGTTGCCCACGGTGCCCGTAAGGTGGGCAAACACGAAATACTTGGGTGCTTCCTTGCCGAAGGTAGCCACCATGATGGCCTCTTTAGCCTGCTCGGCTTTCAGCACGGGACGGTCGGCAATGAAGTTATAGGCATATTCAGGGTTCAGGATATACTTGCCATGTGCGTAGATGTCGGCACAAAGCGTCTTGGCTTCTGCATACAGCGCGGGACTGTCCACCCAGTCGAAGGAGTTGAGCGGGAAGTCGAGGTCGGCCCCAACGTTGTTCTCTTTGCAGGCCGCTAAATAGAGATACACTTTGGCCAGCATAGCAGCGGCAGTGTATTTGTTGGCGCGCGAGTCGTATGTGTTGCGTTCGGGCAATCCCTCGTAAGCGCTCTTTAAGTCGTTGATGATAAGTTCATACACGTCTTTTAAACTCGAGCGGGGTGTCAATTCGCTGTCGTTCACCGACTTTTGCAAAGGAACACCGCCCCAGAACCATGCCAAGTAGGTGTAGTAGAATCCGCGAAGGAAACGTGCTTCCAACACAACCTCTTTGCGGCGAGCTTCACTCATGTCTGCCACGTTGGGTGCATTCTCTATCACACCGTTGGCTCTGTATATGCCAGCGTAAAGCGCAAACCATGCATCGGCCAGGAAACGCGACTCTGAATTGTACGTATAGTTGCAGAAGGGCTTAATATCTGCAATGCCGATAAAGTCGGTTCGACCAATCATTTCGTCGCATCCCAGTTGTGTCAGTAAGTGGATGTTGCGCGAGAACAGGGCGTGCGGTGCCTGGTTTTGTATGGCATTGGCGTTCAGCGCATCGTAAGCACCCGTCAATGCTTTCTCGGTGTTGCTGGCGTTGGCAAAGAGCGTGTTGCCCTCGGCAAACGAATATACTTTCTCGTCAAGGAAATCGCCGCAGCTGCACAGCAGCGTGAGCGACAGGCATACTGCCATTATCTTAGTATTCATGATGCTATATGTGTTTAGAAGTTGATGTTAATACCGAATGCGAACGAACGACTACGAGGATAGGTAACGTTGTCTAAGCCTGTGATGAGCTTGTTGTGGTAAGACACTTCGGGGTCGAAACCGGTGTATTTGGTCAGCACAAACAGGTTATCGGCTGAGAACGAGAGCTGGCAAGCCGTTATTTTTAGGGGCTTCAGCAGGCTTTGAGGTAAGCTGTAAGCAAAGGTAAGGTTTTGTAAGCGCAAGAAAGAAGCATCTTCAACGTAGTAAGACGACACGTCGTTCTTTCTCGGCGAGTTGATGGCGGGATAGCGATTGGTAGGGTTCGTCTCGGTCCAGCGGTTGTGGTAGTATTCGGCCGCCACGTTGTAGTGAGCCGAATAGCCTTCGAATTTCCAACGGGAGATGTTGAGCACCTCGTTGCCATAGCTGTAATTGAAGAAGAATGAGAGCGAGAAGTTCTTATATTCGAAGCTGTTGAGCAGTCCGCCAAAGAACTTAGGCTCGCCGCGCGAGATGAAAGTCTTGTCGTTGACGGGGTCCACTTCGTTGTCGCCGTTCAGACTTTTGTATTTCAAGTCGCCAGGTTTCACCTTGATGCCTTTGATGCTCACCACACCGGGCTTGAGGTTGCCATGATCGTCGAAGTCTTCTTTTTGGTAAACACCATCCCAAACATAGCCCCATGCGCCTCCAATGGGTGAACCTACCTTCAGTCGCGACACTTCGTTGATGGTGCCGTCGTTGATGTTCACGGGTATGGTCGACACTTTGCCAAGCGAAAGTATCTTGTTGCGGTTGGTGCTGATGTTAAAGGTGGTGCGCCATTTAAAGTTGCGGGCGTTGATGTTGAGTGAATTGATGGAGAGCTCCACGCCTTTGTTTTCCACCTCGCCGATGTTCTGCCACTGCTTGTAAGACCCGCTTTGACCGGGTACGTCGCCTTGGAGCAACATGTCGGAGGTGCGCTTATAATAGATGTCGAATGCCAAACTGAGACGATGTTTCAACAGACTTACGTCCAATCCCAGGTCGTATTGGGCGGTAGATTCCCATTTCAGGTTGGGGTTGGCTCGTTCGGAAGGAGCCAATCCCAGAATGGCGGCATCGTTCAGGTTGAGATAGTAGGTGTTGTCTAATCGTTGAAGGGAGCGATAGGGCGTGATGCGGTCGTTGCCCGAAACACCCGCGCTGAGGCGAAGCTTCAACTCGTCGATGGTCTTCACACCTTTAAGGAATGACTCGTTGTGGGCTTTCCAGGCCAAGGCTATCGATGGGAAAGTGGCGTACTTGTTGTCGGCACCGAACTTCGACGATCCATCGCGACGCAGAGTGACGGTGGTGAGGTAGCGATCTTTAAACGAATAGAATAATCGACCAAACTCCGACATACGCGTTTGACGATACTTGTTGGTAGAGGGTTTGCGCATAGCGGCACCTCCTTGCTGCAAGTCGAACACGGGATTGTAGGTTTGCACAGGGAAATTCTCGGCCGTTACGTTCAGGTTGGCCCACACATAACTGCTGGTTTCAAAGCCCAGCATGGCTGTTAGACTGTGTCCGGAAAAACTCTTAACATAGGTGGCTGTCGTGGTGCTTTGCCACTGCTCGGTGGTTGTTTCCAACACGTTGGCCAGTCCGTTGCGGGCATATCCCCACGATGTGCTTGAAGGGTACCACTCTTCTGATTTAGAGAAGGTTAGACCTGTATTGAGATCTGTACGTAGAGTAAGGCCTGACAAAGGTTTATATTGCACAAAACCATTGGCAAGGATGCGCGTGAGAGGCGTTTTCTTGTACGAGTCGAATAGTGTTTGTGCAGGGTTTGAGACGTTGCCATTATCGGGATCGCCTGGATCTACTTTAAAGTTGAAGGGCTTGTAAACGAACATCGCTTCCAACCAGCCATTGTATTGGAGTCCGCCTCCCATGCTCACCGGGCCATAGAGTTCGGTGCGAGCAATGGTAGCGTTTCCGCCTATGCGTAGCTTGTCGGTAGGAGCGTATTCCACCTTAAAGCGTCCCGTATAGCGCGTGAAGCTGTTGTTGCGGGCAATGGCGTTCTGTTTAAGGTATTCTCCACTGAGCGAATAAAGCAACGAGTTGGACTTACTGCTGCCGTTAATGCTGAGGTTGTAGTTCTGTGAGAAGCCCGTATGCAGGAGCTCGCGTTGCCAATCGTGCGAGGTATTGTCTTCAAATTCCTTTCCAAAGATGCGTGCGCGGTCGGGTTTGCCGTCGCCATTGGTGTCCACTCCCCATTCAAGACTATTGGGGAAGCGCGAGAAACGATAGTCGGCAAACTCTTGTCCTTGCAGCATCTCAACGTGTTTTGTGGCCTTGCTAAGACCAAAACGTGCATCGAAATTCACCTCGGTCTTATTATATTGCCCTTTCTTCGTGGTGATAACGATTACTCCGTTTGCTCCTGCCGAACCATAAATGGCCGTAGCCGACGCGTCTTTAAGCACTTGAACAGACTCGATGTCGGCTGGATTGAGGCCTGCAAGTGGGTTAAATGTGGCGCGACCCGATATGGAGGAGGTTGCCACTTCGCCGTTGTTCACGTCGATCAATGTGCCGTCTATCACATAAAGCGGTTGCGTTCCGGCATTGATGGAGTTGTTTCCGCGGATAACCACGTTTACATCACCACCCAATTCGCCCGACGAAGCCGTTACGTTAACACCTGCTACCTTACCCGCCATCGAGTTAAGCAACGATGCCGAATTAGATTTGCGCAGGTCTTGCATGTCTATCGACCCCACAGAGCCTGTTAGATCTTTCTTCAACATCGAGCCATAGCCGATAACCACCACCTGTCCTAGGTCTTTAGCATCGGGTTCTAACACGATGTACATGCTTTTGGCCTTGCCCACCTGTTGGTGAACGGCCTTCATTCCAATACTCGAGAACACCAGTACGGCCTTCTGTCCTGATACCGAAAGGCTGAAATGGCCATCCTGGTTGGTGACAGTTCCGTTGGATGTGTTCTCTTCCATCACGGTTACACCCAGTAAAGGTGTTCGCGTGTCGTCTACCACTGTACCCTCAATCGTGTGTTGGGCAAGTGCGTTTAAACTAGTAGTAACGAATACTACCCATGCTAAAAGAATTTTTTTCATATAGATTGCTACTTAGTAATTACATTGTTATCTGCTTGGTGATGATAGTCTTGCGCTCGTTGCCAATCTTCATCGTGATGTTAAGGGGCATGATTGTGGGCAAGTGGGTTATGCTCCATTCGTAGGGAAAGGCCATGCGCTTGTCCATCTGCGCCTTCGCGCTACCTGCTTGGCAGGTTAAACTTGCCGTGTACCCTTTTGTTAATGGCGTGTTGATGTATCCATAGAGCGAATCCCAGCCAAAAGGCGACCGTATGCGGAAGAGGTATAGCCTGTGGTTTGGATCTAGTTGCACCGTCTTAAACCCATTGCTAATGGGCGAAAAGGTGTAAGTTGGTAGCGATTTAGCTAAGGGCAACGACACGAACGTTATGCCCTTGGGTGCGATAGTGGCGGTAAGTGCGTTTTGGTTCAGGGCACGTTCTTCGCTCACAACCGAGTTGGTTTGTGCAAAGTAGTGCTCGGTAGCCATGCCGTTAGGCGATACCAGCGGTGTGTTTAAGCGCAAGCTTACGTTCAGCGCGCTATCTTTCTCGTTCATCAGAATGAGCCAAAGGTTGTTGGCAGACACTGCCGAGAGCCAGTTTACGTGGGTGGACGATAGCTTTAACAGGTTTTGTGGCATATAAAGTTGTACGTCGCGGTCGTGCAGGATGTAGCCTTTCTCGCCGCCATACACCCTGTTGTTGAACCACACAAAACCTTCTTGCTTCCCATAGGGAAAGCCAATGGCTCCCTTAGAGCGTTGTGTTGCCTCGGTAAGTAGGTAATCTAGCACGAAGGCGAGGTGCGAGGGGATGTGGTGATAATAGAGAGAAGTGACGTCGGGACCCTTGTAAGGATAAACCGAATCCAGCGGGAGGTCGGTGTAGCCTGCGGCATAATAACCCGGATAAGAGGCGAAACGACCAATAACGGCGTTGCGCGCATACGTCTCGAACAGCCTGTTGCCACACAAACCGCTAAGCCGCAAAAGCGAAGGAGCCCATGTAGACATGAATGTGTGGTTGATATTGCCCTCGCGGTTAAAGAAGGTCATGGGCTGTTCAAAACCCAGTCCTACGGGCGAAAGTGCTTGTTGACTTACCTTTTTCTCGCTTACGTCGCCCACTTTGCGCGGATAGCCCAGCTTGTAAGGCTTGTCTTTCTTCCAAAACACATTGGCATTGCCCACATATTTGCCTCCTTGATGGATGAGGATGGTGTCGTTGCCGATAGGGGGATAAGTGCGGATGCCCGCGATAGTGAAGTGTGCGGCGTAGGCAGAGGCCGCAAGTAAGGCCTTGTCTTTGCATACATCATAGAGGTCGAGCAGGTCGAACCACTGTGGATAAGCCTGCGCATGGTAGAACATCCAGGGCAAAATGGGCTTCGCGGGGTTGTTGTATAGTGCCGTCTGCAGCTCGTGGTTGGCCCCGATGGTGGCTTTCACCAACCATTTGTCTTCTTTAGTGAGTCGGAAGGCGGCCAAGTCGTCTGCCCAAGTCTGGTCTACGCCATAGCCTTTGCTGTATCTGGGTTTGCCTTCGGGCATGGCAATGTCGGCCAGCCACGGGTTATTATGGCCCAAAAGTCGGTGTAGTGCCTCGAAGTGAGCCGTGTTGTATTGCGACCCAAACGGCGAGAATGTGTTTATTGAGGTTTGTGTTTGCGGGTCGTTTGTATGGGGATAGCCCCATCTGAACCCCTTTCGCGAGAGCATGTACTCGATGGCAGGTAGGGCGCGTGTGGTGTATAGTTGTTCGTCTTGGGTAATGACGGCGGCCGAAACCAGTGCCAAAGGTGCGGCCTGAACCACTTCCGTGCGTACGTTTGGGTTGCTTTCGATGTCTAGGAATCCCCTCATGGCGGCATCCCAGCCTGCTGCCTCATCGTTCTTTATTAAGTTGATGGTGTGGAAAACGGCATCGGTGAGCGGTGTTGTTTGTACTCTGTAATCGCGAACGGCAAACACACTGTCCGACAAGTATTGCAGGGTGTTGTGCCATTGCAGCGGCAATAGCCCCAGTTTGAAGTGGGTTGTAAGTTTTTCGCCTTTCTTCTTGTACGAGTCTTTTTCGCCCAGTATGGGCGAAAAGGCCACGGGTTGCACCTGGTTGGCTGCGTTTTTAAGCGATAAGCCCATATCGTATATACCCCAATTGCGTTTCAGATGCTGGGGGTTGGGTGCCAAGAAACAGCTTAGGTTGCCTGTCTCGATGATGCTAACGGGCTGTGGCGTGAGGGTTATAGGCAAGAGATTGGGGGTGGCTGGCAGACGTTTGAACTGGTAAAGGGGCGAAAGCAGAACATTCGTCACTGCATTTTCTGCTTGTGGCTGAAAGGCTTCGAAAGCTAAACTGTAATATTGTGGCGTGCGTGCAACATATTCTAAATGCACGTCCACTACGTGGCTGTTGGCATGTAAAGTCCATGTAGAGGCTATTGTGTCGTTATCGGTCGACACATACCATACGCGTAGCGTGTTTTGGCCAGCCTTTTCGTGGCGGAAGATGTGCATTGGACAAACCTTACCTGCTAGAAATGGGTTTTGCAAGTGGGCCTGCTCAAATACGGGATAGGTGTTGTTGCCCACGCGAAGCAATGGTGCTTGCCCGCCCGACCATAGTGGAAAGATGGAGTTGTAGCCCAATTGGGGCCGTGCCGACTTAATGATGTACAAGCGGTTGTGAGGTTGGGGGCTGTCCCAGCAGCGCCATTGCCCCTTTGTGTGTACCGATATGTGTTGCACCAATTGGTTGTTTGCCGTATGAATACGGAGCCTTAACAGGCCGTTTGAGATTTCATCAGCCACAGGCGAACTTGTGTTGAGCAACGCAAGGGCGTTTTGTGCCATTGTTGTTGACGGCTTTTCCAGGGGCGTGGGGATGGGTTGTATCTCGTATTTCGTAAGCTGTTTGTAGGTCATTTGGTTGGGGTCGAGGCCTTCGTCACGTGTAAACAGCACGGCATCAACACGCGCATAGTTGGCCGCCACATCGCAAGCCCGCAATACATGTAGCCCTTCGCCCAGTTCAATGGTGCCTACTTGTTCCCAGCGATAGCCTTCCATGCCGTGTCGGCCTTGGAGAGAGAGTTGTATGGTGTCTACCATCAGACGCGAAATGCGGGTTCGTGGTGCCTTGGTATGGAAATCTTTCGTGCGACTCCAAAACACATAACGTCCGCTTTGAGGCACTTCGAATACGGTTGTGGCATGCGCAGCACCGCTACCGCCCGCCGTAACGATGAGCACGGCCTTATTGAAAGCTTCGACATCTTTCTCTACTTTCCAGCCACCCACATACTGAAAGCGTTCTGCTTCCAGCATATAGGTTTGCCCTTTTAGTGGTAAGGCCAACCATATAGCCAATAAACAAGCTGCTGTTTTTAGCATAATTACACCTTATTATATATGTCTTAGTTTCACTATCTCGATGCCAAAGGGGGCTACAACGCCTGTTTTCAAACACTGCCCACGGGCGTTTGTTAGGCGCATTTGTGTGGGGCGGTTGGTGCTGTTCATAACGATGGCATAGCCATGACTGCCTTTTGTGGAACGTGCAACAAGCAATTCGAGGTTGGCATTATGGCACGAAAGGCTATCGTTGCCAATGGTTAGCTCCACGTTTTCGCCGTCGATAGTGCCCGCAGAGAAACCCAGAACCTTGTGTGGCCCAACCTTTGGCGTTACGAAACCTCGCGGAAAGGATATGCGCCCCTTGCTGCGTAGTTCGGCTTCGGCCACAAGATAGTCGGTTAGCCAGCCCAATTGCCACCATGCGTGTTGCGGATAGGGTAAGGCAACCTTGTTGAAATGTGCCCAATAATAGGCTGCAATGCCCGATTCGGGTTCAACAAAGCGGTCGCGGCCATTGGCCGAGGCGCGTGCCATGTCGAGGAAAAGCATATCGCCCGTTTGCTGATAAAGCCTGACGAACATGCCTGCGAAGCTTGAAAGGAGGATTGGTCCTTGCGGATTGGCCGACCCAATAACGCCGATATGTTCGCATGCCAGTCCTGCTTGGGTGTATTGTAGAGGGTTGAGGCTGTGCCCTTCTTTATCTTTAATGGGAGTTACGTCGGCCGGATGGGTGTATATATAGGTGGTGAAATAGCGTGCCATGTCAAGAGCAGCATCTTTATAGCGCACATCGCCCGTTAGTTGGTGCATGTCGAGCAGAGCCTGAACCGACATGGCCGTGGCAAAATCGGGTGCAAAGCGCGTGTCGCCGCATACGCCAACCAAGGCTGTTGGGCGCACGGCATGCGCTATAAACCAGTTGGCACCCCGCATGGCGGCTTGCAAGTACTTGTCGTCGCCCAGCATTTTATAGGCCACATACAGGCCGTAGAACGTGGGACGAAGGTCTTTTAGGTCGGGCAAGATGTCGGTTTCGTCTTTTAAGCTTACGCCCAAAGGCCAGCTGCCGTCTTGCCTTTGCATAGCCAGCAATAGGTTGGCCGATGTACGCAGACTTACTTGCAGAGCGGTGTCGTGGGGCTCGAACAGCAACATGTTTGCCACATCAATGAGCGAATAATAGGTAATGGCGATGGGTTCGATGTGTTCGCCCCATTCTTCCACCCAACGCTTACTCTTCCACAAGAAGTATTGCCCTTGCGGTGCACCTGCGTATTTGCCTGTGGCAAACTGTTGTTTTAGTTTGAAGTTACGCACGTAGGGTAGCAGGTTGTTAGCCAATACCGTGTCGTTGGCCATGCGCACCGTCATCCACATGGCCCCGTAGTCGGCGTTTTTCATGGCATCGCTGTTTGCGCCATGCACGCCTCCACGATAATCTTGTGCGCTAATTGACACGCCTTCGCACTCTGCCTTTCGGAAAAGCTTTGCCGATTGGGTACGCATATAGTGGTAAATCTTGTTTATGCGGGCTGTGAGTGGTTGCTCGTTGGTGGCCTTACGCATAGCATCGAAGCTGTACATGCCATAAACCACTTGCTTATAAACGTCGTACCAGCCCTTGTTAGAGAGGATGATACGATAGGCAAAATGCAGCTTCTGCCCTTTCTTTAAGGTTGATTTTGGTGTTCCTAGCACAGGATAATATAACTGGGGACTAAGTTTTCCCTCGGCATCCATAGCACCATAGCCCACGTTCCATTGGGCATGTGTGTTCTCTCCGTTGAGGTAAGGCTTGCGTGGAAATTGTTTTTCGGGTGCAATGCCTATGGTTAAGCCTTGTGTTTGCATGATAGACACGGGCGTTGTGGCGCACTTGTCTTGGTATACAACGGGCTTGTTGGGCATTCCGTGTTCGTAAACGTAGGCCGAAACGAAGTCGGGATTTACCCATTCGGCATGCACGTAACCGGGTATTACGGCCTTAAACCCCATTTGGGGCTTGGCGATGGGTAGGCTTGGGGTGGACAACGAGTAGCAGCCATCTTGTTTTGGCACGAGGGTTTGGTTTACGAAGAGGGAGTTTCCGTTGACCGAGAAACGCAGATACACATCGGCCCATTGGCTTTCGGCCTTTAATGTGAGCGGTTGGCGCGACAGAACATGATATGTTTGCAGCTTAACGTGCGTGCCGGCCGTGAGCAGCGACACGTTGGTGATGTTGTTTAGCCATGCCCGCCGTGGGTAAATAAAGTTGTCTTCGATGAAATGTATGTTGTGCGTAGTTTTGAAAGTGTCGATTACTTGCGGCTTAAAATCCGTGCCGGCAACGAACAGATGCTGCCCGCTAAGGGGCAAGCGCACCTGGCCGTGCGTGGTGGGCACAACCAGGGTGTTGTCGGTTGGGCGATAAACAATTTGCTTTGGCGTGCGTGCATGGAGCAAAGCACATGCAGAAAGCAACAGGCCTAGGGCTAGGGTAATGCTTCTTTGCGTCATGATTATATGAATTGAATGCCCATCAAGGCCACAGCCGCATTGGGCGAAGCGTTAGATAGGCGTATTTCCAAACGGTTGGTGGTGATGCCTTGCCCCTCGAACAGCACATCTATCATGGCCTGATAGTTATTGGTAATGGTGATATGCGTGTTGGGCGAGGCAATCATCTCAATACCGTCTGCACATTGGGGCATGCGGTTGTCGGCGTGTCCCCATTGAACGGTTTCCATCGGATGGTCGTAATCCACATCGGTAAACAGCTTAATGCCCTTTATCTGCCGTTCGTTTTCCCACGTAAAGGTTAGCGTGGGCTGCTTATCGTGCAAGGCTGCAACCCATGCGTTGGGCTTGTTTACGGGCCGATAGGGCGGCGCAAGCAGGTTTTCGGGAGCGAAACAACGCAAACCGGGCGTTATTTTCATGGCGATGTTGTAGGCCTTTTCGCGCCTTTCGGGACACCAGAACTCAAAACGCTCTACGCCGATGTGGGCAGGCGGTTCTTGTTTGCCCCAGTTGGACACGGCCGGAAGGCACTTGTTGAAGGTTGCCATTACGCCGCTAACGATGCTGTTGCATGCTTGCAGTGCCACATTTTCGTTCTTTATGAAGCACACAAAGGCGTAGCAGTCTGAGGGGATGTGGCATTTAAAGGCTAATGTAACCTCTTGTTCGCCCGCATGCAATGGCAGCTCAAAGGTTTCTAACGTTTGGTCGGGGGTGTGATTAAAGGTCTTGCTGCTGATGCGTAGCTCCACTTGCAGGCTTGTTTCTTGGCCGGCTCGGAGCCAAAGGCTGATGTTGGGCATTGCACCTTTGCTTATCGGGAGCATCTGTGCTGTCGAATGCACCAGTGTTTTCCACTCGCCACTGGGTGGCAGTTGGTCTAAAACCAATGTCGACGATGCCTTGATGGTGGCTGTTTGCAGGGCGTTGTTGGCTATCTGCACATCGGTTTGAGGCAGGTAAACGCCATTGCGCGTGAGCAAGGTTTGCAATTTGGCCATGTGTTGCTCGTCCATCAGCTCGTCTGGCGCGCAATGATGGTGTATGCAATATGCTGCGGCTGTTCCCACGGCTTCGCCACCAGCGGCACAAGTGGCCATCACGCGTGTTGAGGCAAAGGCCACGTGGGTGGCGCTAATGATGCGCCCAGCCAGGAAAAGGTTGTCTAAATGAGGTGTGATGTAACAACGGTAGGGAATGGGGTAGATACCCTTGGCATGCCATTGCGTACAGGCTTTCTTCTCTTTGCTAAACACGCCGTCGGCCGGATGTAGGTCGAGCGACCATCCACCAAAAGCCACAGTATCGGGTTGCATGCGTTGCTCAATGATGTCTTGTTGGGTAAGCATGTAATAGCCCACGAACCGCCTGCTCTCGCGTTTGCCTGGAATGGTGCCGGCCCATTCTAAGGTAAGGTTGCGCGATTCGGGAAAGCGGCCGGAGTTCTTGATGTAGTTCCAAATGCCGTACACCACACTGAGCAGCCGATATTTCACCTCTTCGGTATCTTTAATGGTGTCTAGTCGGCCTCCATATTCAATCCACCAGTATTTGCAGCCTGCTTCTTTGGTTGAGAAATACTCGGGATTGTGTATCTTGTTGATGCTGCTTTCCACTTCGTTGATGCTAAGTGCAAAATGTGGGGGAACGTATTGCACGGGCTTTCCTGCATCTTTAGTGTAGAAGAAGATGGTATGTCCCAGTTTTTCGCCATACGTCTCTTTATTGGGGGCAAACTTCTCGCCAAACTCTTCGGCGTCTTCTGCGCCTTGCCGATAGTGTGCCCCGGCCATGTAGGCCAACAGCCCGTCGCCCGTTGCATCACAAAACAGTTTTGCATGAAAGTGGTAGCGAGTTTCGTTCTGCGGGTTATAGGCCGTTACGCGGGCAATGTTTCGCGGGCCTTTTTTCTCCATGTCGTAGACCACCGTGTTGAGAAACAACGATATGTTCTTTTCGGCTAGTACCTTATCTAATAATACGGTATCGAAGATAACGGGGTTTCCCTCCTTGTTGCGGTAGGTGTTTTCAACCAACAATTCGTTTAGTAGTCCACCTTCTCTTGCCCAACGGTTGTTGTTGCCCATGTGTGATGTTGCGCCTAATACCCATAGGCGTACTTCGCTCGATGCGTTTCCGCCCAGCACAGGTCGGTCTTGCACCAAGGCAACGTGCAGTCCTTGTCGGGCAGCGGCTATGGCGGCGCATACGCCAGCCATGCCGCCACCGGCTACAAGCAGGTCGGCGGCCACGTGTTGCGTGTGTTGTGTGCGCTTATTGTTTTCAAATAGTTCTTCAATCATTGCTAGTTCTTGTTTTCATTGTTTTTTAATGCTCCATGTTAAGGCCGCTCCAATGAGCATAAAGCAAGCCCCAGTGCCTGCAACAAGCATGGTATGTCCCTCGGAGAGCAGTCCTAGCAGAGCGATGGCAAGGCCGATAAAGAATATTCCCAGGCCTATGATGCGCTTGCTGTATGTGTTTTCGCTTTTGGCTTCGGCTTGTGCCTGTGCCGTTAGGGTGTTGCGCTTGGCGTTGTTGGCTTGTTCCCATGCGGCATATTCGGCGTAGCGGTTACTGGTTTTACCGGTCAGTATAAAATAAATCTCGAAGGCTGCGAGCATGATGATGGGCAAGGCGCAGCCGAAAACCATTTCGCCTGTGCGACTAAATGTAAAGCCCGTTAGGGCTGGCACCGCGAACTTGAACAGCGCATTAACCACCAATGTGGTGATGGTGGTGGCCAATATCGTTGAACCCGTTTGCCGGCGCGAGAACAAAGTCCATATAACGGGCAGGTAAAGTGGAACGCCCGTGAGGGCTGCAAGGCTGATTACCACGTTGACAACGCCGCCCATGTGCTGTATGAGCAGGGCTATGAGTATGCTTATAACCCCAAAGGCCACGGTGGAAAGGCGCGCCACAAGCATAAGTCGCCGCTGCGAACTGTGCGGATACAGGCGTTTGTAAAGGTCGTTGGTTACTACGCCCGACGCAATGTTGAGTTTGGAGTTCATCGCACTGGTGGTGGCGAATATCATTCCGCCTATCATCAGCCCTAATATGCCCTTTGGCAACACTTCTTTGCACATCATGAGATAAGCACCTTCGCTCTCCATTACGCCCAAAGAGGGATTAAGCAGGTAGTAGACCATTGGTGGAAGCATCCACAATATGGGGCTAACAAAGTATAAAGCAGCGAAAAACCAACCCACACGCTTGGCATCGGTGGTGGTGCGAACGCAAGTGAAGCGTTGCACGTAGGCCCAGTTTCCGCCAAGGAAGATGGCGTTGTAAAGTCCGAATGCGAGGATGAAAAGTAGTGGATATTCGTTGGCGGTGAGTTGGAAGTATCGCTCGGGCAGTTGCGAGAGGAGTGCATGTAGGCCATCAACGCGTTCGAGCGACAGCGGAACCACAATGATGATGGCTGCCATGAGGATGATGAACTGCAAGACATCGGTGGAAACAACGGCCCAAAGTCCGCCTGCCGACACGTAGAGTATGCAGAATGCGCCCAAGAGAATGATGCAGAGGTTGAGGTCGAGGCCAGTAGATACCTCTACAATCTTGGCTACGGGATAGAGAAAAGACGCCGTAAGGAAGAGTGAGATGAAGAGAAACAGAAAGGTATAGGTTTTCTGAACATGTACGCCTAAACGTTTGTCGATGTATTCGGCCACGGTGAGCGAGCCTGTTCGGTGCCAACGGGGGGCAATACACGTGCCCACGAGCAGTCCTGCCAAGGCCATTGTCCATTGTATGCTGATCGCAACCCAGCCATGCAGGTAGGCAACAGAGCCCCAAACGACAAAAGTGCCGGCCGAGAAAAAGCTCATGAAGAGCGACAGACCACTGGTTTGCCAAGGAACGGCACCGCCTGCGGCAAAGAAAGAGGTCATGTTCTTGCCTTGTTTGGCAAAGGCCATGCCTGCCGAAAGTACGCCGATGGTGAGCAAAGCCACCATAATGAAGTCGAGTAGGGTCATAACGATAGGTTGAATCGTTTTAGGTTTGAAAATTACAAAGACAAAGTTACGGCAGGACGTCAACAAATGTTCTGCCGTGATGAAATATCACCGCAAACGTTTGCGGCGTTCCGATGGAAATGTCTGTGTCATGGTGAGCGTTGTCAAGAATACAGTCTAAGAAGTTATCCTGAACTGATGTTTTCAGAAGGGATGATGATTTCCTGCTGTGTGGGTGAGCACCTCTTACGTTGTGGGAGATGCTCTCCGAATCCTCGGGAGATGACCTCCGGACCCTCGGGAGATGATCTCCCGCACATCTTGAGATGGTCAGCCTCTATTCCGCACTGGGTAGAGCACTTTATTTTCCTTCTTTCCTCTTGTCGACCGGAAGTGTCGAATGTCTCACGTTGAGTTTGCCCTCGAGCACGATGGTCTCTACCGGTATGCCAGGCTCTCTCATCTGCTGCAGGAGGCGTAAGGCTGCCGTTCTGCCCAACTCGAAGGTAGGCTGCGACACACTGGTCAGTTCCATAATCCGCCCGATGGGCGATTCGGAGAATCCTGCTACTGCAACATCTTCGGGAATGCGTATTCCACGACGACGCAACTCGAGCATACAGCCGATGGCAATCGGGTCGTTCACGGTAAAAATGGCATCGGGCCGTTGTCGCAGACTCATCAAATAGTCTATTCCGGCCTTGGCTCTGTCTTGCTGAATGCCGACGTGCATCACCAGACTGTCACGAACGGGAAGATGATAGGTCTCGAGTGCGTCGAGATAGCCCTGCAATCGTTCTTTTGTCACAGCGAGATGCTCGTTCCCGGCCAAGTGGGCGATATGGCGGTATCCACATTTTATGAGGTGTTCTACCACCTTGAAGGCCCACTTCCTGTCGTCGAGAATCACCTGTGTGGCCCGGAGATCGGGCAAAACGCGGTTCACAAAGACGATGGGCATGCCTTCCGCTATCAAACGCGTGTAGAGATCGATGTTGCGGGCGTCCTTAGTCACCGACACAATCAGCCCCTCTACCATGCTCGACTCGAGCATCTCGATGTTGCGACGCTCAAGTGTGGACGATTCATTCGACTGACAAATCAACACCTGATAGCCCTGCGCGTTGAACACTTCTTGGATACCGATGATGATTTCGGGGAAGAAAAACGTGATGAACTCAGGCACCACGACACCAATCATATTGTTGCGCCGTTTCAGCAGATTGCGAGCGTGAATGTTGGGCTTATAATTCAGTTCGCGAGCCTTGTTCATCACCAAGTTGCGCGTATGCTCACTGATCTCGTGGCTACCATTGAGCGAACGCGATACCGTGGCAACCGAGATGCCGAGTGCCTGAGCTATATCTTTGATGGTGGGTTTGCGGACCGACATAAGCGTAAGAATTTCCGAATTTATAGATGACCTTGAAGGCAGGTTTTCAACTGTTCGTAGGAGCGTTGGGGGTCGAACGATTGGATGAACCGGTGTCCGGTATGCGCAATACGGTGGCGTAGCGCATCGTCTTCGATCAACCGACAAACGTTGACAGCCAGCGCATCAGCATCGCCAACCGGAGAGATGAGAGCCGTTTTGCCCTGTCGGGCCATCTCGAGATAGCCCCGATTGTCGGTACAAGCCACGGCACAACCGCACAACATGGCTTCTCCCAGGGTCAATCCCCAGCCTTCCACCTTACTGGCTCCCACGTAAATGGCGGCAGAATTATAAAGTTGGTTGAGCAATGCCCGCTCCGGACAGCGATGATAGGTGCATCCCGGTGGCAGAGCGGGTGGTGGATAAA
Source organism: Prevotella sp. oral taxon 475 (assembly GCF_018127805.1). Taxonomy (NCBI): domain Bacteria; kingdom Pseudomonadati; phylum Bacteroidota; class Bacteroidia; order Bacteroidales; family Prevotellaceae; genus Prevotella; species Prevotella sp. oral taxon 475. Next base: position 383,907 of record NZ_CP072334.1, read on the forward strand.
CGCCGAAGAAGCTCACCTGGAGTGTTGGAACATGTTCGCGCACGCGCTGAAGAGCGGCAAAGAGTGTGGGCAAGTCTTTGCGTGGATCTTCGTGATAAAGGCAAACCAGATGCTGTGCCGTGCGTTCTTCTACGGGTATCGATAGGCGAAACGCTTCCGCATCGAACCCATTGGGCACGTAAATAGCCTTCTCGCCGCAATCTTCCACGATCTTTTGGAGCCAGCGAGAAATGACAAACTTCTTCATCGGGAGATGATAACTCTCGATGACCTGTGCGTCGGTGTAAGCCCAGTTCTCAAAATCCTGAATCAAATAGAAAAGGTTTTCTCCTTTCTTTGCCCGTTTGTTGCGGTGCAAAGAGAGAGCCGTCTCGATGGCGGTAGCCACTACCGCAGCTTTTTTGTCCAATCGACAGGCATCCAACCGCCACACCCAGCGTTCGCGGATGCGACTATCCAGTGGAAACCAGCGGGTTTTATACTGCCTCGTCAGGCGTTTATAAAAGAAGTTGAGCCCATAGAGCAGCGTGTGTACGAGGTCGAAACGACGATGGTCGTTGATTCGCGGATAGACCAGTTCGACGGAAATGCCGTCGGCAGCGAGCTTGTTGGCATACTCGAAAACCACTTTAAAGCCACCCACGGGCACTGTTCCGCGTCCGGGCAGCAGGAAAATCACTTTCTTCAAGATGTTGATGTTGAATGTATTACTTGCAAAGATACGCAATCTCCCTCACAGTTCCGACCGATGATATACAAAAAGGCCCATATCCTTTTGTCCTCGCGGATGAAGATATGGGCAGAGAATTAGAGAGTTAGATAAAGTATTAAGTTAAATGTCTATATCCAAACCCACTCCCAACACTTTGTTGGTGCGTGTGAAGCGGTCGGTATTTTGTAGTTCGGTTTGCACGAGCGGCTGTTTTCGAGTGACGATCTGCTGAGTGTAAGCCTTGTCGAAATGCTCGTAGTTGGTCCAGAAATAAGCAACGTTCAGTTTCATATTCTTGGCCAAACGCACTTGTGCTCCGAAGCCGATAGAGTAGCTACTGGTGACGAAACTCATGTCCGTGAGATACGAGCCATCACCTAAGCTGTAGTGCGTTCTTTGTCCTCCCGCGCTCAACATGATGTTCGGTGTGACATCCCATTCCACTCCGGCGAGAAATTCCTGTGTGTTTCCACCGAGAAGTTTCTGTTTGTCGTTGGCCATTCGGGCACTTTTGTCGAAGTAATAGTGGTAAGAACCCATCACGCGCAGATTGTCGAGAATGGAGTATTGCGTTCCGACGGTCCAAAGTCCGGGCAGATCGCTGGGCGTATTCACGCCATGCTTGAACAGGCCGGTATCGTCTACTTTCGTATCGTTCTCGATATTGAGGTGCGTATTGAACTCAACGCGTGTGCCAAAATTCCATTTCCCCACCTTATAATCCAGTCCGACGATGGGCGTTACGCCCCATCCCGTTTGGGTGCATTCCAAGTGCCGATCTTTCACCTGTCCTTGTTGCGCTGTCATAGCCTGAGCACCAGCGGTGGCCTGAGCAGCTCCGGCTTGATATCGGGCTTTCAATGTGGCATTGGTTTCTTTCTCGGCGAGAGCCGTTAAGGCAGCAGCCTGCGTATTAAGTTGTGCTGCACGCGCGCCGAAATAGTCGAAGAGCACCTCATTTCGCCCTGCGATGTTCGCCGTGATGCCGGTGATGCTTCCCGTGTACTTATTATATACGTAGTTGAAACGCATTCCGGCGTAGGCGGCCAGATGGTCGTTGAACCGATAGGTAGTTCCGAGTTGCAGTCCGAAGATATACTGCTGACCTTTGAGATAGCTGTTCACCGAGTAGGCTGGTGTAGAACTGGTCAGTCCAGCAGTAGCCAACGAAGCAGGGATGAGGGCGATTTGCCGTTCGAAAGATCCGAGTCCGTCGTTGAAACTGGCCTTTCCGCCGCCTCCAATCAAGCCGAATCCTACTTGGAATCCCCATTTCTCGTAGTTCAGCGCGCCTTGGAACGAAGGCAGAATGGGCACCGATGCTTTTCCCACAAAGGTTTTTACTCCATTGGCATCGCCGCCATTGAGTTTGAACGGTTCGTAGAACGGTGTGGCATTAGCTGCCGGAACCTTCACACCGCTCTCAATGGTGCGGGTTTGATAGGCATTTTGGAAGTTGAACGACAGATGCCATCCTTTCTCCAAAAACGCCACTCCGGCAGGGTTGCTATACACACCATCGATGGCAATCACACCGTCGCGGGCGAAGTTGCGGTTAAAGGCGATGTTCTGATTTGTGTTGGTCAGCAATCCGCCAGCGAAGGCAGGACTGCACGTTAAGCCTAACACTGCGGTCGTGATGACCGTTTTCAAAGAGCGATTTTTAAAATTGCGATTCATTTTGTTGGTTGCAAAGTTATTATAATTGTTCTATTGTTCAGTAAAAGTCTATCTGTATTTAACGTAAATTAGAGATAGACACCTTATAAAAGGTGTCATCGTGGCACTCATCCTTTCTTCAGTTCCGGATAAGAAATGCGGGTGTGATAGATGGATTTGAGTCTTTCCAGCATCACGGCCTTGGCCACGGCAATATCGCGGAACGTGATGGGGCATTCTTTAAAGTGGCCTTCCTCGAGCTGAGTGTTCACCAATTTCTCGATGAGTGCACTGATGTTCTCTTCCGTATACTCGGAAAGCGAACGCGAAGCAGCCTCGACCGTGTCGGCCATCATCAAGATGGCCTGTTCGCGGGTGAAGGGATCGGGACCAGGATAAGAGAAATCGCGGATGTCTACGTCCTCGTCGGGATGTTCGTTTTTATAGTTGATGTAGAAATACTTGGCTACGCCCGTGCCATGATGGGTGAGAATGAACTCGCGGATGATAGGAGGTAAATTTTCTTTCTCGGCCATTTTCACGCCCTCGGTCACGTGTTCGATGATGATGCGTGCGCTTTCTTTGTAGGGCAAGCCCTTGTGTGGGTTGACGCCGGCTTGGTTTTCGGTGAAGAACACGGGGTTTTTCATCTTGCCGATGTCGTGATAGAGCGCGCCGGTGCGTACCAAAAGACTATCTGCCCCGATGCGATTGGCAATCTCGGCGGCCAGATTTCCCACCATAATTGAGTGTTGAAAGGTGCCCGGAGCCACTTCGCTCATTTTTCTGAGCAGTCCCTTGTTGGTGTTAGAGAGTTCGAAGAGCGTCACATTAGACGTAAAACCGAAAGTGCGTTCGATGACATACATCAGCGGATAGGCCAGCAACAGCAGCACGCCGTTCACCGCAAAATGAGTGTACATACTGGCATCGAAGTTGTCGATGTCGCCCGTCTGCATGAGCTGCAACGAGAAGAACACCAGAGCATTGGCCAGTGTTACGAAGAGGGCGGTCTTGAAAAGCTGCGCCCGCCCGCTCAGATCGCTCAGCGAATAGATCGCCACCAGTCCGCTTACCAGTTGAATAATGATGAACTCGTACTGATATTTCACGGCGATGGCACAGATCAACATCGTCACCACATGAGTGGTGAAAGCCGTTCGCGAGTCCATAAACACGCGGATAAACATCGGTCCGATGGCAAAGGGGATGATATACACGCTGAGAATGCTGTGTTCCATGAAGAGCGAAACCAGCAACGGATAGACCGTGATCATGACATAGAGCATCACCGCGCTGCGCCATTTATAGAAATAATGTGGACGGAACAGCACCACATAGCAGGTAAAGAGCAAGAGCAGAGTCAGCACAAAGATGGTTTGACCCAGGATGGTGAGTTTCATTTCGCCTTTCGACACATTGCGCCGGGCCAGTTCCTTCTCTAAGGAAGAGAGCACACGATAGGTGTAATCGCTGACAATCTCGCCCCGGTCGACGATTTTTTGTCCCGTAAGCACCATTCCGCTGGCCAACGGAATACTGCCCAAGAGGTCGTTGAGTTCGGTGTTGCTTCGATCCCTGTCATAGGTCATGTTAGGCTGAATGTAGCCCACCACGTCCGTTTGTTGAAGGAGTATGCGATATTCGGCCAGCACCTCGTCTTTCAACAGTTGTTCGTAGGCCCCCATCGTGCTGTAGATGCAGTTGATGGGGATGCTTTGCACTCGCTTTCCGCTGATCACCCGCACCATATTAGCCGAGTCTTTGGCCATCTTGTTGTACTGCGGCGTGCTGATGATTCCGGCCTGATAGAGCCGGTGCAACCGATCTATCAGGGTGTGCATGCCCCCCTTTGACAGACCAGGAATGCCGTTGGGAAAATCTTTCCTGAGCTGTTCGATCTGTTGCTTCTCCACTTCCTTGTCGTAGTTGTAGTAGGGTTGGAAGAGCTGCAACATCGAGTCCTGCTCCTTTTTGATCACCTCGTCGGTTTTATACACCGGAAAGTCGAACTTCGCTATCAGTGAGCCATACATCCAAGGCTTATCCACATCGTAGCGCATCTGTGGTGCACTGTTGCGCGGAAGTCCGCCCACCACCACAAACAGAGATACCAAGACAAACCCCACCAACCACAAACTGCGGTGCAGGGTGCGTCCTTTGGCGATACTGATTTTATCCATTCCTTTCCCGATTAACGTTATTTATCGGGCGCGAAAATACGAAAAAAGAGGCAGACACCGAAGAAAACCCCTCACTTTTACCCCCTTTCTCTTTGAGGAGAGCAGGGTAGGAGTAGAGGAATAGGGAGAGAAACAGCAAACCGTGAGCAGAAGAGTCGTGCGTGAGTTCAAGCAACCCGGCAAGCCCTATGCGGTTGTTTGTGCAAAAATAGTCGAGGCTTATCTCGAGCGTCGTCAACGTCTGATTGCTAAGAGGTTACGAAGAACGTTTTAAAAGCTAAGAAAACGAGGTGCAAAAGCTAAGAGATGACACTTCAAAAACTAAGGAAATGGAGCGTAAAAGCTAAGAGATCGGAATGAGGTGGTGTAACAAGCTCATGATCAAGCATAAACGAAGGTGGAGCGGAAGATGAGAAAAAGAGAGGGAAAGGACTTCTGATTGTCGATTTTTATGTATACTTTTGTCGATGAAACCAATATTTATACACAGATGAAAGAAAGAGACAGTCGAATTGAAACGCTGAAAATGTTGATTTCGAGCAAAGAGATGAGCAGTCAGGAGGAACTTTTGAAGGCTCTCTCCGCCGAGGGGTTCCACATCACGCAGGCCACGCTGAGCCGAGATTTAAAGCAACTCAAAGTGGCAAAGGCAGCCACGATGAATGGCAAATACATTTATGTGTTGCCCAATGAAACGATGTATCGACGCGTGCCTTCGCCCCGCACGGCACGCGAGATGCTGCAGACGTCGGGTTTTCTCTCGGTGAATTTTTCGGGAAACATGGGAGTGATCAAAACCAAACCCGGCTATGCCAGTTCGATAGCCTACAACATAGATAACGGAAACATCGATGCCATTCTGGGAACCATCGCCGGTAACGATACCATTCTCATCGTTACGCGCGAGAATTGCACCCGAGAGGAGATTTTTCAGGGGTTACAAGAGGTGATTGCCAAGATGTAATGGCGCGGGATGCGCTGAAAAAAGGGAAAACACAAAGCGGGCTTGCACACATCGGGATGGGCTGTGCGGTAAATTTGTTAATAACGCTAAAACCCACTTAACACGAAAGCCTAAATAGAGAATACAGAGGATTTTTGCATATTTTTGTGACGATTTTTAAATTTAGCAATACAATTATGGAAGAATCAATAAAGGCTATCGGGCAGCGACTCAAGGGGCTGCGCGAGGTGTTGAACATCCCGGCAGAGGAGGTGGCCGACCTTTGCGGCATCTCTTTGGAGCATTATCTGAAGATGGAAGACGGCACGGCCGACCCTTCTGTCTACCGACTGGCCAAGATTTCGAAACGTTATGGCATCGACCTCGACGTGCTGCTCTTCGGCGAGGAGCCGCGCATGAGTGCCTATTATCTCACCCGAAAGGGCAGCGGACTGGGCGTGGAACGGGGCAATGACTATAAATATGAGAGTCTGGCCAGCGGCTTTCGCGGTCGGAAAGTAGAGCCGTTCCTGGCCTATGTAGACCCGTTGCCCGACGGAAAGAAGTATAGCAAAAACACGCACAGCGGGCAGGAATTCGACTATATCTTAGAGGGCGAGCTGGAATTGACGCTCGGCGAGAAGGTGCTCGTGCTGAAAGCAGGCGATAGCATTTACTTCGATGCCTCGCAACCCCACCGCATGCAGGCCCTGGGAGGTAAGACGGTGAAGTTTTTATGTGTAATCGTTTGAAAGGGAAAACACGCATGATAGAAAGGTTTTTAAAGCAGACGTCGTTCGTTTCGACGGAAGATTATCGAGATAATTTAGAGTTTATTGTTCCCGAAAACTTCAATTTCGCCTACGACGTGATGGATGTCTGGGCAGCGGAAAAACCCGAGAAGACGGCCCTGATCTGGACCAACGACGAGGGAGAGGAGCGTTTTTTCTCTTTCGCCGACCTCAAAGCGGAAACCGACCGGGCCGCGGCCTACTTTCTCTCACTGGGCATTGGGCGGGGCGACTGTGTGATGCTGATTCTCAAAAGGCGATATGAGTGGTGGATTTCGATGCTGGCTCTGCATAAGATCGGGGCCGTTGCGATTCCTGCTACGCACATGCTCACTACGCACGACATCGTCTATCGCAACACGAGTGCCGGCATCAAGGCCATTGTCTGCGTGGGCGAGGAGTATGTTTTGACGCAGGTGCAGGGGGCTATGCCCGAGAGTAAGACGGTGGAAGTGCTGGTGAGCATCGGTCCGATGGTGCCCGAGGGTTTTCACGACTGGCACAAAGAGATAGCTGCCGCACCGCCTTTTGTGCGGCCCGAGCCTACGAGCAACGACGATATGATGCTGATGTACTTCACCAGCGGTACGAGCGGAGAACCCAAAATGGTGGCACACGATTTTCTTTATCCCATCGGACATATTCCTACAGGCGTTTTCTGGCACAATCTCAACGAGGAGAGCATCCATCTCACCGTGGCCGACACGGGCTGGGGGAAGGCTGTTTGGGGGAAACTCTATGGGCAGTGGTTTGCCGGGGCGGCCGTGTTTGTGTTTGATCACGAAAAGTTTGCGGCCGATAAAATCCTCCGATGCATCGAGAAATACCGCATCACGTCGTTCTGCGCACCGCCGACGGTTTATCGGTTTCTCATCCACGAAGATTTCAATCGTTACGATCTTTCCTCGCTACAATATTGCACCACGGCCGGAGAAGCACTCAATGCTGCCGTGTATCGCAAATTTTTCGAGCGCACAGGCATCCGACTCATGGAAGGTTTCGGGCAGACCGAGACTTGTATGACCCTCGGAACGATGCCCTGGATGGAACCTAAACCAGGGTCGATGGGTATGCCCAATGCACAGTATGACATCGATTTGGTACGCCCGGATGGCACCTCTTGCGAGGACGGAGAGAAGGGGCAGATTGTTGTTCGCATCGGTAAGAGCAAACCTTTGGGACTCTTCAAGGAGTATTATCGCGACGAAGCACTCACCCGTCAGGCCTGGCACGACGGCGTGTATTATACCGGCGACATCGCCTGGCGCGACGAAGATGGATATTACTGGTTTGTGGGAAGAGCCGACGATGTGATCAAAAGCAGTGGCTATCGCATCGGTCCGTTTGAAGTGGAGAGTGCGCTCATGACACATCCCGCCGTGGTGGAATGTGCCATTACGGGTGTTCCCGACGATATTCGCGGCATGGTGGTGAAGGCAACCGTGGTGCTGCACGACCAATGGAAGCCTCAAGCGGGCGACCAATTGGTACGCGAGCTCCAGGAACACGTCAAACACGAGACGGCTCCCTATAAGTATCCACGCATCGTTGAGTTTGTCGACGAATTGCCCAAAACCATCAGCGGGAAAATCAGACGCGTCGAAATCAGAGAAAAAGATAGAAAGAATTGATTCCTAAGAATAGGGAATGGATCATTAAGAATTGCGTATCGACCATTATCATGGTCAATTCTCATAGATCAATTAAAAAAAAGCGGGCTCCGGTTTTCACAAACCAGAGCCCGCTATCTTCTATGAGAAGTCGAATAGATGAAATGATTTTTTTACTTAACAGTGGCAAATTCCACTACTTAACAGTGACAAAACTTGTTACTTAACAGTGACGGTGATAACACCGGTTTTCTTGTCTTTGTCGGTCACGGTGATGGTCGTTGTTCCCGCTTTCACGCCGGTGATAGTGACGATCTTATCTTTCACTGTGGCTGTGGCAGTTTTGGCATCTTTAGAAACAACGGTATAAGGAGCCGTTCCGCTCTTCACTTCTACGTTAACGGTTTTCTTTGTGTCTACAGAAACCGCCTCCTTGTCGAACGAGAGAACCGATGCAGCATCTTTGACCACGATACTCAGGCTCGCCATCTTTTTGTTCTTGTCGGTGACGGTCAGCGTAGCTTGTCCTTTTTTCACGCCCGTCACAGTGACAACATCCTTGGTTACAACAGCCGTTGCTGTCTTTGCGTCGGAGGTTTGGGCAGTGTAGGGAGCCACTCCGCCACCTACTCTCACATCCGTTTTCTTGCCTTCAACCACCTCAATGCTGCTTTTGTCGAACTTGAGCTGGCTTACCACCGGCTTGTTGTCGTCTTTACTGCACGAGAAAAACATCATTGAAGAAAGGCAACATAGGCCCATTGTCATAGATTTAAACAGAGTTACTGTCTTCATTTTGTTGATTTTTGAGTTAAACTTATTGTTGATATTCACCCCTATAAACGCAGAATCACAGGAACTTGCACGGTAGTGGTGTTAAAAAAAGTAATATTCGGAGAGTCGCTATATAATTAATGTATAGAGAAAAGTTTTGAAGATGCACTTTCGATGCCTTTGAGAAAGTATTTTCTATCTTCGCCGTAGAAACCCAATCGTAAGAAACAGATATGAAAACCATCGACCAACGGCTCGACGCCCTTCGCGAACGGATGCGCCGAGAACATCTCGCGGCATTCATCTTTCCCAGTACCGACCCACACAGCGGCGAATATGTGCCCGACCATTGGAAAGGGCGCGAGTGGATTTCGGGCTTCAGTGGATCGGCAGGCACGGCTGTCGTCACGCAGACTGCCGCCGCTCTGTGGACAGACTCTCGCTATTTCATTGCCGCCGAAGAACAATTGACCGGCACAGAGTTTCGCCTCATGAAGCAGCGAATGGCCGGTACGCCCTCCATTGCCCAGTGGCTGGCAGAAGAACTGCGCGAGAGCGACAGCACCGAAGTGGGACTCGATGGAATGACCAACACCTACCAGGAGGTGTGCGAACTGAAACAGGATCTTCGGAAGCGGGGCGGATTCACTGTCAGAACCAACTTCGACCCTCTCGAAACACTATGGAAAGACCGCCCCGAGATTCCTACCCGGCCTGTAGAAATGCAACCGATAGAACTCTCCGGCGAAGAAACACGTTCCAAACTCAAGAGAATTCGTCAAGCCTTGCGCAGCCTTCATGCCGATGGAACCCTCCTTTCTACTCTCGACGACATTGCCTGGACTCTCAATCTGCGAGGTTGCGACGTGCATTGTAATCCTGTCTTCGTGGCCTATCTGCTCATTTCATCCCATCGCACGACGTTATATATAAATAAGGTGAAGCTCTCGGCCGAGATCTTGTCTTATCTAACGGAGCAAGGAGTGGATGTCGACGATTACGAAAATGTGGCCGACGGACTTCGGCATTATAGCGAATATAACATCCTGATCGATCCCACCGCCACCTGTTATACCCTTGCTCGGCAAGTGGCTTGTCAGGAAGTGATATTCGAAACATCACCCGTGGCCGAGATGAAAGCTGTGAAAAACGAGGCCGAGATACGTGGCTTCCGCCAGGCGATGCTTAAAGATGGCATTGCGATGGTTAAGTTTCTGCGGTGGCTTCAGCCGGCAGTTAAGGCTGGAGGACAGACCGAAAGGACACTCGACGAGAAACTCACGTCGCTGCGTGCCAGTCAACCGCTCTTCCGAGGGGTCTCATTTGACACCATCGTGGGCTACGAAGCCCATGGTGCTATCGTGCATTACGAAGCTACTGCCGAGACGGATGCGGTTGTAGAGCCTCGCGGATGGGTGCTCATCGACAGCGGAGCACAGTATGAAGACGGTACGACCGACATCACACGGACCATCGCCTTGGGCCCGATTACCGATGAGCAGCGGCGTGTCTATACGCTGGTTCTGAAAGGATTTCTGCAATTGGCGATGTGCAAATTTCCAGACGGTACCACCGGAACGCAACTCGACATCCTGGCAAGGCAGGCTTTGTGGCGCGAGGGTTTGAACTATTTTCATGGTACCGGCCATGGTGTCGGTGCCTATCTCAACGTGCATGAAGGACCGCAACAGGTGCGAATGGAGTGGCGACCGGCTGCTTTTCATGCCGGTATGACCATCACGGACGAACCCGGCGTTTATCTTCCGGGGCGTTTCGGCGTGCGTATCGAAAACACATTGCTCACCATTCCCGGGAAGACAACCGAGTTTGGTGCATTCCTTGAGTTCGATTCGCTTACCCTGTGTCCCATCGACACCACGCCCATTATCGTCTCTCTGCTCAGCGACGACGAATTGGCGTTCTTCAATCACTATCATCGCCGAGTGGAGGAGGTTCTTTCTCCACACCTCGAACCGGAAGAACAAGTCTGGCTAAAAGAAGCCACGAAGCCGTTGACGCGATGAGAGCGGGAAGTAGAGGCAGATGGTGCCGTTGATAAAAGCAAGCTGCCACGACCACATCTTCTTGGTGGAAAATCGATTCTTAAAGAGAACTTGAAACGCATTTTCCTTACTTTTGTAAGGTAGAGTGCGTTTTTCTGTTGACTTTTTATTACTTTTGCACTTTATGAAAAAATGAGTTCTGTCGGTATCTGGGACAGACTCTGGTTGAACAGTAATAACTGTCGTTATAGAAAATGAAGAAGAAAGAAACGCTTTTGGTTGCCTTCCTGGTTGCGGGTATTTCCATTCCCGCCTTGTCAAGTACGTTCGGATTGCTCGAGCAGTCGTGGTTCTTGCGTAAGAAGAAGAGAGAGGTTCCGGCTCCGTCGGCCTATCATAAGCTCACGGGCCGTGACACACTGGCTTTGCAAGGACTGATGAACGTCATCAAGAAAGACGATCAATATTATCTTGAGATACCGAAACAACTGCTCGGCAGGCAGTTCTTGGTATCGAATAAACTGCTCCAGGTGCCGGCCGAACTGAACGAAGCTGGTGTGAACAAAGGTATTAACTACGAGAATAAAACTATTGTCTTGGAATGGGAACGCCAACTCGGTCGGCTCAATATTCGCGAACAACGCCCCACGCCCGAAGTGATGGAAGGACAGGCGATGGCTCTTTCGGTGCGCGATAATTATATTAATCCGCTCATAGCCAGTCTGAAAGTGGAGGGAGTGAGTCGAGATTCGGCTTCGGTGGTGGTGAAAGTCACCGACCTCTTCAACGGTAAGGACAATAGTCTGAACGATGTTTTTAATCTCATCAACCTCGGTACAAGTGCCAATAGCGAACTCTCGCGCATCCTGAGTATGAAGGCTTACGAGGGAAACGTGGCGGCCACGTCGGAGCTGACCACAGTAGTACACGAGGGAAAGAGTAAGACTCATATTACGGTGGTGGTGAGCTCGTCGCTCATTCTGCTGCCCGAGCATCCCATGGCGGGTAGAGTAGAGAGTCAGCGAGTGGGCTATTTCACTACGCCTCGTTTGCAGTATGGCGACGATCAGCCCGAGGTGACCACTCGAAACTACATCACCCGTTGGCGATTGGAGCCTATCGACACCGCGGCCTATCTGCGTGGCGAACTGGTTGAGCCACGTCAGCCCATCACTTTTTATATCGACCGCACTGTTCCTCGCAATCTGCGTCCCTATATTGAACGTGGTATTCTGGATTGGAACCGCGCCTTCGAGCGGGCCGGCTTTAAGAATGCCGTTCAGGTGAAGGCGTATACCGACAGTATGGCGGCCGAGGGTGACGACGTGAAATACTCCGTCCTGACGTACGATGCCTCTGAGAAAGCCAACGCCATGGGGCCTTCTGTTATCGATCCGCGTACGGGTGAGATTCTCAAAGCTGATGTTATCTGGTGGCATAACGTGCGGTCGTTGCTCAAGGAGTGGTTGATGGTGCAGACCTCTGCCTACGACCCGGCCGCGCGCCAACCCGTTCTACCCGACAGTCTCATCGGAGCCGCCGCGCGTTTTGTGGCCTGCCACGAGGTGGGACACTCGCTGGGACTGCGGCACAACATGCGTGCCTCTGACGCTTACCCCACTGATTCGCTGCGTTCTCCCCACTTCACCCGTCGCATGGGTGGGACCTCGGCCTCTATCATGGATTATGCGCGTTTCAACTACGTGGCACAACCCGGTGACGGCGTGAAGGTTACGACTCCTGCCATTGGCCCTTACGACCTCATGGCCATAGAATGGGGTTATCGTTGGTTCCCCAATGAAGAGCAAGCCGATCAACCTCTCTTTACATTTTTGCAAAAACATCAGAGTAGAGAATATCGCTACAGTGAGGCGCAAAACCAGCGGACGGCCATCGATCCACGCGCCTTGAGCGAGGACTTGGGTGATGATGCGATGCGATCGGCCCGATATGGTATCGCTAACCTTAAACGTATCGTGCCCAACATCGTGAAATGGACGACGACGGGCCGACCGGGTCAAACCTATGATGATGCCTCGCGTCTCTACGCCGCCATCATCTTCCAATGGAGTCTCTACGCTTATCACGTGCTGGCCAACGTGGGTGGCATGTACATCGAGAACACTACTGTGGGTGATGGGCAGCGAACCTTCAGCTTCGTGCCCCGCGAACGGCAGGAACGAGCTGTGCAATTCCTGATGGATGAGGTGCTCAGTGCTCAACCCTGGCTCTTCGCCGCGCCCCTCACGCAATATACCTACATCAATCGTCGCACTCCGGTGGGTGTGCAAGAGATGTCGCCAGCCTATTCGCTCACCAATCAGCAGAGCTACATTCTGTGGGATTTGTTGGATAACAACCGACTGGTACGCATGCTCGAGAACGAGCGACAGAATGGTTCTGCACAGGCCTTCACCGCCATCGAACTCGTCGACCGGCTCCACCGTCACATCTTCCGCTCCACTATCGCCGGTCGTAACCCCGACATTGCCGAACGCAGTTTGCAGAAAAACTTTGTCGATGCCCTCATCACCGCAGCTGCTGAGCAAGAGGGTGTCAAGCTAAATAAAAAACTTGCTGCCGGGTCTGTCTCACGATACGGCACCTCAGCCAACGAGCCCTGCACGCTGTTCCATCCCCGCGAGCTGAGCAGTGCGTCGCGCATCATCGAGCTTACCGGCAGTCAGGCTACCCGTGTGAGCGATGCCATTAGCGTAAAACGCGGCGAACTACTTCGCATTCTCCAACTGCTGCGCTCGCGTCTGACCACAGCCAATACCGCTGCCCGCCTGCACTACGAAGATGTGTCGCTTCGCATCCAAACCGCTCTGGGGTTGCGCAAGTAAAGAAAGGGAACGTAGGCTCATAGAATAAAGAATGGGCAACACGGCCTACGAGACGACTAAAACCGGCAAAAGAAATGGATAAAACGGTCTATGAGATGGGAAAATGAGTCTGAAATAAGTTCTCCAACCTCCGGGATAAAAAATCTTACCCCGCATCATTCAAACAAACAGCATAAACGATATGAAACAACTGACGATTCTTCTCCTTCTGGCCCTTGCGCCGAATCTGTGGGCGCAACGTGTCATCACAGGCGTGGTGGTGGAAGCTAACGCCAATAACGACCCGCTGCCTGGTGCCACCATCTCAGTAGCTGTGCCCGGCGCGAAGGTCCAAACAGGAGCCGTGACCGATTATGAAGGTCGGTTTACCCTCTCCGTGGATGCGAAAGTGAACCGTTTCACCGTGCGCTACTTAGGCTACGAAACCCAGGAAGTACTCCTCGTCGACGGACAGAATCACTATCGCATACAACTAAAATCCGATGCCCGAACTGTGAACGAAGTGGTTGTGACGGGCTATCAGAAAATCGACCGCCGCAAACTCACCGCCGCCGTCACCTCGGTAGACATCTCCACCGAGAAAGTAGGTGCCGTGAAAAGTATCGACCAAGCCCTGTCGGGACAAATCGCCGGGCTGACGGCAGTCACTGCTTCGGGCGCACCGGGTGCACCGGTGAAGATTCGCATCCGCGGAACAGCCTCGCTCAACGGATCGCAGGAGCCTCTTTGGGTGCTCGACGGAATGCCCCTTGAAGGAACTGATATTCCCACCATGGAAGACCTTAAAGACATCGACAACATCTACCAAACCTCAGTGGCTGGCATCAACCCTGCCGACATAGAGAATATCACTGTGCTGAAAGATGCTGCTGCAACGGCCATCTACGGTGCGCGAGCCGCTAATGGCGTGATTGTGATCACTACTAAACGCGGGCGAGATGGACGGCCGGCAGTCACCTACTCAGCCAAGCTCACCCACTCGCCCCGAACGAGTCTCGACCGGCTCAACCTGCTCACGGCCGACGAGAAAGTGAACCTCGAACTCGAACTCCTTCGCAGTCCTTACACCTATCGCGAGGGCAAGGGCGGCGTGGCCCAGATTCTTTCCGCCCTTGGCGAAACGGCAGCTTACAAAGGGGGAGGATGGGCCGCACTGAGCTCCACGGCACAACAGCAAATCAATGCTCTGCGTGGTATTGACACCCCATGGAATGAGATTCTCTTCCGTCCTGTGACGAATCAGGAACACCACGTAAGCCTATCGGGTGGTAGCGAGCGAGCCGACTACTATACCTCGTTGGGCTACTACGACGAAATGGGCACTGTGCGTGGCGTGAGCAACGACCGGTTCAACCTGACGCTCAAAACCAATTACCGCGTCAACCGGATGCTTCGACTCGGTGCCTCCGTCTTTGCCAACCGTCGTAAGCAACGCAGTTACCTCACCGACACGAACGGTTTTACCAATCCCGTGTACTACTCGCGACAGGCCAATCCCTACTTTCAGCCCTTCGATGCCGCCGGCAACTACCGTTACGACACCAATATTCAAGGTCGTGAAGATTCTTCGCTCGACTTCAATATCTTTGAAGAACGAGCCAACACCTCGAACCGCCGCACCGACCGCTCGCTGATGCTCATTCTTGACGCTGAACTCAAGCTGAACAGCAGCCTCAAGTTTACCACGCAGCTGGGTTATCAGCAGGACGGCTACTCGCTCGAACGCTATGCCGGCGAGAACAGCTACGCCATGCGCAAGGAAAAACTCTTCGCCACCTACGCCTATCCCGACGGCAAGCGCACCTTTCTACCTACGGGTGGCATGCACAAGCAGACGGAGGGACATAGTCGGCAGTGGACCTGGAAGGCGATGGCCGAGTTTGCCCGTCGGTTTGACACCGTGCACGACCTCGAATTGATGGCCGGAACAGAGGTGCGCCGCCTGAAAAGCTCGTCGCTCTACTCGGCCGCCTACGGCTATGATGCTCGCACACTCACCACGCAACCCGTGCTTTTCCCCACCGAAGATCTGGCTCGGCAATATCCCCTCCACCGCGAAACCTATCAGGAAAACGCCTATGTTTCGTGGTTTGCCACGGGCTCGTACACGTTGTTGGCGCGTTACACCCTGGGCGGAAGCATTCGATGGGACGGCTCAGACGTATTCGGAGTGGCCAAGAAATATCGCTTTCTGCCGCTCTACTCTGTGAGCGGACTGTGGCGCATCTCCAACGAACCCTTCTTACGCAAGACCCGCGCCACGAAGTGGATCGACAATCTTGCCCTGCGTCTCTCCTACGGTTTGCAAGGCAACATCGACAAGAACACCTCGCCCTATCTTATCGGCACGTTCAGTCGCACAGCCGTTCTGCCCGGCTATATCGAGACCAATATCACCGCTGAGACGGCTCCCAACCCCAATCTGCGTTGGGAGAAGACGAGCAATATCAACCTCGGACTCGACCTCAGTCTGCTGGACAACGCCGTAAATCTGACGCTCGACTATTATTATCGAAAGAGTACCGACCTTATCGGAACGCGTATGTTACCGCTCGAAACGGGCTTTTCCTCTACGATTATCAACTGGGCCAGCATGAAGAATGAGGGTCTCGAAGTAGCTCTTTCCACACGTCCGCTCCGCACAAAGCACTTCACCTGGCACGCCAGTGTGAATTTGGGCTTCAACACCAACCGTGTATTGCGTGAGACGGTGGCTCAGAACGCCACCTATCCCGGGCGTGAAGGCTATCCTGTGGGAGCCATTTTCGCCTACCGAACGGCCGGTCTCGATGCCGATGGCTACCCCCTTTTCCTTACCGCCGATGGGCAAAAGGTAACAGCTCAACAGCTACTCAAACTCAACGCCCACGGAGCCAGCACGCTCACCGCCGAACAGCAACGCGCTCAATATCAATATATGGGTACGGCCGACCCGAAAGTTTCCGGCGGACTGACCCAGACCTTTGATTACCGCGACTGGCAGTTGGGCCTGAACTTCATCTTCAATCTTGGTATGAAGGTACGCGTGCAACCTACCTATTCGCCGGCCAACTACGACCGTGGGCTCAACACCAACCGCGACATTCTCCGCCGTTGGACCTCCGCTCATTCCACCGGCACCTTCCCCGCGCTGATGACTGCCGGTGCACGCGCGGCCGAATACATCCGCTACTCCGAGTTCAACCTATATAGTATGCTCGACACCTGGGTACGCAACAACAGCTACGGTCGTCTGCAAAGTCTGCGTCTGGGTTACAAGCTGCCCCGAGTTTGGCTCTCGAAGGTGGGCATCCGCAGTGCGTCGCTCTCGGTCGAAGCTCGCAATCTGTTCGTCATTGCCAGCAATTACGACAACTATCTCGACCCCGAGACGATGGGAAACCCCTTTGCTCAGCCGTTATCCAAGAGTTTTATCTTTGGGGTGAACGTGCAGTTCTGATACCGAGTGGCGGAGACTCCCTGATACTTCTGTCAGTGACAGAACGGCTGCGGAGATTCCCTAATGGATGCTGTCAACGACAGAACCCTCCCTCCAAGAAAATGAATGATCAATTGTCAATTATCCATTCTCCATTATGAAAAGTTTTCGATTAGTCCTTTTCCTTTGTCTCGTGGGTGTGATGAGCTCGTGCGACAAGTTTCTCGACATTCGTCCTACGGGCAGAGTCATCGCCGAAACCGGCGAAGAATATCGGGCATTGCTCACCACCGAGTATAAGAACTTTCCCGAAGACCGAGGCCTGGTCTCCTTTCGCAGTGACGAGATGACGCTCGATGCCTCCACCACCAGCAGCGAAGATCTCAGTGCCTTCTTCGATCTTTGGGCTTGGAACGACCAAGCCCCGCAGGCCACCACCGTCTCCCTGGGTTGGCGTCGATACTATCACGCCATCTACATTGCCAACACCCTCATCGCCAACCGCTACACCATGACGCAGATTTCCGAGCCCGACCGTCGGCAACTCGTTGGTGAAGCCTACATGATGCGTGCCTATTGCCACTTCCTATTGGCCAATCTTTACGCCCCGCCCTACACTACGGTGCGTCCCGACACAGCCCGAGCCGTTCCGCTCATGCTCTCGGCAGACGTGAATCTGGTGCCCAAGAGCAGCTCGTTGGCCGAAGTCTACACCCAGGTAGAACGCGATATAGACAGTGCTGCCATACTGATGAACAAAGTAGAGTGGCCCACAGGTCTCAATTACCGTTTCAACACCATCTCGGCAAAGGCCCTCAAAGCTCGGCTCGCCCTGTATCAAGCCGACTGGACGGGAGCACTCGCCGCTGCGCAACAAGTGATCGCCGCCCATCCTGCCCTGGAAGATCTCACCCTCTCTTCGGCTCTGCTGCCCACCAGTTATAAGTCGGCCGAGAATATTGTAGCCCTCGAACAAGTGATGACACCCACCTACGCCCGTGCCGGTCGCGTTTCAGACGAGTTGTTGGCCCTCTATCGGTCGGGCGACCGCCGCAAAGCCCATTACTTCAACGCCGTCTCCTCCACCACCACTCTGCTGCGGAAAGGCGGTGGAGGCGAACAGCACAGCACTTTCCGATCGGCCGAGTTCTATCTCATCGCTGCAGAAGCCGCTGCCCAACTCGGATCGCTCGCCCAGGCCCGCGATTACCTCAAGACCCTGATGAAGAAACGTTACACAGCCGCCTTCTACACCCTCCACGCCACCGCTGTAGACGCTCTCTCGCAGGCCGACCTCATCAACTACATCTACGACGAACGCGCTCGCGAACTCGCCTTCGAAGGCCATCGATGGTTCGACTTGCGCCGCACTACCCGTCCGCTCTTGCAAAAGACCTACGGCACCAACACCTACACCCTTGCCCCCAACGACCGGCGCTACACCCTACGATTCCCCACCGAAGCCCTCGAGGCCAACCCCGGAATCGAAAAGCTTGAACACTGACATCAACGCCAAACGTCGCACCTCGCGACGCTGGGCGTATACAATTATTATATTTCACAAACCATCAATTGAAGGAGAACAGAGTATGAAAAGAATCCTACTGAGTTTAAGTCTTGCCCTTGTGGCATCCGCCCTGCAAGCCACATCGTTCGGAACCCTGAAGTGGACGAAAATCGTCGAAGCCTTCGACCTGTCCAGTAAGGCCGTCCGTACAGCCCCCGTAGCCGTCTCCAGCGACGGAAGCACCTACGTAGCCGGAGCCTTCAACACCGAGATCCTCTTCGGAGGGAAGGAGTTGGAGAACATCGCCACCAGTGCTTTCATCGGCAAACTCGATGCCGCCGGCAACGAATGCTGGGCTGTCGCCCTCAAAGGAGCCGCCCGCATCACCGCCATCACCGCCGATGGCGACGGCAATGTCTATGCCGTGGGTACCTTTGCCAAAGCGGTGAAGCTCACCAATGCGGTCAACAACACCGAAGTAACCATCAATGGGAAAACCGATGACGATAACCGCACATCGTTCTTCCTTGTCAAATACGACAAAGACGGCAAGCTTCTGGCCCACAAAACCGTCGTTCCGGCCGTGAAAAGCGACATCGCCAACTCGGGCATGTACTACGAAGACGCCGAAGCCACCTACTTCCTATCCAATAAAGTGATGTGGGCCAACAACCGTCTTTACTTCTCTGCCGAGTACACCGGCCAGAGCACGCTCGACGGCAAAAACCTCGAAGGCAGCTATTTTCTCTATGCCGGCTTCATGTACGTCAGCATTCCCCGCATGGGCGTCTACTCGGTAGATGCTGCCACCTTGAGGAATCTCAAAGAAGAGCTGGCCCTCACCTTCGACAACGCCGGTGCAGAGAACATGACACGCCCCGAAAGCGTTAACTTCACTGTGGCCGACAGCAAACTCTACGCCGCTTTCGTGGCTACGGGAAAGGTAAAACTCACCTCGCCCAACAAAACCGAATCCTTCTCTTTCGGCGAGACCAGCGGAAAAAGAGAGCACGGTTTTATCTTCTCCGAAGTCTCTGCTGCTACGACCTTCAACACCGCTTTCCACTCCACCTTCACCGACGTGGAAACCAACTACAACCTCCTGAGCGCCATGACTGCCGACAACGACAATGTCTACGTGGGCGGAACGTTCAACCAACCCGCTGTTTTCGGTATGAACAAAACCTTTAAAGGCGGGTCGGACATCTTCGTGGCAGCCATCAGCCGCAGCACCAATGCCGTGCGTTGGGTAGCCACCAGCAACTTCGACGACGGCGATGCCAAGAAAAATCGCGAAGTGCTCACCAGTCTGGTAGCCGTAGACGGCAAACTGCTCGCAGCCGCTTATGCCGAAGAAACCACCCATCACACACCCTCTATCGCCCTGGTTTACGCCGTGAAAGCTGACGGAACCTTGCGCAAAGGTGATGACTCCTTCGTTTATGCCCTGGCCAATAACCACAACCAAATTGTCTCAGCAACGCAAAACAGCACAATGATCACCTACTCGGCTTTCGATGTCGACGAGACCACCGGCGTGCGTACCGTCACCGACGATGCTGCTGTGACGCGTCAGGGACAGCTCTTCAGCTTCTCACGTCCCCTTGATGCGCAGGTATACGACCTGCAAGGCACCCTTCTACTCAGTGAGAAAGCCACGCGCAGCCTCTCTGTTGCCACGTTGCCTCAAGGCGTATACGTGCTGAAAACCGGCACAGCCAATCTCAAATTCGCCAAATAAGCCAATGAAGTGACAATCGAGACTGAACAATGGCCCATTGAGCAGAGAACCTGAAACTCATAAAGGCTCAACCCAAAAAGAACTGATACGCCGTGTGCGTGATCAGTTCTTTTTTTGTTGCAGTTGCTCTTCTCCATCCATTCTTGATGGTCAATGCTCAGATCTCCATTCCCATCGCTTTCCCAACTCTTAGCTTTTGAGTGGCAAAAGCTAAGAAAACGCGATGCGAAAGCTAAGTAAATGGCGTGTAAAAGCTAAGCGTTTGAAAACGGTTTTATAAACTATTGGTTTTCAAACAATTGTAGAATGTTCGAAAAACAGCCCCCATCTCTGTGGCGATGAAGCAGAGATCCACTTTCGATGAAAAACGACAGCCTGTAAAAATTAGCCTAAAAACTTGTTCGTTAAGAAAATAAGATGTAATTTTGCACCCGCGTTTTATAACGTCAACCCAAGAAATCGAAAAAGTTAAACATTAAAAAATAAAAAGACAAAACATGATTATTGTACCCGTAAAAGATGGCGAGAACATCGAGAGAGCTTTGAAAAAGTTCAAGAGAAAGTTTGAAAAAACAGGCGTAGTGAAAGAGCTTCGTGCTCGTCAGCAGTTCGACAAACCCTCTGTACTTAAAAGACTCAAGATGGAACGGGCTGTCTACGTGCAGAAGCTCCGTACAATGGAAGACTAATTTGTCGCTGAAAAATTTGGAAGTCTGAACGCTTTTTCGTAAATTCGTTGCCGAAATACTTTTATTCCCTCGGCAATGCGTATGATGATAGATGCGTTTTTAGACTATTTGCAGTTTGAACTGAACCGCTCTGCACTCACCGTATTGAGTTACGGAGACGATTTGCGTGCGTTCGAAACGCATTTCAAGAACAAAGATACACAGCTCTCCTGGGAGACGGTAGACGCCGACATCATTCGTGATTGGATGGAGAGCATGATGGACAAAGGATGCAATGCCACCTCGGTCAACAGACGACTGAGCGCATTGCGTTCTTTTTATCGTTTTGCTCTGATGCGAGGATGGGTAGAGAAAAGCCCGATGCAGAAAGTGGTAGGGCCGAAACGAGCGCGCCCGCTGCCGCAGTTTGTGCGCGAAAAAGAGATGAACCGGTTGCTCGACGACATCCCCTGCGGCGAGAGCTTCAAAGAAGTGTTGGCCTATACCATGATTCTCACCTTTTATACTACAGGCATACGACTGGCAGAATTGGTGGGACTCGACAATCCCGATGTGGATTTCGTTAATCAAGTGATGAAGGTGACGGGCAAACGCAGCAAACAACGGCTCATCCCCTTTGGCGAAGAACTGGCAAACGGGTTGAAACGCTACATCGCATTGCGCGACAAGATCGCACCCAGGCAGAGTAGTGCCCTCTTCGTTACAGAAGATGGAGCGCGGGTGACAAGAAGCCTGGTGCAACGAAAGGTGCAAGAGGGACTTTCGAAAGTAACCACGTTGAAGAAAAAATCGCCGCATGTGCTGCGTCATACCTTTGCCACGGCGATGCTGAACCATGAAGCCGGACTGGAGAGCGTTAAGAAACTGCTGGGGCACGAGAGTCTCTCTACCACCGAAATCTATACGCACACCACCTTCGAGCAGTTGAAGAAAGTTTACAATCAAGCCCATCCACGGGCATAACCTTTAAAAATAGGAGGACATATGATGGAAATCAAAATTCAAGCGATCCATTTTGATGCTACGGAACAGTTGCAGGCCTTTATCGAAAAGAAAGTGATGAAACTGGAAAAAGCCTACGAGCAGATACAGAAAGTGGAGGTTTCACTGAAAGTAGTCAAGCCCGCTACGGCCATGAATAAACAGGCGAGCGTCTCGGTGGTGCTTCCCGGTAATAACGTCTTTGTGGAAAAAATCTGCGACACCTTTGAAGAAAGCATCGATCAGTGTGTCGACTCGCTGAAAGTGCAGCTCACTAAAATAAAGGAAAAACAGCGCGAGCACTAAAAAAACATTCGAAAAGTTTTGGCGAGTAAAAAATATTCTCTACCTTTGCAGCCGTCTTTAGAACATGTCCTACGTGCTTTGCCAGACGGCTGCAAGGGATTTGCCTCTTTAGCTCAGTTGGCCAGAGCACGTGATTTGTAATCTCGGGGTCGTTGGTTCGAATCCGACAAGAGGCTCAAGGTCGCGAAACGCGTTCTGACACATTATTAATAAAATAACGGGTGGTTACCAGAGTGGCCAAATGGGGCAGACTGTAAATCTGCTGTCTTTCGACTTCGGTGGTTCGAATCCATCACCACCCACTTCAGTAGAAGTTTCAAAAAAGCTTCTTTTCATTCTGAATGCAGACCGTTGCCTGTATGTCGTGAGGAGAGATGCTAAAATGCGGAAATAGCTCAGTTGATAGAGCACTAGCCTTCCAAGCTGGGGGTCGCGGGTTTGAGCCCCGTTTTCCGCTCTAACCAATGCTGTAATAGCTCAGTGGTAGAGCACTTCCTTGGTAAGGAAGAGGTCCTGAGTTCAACTCTCAGTTACAGCTCTATCACGGGTTCTTTTTGCATTGGAAAACCATTTGATAAATCAATTCATAAATAAAAAACAAAAGCTATGGCTAAAGAGACATTTGTGCGTACCAAACCGCATGTAAACATTGGTACTATTGGTCACGTAGACCACGGTAAGACCACCTTGACCGCTGCCATTTCTAAGGTTCTCCATGAGAAGGGCTTCGGTTCTGAAGAGATTAAGTCTTTCGACCAGATTGACAACGCCCCCGAAGAAAAAGAGCGTGGTATCACCATCAACACCGCTCACATCGAGTACGAAACGGCTAACCGCCACTATGCACACGTTGACTGTCCGGGTCACGCCGACTATGTGAAGAACATGGTAACGGGTGCTGCTCAGATGGACGGTGCCATTATCGTAGTTGCTGCCACTGACGGTCCTATGCCTCAGACTCGCGAACACGTGTTGCTCGCTCGTCAGGTAAACGTTCCGAAGTTGGTTGTTTTCCTGAACAAGTGCGATATGGTGGAAGACGAAGAAATGTTGGAACTCGTTGAGATGGAAATGCGCGAGCTGCTCGATCAGTACGAGTACGATGGCGACAATACTCCTATCATCCGTGGTTCTGCCCTTGGTGCACTAAACGGTGTTGACAAGTGGGTTGATTCGGTAATGCAATTGATGGATGCCGTTGATACTTGGATTCCTCTGCCTCCTCGTGAAGTGGACAAACCTTTCTTGATGCCTGTTGAAGACGTGTTCTCGATCACTGGTCGTGGTACCGTTGCTACGGGTCGTATCGAAACGGGTAAAGTGAAAGTGGGCGACGAAGTTGAGTTGCTCGGTCTCGGTGAAGACAAGAAGTGCGTTGTAACAGGTGTTGAAATGTTCCGCAAGCTGCTCGAAGAGGGTGAAGCTGGTGACAACGTAGGTCTGTTGCTCCGTGGTATCGATAAGAATGAAATCAAGCGCGGTATGGTGCTTTGCCATCCGGGTCAGATCAAACCTCACAAGAAGTTCAAGGCTTCTGTATACGTTCTGAAGAAAGAAGAAGGTGGTCGTCATACACCATTCGGTAACAAGTATCGTCCTCAGTTCTATCTGCGTACGATGGACTGTACCGGTGAAATCACTCTTCCCGAAGGCGTAGAGATGGTAATGCCTGGCGATAACGTAGAGATCACAGTAGATCTTATCTACGCAGTTGCCCTGAATGTAGGTCTCCGTTTCGCTATCCGCGAAGGTGGACGTACGGTAGGTGCAGGCCAGATTACCGAAATTATTGAATAATCATAGCTTCGGCTATATTCAATATCGGGATTCCCGTAACTCGGGTTGCGGGAATCTTTTTACGGGAATAGCTCAGTTGGTAGAGCATCGGTCTCCAAAACCGAGGGTCGTGGGTTCGAGTCCTCCTTCCCGTGCAAACAAGAAGATAATATGTTTAAAAAGATAGTAAACTATAGCAAGGCTTGTTACAGCGAGCTTGCGCATAATACTACTTGGCCTACGCGTGCCGAACTTACTCACAGTGCAATGGTTGTATTATCTGCTTCCCTTGTCATTGCAGTTGTGGTGTTCATTATGGATAGCGCGTTTAGGTTTGTTATGGGTACGGTCTATCCACATTAATCGCTTAGAGGAAAGATGGCAGAGACATTGAAAAATTGGTATGTGCTTCGTGCTGTTAGTGGAAAAGAAGCCAAGGTGAAAGAATACATCGAGGCGGAAATGAAACATAACCCGTTGCTCCAGTCGCGTGTTTTTCAGGTTTTGATACCTATGGAGAAGCAGGCGTCGTTGCGTAATGGCAAACGTGTTGAGAAAGAGAAGATCAGTCTTCCCGGATACGTGTTTGTCGAAGCCGACTTAAAAGGAGAGGTGGCACATGCTTTGAGATTCATGCCGAATGTTCTGGGTTTCCTTGGCGGTTTGGATTCGCCCTCACCCGTACCACAATCTGATATCAACCGTATGCTTGGAGCTGCAGAGAACACGGAGTTGGAAAATGGTATTGCCATTCCTTACGTCGTGGACGAAACAGTGAAAGTGGTAGATGGACCTTTTAGCGGTTTCTCTGGTATCATCGAAGAGGTGAACGCCGAGAAGCATAAGCTGAAAGTGATGGTCAAGATCTTTGGACGTAAAACGCCCTTGGAGTTAGGTTTTATGCAAGTTGAAAAAGAAGGCTGACGTGCAGTTACGGGCACAGAGAGTCTTCAAAAATCCAAATTTTAATATCAACAAAAATGGCTAAAGAAGTTGCTGGATTAATCAAATTACAGATTAAAGGTGGCGCTGCGAATCCTTCACCTCCCGTAGGTCCCGCTTTGGGTTCTAAGGGTATCAACATTATGGGATTCTGCAAAGAGTTCAACGCCAGAACCCAGGATAAGGCGGGAAAGGTTATTCCGGTCGTTATCACTTACTATACGGATAAGTCATTCAGCTTTGAGCTTAAAACTCCTCCCGCAGCAGTGCAGTTGAAAGAAATTGCTAAGGTGAAGAGTGGCTCTGCTCAGCCAAATCGTCAGAAGGTAGCTTCTGTGACATGGGAGCAGATCAAGGTGATCGCTGAAGATAAAATGAAAGACTTGAACTGTTTTACGGTGGAGTCTGCCATGAAGCTTATCGCTGGAACAGCAAGAAGTATGGGTATCACTGTCAACGGGGAGTTCCCTGGTAAATAATTAAACTTCAATTAAGAAAATGAGTAAACTGACAAAAAAGCAAAAATCAGTAGCTGATAAGATTGAAGCAGGGAAGGCCTATACGTTGAAAGAGGCTGCAGAGTTGGTCAAAGAAGTTACGACAACTCAGTTTGATGCTTCTGTCGATATCGACGTTCGTTTAGGCGTTGACCCGCGTAAGGCCAATCAGATGGTTCGCGGTGTGGTGACGTTGCCCAATGGAACCGGTAAGGTTACTCGTGTTCTCTGCTTGTGTACGCCGGACGCTGAGGCTGCAGCCAAGGAGGCCGGAGCCGACTATGTAGGTCTTGACGAGTATATCGAAAAGATCAAAGGCGGTTGGACCGACATCGATGTCATTATTACTATGCCTTCTTGTATGGGTAAGGTCGGCTCTGTAGGTCGTATTCTCGGTCCTCGCGGACTCATGCCTAACCCCAAGAGCGGTACGGTAACAATGGATGTAGCTAAGGCAGTAAAAGATATTAAGGCCGGTAAGATCGATTTTAAAGTTGACAAGGCGGGTATCATCCATACGTCAATCGGTAAAGTGTCTTTCACACCTGAGCAGATCTATCAGAATGCAAAGGAATTCGTTTCTACTGTAGTCAAACTGAAGCCTGCTGCTGCTAAAGGTACATATCTCAAGAGTATCTTTATTTCAAGCACAATGAGTAAGGGTATCAAGATTGATCCGAAATCAGTTGAATAACTCTAAAAGTTTTGTAAAATGAAGAAAGAAGTAAAAGATACTATCATTGTAGAACTTGGTAAGAAGCTGAAAGAGTATCCTCATTTCTATCTTGTAGATCTTGCCGGGCTTAACGCTGAGGCAACAACCAAGTTGCGCGCAACTTGCTTCAAGAGGGAAATTAAGCTTTCTGTTGTGAAGAATACCCTTCTGCACAAAGCTTTTGAGGCTTCAGATATTGATTTCGAACCTTTGTACGGCACCTTGAAAGGAACGACTGCAATCATGTTCACCACGGTTGCTAACGAACCTGCAAAACTGCTGAAGGACTATAAGAAAGAGGGGATTCCCGCTCTCAAGGCAGCATACGCTGAAGAAAGCTTCTACGTAGGAGCCGACAAACTTGACGAGCTGGTAGCTCTTAAGAGCAAGAACGAAGTTATCGCCGATATTGTGGCCTTGCTGCAATCACCCGCAAAGAACGTTATCTCTGCTCTTCAATCAGGTGGCAATACCATTCATGGTGTGCTTAAAACCTTGGGCGAACGTCCTGAATAATTCGTTGAACCTTCCTCTTGTGGCATAGATGAAACAGTGTTCCTGAGGGAGTTCAATTAAAAGTCAATCAACAATACTTATATTAAAAACAATTAAAACTTAGAATAAAATGGCAGATATTAAAGCTATCGCTGAAGAATTGGTAAATTTGACAGTAAAGGAAGTAAACGAGTTGGCAACAGTCCTCAAGGACGAGTATGGTATTGAGCCCGCCGCTGCAGCTGTTGCTGTTGCTGCTGGTCCCGCAGCTGGTGGTGCAGCAGGTGGCGCAGAAGAGAAATCGTCGTTCGACGTAGTTCTCGTTGATGCTGGTGCTGCTAAACTTCAGGTAGTAAAGGCTGTTAAAGAAGCTTGCGGTTTGGGTCTGAAGGAAGCCAAAGAGCTTGTAGACGGAGTTCCCTCTACCTTGAAGGAAGGTATGTCTAAGGACGAGGCTGAGAACCTGAAGAAGGCTATTGAGGAAGCTGGTGCCAAGGTTGAGCTGAAATAAGCTGAGCCACAACGCTAAATACGGTTAGGATTTGCCCGGTAGGTGAGTCCTAACCTTTTTGTGTCTTTTCTATTGTTGAATGGCACTTCTTATTCCTACCACACATTATATAATATAATATTGAATGGCTTCAAAAATTGTTGATAACAGAGTAAATTTCGCCAGCGTTCACAATCCGATGCCCTATCCGGATTTCCTCGATGTGCAGTTAAAGTCTTTCAAGGACTTCTTACAGTTAGACACGCCCCCCGAGGAACGCAAGAACGACGGTTTGTATAAGGTTTTCGCAGAGAACTTCCCCATAACCGACACACGGAACAATTTCGTTCTTGAGTTCCTTGACTACTATATCGACCCGCCGCGTTACACCATCGACGAGTGTCTCGAACGCGGCCTTACGTATAGCGTGCCTTTGAAGGCTAAGATGAAGCTATACTGCACCGACCCCGATCACGAAGACTTCGGCACCTTTATCCAAGACGTTTTCTTGGGTACGATTCCCTATATGACCTCAAACGGCACCTTTGTTATCAACGGTGCCGAGCGTGTAGTGGTGTCGCAGCTGCACCGTTCGCCCGGTGTTTTCTTCGGTCAAGGCGTGCATGCCAACGGAACAATGCTCTATTCGGCGCGTATCATCCCCTTCAAGGGTTCGTGGATTGAGTTCGCTACCGACATCAACAACGTGATGTATGCCTACATCGACCGTAAGAAAAAGTTGCCCGTAACGACGCTTTTGCGTGCCATCGGCTACGAAAACGACCGCGACATCCTGCAAATCTTCGACCTTGCCGAAGAGGTTAAGGTGAATAAGAAGAACATGAAGGAGGCTCTTGGCAAACGCCTTGCTGCTCGTGTGCTGAAGAGTTGGAATGAAGACTTCGTTGACGAAGATACTGGCGAAGTTGTATCCATTGAGCGAAACGAGGTGATTATGGAGCGCGAAACGGAAATTACCGAAGAAAACGTTGGCGAGATTCTCGACAGCGGCGTTTCTACCGTGCTACTTCACAAGGACGCCGACGCAGCCAACAAGTTCTCGATCATCTTCAACACGTTGGCCAAAGACCCCAGCAACTCTGAAAAAGAGGCTGTGCTGTACATCTATCGTCAGCTCCGCAATGCCGATCCTGCCGACGATGCCAGTGCAAGGGAAGTATTCCAAAACCTCTTCTTCTCCGACAAGCGATACGACTTGGGCGAAGTAGGACGCTACCGCATCAACAAAAAGCTGGGGCTTGACACTGATATGGACACCCGCGTGCTGACCAAAGACGATATTATTGAGATTATCAAGTATCTCATTCAGTTGGTTAACTCTAACGCTACAGTTGACGATATCGACCACTTGAGCAACCGTCGTGTACGTACCGTGGGCGAACAGCTGGCCAACCAATTCTCTATAGGATTGGCTCGTATGAGCCGTACCATTCGCGAACGCATGAATGTACGCGACAATGAGGTGTTCACACCCACCGATTTGATTAACGCCAAAACCATTTCTAGCGTTATCAACTCGTTCTTCGGCACCAACCCCCTCTCGCAATTCATGGACCAAACCAACCCCCTAGCCGAGGTTACGCACAAGCGCCGCCTTTCGGCTCTCGGTCCTGGTGGTCTTTCTCGCGAACGTGCAGGTTTCGAAGTGCGCGACGTCCACTATACGCACTATGGACGCCTTTGTCCCATCGAGAGTCCTGAAGGTCCCAACATCGGACTTATTTCTTCACTTTGCGTATACGCCAACATCAACGAACTTGGTTTTATCGAAACGCCTTATCGTAATGTTAACAATGGCGTCGTAGATCTCGACAATAAGAATCTGGTATATCTCACCGCCGAGGAGGAAGAAGATCACATCATCGGACAGGGGAACGCACCGTTGAACGAAGACGGAACCTTTATCCGCGAGGTGGTTAAATGCCGCCAGGATGCCGACTTCCCAGTAGCTGCACCCTCCGAGGTAGACCTCATGGACGTGTCGCCTCAGCAGATTGCATCTGTATCTGCAAGCCTCATCCCCTTCTTGGAGCACGACGACGGTCACCGCGCATTGATGGGATGTAACATGATGCGCCAGGCAGTACCCCTACTCCACAACGATGCGCCCATCGTAGGTACAGGCTTAGAGAAGCAAGTTTGCGAAGACTCGCGTACCATGATTACAGCCGAAGGCGATGGTGTTATCGACTATGTTGACGCCACCACCATCCGTATTCTATACGATCGCACCGAAGACGAAGAGTATGTAAGCTTCGAACCCGCATTGAAAGAATACCGAGTGCCCAAGTTCCGCCGTACAAACCAAAACATGACCATCGATCTTCGCCCCATCTGCGTGAAGGGGCAACGTGTTAAGGCTGGCGATATACTTACCGAAGGCTATGCCACCGAGAATGGAGAACTGGCCCTTGGCCGTAACCTTCTCGTGGCTTACATGCCGTGGAAGGGTTACAACTACGAAGACGCCATCGTGCTTTCCGAGCGCTTGGTACGCGACGACGTGCTCACTTCGGTTCACGTTGACGAATATTCACTCGACGTTCGCGAAACCAAACGTGGTGTAGAAGAGTTTACTAGCGACATCCCCAACGTGAGCGAAGAGGCCACAAAAGACCTCGACGACAATGGTGTGGTACGTGTTGGTGCACGTATTGAGCCAGGCGACATCCTCATTGGTAAGATTTCGCCAAAGGGAGAAAGCGATCCTTCACCCGAAGAAAAGCTGCTTCGTGCCATCTTCGGCGATAAGGCTGGCGACGTTAAAGACTCGTCACTCAAGGCTAACCCCTCGCTCAGTGGTGTAGTTATCGACAAGAAATTGTTCTCGCGTGCCATTAAGACCCGCGAATCGAAGAAGCAAGACAAGGTTATTCTTGCCAAGATAGACGAAGAATACGAGGCTAAGAACGAAGACCTCAAGGACATTCTGGTAGACAAACTCCTCGAACTCACCGAAGACAAGGTGTCGCAGGGCGTTAAAGACTATACAGGTGCCGAAATTATCAATAAGGGTAGCAAGTTCACCGCGGCAACGCTCAAGAACTTGGAATACGATGGCATTCAGTCTAGCGACTGGACCGACGATGCCCATACGAACGATTTGATACAAAAGCTCATCATGAACTACATCCGCAAGTACAAGCTGTTGGATGCAGAGCTTAAGCGTCGCAAGTTCGCCATCACCATTGGCGACGAACTGCCCTCGGGTATTCTCCAAATGGCCAAGGTGTATGTTGCCAAGAAACGCAAGATTGGCGTGGGTGATAAGCTGGCCGGACGACATGGTAACAAGGGTATCGTTTCTAAGGTAGTGCGCATGGAAGACATGCCATTCCTCGAAGACGGACGTCCAGTCGACCTCGTACTCAACCCCTTGGGTGTGCCTTCGCGTATGAACTTGGGACAGATTTTCGAGGCCATTCTCGGTGCTGCCGGTAAAAACTTGGGCGTGAAATTCGCTACACCCATCTTCGACGGTGCCAAACTTGAAGACCTTTCCGAGTGGACCGACAAGGCAGGATTGCCACGTCTCTGCTCCACTTACCTCTATGACGGCGAGACGGGTGAGAAGTTCGACCAGCCTGCTACCGTGGGCGTAACCTACTTCTTGAAACTTGGCCACATGGTTGAAGACAAGATGCACGCCCGCTCCATCGGTCCATATTCGCTCATCACGCAGCAACCGCTTGGTGGTAAAGCGCAGTTTGGTGGACAGCGTTTCGGAGAAATGGAGGTTTGGGCCATCGAGGCCTTCGGTGCAAGTCACATCCTTCAAGAAATCCTCACCATCAAGTCCGACGACGTTGTTGGCCGTTCCAAGGCTTACGAGGCAATCGTCAAAGGCGAGCCGATGCCCACACCAGGCATCCCCGAGTCGCTCAACGTGCTGCTGCACGAGCTTCGCGGTCTGGGATTGAGCATCAAGATGGATTAATTCACACCCTTAATTGAAAAAGTAAAATGGCTTTTAAGAAAGATACAAAGGTAAAGAACAATTTCACGAAGATTACCATCGGATTGGCTTCGCCCGAAGAAATCTTGGAAAATTCGTATGGTGAGGTTACCAAACCCGAAACCATTAACTACCGTACATACAAGCCCGAGCGCGATGGTCTTTTCTGCGAACGCATCTTCGGTCCTACAAAGGATTACGAATGTGCCTGCGGAAAATACAAGCGCATACGTTACAAGGGCATCGTCTGTGACCGTTGCGGCGTTGAAGTGACCGAGAAAAAGGTGCGCCGCGAACGTTCAGGACATATCGAACTCGTAGTACCCGTGGCTCATATCTGGTACTTCCGTTCGCTTCCTAACAAAATTGGCTACCTCTTGGGCCTACCCACGAAGAAGCTCGATACCGTGGTGTACTACGAAAAGTACATCGTTATCAAGCCTGGTGTGCTAGAAGGACGCAAAGATAGCGAAGGAGAAGACCTTAACGGATCGCATCAAATGGACTTGCTTTCCGAAGACGAGTACCTCAACATACTCGAAACTCAGGTAGACCCCAACAACGAATTCCTCGACGATTCCGATCCCAATAAATTCATTGCTAAGATGGGTGCCGAGGCCGTTTACGACCTCTTGGCCGGCTTAGACCTCGATGCACTGTCTTACGAACTGCGCGATCGCGCCAATAACGACTCCAGCCAACAACGCAAGACCGAGGCTCTGAAGCGTTTGCAGGTGGTAGAAGCTTTCCGTTCTAGCACCGAAATCAACCGCCCAGAGTGGATGATCCTCAAGATTATTCCCGTTATTCCGCCCGAATTGCGCCCACTCGTGCCGCTGGATGGTGGCCGTTTCGCCACATCCGACCTCAACGACCTCTATCGCCGCGTTATCATTCGTAACAACCGTTTGAAGCGTTTGGTTGAGATTAAGGCTCCCGAGGTGATCCTCCGCAACGAGAAGCGTATGCTGCAAGAGGCTGTCGACAGTCTGTTCGACAACTCGCGCAAGAGCTCAGCCGTGAAGAGCGAGAGCAACAGACCGCTTAAGTCGCTCTCCGATTCACTCAAAGGTAAGGCCGGACGTTTCCGCCAAAACCTCTTGGGTAAGCGTGTAGACTATTCAGCACGTTCGGTTATCGTCGTTGGTCCCGAATTGAAGATGGGCGAATGCGGTCTGCCCAAACTCATGGCAGCCGAACTTTACAAGCCGTTTATCATCCGCAAGCTTATCGAGCGCGGAATTGTTAAGACGGTGAAGAGTGCCAAGAAGATTGTAGACCGCCGCGAACCCGTTATCTGGGACATCCTAGAAAACGTGATGAAGGGCCACCCTGTGCTCCTCAACCGTGCCCCTACACTTCACCGCCTTGGTATTCAGGCCTTCCAACCCAAGCTTATCGAGGGTAAGGCCATTCAGCTTCACCCCTTGGCTTGTACTGCGTTCAACGCCGACTTTGACGGCGACCAGATGGCCGTTCACCTTCCGTTGAGCAACGAGGCCATTCTCGAGGCACAGGTGCTGATGCTGCAAAGCCACAACATTCTTAACCCCGCCAATGGTGCGCCTATCACTGTGCCTTCGCAAGACATGGTGCTCGGACTCTATTATATCACCAAGATACGCCCAGGCGCAAAGGGTTCGGGACTCACTTTCTACGGTCCCGAAGAGGCCATCATCGCCAACAACGAAGGCCGATGCGACCTGCACGCCCCCGTTAAGGTAGTGGTGACCGATCTTGTTGACGGAAAACTACAGCCCCGAATGGTAGAAACCTCCGTAGGGCGCGTTATCGTAAACGGCATTATCCCCGAGGAGGTAGGTTATTTCAACGACATCATCTCGAAGAAAACCCTGCGTGGCATCATCGCCGATGTTATTAAGAGTGTGGGTATGGCCCGCGCTTGCGAGTTCCTCGATGGCATCAAGAACTTGGGTTACCGCATGGCATACGTTGCCGGACTGTCGTTCAACCTCGACGACATCATCATCCCGAGCGAGAAAGAAGAGATTGTTAAGCGTGGTAACGAAGAGGTACGCCAGATTACCGAGAACTATAACATGGGTTTCATCACCGATACCGAACGCTATAACCAGGTTATCGACACGTGGACGCACGTAAACAACGACTTGGGTAACGTACTCATGAAGCAGATGACCGAGGCCGACCAAGGCTTTAACGCCGTGTTCATGATGCTCGACTCGGGTGCCCGTGGTTCGAAAGACCAGATTAAGCAGCTCTCAGGTATGCGTGGTCTGATGGCCAAGCCACAAAAGGCGGGCGCCGAAGGACAACAGATTATCGAAAACCCCATCCTCTCCAACTTTAAAGAGGGTATGTCGGTGCTAGAATACTTTATTTCTTCGCACGGTGCACGTAAGGGTCTTGCCGACACGGCTATGAAAACGGCCGACGCCGGATACCTCACGCGCCGTCTGGTTGACGTTTCGCACGACGTGATTATCAACGAAGAAGACTGCGGAACGCTGCGCGGACT
This sequence comes from Prevotella sp. oral taxon 475, assembly GCF_018127805.1. Classification (NCBI taxonomy): domain Bacteria; kingdom Pseudomonadati; phylum Bacteroidota; class Bacteroidia; order Bacteroidales; family Prevotellaceae; genus Prevotella; species Prevotella sp. oral taxon 475. The sequence continues at coordinate 417,458 of NZ_CP072334.1, forward strand.
GGTTTGCACCGCCCTTAAAAACGGCGACGAGATCATCTCTACGCTCTACGAACGCATCCTCGGGCGCGTTTCTGTGCACGATATCATCCATCCCACAACGGGCGAATTGATCGTTTCCGCTGGCGAAGAGATAACCGAACCCATTGCACGCATCATCGACGAGTCGCCTATCGAGAGCGTTGAAATTCGCTCGGTGCTCACTTGCGAAAGCAAGCATGGCGTCTGCATGAAGTGCTACGGCCGCAACTTGGCCACTAGCCGAATGGTGCAAATGGGCGAAGCCGTGGGTGTTATCGCTGCCCAAGCTATCGGTGAGCCGGGTACGCAGCTAACCCTTCGTACGTTCCACGCGGGTGGTGTGGCTGGTAACGCAGCCGCCAACGCCTCTATCGTGGCTAAGAACGACTCGCGTATCGAGTTCGACGAATTGCGTACCGTACCCTTCGTAGAAGATACCGACGAGGGCGAGCGCAACTGCGAGATGGTAGTAAGCCGTCTGGCCGAAATCCGTTTCGTAGATCCTAACACCTCTATCGTACTCTCTACGCTCAACGTTCCTTATGGTGCGTCGCTCTACAACAAGCACGGCGAAGTAGTTAAGAAAGGTACGCTCATCGCCAAGTGGGACCCCTTCAACGCTGTTATCGTGTCCGAGTATGCGGGTACGTTGAAGTTCCACGATGTTGTGGAAGGTGTGACCTTCCGTGCAGAAACCGACGAGACCACGGGACTTACCGAAAAGATTATCACCGACGCCAAAGACCGTTCGAAGGTGCCTACTTGCGACATCGTGGCGGCCAATGGCGAAGTGCTCGGCACATACAACTTCCCTGTGGGTGGCCACGTGGTAGTTGAAGACGGAGCCAAGATCAAGACGGGTACAACCCTCGTTAAGATTCCTCGTGCCGTAGGTGGTGCCGGCGATATCACGGGTGGTTTGCCCCGTGTTACCGAGCTTTTTGAAGCACGCAACCCCTCCAACCCCGCCGTTGTGTCCGAAATCGATGGTGAAGTTACTATGGGTAAGGTGAAACGTGGTAATCGCGAAATCATTGTCACTTCTAAGACGGGCGACCAAAAGAAATACCTCGTCAGCCTCTCGAAGCAAATCCTGGTGCAAGAACACGATGCCGTTCGCGCTGGCACACCACTCTCCGACGGTGTGATAACGCCCAACGACATTCTGGCCATCAAGGGTCCCACGGCTGTGCAAGAGTATATCGTCAACGAGGTGCAAGACGTTTACCGCCTGCAAGGTGTGAAGATCAACGACAAGCACTTCGAGATTATCGTACGTCAGATGATGCGCAAGGTGCAAATCAACGACCCAGGCGACACCACTTTCCTCGAACAGGAATTGGTAGACAAGCTCGACTTCTCGGAAGAGAACGACCGCATCTGGGGTAAGAAGGTGGTAACCGATGCCGGCGACAGCGAAACCATGCGCGCAGGACAAATCGTTACGGCTCGTCGTTTGCGCGATGAGAACTCTCTCCTCAAGCGTCGCGACCTCCGTCCCGTGCAAGTTCGTGATGCCGTACCTGCTACTTCAACTCAGATTTTGCAAGGTATCACCCGTGCGGCTCTACAAACGAAGAGTTTCATGAGTGCCGCATCGTTCCAGGAAACCACCAAGGTACTCAACGAAGCCGCCATCCGTGGAAAGGTAGACCGCCTCGAAGGAATGAAAGAAAACGTTATTTGCGGACACCTCGTACCTGCCGGAACGGGGCTTCGTCAATGGGACCGCATCATCGTCGGCTCAAAAGAAGAGTACGACCGTATGCAGGCTAACCGCAAGAACGTGATCGATTATTCCGAGAAAGAAGCAACAGCGCAAGAGTAAACCTGCGGTATCCATCATTCAATTCCGCCTTTCAAGGCGCGTATGATCAAAAGAAGGCCATCGGCAATATTGCCGATGGCCTTCTTTTGATCATACCACTCTTGCAGACAGTTGAAGAAGGGTTAGCGGATTTCGTTAAGTGGCTTCATCACGAATTCGCGTTCGTGCATCAACGGGTGTGGAATTTTCAGGTCAGGCTCATCGATACACAGGTCGTCATAAAGAAGAATGTCGATGTCGATAGGTCGGTCGTGATACGAACCGTCTGTGCTTTTTTGGCGACGCCCCAGCAAGAGCTCTATCTTTTGTGTGACGCAGAGCACCTGTCGGGGCGTAAGTGTTGTGCTGCAACATACGGCAGCGTTGAGAAAAGGATGTGGGGAGGAAAATCCCCAGGGAGCAGTTTCGTGGTAGGAAGACTGCCGTTCGACGGGGCCGACGAGTTTTGCGAGCCACTCAATGGCCCGACCGAGAGTTTGTTCGCGGTTTCCCAGGTTGGCCCCCAAGCTGAAATAGACGCGGTGGAGCATCAATCGTCGAGGATGAGCAGAGCGTCGCCGAAGCAACCGAATCGATAACCGTTCTCCACAGCCTGCCGATAAGCCTCCATCACGAGGTCATAGCCGCCGAAAGCAGCAGTAGCCATGAGCAAGGTGGAGAAGGGATGATAGAAGTTAGCAATCATCGTGTCGGCCAATCCAAAGTCGTAGGGAGGGAAGATAAATCGATTGGTCCATCCGTTATATTCTTTGAGCATATTGTCGGTGCCCACAGCCGTTTCGGTAGCTTTCAAGACACTTGTACCGACGGCGCAGATGTGCCGACCATTAGCCTTAGCACGATTAACGATGGAACAGGCATCAGCATCGATACGCATCGCTTCGGAGTCCACTTTGTGCTTGGTAAGGTCTTCCACTTCAATGTCATGGAAGTTGCCCAGTCCGCAATGCAGCGTAATGAAAGCAGCTTCGATGCCTTTGATTTCCAATCGTTTCATGAGTTCTCGACTGAAGTGCAGTCCCGTAGCGGGGGCTGTAACGGCTCCTTCCCGCTGGGCGTAGATCGTTTGGAAGTCCTCCATATCTTCTTCAGTGCCATGGTGATTGTTGCGCGCATCGATGATATAGCGTGGCAGAGGCGACTCGCCCAGGGCGAAAAGCGAGCGTTTAAACTCGTCGTGCGGGCAATCATAGAGGAAGCGAAGGGTGCGTCCGCGACTGGTTGTATTGTCGATCACCTCGGCCACCATCGTACTACTGTCGTCGAAGAAGAGCTTATTGCCGATTCTAATCTTCCTGGCCGGCTCCACCAATACATCCCAAAGACGCATCTCTTCGTTGAGTTCGCGCAGGAGGAAGACCTCAATCTTCGAGTCAGTCTTCTCTTTCATGCCGTAGAGTCGGGCGGGGAACACCTTCGTGTCATTGAAGATAAAGGTATCACCTTCGCTAAAATAGTTGATGACATCACGAAACTGTATGAACTCTCCCTGGATGGGTTTTCCTTTTTTATCCTTTCTAAAGAGGTCGATCTTACCGCTTTTTCTGTGCAATACCATCAAGCGGCACTCGTCGCGACGGGTCATGCGCAGAGTTTCTTTCTTCCCTTTCTCATTTTCTACCTCGTGATAGATGCTGTGTGGGTATAGGGCGATTTGCTCTTCGGGCAGTTCGAACTTGAATTGTGAGAGTTTCATATCTTTAATGTGTTTTGAGGGGTGAGTGTTCTATGGGTTGAGCATCGAGCCATTCCTGAAAGGCATCGAGAGAGATACAGTGGTCCACGCCTATCTCTCCCACTCGTGTGCGGCGCAAGGCGGTGAGATAGGCACCGCTATGGAGAGCCTTTCCCACATCGCGTGCCAAGGCTCGAATATAGGTACCCTTACCGCAGACGATGCGAAGAGAGAGCAGCATGCTATCGGCATCGAAGTCGAGAATTTCTATTTCGTCTATTTGCAGCGTCTTGGCGGCGAGTTCCACGTCTTTTCCTTTTCGTTTTAGGTCGTAGGCCCGGTTGCCGTTCACTTTACAAGCACTGTAGGAAGGCGGCACCTGTTGTATCTCGCCAATAAAATTTTTCAGCACTTCGGCGATAGCCTCGCGGGTAATGTGTGCCGTTTCGAAGGTAGCATCAACGGGATGTTCCAGGTCATAGCTCGGCGTGGTAGCCCCCAGTTGCAGTGTTGCTACATACTCCTTGGTGTGCGCCTGCAGTTCGGCAATGCGTTTGGTCGCCTTTCCCGTGCACAGAATGAGCACGCCTGTAGCCAGCGGATCGAGTGTCCCGGCGTGCCCGATTTTCACCCGTTTCACGCCCAGTTTGCGCGAAAGGAGATAACGCACCCGAGCCAAGGCACCGAAACTGGTCATCTCGTAGGGCTTGTCGATAGCAATAATTTCTCCTGCGTTGAAGTCCATCAGTCGATCATGGTAAGCGTATGACCCGAGAGAAGCCACGCGATGATGGCCCCTCCGACGATAATGCGGTAGACGCCAAAGGCGCGGAAACCATATTTTGTGAGGTAAGCAATGAATCCCTTGATGGCCAGCAACGCCACCAAAAAGGCCACTCCGCAGCCCAGGAGCAACGTGCCGGCATGTGAAGCCAGAATGCTATAGTCGCCGTTTTCGTGCATTTGCAGAAACAACTTAAGCAGTTCCAAGCACGTTGCGGCAAACATTGTAGGAACAGCCAGGAAGAACGAAAACTCGGCCGCATCCTTACGGGTAAGCTTTTGGGCCATTCCGCCCACGATGGTTGCCATCGAACGCGACACGCCGGGTATCATCGCCAGGCACTGAAACAGGCCGATGGCAAAGGCGCGGCGCGTAGTCAGTCGAGCACTTGCCGACCCCTGGCCGAACAGCCCATCGCAGAACAGCATAAAAACACCGCCTACCACCAACATCACCGCCACCACCATGACGTTGCCCAGAAGTACATCGATATATTTGTTGCAGAGCCCGCCAATCACCACCGCCGGGATAAAAGCCACCAGCAGCTTATGATAAAAATTCCATTTGTGCAACAGTTGTTGTACGGGCGTGCTGCCTTCGGGTGCCGGAGAAGTATCCAACCGGAAGAAACGCTGCCAATAAAGCACCACCACCGCTAAGATAGCACCAAACTGAATGATCACATCGAACGCCTTGACAAAGGCGTCGCTCTCGATGCCCAACAAGGCTTGAGCGATGATCATGTGTCCTGTAGACGACACGGGGAGGAACTCTGTCAGTCCCTCCACCACTGCAATGATAATGGTTTGAAGAATGTCCATGCGCCGTTAGTCTTCCGTCTCGTTGTCTTTAGGTTTGCGGATAACGGCATAGATGATGGAGACGAAGCCCACCAAGCAGACCATCGGAGCCACCGTGATGCGCTTGAAGCTGAAGATGTCGGGGTTGAATGCCGCATCGGTAGAGCCTGCTCCACCCATCAAAATGAAGCCCAAGACGATGATGAGCACGCCTATGGCCAACAAGATAAAGTTTGTTTTGTCGAAAGCGAAATTTCTTTTATCCATTTCTTATTACGTTGATGTTGTACGAAAACCGTTTTCCGGCCGTTCTCCCGCAGACTTGTTCCCTTTACAGAGAGGCCTTTTCTGAGACGAGAAGCGTAGGAGTCTTGCCCCTTGATGACGCTTTATTAGATAGAGAGGCTCATCTCATGCAGCAACGATGCAGCCGATCTGTCAGATTTTATACAGCTCGCCCGCCTTCATCCGCAAGAATTTGTTTACCGAGATGCCGGCGCAGAGAGCGGTGATGAGTACGCCAAAGAGCAGAATAGAGCCGCCGGTCACTGCCAAAACGTCCCACGTAACGACGTTGAACAAGCCCTCTTCGTAGCGCGACAGGGCATAGATGCAACTGCCCAAGATGCCGATAGCCAGCAAGGCGGCCACCACACCGATGCCCACGGCCTGCATGACGAATGGCCTACGGATGAATCCCCACGACGCTCCCACCAGTTTCATGGTGTGGATAGAGAACCTGCGGGCGTAGATGCTGAGCCGAACCGTGTTGTTGATGAGTGAGAACGACACGAAAGTGAGCAGTCCAGCCAGCACCAATAAGACTAAGCTCACCTTCCCCAGGGTGTTGTTCACACTCTCGATGAGGTCTTGCTGATAAGTGATTTCCGAGACCTTGGGATAGGCTTTCAGCTCTTTCGAAATCCATTTCAGCGAGTCGTTATTCGCATAATCGCCCCTGAGCGTTAGGTCAATAGAAGAGAGAAAAGGGTTATCTCCCCCGATAAACTCGGAGGGATCGCTGCCCATGGCGGCTGTTTGCTCTTTGAGGGCCTGCTCTTTACTGATGAAAGATAGGTTTTTGATGTAAGGGCGCGTCTTCAAGCGGGTGCAGAGCAAGCGTGCTTCAGGGTTGGTCATGTCTTGCTCCAGCATCATAGTGACAACCAGATTCTCCTTTACATAATTGGTAAGATGGCGTGTTGTGAACACAGACAGCACAACAACACCCAACAGGATCAGCACCAACGACGTACTGATGCACAGCGTAATCACCTGCAATCCGTAGCGGTTGCGAGCCTTGTTTGGTTTCTTTTTCATTTTAAAAAGGCACTATTACACCTAATTTCCTTGCAAAGGAACAAAAAAAACTCTGACGATTCGAGAGATTAACAACGATTAACCACCCCGCCTGATGAGTTCTATGGATCCTTCTTCATTTTCAAACCCTCTGACTCGGGAGGTAAAACAGCCCCCATCCCCTTCAATGAGGACTCCCGGACAAGACTAACCCCAATGAGGTTGAGGGAGCTTACCTCTCAAAAGCTAAGCTTTCGCCATGCGTTTTCTTAGCTTTTGCATCCCATTTTCTTAGCTTTTAGATGGCATTTTCTTAGCTTTTGCAAACTGTTTGCTAAGAGCCTGATTCTCAATAGATTGAAAAGGTGTTCGAATAGCCTTGGTTGCTACGCTGAAGGGCGTTGCGTTGAGGTGGCGTATGGGGGCGGAGAATGGGGTGGGGGATGAAAAAAGAGAGGAAGGATGATTTTTTCAAGCATTTAATTTCTACTTTTGCACAGATAAGTTTTTGAATTAAAAAAATGCGAATGATGAAAACAATAGGTATATTTCGAGCCACCATGGCTCTTTGGGCCTTCTTTTCACTCGGTTCTGTCACCGTCGGTGCACAACCGAAAGACGAGGGCGACCCCGACCTGCAATATGCTACCACGCTGCTGAAGCCCGGCACGCAGGCCCCAGACTTTACGCTGCCGACGGCCGATGGTGGGAGTTTTAGTTTGCACAGTTTGAGAGGCCAATACGTCGTGCTGGACTTTTGGGCCTCGTGGTGTCCTGATTGCCGCAAAGATGCACCGCAGGTTGTGGCGATGTATCACAAGTTGAAAAGTAAAGGAGTGGCTTTTGTGGGCATCTCTTTCGATGTAGATGCCGCGCAATGGAAGGCTGCCATCGAGAAATATGGTATGACCTACACGCATGTGAGCGAACTCAAGAAGATGCGTGAGGCCGACATCGCTAAGGCTTACGGCGTGAAGTGGATTCCGTCTCTTTATCTCATCGACCCGCAAGGACGAGTGGTGATGGGCACAGTGATGTCGGAGAAGTTGGAAAAAAGGCTTGATGCGGTTGTGAAAAAATCTCGGCGATGAATCAGAACGTTAGAAAAGTAATCTTTGTGCTTATGTCATTTTGGAGTAGTATCTTCGGAGCCACGGCTCAAACGGCGTTCACCAATGTGAATGCAGAGGACTTTGAGCAGGCGTTGAAAAAAGATTCGGTGCAGCTGTTGGATGTGCGCACGCAGGAAGAGTTTGACGAAGGCCATCTGAAAGGAGCCTTGTTGCTGGATGTTTTCAGAACCGACTTCCTGGCAGAGGCCACTGCCCGGCTCAGAAAAGACTGGCCCGTGGCGGTGTATTGCCGAAGTGGTAAGCGCAGTGCGTCGGCCGCACAACTGTTGACGACGAAGGGTTATCGGGTGATGAACCTCAAAGGGGGCATCATGGCTTGGATTTCCGAGGGTAAACCGCTGGTGCGTTGAAATAAAAATGGTGGAGTGAGAACGGCTCGTTACTGAGGCGTAAGAGAAGAATGGGGAGGCGTGGAGGTGTCGGCCACAAGGCTCCTGCCTGCCACATAGCCCGTGGTCCAGGCGGCTTGGAGGTTGAATCCGCCGGTAATGGCATCGATGTCTAACACTTCTCCGGCAAAAAACAAATGTCGACACACCTTGCTCTCGAGCGTGTTGAGATGGAGATGGCTGAGGGCAATGCCGCCACAGGTGACGAATTCGTCGCGAAAGGTGCCCTTGCCCGTCACCTCATAACGGTCATTGGTGAGCGTTTCTACCAGTCGGTGCAGGTTTTTCTTGCCCAGTTCGTCGCAACGGCGGTCGGGCTCCAGTCCCAGTTTGTCTAACAGATAAAGCCACAAACGTGTGGCAAGACCGTAAGGACGTAAGCCCGAGAGTTGCTTTTGAGGGTGAGAAAGGAGGAGGCGTTGCAGCGTTTCTGTTGCAGTCGGCGTATGGGTTTGCCCGATCCAGTTGATGGAAAGCGGAAAGCGATAGTTCTGCTCGCTGACGTAGCGCGCGGCGTAGGACGAGAGTTTGAGGATGGCCGGACCGCTGACACCCCAGTGAGTGATGAGCAACGAGCCCGTGGCACGCAGTTTTGTGCCGGGAATAGAGGCTGTTGCACCCTCTGCCACCAAACCCATGAGCGAGCGAAAGGCGGCACTGGCGATGTTGAACGTGAAGAGCGAGGGGACGGGAGGAATAATGGCATGGCCCAGGTGAGCCAGGTATTGCAGGCTCTCCGCCCGTGGCGAACCGCCCGTTGTGATGGCTACTCGATGAAAAACACGCCTCTGCCCATTTGTGAAAGATAGTTGGAGCAGACCGTCTTCCTGCGGCTGCAACGCACAAAGGCTCTGCCTTGTTTGCACTTTTACGCCCAATCGGTGGGCTGTTTGCACCAGACAATCGATGATGCTTTGCGAGGATTGCGACTGCGGAAAGACGCATTCGTCGGTCTGTGTGACGAGTTTCACACCATGCGTCTCAAACCATCTGTGGGCGTCTTCGTGATTAAAGACGTTGAAAAGTCGCTTCATGAGTTTGTCGCCGCGAGGGTAGGCATTTTTCAAATCTTTGATTTGGGCGAACGAATTGGTGAGGTTGCATCGGCCGCCACCCGAGAGACCCACCTTCGCCAGCACTTTCTGGCTTTTCTCGAAGATCGTGACGTGGGCCGCCGGATGGGCTTCTTTTGCGGCAATGGCGGCGAAAAAACCCGCTGCTCCGCCACCGACGATAGCCATCTTCAGGGGCGATGGGTGCATGTTGGGTTGAATTGTCATCTTCTTTTTCTTTTCTTTGCGGAGGGCGAAGATACGAAGAAACAGACGGGCTGACAAGCAAACGATGCGTTTTTCCGTTCTTTTTCCTAACTTTGCAAGGGCTCTTTCCCTCTCTCTTGACAGGCGTATGCCTATCGAAAAGCAGAGTGGGGGAGCGCGGAAAAGGGCCTTTGTGCAATGACAAGACAAGAAAGCTGATGATCGACCAGGCTACCATAGAAAAGATTAAAGAGGCTGCCAACATCGTGGATGTGGTGTCCGAATTCGTAACGCTTCGAAAAGCCGGAGCCAACTATAAGGGGTTGTGCCCCTTTCACAACGAAAAGACGCCCTCGTTCATGGTGTCGCCAGCGCGGGGGATGTGCCATTGCTTCGGCTGCGGCAAGGGAGGCACGCCCGTGAGCTTCATCATGGAGCACGAACAGATGACTTATCCCGAGGCACTGAGATGGTTGGCGGCTAAATATCACATCGAGATTCGGGAGCGCGAACTCACCGACGAGGAACGACGGGAGCAAAGCGAACGAGAGAGTATGCTGATTGTGAACAGTTGGGCGGCAGACTTTTTCGAGCAAACGCTGCACCATCATGTGGACGGAGTGGCCATTGGGTTGGCCTATTTTCGCAGTCGGGGATTCAGAGACGACATCATCCGGCGGTTTCGGCTGGGTTATGACCTGCCCGACCGCGAACTCTTGGCTCGCACGGCCACGGATAAGGGCTATCGCGAGGAGTTTCTCGTGAAGACCGGACTGTGTTATCGCCGCGACAGCGATGGGCGGGCGATCGATCGTTTCGCCGGGCGCGTCGTCTTTCCCTGGTTGGGTGTGAGCGGAAAGGTGGTGGGCTTCGGCGGTAGACTGCTCGACGCGCGTACCAAAGGCGTGCAACAGAAATACGTCAACTCGCCCGACTCGGAGATCTATCACAAAGACCATGAACTATATGGCATCTTTCAAGCTAAGAAAGCAATCGCCAAGCACGACTGTGTCTACATGGTGGAGGGCTATACCGATGTGATCTCGATGCATCAGTGCGGCATTGAGAATGTAGTGGCTAACTCGGGCACGGCTCTTAGCATTCATCAGATTCACACGCTGCACCGCTTCACTTCGAACATCGTTCTGCTCTACGACGGCGATGAGGCGGGCATCCACGCTGCTATGCGCGGAACAGACATGCTGCTGGCCGAGGGAATGAACGTCAAAGTGCTGCTCTTCCCCGACGGAGACGATCCCGATAGCTTCGCCCGAAAACACACCGCCGAGGAGTTTATACGATATATCGCCGAGCATCAAACCGATTTTATCGAATACAAAACGAAACTGCTTCTGAATGAAGTGACCGACCCCACGAAGCAATCGGAAGCGATCGCCTCGATTGTGAAGAGTATCTCTCTCGTCACCGACCACGTGTTGCGTTCCAAGTACTTGCACGAATGCGCCATCACGCAAGGACTTCCTGAGGGAACGCTCATCAATACGATGAACGAATTTATCAGCGAAGCCCGAGGCCGGCAGTCTTCTGAGAATCGACAGCGCAGAGAACAGGCGCTCGTGGCCAACCTGCAAGAGTCTCTCGTCTCGGCCACGCCTTTGGGTCAAGCCAGTAAAGTGGAGCGGATGTTGGTGCAACTCATCATTCGGCACGGCGAAAAAATCATCCTCCGTAACGTGGAAGACGAGGCCGGCAACCGCCATAACCTCACCGTGGCCCAATATATTCAATACGATTTGAGTTCCGACGGGCTCAGCTTTCAAGACCCCGTCTTCAATCGTATCCTCTCTCAGGCCGTGGAACGGTGTGCCTATCCCGGATTCGAAGCCGAACCCTACTTCGTGCATCACGACGATGTGGACATCAGTCGCCTGGCCACCCAGCTCTCTGTAGATCCTTATCAGCTCTCCGTCCCCCAAAAAGAGACTCCTGATGACCTCGACGAAGATGCCCGTGTCTTGGCCGAGAAGACCCGAGAAGAGGAACTCCGCCAGCAAACGCTCCACCTGGTGCTCGACTTTCGCATGGACTATGTAGAACATCATCTCAAGGCTCTACAGGCTGCCATCGCCCAATCTGCCAGTCAGCCCGAACGATTGATGCAGCTGATGACTGAATATAAAGACATGCAGCTCATCCGAAATCAATTAGCTAAACGCTTAGGCAACGAAATCATCACCTGAACGGTTCGTCCTTATCACAGAAACGACTGCGGAGAATCAAGCAATGCTTTCTCTTCGTGAGGAACAACTCGCAGGCATTCTTCCTCGTCAACTGGTCAACTTGTCACCTCGTCAACTCGTTAACTCATCACCTCGTCAACGAAACATGCACTACTTCCACACCATCTTTCTCATCGTCTATATCGGCACTACCCTCGGCGTGATGACGAAAGTGCTGATGGACCACCGGCAGCCCGCCAAGACCATGGCCTGGCTTCTGGTGCTCACGTTTGTGCCGATCGTGGGCATCGTGCTCTACTTCTTCTTCGGACAAAACACCCGACGAGAGCGACTCGTGAGTCAACGCAGCATGGATCGACTCACCAAACGCAGCATGCTCGAATACGCCGGACAAGGGCAACTCCAACTGCCACAGGCGCATCGCGAAATCATCAACCTCTTTACCAATCTCAATCTCGCCCTACCTTATAAAGATAACGACGTAGAGGTGTTTACCAACGGGCACGACTTCTTTCTCGATCTGCTCAGAGAGATCGGGCGCGCTCGGCACCATATCCACCTCGGCACCTACATTATCGAAGACGATGCCTTGGGAAGACTCGTGGCCGATGCGCTCATCGACAAAGCCCGACAGGGCGTAGAAGTGCGCCTTCTCTACGACGACGTAGGCTGTTGGAGCGTGCGCAACGCCTTCTTCGAGCGAATGATGCGCGAGGGAATTCAGGTGCAGGCATTCATGCCCGTGAGATTCCCCATGTTTACCAGTAAGATGAACTACCGCAACCACCGCAAACTCTGTATCATCGACGGGCGAACCGGATACATCGGCGGGATGAACATCGCCTTGCGATACGTCAAAGGCACGCGGCGGCAGGAGTGGCGCGACACGCATCTCCGATTGCGCGGCGGAGCGGTCTACGGCATTCAGCGTGCCTTCCTGGTAGATTGGTATTTCATGGCTCGAACGCTCATCACCGATCAAGCCTATTATCCCGAACTCTCGCCCCACATTCGCAACCACTGCATCGCACAGGTGGTGACGAGTAGTCCCGTCTCGCCCTGGCCCGACATCATGCAGGGCTACATGCGTATCTTGCTCGAGGCGAAGGAATATGTCTACATGGAGTCGCCCTACTTTCTGCCCACCGAACCCATTCTTTTCGCCATGCGCACCGCCAGTCAGGCAGGTGTAGACATCCGACTGATGCTTCCGGCCCGGAGCGATTCGCGCATCATCGAGTGGGCCGGCCGATCGTACACCCAAGCCGCTCTCGAAGCCGGAGTAAAAGTGTGCTTCTATTGCGCCGGATTCAATCACAGCAAATTGCTCGTCTGCGACGATTCGCTTTGTACCTGCGGCTCGACCAACGTCGACTTCCGTAGCTTTGAAAACAACTTCGAGGCCAACGTCTTCTTCTACGACCGCGACATGGCTCTGCGCCTCAAAAAAGTCTACCTCGACGACGAAGCCGAATGCATCGTCCTCGACAACCCCGACATCTTCGCCCATCGCCCCTTCCTGGCTCGGCTCTGGGAGTCGCTCATCCGTCTACTCTCCCCCCTGCTCTGAATTCAACCCCGAAAAGAGCAAAGAAAAAAGCGAGCGTATCATTATTTTTGATGATACACTCGCTTTTTCTTTTTGTATCTCCTACAATGCGGCAGTTTGGGAAGCGAAAAAGATTTTGGTACCGAAAATCTCGGATTTTCGAGCAGAAAAAGGATTTTGGTGCACAGAATCTCGGATTTTCGAGCAGAAAAAAGATTTTGGTGCACAGAATCTCGGATTTTCGAGCAAAAAAAGATTTTGATGCACAGAATCTCGGATTTTCGAGCAAAAAAAGATTTTGATGCACAGAATCTCGGATTTTCGAGCAAAAAAAAGATTTTGATGCACAGAATCTCGGATTTTGGAGCAGAAAAAGGATTTTGGTGCACAGAATCTCAGATTTTCGAGCAGAAAAAAGATTTTGATGCACAGAATCTCGGATTCTGAGTAGCAAAAAAGATTTTTATGCACAAAAGGCCGCCGTTTGGGAAGGAAATGAAGGTTGGGCGAACCATCGGATCAAAAAAAAGAGAGCGTATCAGAATTCCGATACGCTCTCTTCTTCTTGATGGTTACTTCTCTTGATGCGCCTGAAGGATGTCGTTGCACAAGAGATGGGATTGAATCATCATCCGCGGAATGTGGAACGGACCTTTGAAGAGATTGCCTTTGGCGGGCTGCGCCACCGTTCCGTCGCGATGCAGATAGCCATACCACTCGCCGTATTCCGGGTCGGGGAAGTGGGCGTAGGTCCACTCGCTGACTAATTGGTGCCGTTCCCGGTATTTCTCCTCGCCCGTGGCCAGATAGGCATAGAGCATGGCGATGATGGTTTCGGTTTGCGGCCACCAGAACTTCATGTCCTGCGAGTAATCCTGCGGCGGAAGATGGCGGCAGTCGCGGAAGTTGATGATGCCGCCATACTGCTCATCCCAGCCCCAGGCCCACGACCAGTCGAGAATTTGCAGTCCGAGTTGTTTGAGTTGTTCGTCCCAGCCTCTGTGTCGAGCCTCTTCCAAGATGAACCATGCCGTCTCGATGCAGTGGCCGGGGTTAATGGTGCGGCCCATTCCGGTGTCGATAAATTCGCCGTTGGGGCCTACGGTTTCGAGTAGGGCTTTGAACTCGGGATGGAGAAAATGGGTTTGCAGGGTGTTGATCGAACGGTCGATTTGTGCCGTGAGTATCTCGCTGTCGATCGCCTTACGCAGGCGGGCTGCGGTGTTGATGAGAATCATCGTGAGCGAATGTCCCTGACAGGCCAAGGCGGGCAGATATTTGGGCGCGAGCAGACCTGGAGTGTTGGCATAACGTTGCACGAGCGAGAAGAGTTCGAGGGCGCGCTCGGCATACGTCCTCTCACCCGAGGCGATGGCGTATTCGGCCATGGCGATGATGGCGAAGCACTCTGAGAAGAGGTAGCGGCGGAGGCGCAGCGGCGTTCCGTCGGCTGTTACTTCGAAATACATTCGCCCGTCGGGTGCGGTGCAATGGTCGAGAAGGAAGTCGATACAGCTTTTCGAGGCCTCGAGCCATTCCTCGTTTGGCTGGATGTGGTTGTAGGCTGCGGCGGCGATGAATCCGAATCGGCCTTGAAACCACACGCTTTTGGTGGGGTCGATCAGACTTCCGTCGCGATCGACGCAGGTGTAGAGGCCGCCGTGTTCGCGGTCCATTCCGTGTTGCATCCAAAAGGGCATGATGTCGTTCACCAGGTCGTCGCGGTAACGTTGTGCCCATTGCTTGAAGTAATTCATCCTGAATAATTGAGCGTTGAGAATTAAATGGTGTTGCATCGTTCGAAGAAGCCGATGGCTTCGAGTTCGCGTCGCATCTGGGCTTCTTCTTCGTCGGTAAGGTTGCGGAAGGGTTTGCGGTTGGGACCGAGGTCAAATCCGATGAGTTTCATGATGCGTTTGCCGCCGACGATGTTTCCACGATAGCGACAGATCACATTGATCACGGCCTGAGCAAAGTTTTGGTGTTGGCGTGCGGCCTCGAGGTCGCCTTGGTTCCAGGCCTCGATGATGGCTACGAGTTCGCGTCCGTTATAGTTGGTCGTTCCGCCGATGCCGCCCTGCGCGCCACCTTGTGCCAGGGAGGGTAGGATGGTTTCGTCTTGTCCGTGAAGCAGGTCGAATTTTCCGCCTCCGTACATCCGGCATTGGTTATACTCGTAGAGGCTTTCGTAGGTATATTTGATGCCGGCAAAGTTGGGGATGCGCCCGTCTACGGCCTCGAGCAGTTCGGTCATGGGCAGAAAAGCTCCGTTGAAGGCAGGGATATGGTAGTAGTAGAACGGTAGGTGCGGGGCGGATGCGGCGATGGTCTCGCAATATTTCACGAGTTCTTCCACTCGTGCGATTTTAGGGAACGGCGGAGCCATGGCTCCCACACCCCAGGCTCCTATCTCCTGGGCATGCCGTGCCAGGGTGGCACTTTCTTTGAGACAACAGCTGCCCACGTGGACGATGACTTTAAAATCTTTGGGGGCTGCACCGATCCATCGTTCGGCCAGTTGCATGCGTTCGTCGGTGGTCAGCATGTAGCCCTCGCCCGACGAGCCGTTGATAAATACTCCCTTCAATCCATTCTTCACCAACATGGTGGCGTAACGGTCGATGGGTTCGAAATTCACTTCGCCGTTGGCGTGAAAGGGGGTGAACGGCGCGTCGATTAAACCAATAATTTTTTCCATCCTTTTTCTAATTGAGCATTGGCAATGGAACATTGACAATGTTATGGTGAATAACTATTTTTCTTTTTCTTCGTTTGAGTTCTTCCAAGTGATCGGAAACTGAAGAGCCTTCTCAATGAGGGGCTGTTGAATGATCCGAGACCTCGGATCGTTTGTTCTTCTCCTTTTTTAAGCTTTCCGAGTAGTTGGAAGCTTCGTTCTTTCCATTGAAGGATCATTTAGCCGTTTCCTCTTTAAGAGGCAGACGCATCCATAGAACCTTCAATCTCTTGTAGGCCGCAGGAGGGCGAGTTGAAGGATGAGGGCGAGCGACACGATGGCTCCGAGACAGGCAAACCCCAAACCGAGATGACCTCCGTCGGTCCAACGTCCCAAGAGTTGCGTCACGGCGGCTCCGGCAAACACGCCCGTCATATTCATGATGCCATAAGCCGTGGCGCGATGGGCCGGCGAGACAAATTGGCAGAGGATGGGCATGTTGTTGGCATCGAAAATGCCATAGCCCAAACCGAAAAGGAGTCCGGCTCCTACCACGCTTACCACGCTATGCCCCAAACCCAGGAGCAGCAACGAGGGGATGGTGAGCCCCAAACCGATGGCACTGGTGTAGATTCGACCTCGCAAATGGCGTTGCACCCATCGGTCGGAAAGGATTCCGCCGAGAATCACACCCACAAATGAGGAAAGGGAAATGGTGATCGTCGAGAGCGGACCGGCTTGCGTCATGTCGAGCGATAGATTCTCGGCGAAGAGCGTAGGCAGCCAGTTCTTTGTGGCCCAACCCGGCAAACTGGGCACGGCGAAGTAGAAAAGAATTACCCAAAAGGCCCAGTTGGAGAGCACCACGCTGAGTCCGCCCCACAAGCTTTGCCGCTCCTGACCCTCTTGGCGCGTCTGTACGCTGCATGCAGGGTTTTCGTTGAGGAGGAAGGTCAGCACCAACGAGTAGAGCACGCCCACGAGTCCGAGCGAGAAGAACGTCTGATTCCACGAGAAATGATGGGCCAGGTTGGCTCCGAATCCGCCCAATCCCTGCCCCACGTAGAGTCCGGTCATGTGCACACCGATGGCCAATGAGCGCGAACGACCCGTGTGCCAGTCGGCTATCAGAGCCAAAGCCGATGGAATGTACAGAGCTTCGCTCACACCCATCAAGGCGCGTAGCACGTAAAGCTGCTCAAAACTGGTGGCGAATCCCATCGAGAGAGTCACTGCCGACCAGACAAACAAACTGCCCACCACAAGCCACTTCCGACTGACTTTGTCGGCGATCACGCCGGCAAACGGACTGAAACAGCCATACACCCACATAAACACGGCCATCAATGCGCCGAAGGTCTCGGCCTTGTTCAGTTCGACGATGTCGGCTTTTATGGCACCTTGCATCGTGGAGAGCATTTGTCGGTCCATGTAGTTCAACAAGGCCACCACCCAAAGCAGGGCTACGACCAACCAAGGATAATATTTTCGATGTGTCATTTTTTTAAGTTGACGAGTTGAGGAGTTGACGAGTTAATAAGTTGAGGAGTTGACGAGTTAATGAGTTGAGAAGTTGACGAGTTAATGAGTTGAGAAGTTGACAAGGATATATCTTTTACTAACTACTTATTCCTTCTCTACTTACTCCTCACCCGCACAATCTCCGGTGTGCGGATGCCGGGCTTCAGTTCGCCACCCACAACATACACCCAGCCATCGTGATAGGCCAAGGCACAGCCGGCGCGCGCCAAGCAAGGGTCTTGCAGCAGTTCGTGCCAGGAACCATTCTTGTAGAGTAATGCACGACGATTGAACCGATACCACTCGGGAGCGTGTGTGAGATAGCCCTCAGGCAGCCGATTCAATGCCGCCAGAAACACCTCCTTGTTCACGCCGCCCACTGCCAGCACGTCGCCCGAAGGCAGACCGATGGCCGCTGCTCCACCCAGGAACACCTCCTCGTTCTGCTCATCAACGGGTGCCGCAAGAGGGCTCCATTCCCCTTTCTCCGTCAGCAAGAGTCCGCCCAAAGCCAACTCTGCCGCATGCGTTTCCGTCTTAGGAGCGAATCCACCCCAAACGGCCAGCCCACCATTTTCCAGCTGAGCCGCCACCGGTTGCACCCGAGCGATACCCGGCATCTCGGTCTCCTCCGTCCAACCGTTCTCGAGACAAGTCATGTCCAACGACCAAACCCGCCGCGAAGCCTTCCCGTCGCAGTTTCCGCCCAGCACAAACACCTTCTGGCCTACAGCCACTCCGGCCATATTATCTAAAGCATGGGGCAGCGAAGGCAGCGAGTCTATCGTCACGTCGGCAGCATCCGCCTCGTTGTTCGTTCCGTTTTTCAGTTCGCCTCGGAGTCTGATCACCGTCGTCAAGCTCCCCTTGGCATTGTTTCCGCCGATAAAAAGCAGCGAATTCTCATACACCACACTTACGCCATAGGCCGCCGGAGCAGGCAGCTCGCCCACCTTTCGCCACGCAAGTCGAGGCTTCTGGCCCAGTCTTGCCGCATAAATGGCTTGGTAATATCGTTTCTCTCCGCCCTCGGCCACAGGTTTCTCGGGGAAATTACAGCCGCCCGATACATACAGCCAGCCATTCATAACCCCACAGAAACACGCCGACACGCCTTTCTCATACCCCTGTTCGGTGCAGGGAAAGCCTTCCATCTTTTGGAGCGCCATCGTTGTTTGTGCCATTGTTTTTATTGAAAAAGGATTGATCAAGAGAGATAAAATAACAATAAATTTCAGTTGCATCGGTCTATCTTTTAATCGTATCTTGTTTAATCCTCGGTAAATAATAATAATTTTTAGTTATATCGACCACAAAGATACTCTAAAATACATAAACCAACAAGGCCTTTCTGCTTTTTCGCATGTCTTTTTTTCTTCTGTTGAATAAGCAACCTCGATTTTCAAACGGACCGAACAGGGTACAAACACGAAAAAAGCCCCTTGTGATAAGGAGCTTTTCTCGTGCGCATACCTCTTTGATCGGTATAGCGATAGGGTTGGTTTTATTGCGAAACGAATTCGATTCTCTTGTTGAGTTGGTCGAGTTGGTTTTGCGTTTTCGACATTTTCTCTTCCAGTTTCTTCAACTTTTTCCTTTGGTTATCCAGTCTTTTATTGGCCTTTGTCACCTTTTTCAGTTGTTTGGCCCGTTCTTTGGCCGCCTTGGCCACAGCCGCAGCGTTCTCGGTGGAGTAGGTAATCACCTGTGTCGCGTCAGCATTGGCATTCACTTCAGTAGCCTCAGCCTGATACTTATCAAGCTTAGCCAGCTCTTTTTCGTAACAGATTTTCAGCGCGTTCAACTTAGTTGTCAGCTTCAACACCTCCTGCCGGGCTTTCAGATTCTTGATTTCCGAATCGTTTGCTGCCCGACCTGTCATCCCCAAACAAAGCATCATGAGCGATGCAAATATCCATTTCTTCATTTTCTTGAACTTGTTTAATGATACACTCTCGTCTTTTATACGTTGCAAAATTACAATAATTTCATGACATTCACCACCTTATTTTATATAAGATATAAGATGCAGTTCCTTTTTTGACGTAGAACAAGGTCTGTGCCCTCCGTCTATTCCACCGGAACCAGTCCCTCGATGTAGCGGCAAAGGATAGAGATGCCCTTCTCGTTCTCGCCTCCTTGCGGGATAATGAGGTCTGCATAGCGTTTGGTAGGCTCGATAAACTGCTCATGCATGGGCTTGAGCACCTCGAGATAGCGTTCCACCACCATCGAAACCGTTCGTCCGCGATCGATCGTGTCTCGCTGAATGTTGCGTATCAGACGCTCGTCCGGATCGGCGTCGACAAAGATTTTCAGATCCATAATATCCCGTAGCCGTTTGTTGAGCAGCGTCATGATGCCCTCAATGATAATCACCGGCTTCGGTTCGATGTGGATCGTCTCCTTCAGACGGTTGCACAGCAGATACGAATAGGTGGGTTGTTCTACGGCCATTCCGTTGCGAAGGTCGTTCACCTGTTTGGTCAGCAGTTTCCAGTCGAAGGCATCGGGATGGTCGAAATTGATGGCATGGCGTTCTTCCTCGGTCATGTCCGAAGTGTCGTTGTAGTAAGAATCGAGTGGAACCACGGCCACATAATGCGGTGGAAGGGCCTCGGCAATCTTTTTTACAACGGTTGTTTTGCCCGAACCGGTTCCTCCGGCGATGCCGATAATGGTTGTCTTGTGCATAAGTTGGGGGATTAATGAGTGGTTTCTAAAGCACCTCTTTGAACATCTTCTCGTATCTCTCGGCTTTCGCTTCCAGCTTCATCGGATAGGCACGCGAACTGCTGGGCATGCGATAGAGCCGCATCTCGCGCCCGTCGTCTTCGAATGTGAACGGCACATACTGTCCCACGGCCGGCAGTTGGGAGATGTTGAATCGGGTCATCAGCACGTTGGTGGCCAACTGTCCCGTAGTGACTACCGCTCGGCATTGGGGGATTCGCCTGAGCAATGCGGCCAAATCGGTAGCCTCCACCACCTCCAAATCTTTGTCGGCAGCCGTCCCTGTGGTGCGTCTCACAGCCGTAGCCGTGTCGAAAATGCCCACCCCGAGGCGCTCTAAGAAAGGTTTCAGCTCGTCTAATCGGAACGTCTTGCGCTCCTTATCCACAAAATATTCCTTATCGTGGAAGAACACCTGTCCGTAGATACGCCACATATCGTTGATGAAGTTGGGGTAGTAGAAGTGCATGCACCACCGCTTTTGTGCCGGCGGAAAACTGCCGAGCATCAGCAGTTTGCATCCTTCGGGCAGAAACGGACTGAGTGGATGGCGTTCGACGGGCAGTGTGTGTTGCGGTTCTTGCAGAGTGTGTTGTGTCATCTCTTCGTACTTTTGCTTGGAGAGAGCATCACTTTTGCTCTTTCACCAAATAGACCGCCACGGGCAAATGGTCGCTGAATCCGTCGAGCCACACGCCACCCGCCGTGGTGCGCTTGGGCGAACCCTTATACTTCCCTTCGGTTTGGAAGAGATAGTCGCGCTTGAAGATTTGGTGTTTCCAATATTTCAGTGTCGCAAAATCTTTCGTTCCGTGTCGGTTCAACAAGTTGGGCGAGAGCAGAATCTGGTCGAACAGGTTCCACGCCCCCTGATAGAGCAACGTGCCCACGCCCTCTTTCACCAAGATGTTATACCAAGGGTTGTACATCTCGTCGTTCCCCACCTCGTCGATCTGGCCCTTTCCGCCCAGAGCCTCGCAGATACTTTTGTCGATAGGATCGTCGTTCATATCGCCCATCACCAGCACTTTGCAGGCAGAGTCTTCGCGCAGCAGCGAGTCTTTGATAGCTCTGATTTGCCGTGCACCCTGTTCGCGATAGAAGCTATCGCTGAATCTACTGGGCAAATGGCACACTACCACCGCCACAGGCTCGCCGGCCAGCGTGCCGCAGATGGTGAGAAAGCCACGCGTCAAGAAGTCGCTGTCTTTTGCCAGCGTTTGAATATAAGGCACCAGTTTCACCGTACGCACGGAGAACAGCGAGGGGTTATAGAGCAGGGCGCAGTCGATGCCGCGGCGGTCGGGCCCCTCTACGTGCACATATCGGTAGCCGCGTTGTGCCAGTTGAGGCTGAGCGGTGAGGTCGTCG
The DNA here is from genome assembly GCF_018127805.1 of Prevotella sp. oral taxon 475. Classification (NCBI taxonomy): domain Bacteria; kingdom Pseudomonadati; phylum Bacteroidota; class Bacteroidia; order Bacteroidales; family Prevotellaceae; genus Prevotella; species Prevotella sp. oral taxon 475. The sequence continues at coordinate 438,695 of NZ_CP072334.1, forward strand.
AGCACCTTGTGGTTCTCCACCTCAGCCAGTCCGACGAACGCGCAACCCACGTTCGGTAGCACATCCGTACCCAAATCGGCCAGTGCGCGCGCCATATTGTGCAACTTGTGCGTATATTTCATCCCGTTCCATCGATACGATCCGGTGGGCAGAAACTCATAATCCCGTTTCCCCTCGTCGTGACACGTGTCGAAAAGGTTCTCCATATTGTAAAAGCCCACACCGTAGACAGAAAACTTTTTCTGTGCCGACAGCGCCGAGACGGCCAACAGAGCCACCGTCAAGACCCATACTCGTTTGATTGTTCTCATCTTCTTTCTGATTCGTTTTTCGGTCGATGCCTCTCTCGTTGCTCAGTTTGCAGAAGGCAGCATCTATCCCGGCAGTGCGGGCCTTCCCATTTTCTGCGTGTGAGAGAAAGCGTTTGTCGTATGCAAATATCGTCAATTAATTTGAGAAATCAAGGTCGAACCACAAGAATTTCATTCGCTTCGAACATCAGGTAAAAGAGCGTTGCTTCTGCAAAAGCTAAGAAAACGTTGTGCGAAAACTAAGAAAATGGAGGTCAAAAGCTAAGAAAACGCAAGGCAAAAGCTAAGAAAATGCAGCCGGCTTTCTATGCTTCTGATTTTCAATGTTTTATGAAATACTTCCGGAAGACTCGGACGGTCCTTTCGCAAAGGGCCGCAAGCAGAACCTTTCCACTCTTAGAAAGAGATGTCGAGACCGGCATCGACGGTGGTGTAATTCTTGCGGACGGGCACGATGGGAGCCGTGTCGTAGATGAGGCGATAGGTGCCACGAACGCCGATCTTTGGCGTAATGCGATAGAGTAGGTCGGCGGCACCACCCCATCGGGCACTCTTGAGATAGCCGTCGGGCTTGCCTTGATGAATGGCTGTGGTAGTGAGCTCCCACCGGTCTCCGAGCGAATGTCTGAAACTCAGCGATAAATGACTTTTCACGCTGCGGCTATAGGCATGCGGGTTGGTGCCTGTGGGCGGATCGGGATAGGCCCATTTCTCAAACTCATAGAAAAATCCTACGGCTGCAAAGAGCAGACAATGGGTGGAGTTCACGATTCGGTAGCGCGATTGTAAACCGGTAGAAACCTTGAACGTCATCCCTCTACTGCCTGCCCATTGCGACTCTACGTAAGGATAAACCTCAAAGGCATGGTGCAGCAAATAGCGATATTCGGCGTGAACATGCCCGCCGCTCACGGTGATTTGCTTGCCATAGGTGGCAAATTCGAGTTTGTTGATGAGATTCACCACGCGGTTTCGTCCTATCAATAGGTTGAGATTGGCCGTGTTTTTAAGGGTGAGCACATTCTCTTTCTCGGTTTTGAAATCGAGAACGGGCTGCAAGGAGCCCTGAATCGTTTTCGTACTGTCGATGTTCATCGTTAAATTCTCCGAGAAAAGCATCTGTGCTTGTGCCGGAAATGATGCGACAAGACCGAATAAGAGATAAAGACATCGTTGCCTGATGGTCGACTTTTGCTTACCTGTTGTTCCGAATCGTCTTGCCAAACGGTTGTTAAGACGACGGCTTTCTGGCTTCTTGGGGGCTCTCAACCCTGTTGCTTGTTCCTGAATCATTCTTTTTTTGCTTTCTGTTATTATTCGTTTTTGTTGATTTTCGCTGCAAAGATAAGGGTATTTCGTTGGATAAACGGACGTTGGTGGCGATATGACCAAGTGTCGTTGTTTCGTCTCTCCGCACTCCTGTACAGGAGGCAGATGCCAAGTTGTCAAGTTCTCTGCGAGAGATTCTTCCCCCTTTTCTCTTCTCCTCCACTACCTTTTTGCGTCAAGAACTTAACATTCTTTATATATTTTCTTTTCCCTCTTGACGCAAGTTTTCCTAAACTTGCCATTTAAAAGGCAAACATAACTTAACGAGACGAGATATGAAAAGAAAACAACTCTGGCTCATAGCCTTGGCAATGATCGTTGCGGGAACGGGATTTCAATCCTGCCGCGATGAGAACAATGACGATAGCCTGTCTTATCCTACAGCTCTCGTCACCGTAAAGCCCAATACGACCAACTCGTCGTTTACGATGCAACTCAACGACTCGGTGGTGTTGCTGCCCGCTAACATCAAAGAGGCACCCTTCGGAAGTAAAGAGGTGAGGGCACTGGTCAACTATACTCTTGCCGAAGAGAATACGGCCCACAGCGGAAAGATGGTGAACATCAACTGGATCGATAGCATCCGCACCAAGAATATGGCTCCGACGCTGGGCGATAAGAATACGGCTACCTATGGAACCGACCCTCTCGAGGTGGTGAACGACTGGGTGAGCATTGCCGAAGACGGATACCTCACCCTGCGCTTTAGAACGAGATGGGGAGTGGGGGTTCGGCATTTGGTGAATCTTGTGCCCACCGGCGATCAGAAAGATCCCTACCAAGTGACGTTCTTTCACAACGCACAGAAAGATCTCTACGGACGAGTGGGAGATGGTATCGTGGCTTTCCGGCTCGATCGATTGCCCGATACGAAAGGTAAAACCGTGTGGCTCACCTTGAAATGGAACTCTTATAGTGGAATGAAAATGGCCAAATTCAAATACTGCACCCGAAAGGAGACCCACGCTTCTCACACCCACATGGCGGCAATGACGGCACCGGTGCAGACCAACAGAATAGACTGAAAGTGCATTTTTTCATCGGAGACAAAGAAAAACAGTTGGTAAAACGTATGCATGACGGCGAAAACGCGGCCATGAAGGAGTTCTACACGCTGTATATCGACTATCTCACAGGGGTTTGTGCACGCTATATCGATCAGGATGACGACCTGAAAGATGTCCTTCAAGATGGCATTGTTAAGATCATTACACGCATCCGGGAGTTTAACTACAGAGGACCTGGTTCGCTACAGGCCTGGGCCACGCGGATTGTGGTGAATCAATCGCTCTCGTTTCTGAAGAATCGACAACGCAACGGCTTTGCTTCGCTCGTGGCAGATGTGCCCGACGAGAAAGAAATAGACGATCCGCCCATACGCGATGTGCCCGCAGAGGTGATTCATCAAATGGTGAGAGAACTGCCCGAAGGCTATCGAATGGTGTTCAACCTCTTCGTCTTCGAGAACAAAAGTCACCAGGAGATTGCCCAGCTTCTGGGCATTAAGAAAGATAGTTCGGCCTCCCAGCTGCACAGAGCTAAGAATCTGCTGGCCCGAAAAATAGAAATGTATAACCATTCAATGGAACCACGATGAAAGAACAATGGAGAAAAGAGTTGCAAGAGAAGCTGGCCGACTATCGACAGACGGCCCCCTTGCTGTCGTGGGAAGAGATAGAAGAAAGGATAACACCCGCGTTGGGTCAGCCAAAGCCGCGCCGAGGGCTCGCTAACAGATGGGCGGCAGCGGCAGTGGCTCTGCTGGTGGGCGGCGCAACAGTGCTGCTCTTGCATCGCAACGGTGAAAACTTGAACGCTTATCAAGGTGCATCGACGTCGCAGATGGGCCTCAACGTACCGCAAACAGAAATCAATCATCTGCCGGGAGGGCAGATCGCAGCGGCAGAAAAAACGCAACGACCGAACATAGAGAGTAACATTAGGACACAAACCGCTATCGATGAAGACGCTTGGGCAGAGGTTCCGGTCGAGGAAACAGGGGCAAACACCGCTGCCATAACCCGTACCGAGACAACCGAATCTGCCGAAACCTCCAAAAACAGTACTGACAATCGGGGGCAGACTCCCCCCAAATGCAACGCCGAGGCTCACGTTTCGCCCGGCAATCCTTTCCTCTCTAAACACCAACAGAGAGGAACCGCCTCTTCGCTCACCGCTAAAGTGTATGTCTCGGGGGCGATGATGGCATCCAATGGAAGCAATGCCGTGAGGCATGCGCTGGGACAGGCCAATGCCATCGGTGTGGTTTATGATTCGGAAATGAATGAACCCGCCGACCGAGAACTGAAAAATCAATCCGCACAATCTTCTCAAGAGGTGCACCATCGGCAGCCCGTTCGCTTCGGAATGTCGGTTCGCTACGCCTTGAACCGCAGATGGAGCGTGGAGGGAGGTCTGACTTATAGCAGGCATTACTCTGAGATAACGAAGAAATCGGGGCAATATGCCAGTGAAACTCAACAAACACTCCACTTCATCGGTATTCCGCTGAACGCCAACTACCGGATATGGGGCAACAAACGCTTCCAAATCTATGCCTCGGCAGGGGCAATGGGCGAGAAGATGGTGAGCGGAAAGACCCGCACAAAGGCTCGATATGCTGACACATCGGCCGAAAACGAGACTACCGAAAAGGTGAAAATGCCAGAGATACAGCTCTCGGTGAACGCCGGTATCGGGGCCGAATGCCAACTCGATAAGGTCTTCAGTGTGTACGTAGAGCCGGGTGTGAGCCACCATTTCAAGAACGGCAACAATCTGGCCACTATCTATAAAGATCGTCCTACCAACTTCAATCTCAACATCGGCTTAAGATGTTCGCTGAGATAAATGGCTTTACCGCATTCAGCTTGTTTCGGACTGACTTTATTTTCGTACCTTTGCAGCCGAGACTTAATCAGGTAAAGATATGATATTACTGAGTTTTGATACCGAGGAGTTCGACGTTCCGCGCGAACATGGCATAGATATTTCGCTGGAAGAGGGAGTATGCGTCTCGGTAGAAGGTACCCGTCGCATTCTGGATTGTTTGAAAGCGAACGGCGTAAAGGCCACTTTCTTCTGCACAGGCAACTTTGCTCAGCAGGCTCCAGCCACACTTCGCCGCATTATTGACGAGGGACACGAAGTGGCTTGCCACGGAGTGGACCATTGGAGACCTAAGACTGACGACGTGTTGCAGTCGAAACAGATTCTCGAAGACGTGACTGGCCTACCGATGAAAGGCTATCGGCAGCCCCGTATGTTCCCTGTGAGTGACGAAGATATTCAAAATGCCGGCTTCTTATACAACTCTTCGCTCAATCCGGCTTTTATTCCAGGACGTTATATGCACCTCACCACACCCCGAACATGGTTTATGCAGGGCGATGTGATGCAGATTCCGGCCTCGGTGACTCCCCTTTTACGCTTCCCCCTCTTTTGGTTGTCCTTGCATAATCTGCCCCAATGGCTCTATCATGCCATGGTTCGGCGTGTATTACGGCACGATGGCTACTTCGTTACCTATTTCCATCCCTGGGAATTTTACGACCTTCAGGCACATTCCGAGTACAGAATGCCATTTATTATCCGCCATCACAGCGGGTGGGAGATGGTAAACAGGCTCGACCGACTCGTAAAAATGCTGAAGAATCGAGGCGAAGAGTTCATCACCTACGCTGAATTTGTTCAACGAAAACACCCTGTACGATGACGAAATTGGCTCTTGTTCTGCCTTGTTACAATGAGGAGGAAGTGCTTGAGACATCCGTTGCACGTCTCACCGAGTTGCTTCGCGGTTTGATTTCCGACGGAACACTCCACCCGGACAGTATGATGGTGTTCGTCAACGATGGTAGTCGCGATCGCACTTGGCAACTCATTGTGCGCGCCAGCAGGTCGAATCGTCTCGTTCGAGGCATTCATCTGACACGAAACGTGGGGCATCAGAACGCCATCATGGCCGGAATGCTCACCGCACGGACGTGGGCTGACGTGGTGATTACCATCGATGCCGACCTGCAAGACGATCTCTCGGCCATCCCTCGCATGCTGGAACACTATCGCGAAGGTAGCGATATTGTCTACGGCGTGAAGGTTTCGCGTCGTGCCGACCCTGTTTTCAAACGGCTATCGGCCATGGCTTTCTACCGATTACAACAGAAAATGGGGGTAGACAGCGTGTTTAATCATGCCGACTTCCGACTGATGAGTCGCCGAGCACTTGACATATTGGCCGACTATGGTGAGCGAAACCTCTATCTACGCGGACTGATCCCGTTGATAGGACTCCCGTCTGCCACCGTAGACGACGTGATTAGCGAGCGCACGGCAGGCACATCCAAATACACGCTCAAACGAATGCTCTCGCTGGCACTTGACGGAATCACCTCGTTTTCAGTTCGTCCCATTTACGGCATCCTCTATTTGGGGTGTTTCTTTCTGTTGCTCAGTCTGTTCATCGGTTTCTATGTACTGCACGCTCTCATTGTTCACACAGCCTATCCGGGCTGGGCTTCGCTCATGCTCAGCATGTGGTTCATCGGTGGTATTGTGCTTCTTTCCATCGGTGTGGTGGGTGTTTACGTGGGAAAAATCTACACCGAGGCGAAGCATCGTCCGTTGTTCAACATCCAAGAGATCGTGGGTGGAGAAGAAGATTCCGAACTTTAAGGAAAAAGCTTTTTCGTAGTAAGGAGTGAAAGAATAAGGAGAAAAAGAGTAAGTAGCAAGAAAGAAAAGAGTAAGGAGGGAAGTCATCAGAAGTAAGGAGATCGTCATAAAAAGACATTCTCTTGCTCTTGATGACTTCTCTCTTTCCTCTTTATCACTTCCTCCTCTTCTTCTTACAACCGACTCCTCCCCTCCTTACACGTAAAGATGATTTCTAAAACGTATCTAATTGAGAAAGAAGAAGTTACCTTATGATACAAACTAAACAGGTAACAATTTGGAAACGAGCGAAGTGCTTTCTGTCGCATGTTTCTACATCAACAAAGAACGCTTGTTATTCTATTTGCAAAGATAATCATTTACTTTGAATAACAAGCGTTTTTGATAAGATTTTCGTTCATTTGCGTCATCATTGAGTTTTTTGGTGATTGGAAATAGAGAAGAGCTAGCTTTTATATACCTCTTCCTCTTTTCTTCTTTTTCTTGGCTTGGTTTCTGAGTTTTCGTTGCCATACCGTCTCAGCATAATCATCGCCATGTGTCTGTGGATTGATAAGTCCACCTGCTCCCGAAATTATTTCTTCAGCAGCATTCAAGACAGTGCTTGCTACATTTCCTACGGCTTGTGCAATAGGTGAAGTTTCGTTTGCTTTTGTAGGCGGTGTGTACGAACGGCTGGGAGGAACAAGTTGATAGGCTGTATCCGGTTGGGGTTTGCTCTTTTCCTGCTCGTGCGCCATTATTTGAGCTTTTGTCATTATCTCCTTTGTTTCGGCTTTATTGCCTGCTTCAAAGTTCTTTTGCAAAGAACGGTAGCCGAACTCCCTGCCGATTTCGGAAGCCTTGAAACATTGCCCGCCAAAGGAGAACTTCAAACCGTATACTTTGCCCTGCTTATTCTTCAAGCGTTCGATAGTTATACCACTCTTGTTAAGGTCGTAGAGAAACATGGAGTGTCCCGTGATGCCTGTGCCTTTGTATTTTTCAAGTAGAGCATAGCAAATCTTCTGTATTTGTTGCTTGGTCTGTTCTCTCGTAGGATTGGCTTTTGTTTTCTGATGCTTCCTCTCCGCCCTGACCTCCTTTGCGATAGTCAAGCCTTTCGAGCGGCTGATTTCCTCCGCCACTCTTGCTGCCCTGTTGCTTACAAAAGTGGTATCATAGACCTCCCCATACAGGCTGATGCGGTTGGCAATGATATGGATATGTCTGTTGTCGGTGTCCTTGTGTGCTACCGCCACCCATTGGTGTTTGTCAAGTCCCATTTGTTTGGCAAACAGATGGGCTATCCTCATAAGTTCTGACACAGGTAGCTTTCTTTCGTCTTGTGGTGCGATACCAATTTCAATGCGGAGGAACTTGTTCCTGCAACGTGTGTTGTAATCGCTGACCACTTTCATTTCTTCATAGATAGCCTTCGGTTCTCTGCTGCAAAGGTTATGGAAGGCAAGCCGACTGCCGAGCTTGCCCTCTCTGAAAATATAATCCAAAGCCGTGCTTCCGTGCGCTATTGCCTTACACTTTCCTATCATTCTCCATTAGATTTAAGAGTTTAATAGCCCTTTCCTCAATGCGGTATTTTTGATTGAAGAAACGCTTAAATGCTTCCCTTGCCAGATAAGAAAGACTTTGGGTAATCAGTACCCATGCATCATCCTTTACCTTGATAAGATTGGAAATATGTGAGAAGAAGTAGGCCGCTCGTCTGAGTAGTTCGATGGCTTCCCTTTCATTGTCGGTCATCTTGGGAACAGCTGCCACTTCACCGTTAAGGAGTATCTCACGGCAGTAGTCTGAGAACTTCCGCCCTGTACTTTCCGCCTTTGACTTGATACGTTGCTTTTCCTCTAAAGTACATCTTGCCTTGATGAACTCCGTCTTGTTCATCCTCGCTTCTTCCTTACCTCGTTGCTGCCACTTGGCAGTCTTTCTATTATATCTGTTCATATAAGTTTCTTTGAAAGTTAATCATCGTAGATGATTTGTTATTGCTTAATTTCTGAACACTGACCGATGAGAACGGAGTGATTACGATCTAATCTTCCCGACAATTAAACGAGGGGAGCAAGCGCAGTTTGTGGGTACAAACTGACGTCTTGCAATGTCAGCTAACGTTCCATTTACGCATAAAGCGTTTTGTCGTCCAAAAATGAATGCTATGCATTCAGAAGATTAACTGTGTTCGTGGCATTCCCACCATTCAATGTGTTCAGTAAAAATCTATTGTTGGTACTACCCTAAAACGGTCGAGGATTTTGAGTGAAAGGGGCGTTCCTTTTTCTAAAAACCCTCGACCATTTTTCTGTTGTTTACAGCTTCCTCCATTTCTCTACATCCTCACCGTATTCCTCCAAATGGTTGCGCACGATGTTCTCCACGAAACTTGAGAGGTTGCTGCCCCTGTCACCCAACCTGCGCACGATGAGGTTCGCACGTTCCTGTGTTTCCTTACTCAGGTAAACCGCTTTTCTCTCGCTTAGCTTTGCGGGAACGAGGAACGCTTGCTTGTATGCTTCGAGTGTCTCTTTTCTCATCTTGGCACTGATGCGTCTTTGAACGGTTGCATTCTCTGTATGCTGTGCAGGCTCGGATGGCGTGGCATGCTCTATGATATGCTCTGTTTCTTGTTGTTTTTGCTCTTGAGTATTTCTCTTTCCTTTTGCCCGAAACTCAGCGACGGTCTGTTCACTTGAACTTTTAGCTGGGCTTATACCAAAAGTTTCTCCGATGAAACGATCTATTTCTTCTATGTTTCTTTTTTCCTTTTTCATCACTCTATCTTATTTTAAGTCTGACTTGTTTTACCGTTTCCAAACTTTTTCATCCTTCTTCTTACTACATACTATTCTGTGATAAGTAATTGATAATCAGTAATGCTTGATAGTGTAGGGCGATACTACGCATTTTACTACATTTGGCTACTACAAGTTTGAAGGAATGGAGATGGGGAAGCTTTCCCCGTTGCTTATACTTGCCTGCATCTGCGTTCTTTTTCATTATTCCCTTGAATTGGTTTCCAAGAGTGAAGTTAGGGTGAGAATGCGTAACTTCCAAGCATTCAGAGTCTTCTTGCATAATGTTGCACCTGTCTGCTGTAAAATTCTTAGGGAAACGGGCAGGCAAGAAGAGCATTTATTGCCTCATTAAGCAAAAAATGGGTGACAGGAAAGAAAGGTTAGCAGAAATATGATTGCCGTTGTTTGCTTTCAGATGCACTCTTTTGCTTTGATTACCTTATTAACCTCATTTGTGCAGTGGTAAGAACATCAATCTGTCTCTTTTGTCCTTGTCATAGCGCTACAAGCTGCCACTTGAATGAAAAGCGATAGAATGAGAAATATCCGATATTAATTTTGCATCGAAAAAAGAAGACGGGGCAGGAAAACGCAAATGCGAACCGATGATGCAGATTGCCCTTTTCCTTATTCTTCCCTACACTTCCCTGCTGTTCTCCACTACTTTGAGAGGTGCACGCACGCCATTATCTTTGCCGATGGAAACAGGAAAAATTTGAAATAACAAATAATAACAAAATATGATTATGAATTATTATGTCATTACGGAAACCAATTGGGCAAAGCTTCGGGATGAAATTTTGAGCCTTGCGGAATGCTGTCACAAGGCTTTTGGAGAGAAGAGTAAGCACACGGACTGGCTGTACAACAGAGAAGTGTGCCGGCTGTTGAACATCAGCAAGCGCACCTTGCAGCATTATCGCGATACGAGTGTGCTGCCGTTTACGCAAATCGGGCACAAGTGCTATTACAAGCGCGAGGATGTGGAAAGTTTGCTACTTTCAAAGACGAATAACTCTAAAAACAGACAGATATGATGGAAACTGCAAGAGATTTGAACATGGAGACGGACGAGATACAGCTGGTCGTCTCGGCATTGAGAGGTGTGGGGAAACGGATCATGGAAGTGGCACAGACACACAAGCCACTCTTTGCTGGCGAACATTTCCTCACGGGCAAGGAAGTGTGCGAGCGGCTGTATATCAGTCCCCGTACCTTGCAGGACTACCGCGACAGAAAAATTATCCCCTACACGCAATTTGCAGGGAAGATACTCTACAAGACTTCGGACTTGGAAAGGATGCTGGAGAAGAATTATAAGGGTATTTAGAGAACTATCGAAGGGTACAACGATTTTCCAAGGAGATAAACAACTATTGCATTTGTTATTGAACTTAAAAATATAAAGTTGGAATGACACTATTAAATAGAATACGAACAATTGCTTTATTAATTATAAAATCCTTAACTTTGTAGAATAAATGGTTTCTAAAGTAAGTCGTTATGTGTAATTTATTTCCAGACGAGCAAGTGGCAGTTGATTTTTCCGTCAAAATACCCATTTTTATAGGAAAAAATAAAAAGACCTATTATATTGGGAAAGAGAAAGGTATCCTTAAAAAGTATGAGGGTAATGCCTTTTCAGGCTATGAGTTTCATACCATACATGGATTTGTCTATTTTCTGTCGAAAAATAAAGATAAATATCCCACCGAGAGCTATAATGCAGTATTTTATCTTCAATTGGAGAAGGAACAAGAACTAACTTTAGAAGCAATCCAAAGTTGTAAGAAAAAACTGCTTGTCGGAAAACATCCATCTGTTTCAAAAATTGTTTCTTCTTGGTATAATGGATTTCAATACAAACAGGAAAAACAAAACGAATCAGGAACCATTGTACAATATGGACTGCGCCCGCCTCAAATCGGTGCATTACATTCAATCTTAGCACACTGGAGTATTTCAAACAAATCAGCTTTGGTTGTAATGCCGACTGGGACTGGAAAAACAGAAACGATGCTCTGTCTATCAATAGCAAATCAAAATGAAAAAACATTAGTTATCGTCCCGACAGATTCATTACGAACACAAATCTCTAATAAATTTATTGAACTGGGTATTCTTAAAACAGAACCATTTGAAATTGTTGCAAATTCAGTCCTTTATCCAAAGGTTTCTGTACTTAAAACGACCATTGAAACAGTAGAGGATGCAAAGAAGATATTAGATGCCAATGTAATTGTTTCCACACCTCAAATTCTGACAAACCTCCTCAAAACAGGGAAAAGTAATATTTTAAATCTGATAGTTCAGCAATGTAATAATTTGATTGTAGATGAGGCACATCATATCGCAGCAAAAACTTGGAAAGAAATAAAGTTAAAATTTGAAGTCGCAGAAAAACCTGTATTGCTATTCACAGCAACCCCATTCAGAAATGATGGTGGTCGTATTGAAGGAGAAATCATATATAACTATCCTCTGTCTTTGGCACAAAGAGACAAGTATTATGAAAAAATCACATTTATCCCTATCGTAGATTTTAATCCCGCAACGGCCGATGAAAAGATTGCAGAAAAGGCTATTAACACACTAAAAAGAGATCTTGAAGCCGGATATGACCATATTTTAATGGCTCGTGTTGATGAGAGAAAAAAAGCAGAAGAAATTTACGAACAGATATATAAAAAACACTCAAAGTATTCTCCAGTCTTAATTCATAGTGGAATATCAAAAGTATCACAGCGAGAAATACTTGAAGGAATTAAAGAAAAACGACACCGAATTATTGTTTGTGTAGATATGCTTGGAGAAGGATTCGACCTTCCCCAATTAAAAATTTGTGCAATGCACGAAATGCACAAAAATATAACAACATCCTTCCAGTTCATTGGGAGGTTTACACGGACAACAGGAAGTAATCTTGGAACAGCGACTGTTATTGCTAATATCGTTGACAATAGATTTAAAGGTGTGTTAAATGAACTATATCGTAAAGATTCGGATTGGGATAAAATCATAAGCCAATCAAATGAAGATATTATCGGGAGCATTGTTAAAGAAGAAAGTTTCTTTAAGAACTTTTCGGACGTACCGATACCACACAAAATACCTCTACGGAACATTATGCCAGCTATGAGCACTGTGGTATTTAAACTTTATGATAGCAATGTCTTTTGGCATCCTGAAAAGTATATTGATTATTTCAAAAATAAAAAATATGAAACTGTTGCTGTTGAACATACTAAAAAGAATTTGCAAGTAATCATTGCACGTAACACGGAAAAAGTTGCTTGGGGAAAAATCGACGACCTGATTAATACGGAATACGACTTGTATATTGCATATTTGAACCCAGAGCAGAAACTTTTATATATCAACAGTTCAAATAATGGGTCTACTCATGATAAACTTGCAGAAGCATTAGTTGGTAAAAATATTTCTTTATACAATGAAAGTGATATATACAGGGTCTTGCATAATGTTTTTCAGTTGGAGTTGTTTAATCTTGGATTAAAATCACACTTGGATGGACCTATTAGTTTTACAATGTATGCAGGAAATGGAATTGTCAAAGGATTAAGCGAGATAGACAAAGGAATGCATAGTTCAAATTTATTTGGAACAGGATATGAAGACGGAGAAAAAATAACTATTGGATGTTCTAATAAGGGGCGTGTATGGACAAAGTTGGTTAAATCTATACCGGATTATTGTGAATGGTGTGATAAGATAGGAAGTAAATTGCTAGATGAAAGGATTGATACAAAAAATATTTTTGATTTTATTCAAAAGCCCGAAAGAATATCAACTTTTCCCTCGGGAAAAGTTCCAATATCAATCAAATGGAATGAGAAGTTTTACTATGACCCTCTATCAGCGATTGATGACTCCAACTTGCTAATAGACCATAACATCGAGTTAGTAGCCTATACCTCCAATACTATTGATTTTGATATTATCACGGGAAATAGTATATCTTCATATAAGTTGGAATTAGATGAAGATAAGAATGGTCGAGGATATAAATATAGCCTCATAAAAGGAAATCCAATTATTGTAAGTCAAAGAAAAGAAAGTAAAGACATTATAGATTTATTCTTTGAGTATCCCCCTATCATATGGTTTCAAGACAATTCAAAAATGTACAATGATTTATTTTTCTTGTTCAACTATAAGTCCCCTATTTTCGATACGAAAAAGATATTGGTGTATAATTGGGACGGCGTCGATATTACTAAAGAATCGCAGAAAAAAACGAAACAGGAAGATTCGATACAGTATAGAATACTTGAGCTATTGAAGAAAGAATCGGAGTATGATATTATTTTTGACGATGACGATGCAAATGAGGCAAGCGATATCATCGCAATAAAAGGATATCAGTCAGAACATAACAAACTTATATTTGAATTATATCATTGTAAATTTTCTTCCAACAAGAAACCTGGAGGGCGGTTGAAAGATTTATATGAAGTATGTGGGCAAGCACAAAGAAGTTATCATTGGAGGCATAATGCTATAGAGTTATTAAAGCATATGAACCGTAGAAATAGCACTCGACTTACGCAAGGAGGACCTTCACGCTTTGAAAAAGGTGGTGATAATGAATTACTGATAATCCAAAATATGCTATCATCGAGTTATTGCGATATTGAATTCCATATATATGTAGTTCAACCAGGAATAGAAAAGAATAAATTAGTCAACAGCCCAGGTTCATTGTCACTACTTGGCGCAACGGACTTGTTGTTAAAGAGAACGGGGAATGAATTTTATATAATCACTAACGAATAAATGAAAGTCGATAATATATTGAACAAGATACTGCAAATAGAGCATGGTTTTCAGCACATCATTGATGGAGCCGACGAATTCCTTTCTACATACTCAAAAGAACAGTGCTTTGAATTTGCACTTGAATTGTTAAAGCACGAAGCCTATCAAGCACGAATGTTAGCAACAACGATATTGGGTAGATTGGCAGCAGAGAATAATAATGCCCTTTACTTTCTGAAAGAGCGAATAAGCACCGATGAAAATTGGCGTGTGCAGGAAATGCTTGCAAAGGCCTTCGATGAAGTTTGCAAACACAGAGGATATGAAACGTCCTTACCTCTCATAGAAGAGTGGATAAATGACGATAATCCGAATGTTGTCCGTGCTGTAACAGAGGGATTGAGAATTTGGACAAGTCGCCCGTATTTCAAAGAAAAACCATCGGTAGCTATTGCTCTAATCAGTAAGCACAAAGCACATGAGAGCGAATATCTTCGGAAATCCGTGGGAAACGCTTTGAAAGATATAAGCAAGAAACATCGTGAATTGATACGAGCCGAAGTATAGCAATGGGATTTATCCAATCCACGAGTTCTGTTTACTTATAAACTTGCAACTAAGTTGTTGAAATAAAGATTGCAATGAATAAAGCGATTCTCTTTATATTCTCTGGACTGCCAGCAGTAGGAAAATCCACGCTTGCAAAGTCTGTTGTAAAGTATTTCGAAGCGGTTTACCTACGCATTGATACCATTGAACAAGGTTTGAAAGACTTATGCCATATCGATATTGAGGGGGAAGGCTATCGGCTGGCATATCGTATGGCAGCCGACAATCTGCAATTGGGCAACAATGTAGTGGCTGATTGCTGCAACCCTATTGAACTGACAAGGCGAGAATGGGAAGATGTTGCTGTCAATAACAACTGCCGTTTCGTAAACATTGAGGTTGTTTGTTCGGATAAGACAGAACACAAAAAGCGTGCAGAACAGAGAAATGCAGAAGTAGCAAATATGAAACTACCTGTGTGGAACGACATAGAAAACCGAGAATATCACGAGTGGCACAAAAACCGCATCATCATTGACACAGCAGGAAAGACCATTAAACAATGCCAAACCGAACTAAAAGAAAAGGTTGCCGATAGTCTTTCGCAAAAAGGAGATGGTCAAGAATATGAAAGCATAGACGATTCGCTGAAAGCAACCATCATAGAAAAGCTCTGTTATACAAAATTTGTGTATGACAGAATAAACCGAAAGCTCGGACTTTATCTATCGCCACAAGAAATAGAAAGTTTTATTTCAGACATTATCATGCATACAGACACGAATCATTTCCTGAAAAAAGGAAAGAACTATTATATAACTAATGATACAGAACATATCCGTATCACCGTTAACTCTTGTACATTCAGAGTTATTTCAACTGATAAAATATAAAAAAAAACAATGGCACGAGCAACAACAAAAGTGGATTTAATAACATCTGCTAATGGACAATTTGAGAAGATGTGGAAGCTCATAGACAGTATGAGCGAAGAGCTACAGACAGCAACCTTTGCAGAAAAAATGGCTGCAATGGGCAAAGAAGCACATTGGAGTAGGGACAAAAATCTGCGCGATGTACTTGTTCATCTGTATGAATGGCATCAGTTGTTACTGAATTGGATAAACTCCAATCGTGAGGGAGAATGCAAATCTTTTCTTCCTGAGCCTTATAATTGGAAAACATATCCAGTAATGAACGTGGAGTTTTGGAAGAAACATCAAAACACATCGCTATCAGATGCAAAGGCAATGTTAAAAGAAAGCCATCAACAAGTAATGGAATTGATTGCAACTTTCTCTGACAACGAACTCTTTAACAAGGGCATATTCGATTGGACGGGCACCTCTACGCTTGGTTCTTATAGTGTTTCAGCAACTTCAAGCCATTATGATTGGGCGATAAAGAAAATAAAAGTACATATTAAAACACAATAAACAAACAATAGAAATCTTATAATAAGGCTAATAAAGAAACGTGGAAGATAAGAAAAAAGTATGGAACTACAAACAAAACGCCTGCTATTGAGAGCATGGAAAGAAAGCGATGCTGAAGCATTATACAAGTATGCACGGAATCCGAACGTTGGTCCTATTGCTGGTTGGCCACCGCATACAAGTGTAGAGAACAGTCGTGAAATTATAAAGGCAGTACTCTCTGCTCCTGAAACCTATGCGGTTGTGTTGAAAGAAACTGGCGAAGCTGTCGGCAGCATTGGGATAATGACCGCAAGAAGTGAAATCCACAGTGCAAAAATGGTAGACAATGAGTGTGAAATAGGTTATTGGATTGGTGAGCCCTATTGGGGACAAGGCTTGATTCCTGAAGCTGTAAACGAATTGCTTCGGTATGCTTTTGAGAACTTACGGCAAACTACGGTTTGGTGTGGGTACTACGACGGAAACAAGAAATCGAAACGAGCACAAGAGAAATGCGGATTCGTTTACAGCCATACAGAAGAAAATAAACCTGTTCCATTGCTGAACGAAGTTCGCACAGAACACTTCACAAAAATCAGCCAGCAAGAATGGCGAACTACCTCCCTCGTCGCCATGAACGAAGTAGATGTTCACAAAAAACAACAAAACATGAAAGAAAAGTCTATCATATCTCATCAAGCCGACGGGCAAACATTCTTGGAAGTCCTTTCAGAAAAACAATTCATCGGCTGTGTGCAAGACGCCTTAGACTTGATAGGCGAATTCTTCGGGCAGTATTACGATGGAATAATAATCCACGAGCATAACATTTCTCCCCACTTCTTCGAACTAAAAACAAGACTCGCGGGCGATATTCTTTAAAAGTTCTCTAACTATCGCCTTCGCCTTGCCATCGTCGGCGATTGGTCGAAATATACCAGCCATAGTCTCGCCGCTTTCATCGTCGAAAGTAACAGAGGTCGCATGGTAAATTTCGCCACCTCAACCGAAGAAGCTGTGGCGTTATTATCGAGGTTTAAGTAAACTACTAAAACAGAAATCGATGCAATCAACCTGTTTAGAACATTACACACACTAACATTAAAGGGAAAATAAACGATGGAAGATTATTATAACGTGAGTTCGATATAAGAAGTTTCTCCAATATATTATCTATAAGGCACTTAGAGATGTAATAAACTCCAAAATAAAGAAATAATCTTGTAATTCGAGTATTTATTACCACTTAAAAGAGTTATAGAGTTTTATTTTATCTAATCAAGTCTATTTTAAGAAGAATTGATTATAACCTAATATGATTATAATCAATAAGAAACGGAATATTTTCATTCAATTCTTATATCGAACTCACGTTATTATAAGACAAATAAGGAAGCATGGAATGCAAGAACAAAAATTCATTTGCACTCTTCATTTTACGACTTGGATAAATTCAAGAAAGAGGTAAAGTCTGTTCCCGACTTGGATTTGTCTTTGTTGGGAGACATTCGGGGAAAGTCTATTCTGCATCTTCAATGTCATTTCGGCATGGATACGCTGTCCCTGTCAAAGATGGGAGCCAATGTCGTGGGAGTGGATTTCTCGGAAGAGGCTATACAAACGGCAAAGTCTTTGAATGAGGAATTAGGACTGAATGCACAATTCTGCTGCTGCAACATCTACGATGCACCTGTCGTGCTGCAAGGACAACAGTTTGATATTGTATATACATCTTACGGTGTTGTTAATTGGTTGCCCGACTTAACCCAATGGGGACATGTAATTTCACAAATGCTGAAAGACTGTGGAAGGTTCGTTATAGTGGAATTTCACCCCGTATTATGGATGTTCAATGAAGATTTTTCTCAAGTCCGATATGCTTATTCGCGCAAAGAACCTTACGTTGTGGAAGAAGCAACCTACACAGATTCGGAAAATGACAATCGGCAAAAGACTGTTACGTGGAATCACGGGGCTGGCTATAGTGCTGAATGGTTTGCTCTGTAATGGTTTGCAGATAAAGTCTTTCGAAGAGTATGATTACTCGCTTTTCAACCTGTTCGGGAACATGATTGCCGAAAAGAACGGAACGTTCAAAATCGCAGGAAAGAATGGTGAGATACCGATGCTGTTTTCTGTTGTTGCCGTGAAACCTCCAAGATGAAGGAAAATTTGATAAGAAAGAAACGGCATGACTATTGAGAAAAGGTCGTGAGATATAAAGAACTTGTTCCATTAAGTACAGAGCAAGTTCTTTCTGTTTAATCTGCTTCAAGTTCCGTTGTTTATCGGATAAATTAATTTATTTTTTCTTAAACTACTTTATTGTATGGAGTTAGATAAACTCGGAATTACCTGTATCTCTTCATAATGTATTTCAGCCTTGGAGTCTCAATTACTTCATTGATTTCAAACCCAAGTTTCTCATAAATCCTCTTTGCTTTTTGGTTGAAATCAAAGACCGTTAGGGAAATACTTTTAATATTATCATCCTCAAGAATGAAATCTACAAATCTTTTTAGGGCCTCAGTCCCAAAGCCCAATCCTGTTTTTCGGGAATCTATTACAAATCTACCTATGTGTATGTTATCCTTGCCAATTCGTACTTCTTGTATCATTCCGATAAATTCCCCTTGGTTGAATATCGAAAACACATTTCCCAAGTCCTTTATTTTATCATAGTCCAGCGGGTAAGAAATTTTGGGACCCATCCATTGCTCCTGAAACTCTTTTCCTTGTTCATTGGACCATTCACATAAAAGCAAGGCATTGTCTTTATTTATTCCCTTTTCAATTCTAATATCCCTCATCTCGTTAAAAGTTTCGGTTATATTGCAAAGATATACAAATTGTTTGAAATATAAAACAAGCATCGCCTTGCTTTTCGATGCAAAAGTTGCAAACTGTAGTTTGTTGTAGTAATAGCGATTTCTCCTTTCTGACTACACAATGCCAATCCTTTTTCTTTCACCGTATTATCCCTCCTTGTAGTAATGTAGTAAGATAATATCGGTGAAAGAAAAAAGTGTATCAATTGATACTGCCACTTCCGTATAGAAATATCTGTTTTACCATAGGTGTGGGGTGTTGTAACTCTTGGCAGATGTGTTTTCTGAACAAGTGGGCTTCCATGCTGTCCAATTGATAAGACAAAGCGATGATGATTGTGAGTGGATAAAGCGGAGCATATCCTCGCAGTCGTCCGTTCACATAGACTTCCTGCTCCCCTGTATCCCTTTCGTCGGGTTGCAGGGGAGAGACTTTTAGTAGAAGTTGCAGACGATAATTGAGCTTCCTCCATGTTACACTAAAGAAATCTACCAGTTCACTCTCTGTCATGGCTATATCGCCTTTGCCTTTGCGAATGATTTGCATCTTGTCGCCCCACTCGAAATAGCTGCACTCTCTTTTTGTCTGATGGTGATTGACATTCATACGGCTTCCTCCCTTATTTCTTCTTTTTGATGTTTCCTTATCAATCTGTCCATATCCTCCGAAATCTTATTATCGGTAACCTGTGCGTAGATTTGAGTACTGGATATAGAGGCGTGCCCCATCATCTTGGCAATGCTTTCGATAGGTATCCCTGCACTTAAACTCATCGTGCCGAATGTGTGCCTCGCCATGTGGTAGGACAACCGTTCTCTGATGCCACAAGCCTTGCCCACAATGCTCAGCTTTGCACTCATCACGCTACGGCTACAAGCACAGTGAAAAATAAAGTCGTCACCTTTTTCTTTCACCGTCTGCATTTCTTTCATGCTGGGTTGTTCTTCCTTACATTGATTGATGATGGCCTCCGCTATCGGGTGCAGGGGTACAATAAACTCCACCTTTGTCTTCTGCCTTTCTTTACGGATATATTTCTGTCCGTCGGCTGCCGTTTGAATATGTCCAAATTGCAAATGTTCCATATCAGCAATAGCCAAGCCCGTAAAGCATGAGAAGATAAACATCCGTCTTGCTTGTTCTGCCTCTTCATCGTTTACTCTCAATGCCATGAGTTTGGCAACATCGCTCTTTTGCAGAAAGCGTATCTTCTGTTCCGCTTTCTCGTACTTGGAATTCTCAAAGGGATTGCAACGGATTAACCTCTGACTGACCGCACAGTACATCAGCCTACTCAGCCAACAAAGGTAACGATTTAGGGTAGCTGTTGCCAAACCTCGTCTTTTCAGATAGAAACGGTATTCTTCAAACAAGTCTTCCGTTATAGTGGCTATGACTATATCCGTCATTCCCTTATCCTTTACAAACTCTGTAAGTAACTTGTCTGAATAGAGAAGATTCTGATAAGTGCTTTTTGCTCTTGATTTACCCACGCACTCTTTAACGGATTGCAGTTCTGTCTTGCTCATGGCAAGAAGTGTTGTCGGTGTGGTGGCTATTCCCTGCAAACGGTTTTTAAGCAGTTCCACACTTACCACTCCGTCCTTTATCAGAATATCCTGATAGGTCTTCTCTACAAGTTCCTTAAACTCGCCGATTCTTTGATTGGTCTTCTTGTCGGTTGTCAGTCCTTGTTTGCTGTTCCACTCGGAGGACTTGCATTCCTCGCCTGTGGTAATGGCGGTACTCTTTCCGTCTATGGTGATACGGCAGAGAATGGCGGTCTTGCCGTCTGCCTTTGTTTTCTGTCTGTTGATATAGAATAGTGTCTTGAATGTACTTCTCATAGTCTTGTTGTTTTAATTTCTGGAATGAATGCATAAGAATATACAAAGTATAAAGATTAGATAGCCAACTGCATATCTTCAGTGAAAGAAATGAAACGGTTAAACTCCTCAAAGAGTTTCTGTGGTGTAACCTTTGCATAACGTTCGGTCATACTTACGTTCGTATGTCCGAGCATCTTACTCACCGTTTCGATTGGAACGCCCTGCTCTAAGGTGATAAGTGTGGCAAAGGTATGTCTTGCCATGTGCGAGGTAAAGGGAAAAGAAATACCTGCCCGTAGTCGCAAGGCTTTAAGACAGGACTGATAAGTGGAATATTTGATGAAAGGCAGCAGTGTTTCCCTTTCATCGCTGTGCATTTTCTCAATTAAGCGAACTGCTTCCGGCAACAATTTGATACGACAAAGCACACCCGTCTTCTGTCGGTTGAACTTCAACCACAAACTACCTGCATCATCACGAACAAGATGCTTCTTGCTTAGTTCCATCAAATCACAATAAGCTGCACCGGTATAACAGGCGAAGAGAAACACATCACGAGCAGTTCCCATTTCCTCTTCCAATTCATCAAAGCAGATTGCTTTCAGTTTGTTCAATGCTTCTTGGTCAAGTGCCTTGGGCGCTTTCTTCTCCCCGCGTTCTATATGGACTTTGTCAAACAGAAGCGTATCAGCCAACCCCTCACGATAAGCCAACCTGCAGACGGTCTTCAAATCTGCTGCAACTCTGAAGAATGTGCTTTGCTGATGACCGAGTTCGCCAAGACAAAATGCTTGTAATTCGTAGATAAAGTTTTCTGTCAGCTGCGAGAAAGCCAAATCCGAAACATGATACTTCCTCTGAATAAACTCCTGTAACCTTTTCCGAGTGGAATGATAGGCGTACATAGACCCTTCCTTGATGTCTATACCGATATGGCTTTCTTTCTCCTTGATGAGCATATCCAACCTTTCGATGAGCATGCATCGTGCCTGCACACTCCCTTGAAACAGTTCCTTTACATCGGTTGCATCAAATGGCTGCCCTTTGGCAATCAACGATTGAGAGGCAGATTGAATGGAAAGCAGCAGGTTCTCCAATCTCCCATTAACCTCCACCGCCTCACGGCTCTTGCCATCCATTCTGCTCTCACGTGGATTCCATAAGTCGGGATTGCAGGAGAGCTTACAACTGAACTGCGCAATACTCCTTCCAAGAGTTATCCGCCCCATAATCGGAGCTTTCCCCAACTTGTCCAAACTGCTCTTTTTAAGGTAGAGCAACACCTTCATTTTCTCTGTTTTCATACGCTTTAATATTTGTGGGTAAAATTACCCGAATTAAAGCGTTCCTCACATACGCAGAAAACTGCCGACCAAAGCAACAACCACATGAGCGAAAATATTTCAGTTACCGAATGCTACACCATCGTTACCAACATCAAAACAAGGTAACACTCTGGTAACTGAACTTCTGCCTAAATCTGCATATTTCTGCCCTTTACAAACAGAGCAATATCATGCTAATTTGTGCATTCCCTCCTCATTATCAGTTAGTTTGTGCCAACTCCTATACTTCTTCATTTTCATTGATTAGTTACTACTTACTACTTCCCTCCTTACAACCGAAAAGCTAAGGTTTTACACTCTATTTTCTTAGCTTTTGCGATGTGTTTTCTTAGCTTTCACACCTCAAAAGCTAAGAGAATAAAATTCGGTGTCTCAGATGTTTGAGTATCAACGGTTTACAATATTAAAATTAACGGGAATCGTTGTTCTCTCAATCGAATAGCTTGGGGGCGATGCAGAGTGGAAGGTTGCTTTCTGCAATTTAGGGCATTCCCTATCTCATCGTGGGGAAAATCCTCTTGACAGATGTGCCGAAAGCCATAATTTTGCAGCTGTAAACGGGACGCAACGCCACCCAACGACAGGCAAGGCCAAGATACGCTCCGACGGAGAGAAGGCAGTCATCCCCTAAAAACAGTAAGACGATGAGAGGAAACAGATGGATAGCAACGATGAGTGTTGCGATATGGCTTAGCAGTTGCGGCACCTATACAGGTTCAGGGATCTATGTCGGTGCCACGTTAGGTTCTGTTTTGGGGAGTGCCATTGGCGGAATCGGCGGCGGAGCCAGAGGTTCTGACATCGGAACGATTGTCGGTATGGCCGCCGGAGCAGCCGTAGGGACGGCAATAGACGCACAAGCCGAAGCAAAAGAACGGCAAGGAGCCGACGAACGCTACGAGCGCAGAAAGCCTGAAGGCAGCCGTGCACACGAGGAAGATGACGCTTACTATCACAAAAAATCCGATCGTGAACCCCAAACGGTGATAGACGAGAGCGGGTTTGATGCGCAAAACGGCGGTGACGACCGTTTGTACGATTTCACCGGCGTAGAATATACGGGCGATTATAGTGCACAACGTCCCACAACGGCTCCCTTTTCGCAGGCAGAAATAAGCCCCGTGCCGAGCATAGAACACCCGTTTGCACTGGAAATACGCAACGCCCGCTTCGTAGATGCCAATCAAGACAGGGCCATCTCTCGCGGAGAGCTTTGCAAAGTGATCTTCGAGGTGTGGAACAACGGTAGAGAAACGATCTATGATGTTCAGCCCTTGGTTGAAGAGATCGGCCGAAAGAGCCATCTATACATCTCGCCCGGCATTCACATTGAGAAGATAGAGGCTGGCAAAGCCATCCGATACACCGCGCTGGTGCAGGCAGCTAAACGCTTGAAGGCGGGCAGTGTGAAGATTTGCGTCTCGGTGTTGCAGGGCAATGGAAATGTTGTTTCCAAGGTCACGGAATTCAATATACCCACCCATCGGTGAGAACAGGATATACAGAGAGTATTGAATAGAAGAAAAAGAGAATTGGAAGTGTGGGGCGGATGCTTGCGTCTGCCCCAACTAAAAAGGCATTAGAGAGTATACGAATACCCAAAAAGAGAGTCGAATTACACACACAAGAGAGTTATTTTACAATAGAAAGAATCCACTGGCAAGTAGGCCCCGAGCCCTTGTCGGTGGTTTTTGTTTTGACAGAGGTTCCCCTTACGGATGGTGTTAGGAGACAGATCGTAGGGGCATCGGACAATCCCCACAAATGATGAGCGAGTTTTTTAGTCGGAAATGGCTATCTTTGCATCCCCTAACGGTGCAGCGTGCACCGCAAGAAATAGCGATGAGATTAGACAAAACAAAAACATTCAAGCTCTCCACTTTCTTCTGTCTGTACTTGGCACAGGCCGTTCCGATGAGCTTTTTCACCACGGCTTTGCAGGTGATCATGCGCGAACAGCAATTCTCGCTCTCGGCCATCGCCCTGTTGCAGTTGGTCAAACTGCCGTGGATACTGAAGATGTTGTGGTCGCCGATGATCGATAGGGCGTGCACAACCACACGAGGCTACAAACGATTGATTGTGGGTAGCGAGGTGGTTTACGCCCTTTTGATTCTTCTGGCGGGCGTGCTCAACCTGCAAATCAACGTCGGCACGATTGTTGTACTGGTGCTATTGTCGCTCGTTGCCTCGGCAACGCAAGATATAGGGACGGACGCTTTGGTCATCCTTTCTTCGCAAAAACGCGAGAAAGCCTTGCTCAACAGTATGCAGTCGATGGGTAGTTTCGGCGGAAGTTTGGTGGGTAGCGGCCTACTTTTGATGGTGTTGCACCGCTACGGCTGGAACATGGTGACGCAATGCCTCAGCGTGTTTGTGCTGGTGGCAGTGGTTCCGCTGCTCTTGAATAAGAATATCCAATTGCAAAAACCCAAAGACACGCGCCAACGGGCTCGCTGGAGCGATTTTGTTTGGTTCTTTACGCAGCGCGGTATCTGGCGGCAAATTGTCTTCTTAGCCCTCTATTATATGGGCATCATCGGCATTATGTCTACGTTAAAACCCTATATGGTAGACTTAGGCTACTCGATGCGCGAGATAGGAGTGATGAATGGGGTCGTAGGAGTGGCCTCTGCTTTTGTCGTTTCCTATCCTGCGGGAATGCTGGTGCGGCATTTCGGCTATGGGCGCACTCGGGTTTTCTTCGCTATTGTGATGCTCGTAGCCACGTCGTTCTTTGTCGTTCTCTCGCTCGGAAGGCCCTCTACGCCTTGGCTCATCGCTGCCATCGCCCTGTTATGGGCCAGTTATGGCATGGCTACGGTGGTGGTTTATACGTCTGCTATGCAGCATGTGCGACAGGGAAAAGAAGGAACCGACTTCACCGTTCAAACCGTTTTGACACATCTCACGGGCATTGTGGCGGCCGTTTTCAGTGGGATGGTGGCCGATAGGCTGGGTTATACGGCGATGTTCTCCCTGCAAACACTATTGGCTTTGGCCGCTTTGATATACGTCGTTTTAGCCTTTGGAAAAAGAAAAGCACTATGACCAACGAACAGATACTACAAAAATACAACACGCCTGTGCCGCGTTATACAAGCTATCCACCTGCCAACAGCTTCGAAACGTTCAGCAACGAGGCCTATATAAAAGAGGTAGAAGCCTCCAACGATGCACCCAACAATCATCTTTCTTTCTACATCCATGTGCCGTTCTGCCGGCATCTGTGCCACTATTGCGGCTGCAACTCGCTGCCGATGGCGAAAGATGAGACCGTAGAAGCCTATTTTCAGGCCTTGCATCAAGAGCTGGACATCTTGCTGCCATACCTCAATAAGAGTCGGAAAATCTCTCAAATACACTACGGCGGAGGAAGTCCGTCGTCCATACCACTGCATTATATCAAAGCGTTGAACGAGCATTTGCTCTCAGCTTTCGACACCATCGATCGGCCGGAGATAGCCATCGAATGCCATCCGGGCTATCTTTCTCAGGAGGATTGGACGTTTCTCACCGACTGCGGATTCACCCGTTACAGTTTGGGAATTCAGGATTTCAACGATAAGGTGTTAGAAACGGTCAACCGTCGACCCTCTCTCCTGCCCGTGGAAACCATTCTCGACATCCTGCGAGGCAGCGGAGCGCGAGTGAATCTCGACTTTATTTATGGCCTTCCGGGCCAATCTGCCGACAGCTTCGAACAGACAATCGAGCGGGCTATCTCACTGCATCCCGACCGCTTGGTCACTTTCAGTTATGCACATGTGCCGTGGTTGTATAAGAGTCAGTTGATTTTGGAGCGGGCCGGACTGCCCCATAACGACGAGAAAGTGCAGATGTTCGCTCGTGTTTCTAGGCTTCTCACCCATTCAGGTTACTGTCATATCGGCATGGATCACTTCGTTTTGCCCGACGACGACTTGCAAAAAGCTTTGGAAACGCATCAACTTCATCGCAATTTTCAAGGCTATTGTCCGCGCAGAATCACAGCCCAGGTCTATGCCTTGGGTGTTTCCGGCATCAGTCAATTGGACGGAGCGTATGCCCAAAATACCAAAAACGTTCGCCAATACATCACGCAACTCTCCGCTCATCAGCTCTGTATCGAGCGCGGTTATGCCCTGAACGCCCGGCAAAGGGTGGCCCGCGAGGTGATAGAAAGTTTAATGTGCAACAACCGCATTTCGTGGAACGACCTGTCGCAACGTCTCCATCTCGCTCCCGAAGAGGTGAAAGTAGCCATGCACTACGACGAAAACCGCTTGCAGGAGATGGCCCATGACGGACTCATCGTTTTCGATTCGCAACACATCGCTATGACTTCGGTTGGTTCGCCTTTCGTTCGTAACGTAGCGGCAGCCCTCGATCCGATGATGGTGAACACCGATAAGAGATTCTCGAAACCCGTATAACAACAAGAGAAATGGAAACGATACAACCTCAAAAGGTGGACACCGTCGTGGTGGGAGCCGGACTCACAGGACTCACAACAGCCCATACGCTGCGGCAAAAAGGCATCGACGTATGGGTGATAGAGAAGGAAAACCGCATCGGCGGACAGATTCGCACCTATCAGGAAGCGGGATTTACGTTTGAGAGCGGCCCTAATACCGGCGTCATTGCCAACCCCGAAGTGGCCGAACTCTTCAGCTCGCTCGAGCCCTTTGGCTGCCGATTGATCACTGCCAACGAAGAGGCCCGGCAACGATGGATCTGGAAACGTGGGCAGTTTCACCTGCTTCCCGTGGGCCTGAAGGGCAGCATTTACACCTCGCTCTTCAGTTGGTATGACAAGTTTCGCATTCTTGGCGAGCCTTTTCGAGCCAAAGGCACCGATCCCGATGAGAGCGTTGCCCAGTTGGTGGCCCGCAGATTGGGCCGCTCTTACGTCGATTATGCCGTCGACCCATTCATCGGTGGCATCTACGCCGGCGACCCCTCGCAGCTCGTTACACGCTTTGCCCTGCCCAAACTCTACAATCTTGAGCAGACCTACGGTAGTTTTATACGCGGTGCCATCGCAAAGATGCGCGAGCCAAAAAGCCCCCGCGACCGATTGGCCACCCGTGAAGTGTTCTCCGTCGAGGGCGGTTTGGAGCAGTTGATCGCCGCCTTGGGCCGAGCCGCTGGTCCCGAACGCATCGTGCTCGGCGCGCAAAACACCTGCATTACGCCTGTTGAGGAAGGTTGGAAAGTAGCTTGGCAGCGTGCAGACGGCACTCCACAAGCATTGCATTGTCGGCAGGTCGTCACCACCATCGGAGCCTACGCCCTGCCATCGCTCCTGCCTTTCGTCTCCAAGGAGCAGATCATGCCGCTCACACAGCTGCGTTATGCCCCCATTATACAGGTATCGGTAGGGATCAAAGACGTGCGTGGGAGAAGCCATCGAGCCTTTGGCGGACTGGTTCCCTCCTGCGAACACCGCCCCGTTCTGGGCGTTCTCTTCCCCTCGTCGTGCTTTGCGGGTCGCGCTCCGCAAGGAGGTGAGGTTTATTCGTTCTTCCTTGGCGGCATCCGTCATCCCGAAATGTTCGACAAAAGTGATGCCGACATCACGCAAATCATCCTGACTGAGCTTCGCGAAATGCTCGCCTTGCCGGCCGATATGCACCCCGCCCTCATTCGTATCTTTCGCCATCGCCATGCCATTCCGCAGTACGAGCAGAGCAGTAACGAGCGTTTGGCCGCCATCAAGACTCTCGAACGTCAGTTCGACGGACTTACCATCGCCGGCAATCTGCGTGATGGCATCGGCATGGCAGACAGAATCAAGCAGGGTTGCACCCTCTTTTAAAATAAAGAAAGAAGAAAAGACGGCCTGCAAAAGCTAAGAAAACGAGTTGCAAAAGCTAAGGAAATGCACGGCGAAAGCTAAGAAAATGAGCGTCAAAAGCTAAGGTTTTGAAAAACATTTTGCAAGGCCTTGAGAGTCAGACGCTTGCAAAGCGTGTTTCCGTTATCTGTTTTCTCCTGCCGTCACGGTATCGAAATGCGTCTCTGCCCACGCCAATAAGATGTCGAGATTGGGCATGAGCGATTGCCCAACAGGGGTAAGCGAATATTCCACACGAGGCGGAACCTCGGGGTAGAGCTTACGGTGAACGAGATGACAACTTTCCAAATTCTTCAGCGTTTGCGAGAGCATCTTTTGCGAACAGTCGGGAATGCTGCGGTCCAATTCGCTGAAACGCATCGTGCCCGTTGTGTTTTGATGCAACTCATAGAGCACCAATAGGCTCCATTTGTTGCTAAAACGACTCACCACCTGTCGGATAGGACAAGTGGGATAAAGGTTTTTCTTTTCTTTCATGTTGCAAAGATAGGGCAGGCGAATAGAGAGAAAACCGTTTTTCCGTCTGTCGATTGCCCATCATTTGGTGCAAAGGTAACAATAGTTTCTTTTCGTAAGTGTATTCATTCTCCCCAATTTTATTATAAGGTTAATCTTTATTAAATGTGTTTTCGGTGTTGTCACTGTCTGTCTAATTCCTACCCAGAGGTAAGCACCTCACCTCCTTGTAACTCTCTTGCACCGCATCTCAAAAGCAACTATCTTTGCACCACAAAGATCAACCATCTTAAAAGACAAGAAAAATGAGTAAAAAAGTAGCAGTAGTAGCCGTCAATCCGGTGAATGGTCTGGGTCTTTTCAGTTATTTGGAGACCTTTTTTGAAAACAAAATCGACTATCGCGTATTTGCCGTTTACGACGACGTGAATATCCGAACCAACTCGGGTGTTGCCTTGAAAGTCGACGACGTGATTGCCCATCTCGTGGGCAAGAGCAATGAATATGATGCTCTTATCTTTGCCTGCGGCGACGCTGTGCCGGTGTTTGCCCAAAATATGGACAAACCTTACAACCAAATGCTGTTGCAGGTGATCAAAGAGTTCGGGCAGTCGGGTAAACTCCTTATCGGTCATTGCGGTGCAGGCGTGTTCTTCGATATGGCCGAAGTGGATACCGGACGCCAGGTGGCGTGTCATCCTTACGTAAAAGATGCGGTGAAGAACGGTGTCTACAGCGATGCACCTTACGTCGTAGATGGAACTCTTTTCACTGCCGCCGAAGAAAATGAGCTGCATCTGATGCTGCCAGAAGTGGTGAAAGCTCTGCAATAAGTTCAGGCTCTGCACAGCGAAAAGCAGAGCATCCATCCGCAGAGGACGGAACTCCGTATCGCTAAAACAAACTTCGTATAACGGAAATGCCCGTTGCCAACAGTCGGCAACGGGCGTTTTTCATGCTGCATTTGGGCTTCGTATTCAATTTTTTACACTATCTTTGTACCAACAAAACCTAAAAAAACAATCTCCACACAATGAAGACGACCCTCAAAACTACATTTATTACTCTCCTTTTTAGCCTCTTGGGCAGTGCCATGGCTCAGGCAGGAAGTGGCGAAAAGACCTTTCCTGTAGACTATGTGAGTACGCTTGTGGGCACACAATCGAGCTATCAACTTTCCACCGGCAACACCTATCCAGCCATTGCCTTGCCATGGGGCATGAATTTTTGGGTTCCTCAGACCGGGAAAATGGGCGATGGATGGGTGTATACCTATGGAGCCGAGAAGATAAGAGGCCTGAAACAGACGCATCAACCCAGTCCGTGGATCAATGATTACGGGCAATTCGCCGTGATGCCTACCACCGGACGACTGGTGTTCGATGAAGAACGACGGGCGAGTTGGTTCTCTCATAAAGCCGAAACGGCACGTCCTTACTATTATCAAGTATATCTTGCCGACCACGATGTGACAGCAGAGATGGCTCCGACAGAGAGAGCTGTGGTGATGAGAATGACTTTTCCACAGACCGATAGTGCCTCGTTCGTAGTGGATGCCTTCGACAATGGGTCGTTTGTGAAGGTGATTCCGGCAGAGCAAAAGATAGTGGGCTTCACCACAAAGAACAGCGGTGGCGTGCCAGAAGGCTTTAAAAACTACTTTGTGATGCAGTTCGATCGTCCCTTCGACTATGTCTATGCCGTGCGAGACGGCATCATCACACCATCCGATTCGGCTCTATGCAACCACGCCGGAGCCATTGTCGGCTTCAAAACCACTCGGCAAGGCGAGCGCGTTTGTGTGCGTATCGCCTCATCGTTTATCAGTGAAGAGCAAGCATGGCGCAACCTGAAAGAGGTAGGAAACGCCACGTTGGAAGAGGTGAAAGCAAGAGGTCGGCAACGATGGAACGAGATGTTGGGACGCATCGAGGTGCAGGATGACGATATAGACCATCTTCGCACGTTCTATTCTTGTCTCTATCGCTCGTTGCTTTTCCCCCGACAGCTTTTCGAATACGATGCTTCGGGCCGACCGTTGCATAGAAGTCCCTACAACGGAGCGGTGCTTCCGGGACGCATGTACACCGACACGGGCTTTTGGGACACCTTTCGCAGTCTTTTTCCGCTACTCAATCTCCTTTATCCCGAGGTGAGTCGAGGTGTTCAGGAAGGCTTGAAGAATGCCTATCAAGAGAGCGGTTTCCTACCCGAATGGGCCAGTCCGGGCCACCGAAACTGTATGGTAGGCAACAATTCGGCATCCATTGTGGCCGACGCTTACCTCTGCGGATTGCACGAAAGCGATGCCGAGACGCTTTGGAAGGCCGTGACTCATGGAGCCAACGCCGTGCATCCCTCTGTGAAATCGACAGGAAGATGGGGCTATGAGCTTTACAATCGACTGGGATTTGTGCCTTATGATGTGAAGATTAACGAAAGTGTGGCACGCACATTAGAGTATGCTTACGACGACTGGTGCATCTTTCAGCTGGGCAAAGCCTTGGGAAAGACCAAGCGCGAGTTGGAACCTTACCGCAGAAGAGCCCTCAATTATCGCAACGTTTTCGATCCGCAGACCCGCTTGATGAGGGGCCGGAACAGCGACGGAACTTTCCAATCGCCCTTCAATCCCTTCAAATGGGGCGACGCTTTTACCGAGGGAAACAGTTGGCATTACACCTGGTCGGTGTTTCACGACCCAAAAGGGCTCATTCGTCTCATGGGCGGCAATGCCGCGTTCAACGCCATGCTCGACTCCGTTTTCAACCTTCCGCCCCTCTTCGATGCCAGTTATTACGGACAGGTGATTCACGAAATACGCGAGATGCAACTCATGAATATGGGCAATTATGCCCATGGCAATCAGCCCATTCAGCATGCCATCTATCTCTATAACTACTCGGGCGAACCCTGGAAAACGCAGTATTGGGTGCGCGAAGTGATGAATCGGCTCTACACCGCTGCTCCCGACGGCTATTGCGGCGATGAAGACAACGGACAAACCTCGGCTTGGTATGTCTTCTCAGCCCTGGGTTTCTACCCCGTATGTCCGGGTAGTGGACAGTATGTCTTAGGCTCTCCCTATTTCAAACGCATCGTTCTGCATCTGCCCGGAGGAAAAACCACCGAGATTTCCGCTCCGAACAACAGTCCGAATAACCGATATGTGGCCGAACTTTTCCTCAATGGGCAGCCCTATACACACAATTACGTCACCCGAAACGAACTTCTTGCGGGCGCATCGCTTAGGTTCCGGCTCTCACCCACGCCTAATCGGCAGCGCGGAACAGCCGCCGCAGATGCTCCTTACTCTTTCTCCGAATAGCATCTTAGAACCCTTTGTTGATGGGACGAGACGAGAACGCTTTCCCATCTCTTAGCTTTTGGCCTGCATTTTCTTAGCTTTCGCCATGCGTTTTCTTAGCTTTTGCACGCCAAAAGCTAAGAGATAGAGAAGAGGGTTTGATCCTTCCAACTCTTCAGGTTTGGCCAAGAGAGCTAAAAAGGTTAATTTTGTATGGTTTTTCGAAGCAAGAACGGGTTGTTTTTGCAGACCCTTAGTGGGATGAGGCCAGAGAAACGAATCCATTTTAAACAAACAAAAACATGACCGAAGAAAGAACTCTGATGCATCATGTGGTGGCCTTTGTCACGGTAGCCATATGGGGTTCCACGTTCATCTCTACCAAACTGTTGATTCATGCCGGGTTGTCGCCTGCGCAAATCTTTACGTTACGTTTTCTCATAGCCTATGTGCTGATGCTCGTTGTGGGGCTTTGGGGGCCGCGTGGGTTAGGTGGCCGCCGACTGTTGAGCGACAGTTGGCAAGACGAAGCCTGCATGATGTTGCTCGGAATCACAGGAGGTTCGGCATTTTTCCTTTTCCAAAACGAAGCCTTGGCCTTCTCTACGGCCACCAATGTGTCGTTGATCGTCTGCTCGTGCCCGTTGTTCACGATGATTTTGTTACGTCTTTTTTATGCAGACACCTCTCTGGGGCGGTGGCAAGTGTTAGGAACGGTCTTCTCTTTCGTAGGGATGGCTGTGGTGGTGCTTAACGGGCAGTTTGTACTCAACCTCTCTCCCTTGGGCGATTTCTTAGCCCTTTGCGCTTGTTTGGCGTGGGCGGTCTACTCGCTCGTCATCAAACGCATGAACAAACGTTACAATAGCTTCTTCATCACCCGCAAAGTGTTTTTCTACGGACTGCTGACGATGTTGCCCTATTACGCCTTTGTGCCTCGGTTTCCCCAGTGGCAACTGTTGCTTCGACCGGAGATTGTGGCGCATTTGCTCTTTCTGGGCGTACTGGCCTCGATGGTTTGCTTCCTGACATGGACGTGGGTGATGGGTAAACTCGGAGCGATGCGCGCCACCAACTATATCTACGTCAACCCCATTACCACGATTGTGTTTGCCGCTTGGGTGCTGCATGAAACCATCACCGCTTATTTCATCGTCGGAACACTGCTCATCCTGCTGGGACTTTTCCTCAGCGGAAAGATTCAAAACCGATGAATGCTCTGCTCGTTCTGCTGCTCTCGGTCTTTACCTTGGTGCAACTCAACTGCGAAAATCTTTTCGACTGCACCCACGACCCGCAGAAAGCCGATCAGGAATTCTTGCCCGATGCCGCCAAACATTGGACGGTGGCGCGGTATTGGAAGAAACTGAACCGCATCGGTCAGGAGATTATCGCCTGCGGAGGCGAAGGTTCTGTCTGGGCATTGCCCGATGTGGTGGCTTTGTGCGAGGTGGAAAACGACAGCGTTATGCGTGATCTCACGCGCCGTTCCTTGCTTCGCACCGCCCGATACGAATATGTGATGACCCATTCGCCCGACCGTCGAGGCATCAACGTGGCCCTTTTGTATTCGCCTTTCACCTTTTCGCTGCTCAAGAGTTATGCCTTGCGCATACCACCGATGGCCGGAAGACCGCCCACGCGCGACATTTTGTATGTCAAAGGCCTCACCGCGGCGGTAGATACCCTGCATCTCTTCGTGCTGCATGCCCCGAGTAAGGCCGGCGGAGAGGTCGAGACGCGCCCGTTTCGTATAGCGGTGGCGCGAAGATTGTGCCAATCGGTCGACTCGATTCGCCGTCTCGAGCCCCACGCCCGCATCCTTGTGGTAGGCGATTTCAACGACGATGGCAAGGCCGAATCGCTCCAACTGATGGCTCAAAGCGGACTGACCGACGTTTCTCTCAATGCCTGTGGCACGCACGGAGCTAAAGGAACCTATCGTTATCAAGGCGAGTGGAGCTGCTTAGACCATGTTTTTGCCTCTTCCGAAATCGCGGATAAGGGTGTGAGCTGCACCATCTTCGATGCTCCTTTCTTGCTGGAAGCGGATGAAAAGTATGGAGGCTGGCGACCGTGGCGCACATATTTCGGTCCTAAATACCAAGGTGGATTCAGCGATCACCTGCCCTTGGTGGTGCGGTTGGGCGTGTCTTCTTCTGCTTCTTCTAACCCGTTGGAATCCACAGAATAACAGAGCCCTTTTCAATAGCTAAGAAAACGCACTGCGAAAGCTAAGAAAATGCAGACTCATCTCTTAGTTTTTGGCTTGCGTTTTCTTAGCTTTTGAAAAACGTCTTCCTGGTGTGAAGAAAATAAAGGCTCCGAATGAGGAGGACGATAGGAATAGGGAGGGTATCTTTCACCTTATTATATATAAGGTTGTTGGGGAAACAGTCCATTGACAAAATGGACAGAGCGTGTATCAAGCCGCATAAAGATGAGAGCAAAACGGAGAGTACCCGGTGGTTGAAACAGCCTCTTGGATGGGCTTTACATCCCCCTCTTATTTCGTCAAACGTTTGAAAGAGCAGTTTCACACCCGGCTGAACGAGGTGCAAAGCGAAATGCTGTGGATGCAGAAACACTTGAAAGAGAGGGCAAAAAGAGAAGAGGGCCGTTCCCATTTGGGAAACAGCCCTCTTCCAACCTTTATGGTATGGCGTATTATTGAATGGCGTCTGTCAGTTCAGCACCAGCCTTGAATTTAGCCACTTTCTTAGCGGCAATCTTGATTTTCTGCTTGGTAGCGGGGTTGATACCTTCGCGTGCGGGACGCTCGTTCACGCTAAACGTGCCGAAGCCAACCAGCTGTACTTTGTCACCTGCTACGAGAGCTGCTTTCAATGCACCTACGCATGCGTCTAATGCTTTCTTCGAATCAGCTTTGCTCAAGCCCGAGCCAGCTGCGATTTTGTCGATCAATTCAGTTTTGTTCATATTATTTGAATTATAAAGTGATAAATGTTAGTCCTTTTATCTGGTTTTGCTGACAAATATAGAGCATTACTTTTAAAGGACAAACAAAAAATAAAAAAAAGTCAAGAGATTTTTGAAATTTTGTCGTTAGACGGCCCTTTTTATGCCCATTGACGGATATTTTTAGTACTTTTGCGCGCACAAAAACGCTAAAAAACGACTGTATAGAAATGGGCAACATACCTACTGTAACGAAGAATCTGCTGATCGTCAACGTGCTGGCTTATTTGGCGACGGTGGTTCTGAAAACTTCGCTTGGCATTGACTTGAACGACCTGCTCGGACTCCACTTTTTTATGGCGTCGGACTTTAGGGTGTATCAGCTCTTTACCTATATGTTTATGCACGGCGGACTGGCTCACATCTTCTTTAATATGTTTGCCCTGTGGATGTTCGGCGTGGTGGTGGAGCGCGTTTGGGGACCAAGAAAATTTCTGTTCTATTATCTTTCGTGCGGAGTGGGGGCCGGATTGATGCAGGAATTGGCGCAGTTTGTAGAGATTTATCTCGACTTCAACGCGCAGGCACCTATCGGTGTGGCCGATGCTTTTGCGTTGATGCGGCATTATACGACGCAGCTCAACGGGCTTACCACGGTGGGCGCATCGGGTGCTATCTATGCCATTCTGTTGGCTTTTGGTATGATTTTCCCCGAAAACAGAATCTTTATCTTTCCTCTCCCCATCCCGATCAAGGCCAAATGGTTCGTGGTGTTTTACGCCGTTTTGGAGCTTTATCAGGCCATGACAGGAGCAGGCGGCAACGTGGCGCACCTTGCTCACCTGGGCGGAATGGTGTTTGGCTTCTTCATGATTCGCTATTGGCAGCGACATCCCTCGCAAAACTATAGACAAACGGGGGGAGGCAATGTGTTCGAAAAGATGAAGGAGACTTTTGGTAAGTACAACCAAACAGGGCAACAACCCTTCGAACAGGAGCCGCAACGCGAGAGCGACTGGGACTATAACGCCCGTAAAAAGAGAGAACAGGAGGAGATAGACCGTATATTGGACAAAATACGGAAGAGCGGATACGACAGTCTGACGAGGGATGAGAAGCAAAGACTCTTCGATCAAAGTAAGAAAAAATAAGACGACGGTATGCTGGAAAACATGAAGAAATGGACTGCTCAGCTGATGGGAGGAGCCAACGTGGCAACTATTCTCGTGATGCTGGTAGTGGGCTATTCGGACAGACTCAATCCCATTGACTACCCTTTCCTCTCTACGCTGGGACTGGCGTTCCCCGTTTTCTTAGTCATCAACTGCGCTTTTCTTGTTTTCTGGGCTTTCTTCAAACTGCGTGGCTGCATCCTTCCGCTGGTGGGCTTCATCGTTTGCTATGCACCCGTGCGCACGTACGTACCTTTTAATATCACGAAAACAGCACCCGAAGGAGCTATCAAGGTGATGTCTTACAATGTTTTTCTCTTTGGCGGCGGTGGAGTGCCTGATGAAGAACGTTGGAAAATGCTCGATTACATCAAGCAACAGAATGCCGATATTCTCTGTCTTCAAGAGGCCAACTTGGGCGGTCCCTTTCAAAAGACAATCGATTCGCTGTTCAATTCTATCTACGCTTATCAGGATTTTAGAGACAAAGGCATCACGGGCGATCGACTGGCGTTCTATAGCAAATATCCCATTCTTGGGGCCCGAAAGATTGAATACCCGGCTTCAGACAATTTTAGTATGGCCTATCTGTTGGATTTGGGCAGCGATACGGTGATTGTTATCAATAATCATTTCGCTACAACCGGACTCACCGAGGAGCAACGGCAGAACTTCAAAACCATGATGAAAGGCGAAATGCAGGCGGGACAAGTGAAGAACGAATCGAAAAAGCTGGTGCACAAGTTGAGCGAATATGCTCAGATAAGAGCTCCGCAGGTGGAAGCCGTGGCGCAGTTTGTGCGTGAACACAGGAATAGAAGCGTGATTCTCTGCGGCGATTTTAACGACAGTCCGATTTCTTTTGCACGGCATCGGTTGGCCAAAGAACTCACCGACTGCTACGTGGAGAGCGGTAACGGGCCAGGTATCAGCTATCATCGCAATAGCTTTTATGTGCGGATAGATTACATCATGTGTTCTCCCGACTGGCAACCGTATGGCTGCCAGGTAGACAACAGAATTAAAACCTCTGACCATTACCCCATTTTTTGCTGGTTGAAAAAGCTCCGCAAATAGCTAAAAATTGACAATAAGCGGAACAAAGTTTTCCGTTACTCCTAAAAAATAATTATCTTTGCACGGTTGTATCGTCACAGAAAAACAATAAAACAAAAATAAAGTAAAAATGCAAAACAAAGGTATCGTTATTGTAACTGCCGTCTTGTTGACGCTTGCAAGTATCTTCTACCTGTCGTTCTCCTTTGCTACCAGCTACTATGACAAGCAGGCCGCAGAGCTGAAAGACCCCATTGCCCAACAGAACTACAAAGACTCTGTGAAGTATCTTGGCATCTATTCTTATCAAAAATGCTTGGAAACACAGATTGGTCTCGGTCTGGACCTGAAGGGGGGAATGAACGTTATCTTGGAGATTAGCGTGCCGGATGTCATCGAAACGCTGGCAGACCACAAAAGCAATGCTGCTTTCTTGAAATCGTTGGAAGAGGCTAAAAAGGAAGAGGAAACCAGTCAGAGTGACTTTATATCCCTCTTTATCAAATACTACAAACAGAATGCACCGGGCCATCAACTGGCCGAACTCTTTGCTACGCAACAGCTCCAGGGAAAGGTTTCGCCGCAAAGCAGCGACTCGCAGGTGGAAAAGGTGTTGCGCCAAGAGGTGCAGGCGGCTATCGACAACTCGTTTAATGTGGTTCGCACGCGTATCGATAAGTTTGGTGTGGTTCAGCCCAATATTCAAAAACTCGAAGGCCAAGAAGGACGTATCATGGTGGAAATGCCGGGCGTACGTGAGCCGGAGAGAGTGCGTAAATTGCTGCAGGGCTCGGCTAACTTGGAGTTCTGGGAGACGTTCAACGCCTCGGAAATTATTCCTTACTTAACTCAGCTCGATGCTCGTCTGGCCAACGAAGGCTCGTCGGACACGGCCGCGGTAGACACTGCGGCTGCAAAAGCCAAGGCTGAAAAGGAAGTGGCTGCCGCGAAAGACAATGCTCCGAAATTTAAACTCAATACAGACGATAAGAAGACTGCGGCTGTAAAACAACAAAGCAGCGACGCACAGACCGCTGCTGCCTTGAAGGCGCACCCGCTCTTGGCACGCTTACAAACCACGGGTGGCAACGCCTTGAGCGTGGTGGGTTATGCCAACGTTCGCGATACGGCGGCCATCAACAAACTCATCTATGGCGATGTGGCCAAACAAGTGTTGCCGTCCGACCTGAAACTGCTCTGGAGTGCGAAACCTGCAGACGGTTTGAACGTCAAGAATATTTTCGAACTGCACGCCTTGAAGGTAACGACTACCAACGGACGAGCTCCGATGGAGGGCGACGTTATCACCGATGCGAGCGACGAATTCAATCATATGAGCGGTGCCCCTGAGGTGAACATGCGAATGAACTCGGACGGTGCGCGTCGCTGGGCGGCACTTACGAAAGCTAATGTTGGTCGTGCCATTGCCATTGTTCTCGACGATGCCGTATACAGTGCACCGCGTGTGAACGGCGAAATCGATGGTGGTTCGTCTTCCATTAGCGGAAACTTCACCATCGAAGACACCAAAGACCTGGCCAATACGCTGAAATCGGGTCGTATGCCGGCACCTGCCCGCATTGTGCAAGAAGAGGTGGTGGGCCCCACGCTCGGTGCCCAATCCATCCAGCAAGGTATCGAATCGTTCGCCATCGCCTTTGTTGTGCTCATGGCCTACATGATCTTGATGTACGGTTTTACACCCGGAATGATGGCCAACATGGCCCTCATCGTCAATCTGTTCTTCACGTTGGGCATCCTCACCTCTTTCCAGGCGGCCCTCACGATGTCGGGAATTGCCGGAATGGTGCTCTCGTTGGGTACGGCGGTAGATGCCAACGTGCTCATCTATGAACGAACGAAAGAAGAACTGGCTGCAGGAAAGGGCATCAAACAAGCCATCCGCGAGGGCTATGGCAATGCCTTCTCGGCTATCTTCGACTCCAACTTGACCAGTATTATCACCGGAATCATCCTCTATGTCTTTGGAACTGGGCCTATTCGAGGCTTTGCCACGACACTCATCATCGGTATCGTCTGCTCGTTCTTCACAGCTGTTTACCTCACACGTTTGGTTTACGAGTATCAGATGAAGAAAGACCGCTGGCTCGGACTTACCTTTACAACCGGTTTTTCGAAAAACTTCATGCAGAACGTGCGCTTCCCCTTCATGAGCATTTATAAGAAAACGTTTGCGTTGGTGGTTGTGCTGATCGTTGTATTCGTGGTGAGCTTCTTCACTCGCGGACTGAGTCGGAGCATCGACTTCACCGGTGGTCGCAACTACGTCGTGACCTTCGAAAAGCAAGTTCAGCCCGAGCAGGTGCGCTCCATCCTCTCCAATGCCTTCCCTGGCTGTACCACCGGCGCGCTGGCATTGGGAACTGACCACAAGACGATTCGTATCTCGACCAACTATAAGATAGAGAGCAATAGCCCAACAGTGGACGACGAGGCCGAAACCATCCTCTACAACGCATTGAAGAAGGCCGGACTGGTTTCGCAGAAGAATGTCGAAGCCTTCAAGAACCCCGATATCCGCCAAGGCGGTTCCATCATCAGCAGTACGAAAGTGGGCCCATCGGTAGCGAAAGACATCACCTACGGAGCCATCATCAGCGTATTCTTCGCCTTGATAGCGATCTTCGTCTACATTCTTATTCGTTTCCGCAACATCGCTTTCTCGGTAGGTTCCACTGTGGCACTGGCCATTGACACCACCATCGTCATCGGATTCTACTCGTTGCTGTGGGGATTCATGCCCTTCTCGCTGGAGATCGACCAAACCTTCATCGGTGCCATCCTCACCGTCATCGGTTATTCGATTAACGACAAGGTAGTGGTGTTCGACCGAATCCGCGAGAACATGCACCTGCACCAGAAGCAAGACTTCCGCAGTTTGTTCAACGACAGCATCAACCAGACCCTTGCCCGCACCATCAACACCTCGTTCTCGACGCTCATCGTGTTGCTCTGCATCCTCTTCCTTGGCGGCGAGAGCATCCAGAGCTTTGCCTTTGCGATGAGTCTTGGTGTCGTCTTTGGAACGCTCTCTTCCATCTTTATCGCGGCTCCCATCGCCTTCCTCACGCTGGGCAAGACGCAGAAGAGCCGTCCGCTCGAGGCCGAACTGGCTGTGTAAGCAAAGATCCTGTGCCGCCAATACGCGGTATGTCGAAATCGGGATTAGTTCCCTATCATTCGAAAGACGGACAAAGTGAATCTTTCACTTTGTCCGTCTTTTTGATGTCTGTTGGGGATTATTGTCGAAAAGAAGAGAAGGAAAATGAAGTTCGATCTCCTTAGCTCTTATCCTTTAGGCCGGAAAAGAATCTTCTATGCTCAAACTCTTAAGATTTCATGTAGAGAATCTTTTTTGATGCTCAGAATCTCAGAATTTCGTGCAGAAAAACTTTTTTGATGCACAGAATCTCAGGATTTCGTGCAGAAAATCTTTTTTGATACTCAGAATCTCAGGATTTCGTGCAGAAAACCTCTTTTGATGCACAGAATCTCAGGATTTCGTGCAGAAAAACTTTTTTGATACTCAGAATCTCAGGATTTCGTGCAGAAAATCTTTTTTGATGCCCAGAATCTCAGGATTTCGTGCAGAAAATCTTTTTTGATGCCCAGAATCTCAGGATTTCGTGCAGAAAATCTTTTTTGATGCCCAGAACCTCAGAGTTTCGTGCAAAAAATCTTTTGGGGGATCAAAATCTTTAAGGTTTCGTATAGGAAAAGTTTCTTCCCTACTCAAACTCTCAGGGTTTGAGTAGGGAAGATCAAATGAGAGCTCTAATCAGTTCCTTTTTCTATAGGGAACATGAAGAGGGGGCAGAAAAGGAAGTATTACGGGTGTGTGGGGGTGTTTTTCTAAGTGGTACTTCCACCGGGAATCGAACCCGGATCAAAGGTTTAGGAAACCTACGTTCTATCCATTGAACTATGGAAGCGGCGTGCGAGACACGGCTGCAAAGGTACGGCAAAAGATGTAGACGGCAAAATCTGTGTTTGCTTTTGTTCCTGAGCCGATGTGTTTTCTCGCTACGGAGGAGAAGTCGGGTGGGTATTATTCTTCTGCCTGTCCAAAGAGGGTGGCACTGGTGCTACCGGTGATTCTCACTTTGACGTATTGGCCGATGTGGTGGTCACCTTTGTCGAAGACGACCATTTTGTTTTGCTCGGTCCGCCCGCAAAGCTGTTCGCGACTGCGTTTGCTGGGGCCTTCTACCAGGACTTCACGCAGCCGTCCTTCTTCGCGACGGTTGGCTTGGGCAGAGTTCTCGTTCTGAACTTGAATGAGTTCGTTCAATCGGCGAATCTTCACCTCTTCGGGAACATTGTCGGGAAGATGCTTGGAGGCGTAGGTTCCGGGGCGTTCGCTGTATTTAAACATGAAGGCAGAGTCGTAGCCTACGGTGCGCATGATGTCGAGGGAGAGTTGGTGGTCGGCCTCCTCTTCGCCGTGGTAGCCCACGAAGATGTCGGTAGAGATACCGCAGTCGGGCACGATTTCTCGAATGGCACGAACGCGACTGAGGTACCATTCTACGGTGTATTTGCGGTTCATGAGCCGGAGCACTTTGTCCGACCCGCTTTGGATGGGCAGGTGGATGTGGCGGCAGACATTCGGTTCTTGAGCGATGACGTGGAGAGTTTCGTCGCTCATGTCTTTGGGATGAGGCGTGGAGAAGCGGATGCGCATGGTGGGAACGGATCGAGCAATGGTGCGGAGAAGCTGGGGGAAGTCGACTGTGGCGTGACCGTTTTGGAATCGATAGCTATTCACGTTTTGCCCAAGTAGAGTGACTTCTTTGTAACCTTGGCGTTGCAACTGGCGAACTTCGTTGAGGATGCTTTCGACATCGCGGGAGCGTTCTCTGCCGCGGGTGTAGGGCACGATGCAGTAGTGACAGAAGTTATCGCAGCCGCGCATGATGCTGACGAACCCGCTGACCTTGGCCAGTGCAACGCGCTGGGGAAGGATGTCGCGGTAGGTTTCGGTTCGGGAGAGGGCGATGTCGATGGCTTTGTTGCCGGCTTCAGCTTGCGCCATCATGTCGGGGAGGTTCAGATAGGAGTCAGGACCAGCTACGAGCTGAGCGTGATGGTTCTCGAGAAGATCTTCTTTCACGCGTTCGGCCATGCAACCGAGTACGCCAAGAATCACCTTCCGACCTTTCTTCTGCTCGGCATGCAAGGTGTCCAGGCGGGCGTAGATTTTGTTTTCGGCGTTTTCTCTCACGCTGCACGTGTTCATGAAGATGGCATCGGCCTCCGCTTCGT
Organism: Prevotella sp. oral taxon 475; assembly: GCF_018127805.1. NCBI lineage: Bacteria > Pseudomonadati > Bacteroidota > Bacteroidia > Bacteroidales > Prevotellaceae > Prevotella > Prevotella sp. oral taxon 475. The sequence continues at coordinate 480,589 of NZ_CP072334.1, forward strand.
GCTCGCAGAGTTCGTATCCGGCCATCTGCATGACCGAGGCGACTACTTCGCTGTCTGCCACATTCATCTGGCAACCGTATGTTTCTATATAAAGCTTTTTCATTATTCTTTGATTTTGGATGCAAAGGTACGAAATATTTTCACAACGACTGTGGCTGCTTCTGCCGGATGGAATGAGAAAACGGGAGGCTCTGACTCGTATTACAGCGTTCTTTTATACCTTTGCTACCATGAAAACGCTTATGCTCGAGAATCTGTCGGTGGGATATGATGACGGGGGAAGAGAACCCCGCGTGGTGCTTTCGGGCATTAACGCAACCCTGCGGGCCGGCGAACTGACGGTCTTAGTGGGTGGCAACGGTCGAGGGAAGTCTACTTTGCTACGAACGCTGACAGGGTTTCAGAAGGCGCTGGCTGGTAGAACGATCTATCGAGAACAACCGATGGAGGTGGGGATCGACTTCACCAGACTATCTGTTTCTCAACGGGCGCGGATGGTGGGTGTAGTACTCACGGCGCAGACGGCGGTGAGAAATCTCTCTGTAGGGGAGGTGGTGGCCTTGGGTCGCTCGCCCTACACCGATTTTTGGGGCGGATTATCCGCGGGAGACAGAGAGGTTGTGACTCGCGCTCTCCATCTGGTGGGCATCGAGGAACTGAGACATCGACGGGTGCAGACGCTGAGCGATGGTGAGCGACAGAAGATGATGATTGCTAAAGCCTTGGCTCAGCAGACGCCGGTGATAATGCTTGACGAACCGACGGCCTTTCTCGACTTCCGGAGTAAAGTGGATGTTCTGCGGCTTCTCCGAGGATTGGCGCACGATACAGGGAGGATTGTTCTGCTCTCTACCCACGATTTGGAGCAAGCCATACCGCTATCGGACAAGCTGTGGGTGATTCGAGATGACAACACGTTGGTCGTAACCTCTGTCGAGGAGCAGGGACTGCTGCGCGAACCGACAGAGAGCGAGAGTTATACACGGCAGTTGCTGCAATTGTTTGCTCCCGAAACGACCGTGTCGAGGTGAACCACGTATCGGTTCTTTCTCTTTTATAAAAAAGAAACCTGTCAGGCAAGAGAGCCCGACAGGTGAGAGGGAAGGTGAGAGTGGCCTTTGTTTGGGCGTTCGCTTTCCGAACGAACAAAATAGGGAACGGCTCTCTCGATAATTGTTTCTTAATCCTTTTGTCGACAGAATTCGGCGTAAATCTTCGCCGCTATTTCTTTCATCTTTGCTTCAGGAAGTGTCAGTTTCTCGCGTTTAAAGTCGGCATCGGCCTCTGAGTTCAGCGGGATGAGATGGATGTGGGCATGCGGAACTTCAAGGCCCAACACCACTTCTGCCACTTTGATGCAAGAAAGCACCGCCTTGACTGCCTTTGCTACGCGTTTGGCAAAGACGTGAAAGGCAGCCAATTCGTCGTCGTTCATGTCGAAGATGTAGTCTACCTCGCGTCGCGGAATCACCAACGTATGCCCTTCGACAAGCGGATGGATGTCGAGAAAGGCATAGAAATGCTCGCTCTCTGCGCATTTGTAACTGGGAATCTCACCCGCCGCAATCTTACTGAATAGGTCCATAACGAATGTTGTTAAGTGAGTCTTGCCTGTTGCAGCCTTCTTGGCAAACTTCGAGGCAAGCGTATCGTTTTTTTCTTGTTGTCAGTGGAAGAGTTATCCCACTGTAATCTTGTCGATTCTCAGCTTGATGGTGCCTCGCGGAATGGTGATTTCCACCTCGTCGCCCTCCTTTTTGTTGAGCAGTCCCTGTGCGATCGGTGTCGTGATGGCGATCTTCCCTTCCTTTAGGTTGGCTTCGTTTTCGCTCACGATGGTGTAGCACATCTTAGCTTGGGTGGCAAGATTGGTCATCTCTACTTTGGAAAGAATCTGCACGGCATCTGCGCTGAGACGCGAAGTGTCTACGATTTTCGCCTCGTTGATGGCCAATTTCATTCTGTTGATGCGGTCTTCCAGATGGGCCTGTGCCTCTTTTGCCGCCTCATACTCCGAGTTCTCACTCAAGTCGCCTTTGTCTCTTGCTTCTGCAATAGCCGCTGACGCCTTCGGACGCTCTATCGATTCGAGTCGTTGCAAATCTGCTACGAGTTTCTCGTAGCCTTCTTGTGACATGTAAGCCATATTCTTTAAAACTTTAAAATGTTTGTCGTTTTGTTTTCCGGTGACAGTAAAATAATAAATCCCGACAGCCATCTGTTGCCGGAATTTGTTACTCTAAAGTCTTGATTATGATTGTTTTCGCTGCAAAGATAGGCATTATTTCCATATGGGCCAACTTTTAATTGCTAAATATTCTTATGCCCATTTCTCAGCGAAAGCACCACAGTCGCGTTCTTTTATCAGTCAAGACGAAATAAAAACGAAGAGGTGAATGCTCGCTCTTGTCGAACGCAGCACCCACCTCCTCTTATCTTTTAATACTTTTATCGAAGTGTCACAGGGACGATAGCTAAGCGGCAGTCCCTATTTTCGGAGTATATCAGAAGTTAGACACATTCTGTTTGTCCCACCAAACCCGTGTTCCGCCGATGTCGCCTCTGAATTGTGTACTGGAATTTTCCTTGTTCAGTAGGTCGATACCCTTCTGCAATTCCGCGTTGTTGGTGTTGATGGCCACCGTCGAGTAGATGAGTCGGCGAATCTGTTCGTTGGTGTCGATAGTACCTTCGCTACTGTTCACCCGATTGGGGAAGAGCTTCGGATATCCTGTTCGACGATATTCGGCCCAAGCCTCGGTAGAGAGCGGGAAGTTGGCAATCCACTTTTGGGTGATGATGCGTTGCAGTTTCTCTTCGTTTGTAGCACTGTTGTCCCATTTTACGGAGAGCGTATTCATTGCAGCATGATTGTTGGCAGAGTTGGCCGGGTCGACATAGTTGGTTTGTATGGTTGTTCCGTTGATGTAAGCCGTGATGTCCGCATTGCTGATACTGGTAATACCGGCATAGACGCCCTTGTATTTCACCTCGTTTTGGATGGACACCTTGATGCCCTCTTCATAGAGATCTTTTGCCGTTCCGCCCATATTCCAGCCTCGTAGCGCACCTTCTGCACGCAGGAAGTAAGCTTCGGCCACCTTCATGACCGGCAACGGAGTAGCATAATCGCACACAATCGACGAGTAATTGGTCCATGCGTTGGGCTTATTGGGTAGATTGGAACCGCCGCGGATGCCGAGATACTTCGTATTCTTGGCTACAACAACAGCGTTGTTCACCTTCACATCATCCGCATTCTTTTTCATATACAGAGCGATGCGTGGGTCATTGAATCCCTCCATGATCGTAACCAGGCTGGCATTCATGCCGCAGTCGCCCCAAGCAAACATTCGTGTGAGTTCGTTGCTCAAGCCATGGTCGATCAGAATGTCTCTGTCCGATGCCGTGAGCACGCCGCCGGCTACAGCTTCTTCAGCCTTTTGTTTGGCCAAAGCAGGATTGGCCTTCACGATGCGCATGGCATAACGTAGCTTAAACTGATTGGCCACCTTGATCCAAAGTTGTTTATCGCCATTGCACCAATAGTCGAATGCCTTCATTTGGTCGGCAGTCGAAGTGCCATGTTGGAAACCTTGAATAGCATCGTCAAGCAGTTTGAAGATTTCTGTGTAGACATCTTCCTGCTTGTCGTAGGCGAAAGACACGCCATTGCTTGCGATAACCGACTTATAAGCAATGGGTCCGTAGGCATCGGTAGCGTTTGCAGTGGCATAAGCCTGAACAACGCGCATCACAGCGGCGAAGTCCGAGATACCCTTTTCATCGCAAGCCTTGATCAGACGACGCGTATTATTAAAGATGTGCAAGTAATAATTCTCATACATACCCCCGCAAAAACCTCGGTTGAGCTTATAGTCGGCGTTGCCGTTACCACTGAAGTTGTGCGGCGTCATGAAGTAACCGCCAAAGAGGTCTATGCTCAAGTTGGTCCAAAATTGGAACATATTCTGGTGGGGAGCATAAACATAGGTCATCGGCTCTATGAACTGTGCTGCGAAAGGCAAGTTGCTAGGATCTACTTCATACTGGTTCGTATTGAGATCGTTGAAATCTCCCGTACATCCGCCGAGCGTTATTCCGCTTGACACAAACAAGGCGGAAGCCGCAGCGAGTGTAATAATTCTATTATATTTCATAGGATGTCGTATTTTAGAAGTTAAATTTTAAGTTCAGACCGAAGCTCCGAGACGAAGGAAGGGTAAACATGTCCACTCCCTGCCAGCCGTTTCCGGTTCCGAGAGACACGTCCGGATCCATCGGAGCATCTTTATAGAAGAAGAAAAGGTTACGACCGATGAGCGAAGCAGTGAGGTTTTTGCCATAGCCCAGAAGGTTACGGAAGGTGTAACCCAACGAAAGTTCACGCATCCGCACGTTGGTAGCCTTGTAAACATACAGTTCGTTGGCATACTGAGAGTTGAAATTGGTGGCTCCCACGGTGGTATAGAACTTCTTCGCGTCGTATTCCACTCCTTCGAACACAACCTTACCGGCATTGCGAGCTGCTCCCGAGCGTTCGGAAACTCCCCAACCATCGAGCGTAGCCTCCGTCATGGAGAGCACCTTTCCACCCAACTTACTGTCGATGAGGAACGACAGCGTGAAGTCTTTATAGTTAAAGGTATTGCTCCAGCCCATGTTTACTTTGGCATTCATGTCGCCCACGTACTTCATATCTTTCATTCCGTCGCCGCCCAGACTGGGAGCACCGCTGTTGACCACCGGTTTCCCATCGCTGCCGCGTTTGATTTGCCGCACGTAAAGGTCGCCATAGTGTCCGCCCTTTTTGAGAATCACCTTCGCACCGCCATAGTCTGCGAGTGTCAGTCCATCAGAGAGTCCGTCGACAAGCTCCTTTATCTTATTCGAGTTATAGGCCATGTTGAAGCGAGTCACCCAGCTGAAGTCCTTATTGAAGTCCTGTCGCCACGAAGCACTGAGTTCAAAGCCGCTGTTTTGCACGTTGCCGGCATTTACATATTGCTGGCGGAGCCCCGTTTCCCAAGGAGCTTCCACGGCAAAGAACTGGTTCTTGGTGTTGGTTTTATAATAGGTGAGATTCACTTCCAGACGATTATCGAAGAACATACCGTCCAAGCCCACCTCGATAGAGTGGCTCTTTTCCGGTTTCAACGTAGTGAACGGAGCCTTAGAAGGCGGAGTGAGTGAACCTAAAGAGCCCAATGTGTATCTGGGGTTGCTCATAAATACGGGCACATCGTTACCCACGATAGAGTAAGAAGCACGAATCTTGAGCATGTTTACTTGCTTTCCGAAGTGAACAAACTTGTCGAGCAGCACACTGGTGCCCACAGAAGGATAGAAAAACGACATTCCGTTGGTGAAAGCCAGTGCCGACGACCAGTCGTTGCGGGCCGTAACATCCACGAAGAGTGCGTCTTTATAGCCGAACTGTGCCGTTGCAAAGATGGCGTTCAGGCGTTTATCGGTGCGTGAGGGAACGACAGACATCTGGTAATAGTTGGACGGCATGAAGACATTCGGATAATAAGCATTGCCCGAGGGTTTGCCATCCGTCATCACAAACTTAGAGTGTCCCCAGCCGATGAGATAGTTTCCTGTGCCCTTGGTTTTGGTAAAGCTGGTACCGGCGGTCACCGACAAGGCATAGATGTCTTTCCAAGTGTGGTTGTAAGAAGCGAGAAGGTCGCCGTAGAACTGTTCGTTGAACGTCTGTGAGTCCTTCATTGTGCCCATTTTATCACGTCCTCCCTCGCTCGAGGCATGCTGATTGAGCACCCAATGGTCGTCTCCGCGTTCGTAGCGCAGACGTCCTGTGAGCGACAGGCCTGCCATGATGTCGTATTTCACGGTTGCGCCGAAGTCGTAACGGTTGCGATCGTTGATGGGCACTTGTCGGTTCGTCATCCAATACGGGTTGGAGAACTGCTCTTGGGCCACATTGGTCCATCGTTGCACGTTTGTATTGAGGGTGGGATCGTAGGCTTCGAATTTGTTTTTGTATCCATCCCAGTCTTCACCTCTTGGGAAGAGATAGGCACCCGTGAGCGGATTGCTCAGGAAACCCGAGGCAGCCTGGTTCTTGATGTGCTGTTTGTTCAATCCTGCGCTTACGTCTACGTGGATGTTGTCAAGCACATTGAAGCCCACTTTTGCCAAAAGATTGTGGCTATTGTAAGTATTGCCCGGTGTGATGCCGTTAGAGCGCACATTGGCATAGGAGAAATAAGAAGAAATCTTTTCTGTTCCGCCTGCGATAGCAATCGAATTGTTCGTGGTGAAGCCCGTGCGGAAGAAGTCTTTGGCATAGTTTTTAGCTGCAGTGCCCAACGGGTTGCCCCAGCTAAAGGTGCCGCTGTTGCTCATGCCATACTGGTTTTGGAACTTCGGTAGCACCAATGGCGTTTCCATCGTCGTGTTGCTCGACACCGTGATGCCCACTTTGCCCGCCTGGGCCGACTTGGTTGTAATCATGATGGCACCGTTAGCGGCCACTGCTCCGTAAAGGGCTGCAGCCGAAGCACCCTTCAAAAGCGTGATCTGAGCAATGTCATCCGGATTGATGGTAGACATGGCATCGCCTCCGTCATGACCTCCGCCATAGTTTCCGCTTACCTGCGAATCGGAGATATTCATCATCAAAGGCACACCATCGAGTACAATCAGCGGCTGGTTGCTACCGCTAATCGACTTGCTTCCACGGAACAGAATTTTCGAGGCTCCGCCTGCACCCGTCGAGTTGGGCGTAATCGAGAGGCCTGCGCTCTTTCCCTGAAGCGAGTTGATCATGTTGATGTTCTTGATTTCGTTCACGTCTTTTCCGCCAACGGTCTGTGCGGCATAAGCAAGCGACTTGGCTTCGCGCTTGATGCCTAAGGCTGTGACCACCACTTCGGTCAAAACCTCCGAGTCGTCGTTGAGTGTGAAGTCGAGTTCGCGTCCGTTCCACACGGCCTCTGCACTTTTAAAGCCGATGAACGAAACCTGAATCACCGCTCCCGCTTTGACGTTAGAGAGCGAGAAATTGCCTTCCACATCCGTTGTTGTGCCGCGCTGTGTGCCCTTCACAACCACGGAAGCACCGGTCACAGGTTCACCTTTGGCATCTCTTACCACACCTTTGCATACACTGTTTTGTTGTGATGCCTGCGGTAAAGGCATACCATGGGCCCCTGCAAACGCTGCGTTTGCAGACAATGCCGACAAAGCCAGCATGAGGCCTACAATTTTCAATGGTCTATACATAAACACGTTTTTTATAGGTTTGTAATAATATGAGTGTCGATTGTTGTTGTAGATTGTTTGTTGCGACAGCGTTATGGTTGCTGTTATAGGACGATAAAAGTACGACTTTTCTGAAAAGGGAGACGAACGAAGACGACTAAAATTACAGGATTCTCTTATTTTTATACAAATTAAACATAAAACACGTGTAAATTAGTGGTGGTTAACACGCCAAAGTGCGCTCCATGCCGAGTGCTCGCTCTACTACTACTTACCCCTCTTCTTCTAACAACACTCCATCTCTTAGCTTTTGCATCTTGTTTTCTTAGCTTTCGCCGTGCGTTTTCTTAGCTTTTAGCGTGCCAAAGCTAAGAGATGGAAACGTGTTTTGTAACTCGTTGATTAACAGATGGATAGAAAGGCGTTGTGGAAGTCTGGCTTTTCCGTCGTTTTTTGCTACCTTTGCATGGGGCGAAACGAGCCATAGATGGCACCGAGGGACGAGTTTTCCGAAGTCGTAAAGCGTTAAATGATGTTAGACTTTCGGTGTAGTCCTATTGTTATCGGCAGTTTTCTTCGATATGATTAATAGAAGCCTATTTCTCGACGATGCTTCCTTAAACACTTGCACACGATGGACAATCTTTACCGCGAACTACTGTTGGTGGCCAAAGACAGCGAATTGGCTTTCAATGGCTTTATGCACAGGTTTTCCAATGTGCTCTATTGTCATGCCTATGGCATTCTGGGGAGTCGCGAGATGGCAGAAGAGGTGGTGAGCGACACGTTTTTCGAGGCTTGGAAAACTCGGAAACACCTTGTGGAGATGGACAACGTGCGTGGCTGGCTCAGTAGGGTGGTCTATCGAAAATCGGTAGACTATCTGCGGCGAGAGAAGAAACGGCTGAAGCCTATCCATGTGGAAGACTTCGGGATAGAGGCTTTCTCTTTTCCCGATATGTGCACACCGTGCGACACACTCATCTCTTCCGAAGAACTCTCTGCCATCAACGCCGCCATCGAAACACTGCCCCCGAAGTGCAAGTACGTGTTTTTCCTGGCCAAAGTGGAACGTTTACCCTATCAGGAGATTGCCGAGATGCTGAGCATTTCTCTCTCCACGGTGAACTATCACGTCAATTATGCCCTTCAGGCATTGAAAAACCGACTTCTCAAACAGCACGACGAGGAGAGACAATTCAAAAAGAAAGAACGATGAACAAGAACATAGACGACCTGAAATTCGGCTCTTCCCCGGAGGAAACGTTGCTGGAGGATTTTCTCTTGCGCAGCGAGCCGCGCCAGATAGACACCACCGGCTTGATGGGAAAGGCCTATGCCAAGATTGCGATGCAGAAGAAACGGACGCGACGCAGACGGACTTTTCTTGCCGCAGCGGTAGTTCTGCCTCTTGTCTTTTGCGCTGTTTGGATGGCCCTGCTGTGGCCTCTTGGTGGGCCGAAAGGAGACGGACGGATGCAGCCGGCTACCCATCGGGCACCGATGATGCTGCAAGCGGAGGTGAGACCGGGAGACACAATGCACCTAACGCTGCCCGATGGCACGCGGGTGATGGCCAATTCGCGTACGCGCATCTCGTGGCCGGAGGCCTTTTGCGGAGCTACACGCGACGTATATATCAAAGGTGAAGCCTATTTTGAGGTGGCCCACGACGGTGCTTGCCCGTTTGTGATTCACACGGGGCAGTTTGATGTGCGGGTGTTGGGTACGAAATTCTGTGTGGACAACTATGATGAGCAGGCTGCAAAGGTGGTGCTTGTGGAGGGCTCTGTCGAGGTGGAGACGCGCAATAACGACCGAGTGCGGATCCGTCCGAACGAGAAACTCCGCGTCTGTGGCGGTCAGTTTGTCTCCCGCGAGTCTGTCTCCACTGCCGATGAACTTTGTTGGTTGCAGGGCATGATTCGTCTGCAAGGCGACGAATTGGGCCGCGTGGCGCAGCGTTTGGAATATTATTACGGTAAGAAAATCGTTGTCGATCAACGCCTGCAACATCAACGGCTTTACGGAAAACTCCTTATTCGCAATTCCGTCTCTACTGTTCTCTCCAATCTTTGCAGTATTGCTGGCGCGCGGGTGGTGGCCGATGGGCATTCTGTTACACTGCAAGGCGGCGAGGGAGCCTGACAAAGGGGAGGATGAAAAACAATTCAATTCTTTCCAATTCTTGCAAAATTGGAAAGAATTGGATAACTTTGCGGTAACCCTCAAATGGCAGAACACGATGAATAAGATAGAAAAAGCACCGCAGGTTAGTCTGGAGGAGATGGTGAAGACGATGCTGGAAGAAAGGCATTCGGAGCTTGTTGATCAATGAATTTCTAACCTGGGGAGGTTATTTAAATAAGGTGAAGAACAGAAAATGGGGAAGAAGACGTGAAAAAAATTATGATTTTTCTGTAAAAAAGTTCTTTTCCGACCTATAGATTTAAAAAAATCTTTCGTCTCTATCTATAGAAGCGCGTCGCATCAGGCTGTCGGCGCAGAAGCAATCTGCTATCAATCATTATTCATATATCTAAATCACATACCACATGCGAGAGAAATTCAGACAAGAAACAAGGCGTTGGCAACTGTTGCAACGCTCTGTGTCGGCATTGCTGTTGATGGCACCTTTGGGAATGTTTGCTGCTCCCACGGGCTCCGATCGGTTGGCGAATGTTTGTTATTCTGTTGCCGCAGAGCAACAGACAGTGGGCAGTGTGCTCGGTTATATCGAGAAGAATAGCAACTATGTCTTCTTGTATAATGCAGAGGTTCAAAAACTGCTGAACAATAAAGTGTCTGTGGCACTGGGCAATCGACCCGCGATGGACATTTTGAAAGATCTTTGTAGGGCTGCGGGATTGACTTTCCGTACATCGGGAAATCAAATCACCCTGACAGCGGACAAGCATTCGTCGACATCGAAAAGCGAAAAGACGGGACAACGAACCATCTCGGGAACGGTGACCGACGCTGCCGGAGAACCTATCGTCGGAGCTACCATCTCGGAGAAAGGAGGACGCAACGGCGCAACAACCAATATCAACGGAGAGTTCTCTCTGGAGGTGAATACCGATAATCTGCTCACCATTTCTTACGTGGGATTTACTCCGCAGACGCTGAAACCGCGCGAGGGTATGCACGTTACGCTGAAAGAAGAGGCGAAAGGATTGGACGAAGTGGTGGTGATCGGCTATGGTACCAAGAAAAAGGCGAACCTCATTGGGGCGGTTAGTTTGGTAACTTCCGATGAACTGAAAGACCGTCCTGTAAGCAGTGTTGGTCAGATGTTGCAGGGTCAAGTGCCCAACCTCAATATTTCGTTCGGCTCGGGTATGCCCGGCGAAGCTACCAAACTGAACATCCGTGGAGCCACTTCGCTGAAGAATACGGGTGCTCCACTGGTGCTCATCGATGGTGTTGAGGGTGACATCGATAGGATCAATCCCAACGATATCGAGTCGATTTCGGTTTTGAAGGATGCCGCTTCGGCCGCCATCTACGGAGCTCGTGCTGGCTTTGGCGTGATTATCATCACGACGAAATCTAACAAAGACGGTCAGGCACACATTACTTATAATGGACGGTTTAGCTTCTCTGCTCCTACGACGAAAACCCAATTCATGACCAATGGTTATGAAACTGCTAAGTTGGTAGATACGTTCTTCAATGCTACCTCGGGCAGCAGTTATTCTAAACTCACAGCCGACGACTACAAAGAACTGGAAGCTCGCCGGTATGACACGGTGGAAAACCCTGCTCGTCCCTGGGTAAAGGTGGGTACAGATGGTCGTTATCACTACTACGGAAACTTCGATTGGTACAACTATCTCTTCGATTTTTCACAGCCCACATGGAGCCATAACCTCAGTATCAATGGCGGTAACAGCAAGATGAACTACATGTTGAGTGGCGGAATGAACGATAGAGATGGCGTTTATGCCCTCAGTAACGATAAATATCGTACGCGTACGCTCATGGCGAAGTTCAATGCGGAGGTCACTCCCTGGTTGAGCATCTTCAGTAGTGCGTCGTTGTTCAAGTCGAAATACCATCAGGCAGGTTATGACTTCGAAGGAGGCGGCAACGTGGGCAACCTTACTTTCCACGCCATGCCTTGGCTCGTACCCGTCAATCCCGATGGAACGAACGTCTATACGTTGCCCAATACCAGCGATAAACCTGCCGATGGATTCGCTGCGATGCTGCGTACCGGCAATGGCTTTACCTCGGTGAACAAGACCGAACAGACCTATGCCGTGGGCGGTGTCTTAAAGTTGATGGAGGGATTGGAGCTGACCGGTAAGATGACTTATCGCACTTTCGTGAAGGATAAGTTGGCACGTACGGCCAATTTCCAATACTCCGAGCGACCGAGCGTGATTCAAACGGCTAATACTGGCTTCTTTGGCAATCGCCTGAAGGATGGCAGAACGACGAGTGATATTTACGTTTACGACCTTTATGGCAACTATCACAAGACTTTTGCAGAGGCTCATAACCTCACCGTTATGGCGGGTATGAACTACGAAAAGGGAAGTTTCAAATGGGTAGAACCCTCGGGCAACGACCTGCTCTCTGAAACACTGAACGACCTGGCCTTGTCTGTAGGAGCCAAAAATGTGAAGGCTTGGCGCAACGAATACGCACTGCTGGGTTACTTCGGACGATTGAGCTACGACTATTTAGGTAAGTATATTGCCGAAGTCAACATGCGTTACGACGGCACTTCGCGTTTTAAGAGCAGCGATAGATGGGGCTTCTTCCCCTCGATGGCTTTGGGTTGGCGCATCAGTGAAGAGCAGTTCTTCACCTCATTAAAGCCCACCATCAGCAACTTGAAGCTACGTTTCTCGGTAGGTTCGCTGGGCAATCAGGTGACGGATGGTTACACCAATCCTTACTATCCCTATATTCGTACGATCTCATTGGAGAACACCACGAAGTTCAATTATATCTTTGACAACGCCCAAACCGTCTATGCCAAGATCGGTGCACCCGTCTCTGGCAGTCTGACTTGGGAGACTGTAGTGACCAAAAATGTGGGTCTCGACCTCGGTTTGCTCAACAACCGACTCGGACTTACCCTTGATGTCTATCGCCGTAACACCAAAGACATGTTGGCAACATCGCTCACGCTGCCTGCCGTTTATGGTTATTCGGTTCCTTTAGAGAACAATGGCGAACTGCGCACTACGGGTTTCGAACTCGCTGTTAGCTGGAACGATAAGTTCCTTTTGGCCGGAAAGCCTTTCTATTATGGTGTCACTGCGAGTCTGGCCGACAGTAAATCGAAACTCGTCAAGTATAAAGGCAACGAAACAAAGGTGCTTGGCAGTTACTATGAAGGTATGGAATGGGGCGAAATTTGGGGCTATCGGGTAGAAGGAATCTACCAAACCGATGCTGAAGTAGCGGCCCGTGGCGTCGACCAATCTTTCTTAGGAAGCAAGTTTAGCAACAAAGCCGGCGACTTGATCTTTTCCGATTTGGATGGAAACAATAAGATCAACAATGGCAAAGGCACGCTCGAAGACCATGGCGACCTGGTGAAACTGGGTAATTCTCAGCCCAGATACCACTACGGTTTCTCGCTCAATCTCTCTTGGTATGGTTTCGATATGTCGATGTTCTGGCAGGGAATAGGTAAGCAACATGTCTATCCCGGCGACAACAACATGATGTTCTGGGGTCCGTATGCACGTGCTTACAGTTCGTTTATCCCCAAAGATTTCCCCGAAAAGGTGTGGTCTACGGAGAATCCCAATGCTTATTTCCCACGTGCCGGACAAGATCAGGCTCGCTGGTTTACCATGAGCAAGGTGAACGATCGCTATCTACAGAACGTGGCTTATTGCCGTTTGAAGAACTTCACTGTGGGTTATACCCTGCCCAAGACGCTGACAAAGAAGGCTTATCTTGAAAAGGTGCGCCTCTACTTCAGTGGCGAAAACCTTCTTACCACCACGAAGTTGAAGAGCGACTACTTAGATCCCGAGCAGATGACAACCGACAGAAACGGTCGCGTTTATCCCTTCTCGAAGACGTTCTCCTTCGGACTTGACGTTTCATTTTAAAGCTATCCCATCATGAAAAAGCTATTTATAACTCCATGTCTGGTTGCAGCGGCGTTGCTGACGAGCTGTAATCTCGACTTGGTTCCGCAAGATAAGCTTGCCGATACCAACTATTTCAATAATCGGGCAGAGCTGGAAGCCTTCACCAACGGTTTCTATTCCAGCATCCCGGAGGCTGCAACTCTGTATGGAGAGACGGCCGACATCATCATCCCCTCTACATTAACGTCCGAAGTTCTCGGAACTCGCACCGTGCCAGGTTCGGGCGGTGGATGGAGCTGGACGACCCTTTCAGACATCAATACCTTCTTGCAGGGATCCAATCGTTGTCCCGATGAGGCCGCTCGGAAGGAGTATCAGGGTCTGGCACGTTTCTTCCGGGCCTACTTCTACTTTGATAAAGTGAAGCATTTTGGCGAAGTTCCCTGGTTCGACGAGCCGTTATCCTCTACCGATGGCCGACTTTACGCACCGCGAACAGCCCGCAACGAGTTGATGACCAAGATAAAAGAAGATCTCGATAACGCCATCGACAACCTGCCAACAGCCAAGAGTACCTACCGCGTCACCAAGTGGACCGCTTTGGCTTTGAAGTCGCGCGTCTTCCTTTACGAGGGCACTTATCGCAAGTATCACGGCATAGCCGGTTACGAACAGTACCTCAATGAAGCGGCATCGGCAGCAGAAGCCTTCATCGACAACAGTCCTTACGGCATTTATAACGAAGGTTCGCAGCCCTATCGCGACCTCTTTGCCTCGGACAATGCAAAGAACACGGAAGTGATTTTGGCCCGCAACTTCAACCTGAAGCTCAACATCGTGCACAGTGCCAACCAGTATTTCTTTGCCGCAGGCACGTCTCCCGGCGTGAATAAGAAGATTGTGGACAGCTATTTGATGAAAAACGGCACGCGGTTTACCGACTTAGCCGGCTATCAAACCAGGCAGTTCTACGCCGAAACGCAGAACCGTGACCCACGTCTTTCGCAGACAATCGTTACCCCGGGCTTCACCCGTATCGGCAGTTCGACGGTGCTTCCGCCCGACTTCTCCGCAGCCACCACGGCCTATCAGATCATCAAATGGGTGAGCGATACTAAATCAGACGGTTACAACAAGTCGCACAACGACATGATCATCTTCCGTTCTGCCGAGGTGTATCTCAACTTTGCAGAGGCCAAAGCCGAGCTGGGCACATTGACACAGACCGACTTAGACAAGTCCATCAAGAAGATACGCGACCGTGTGGGCATGCCCAACCTCAGTCTCACGGCGGCCAATGCCAACCCCGACCCCTATCTCTCGGCAGCCGAAACGGGCTATCCCAATGTGAGCGGGGCCAACAAAGGCATCATCTTAGAGATTCGTCGTGAGCGCACCATCGAGCTTTTGGCAGAAGGATTCCGCTACGACGACCTGATGAGATGGAAGGAAGGAAAAGCCTTTGAGAAGCAATTCAAGGGCATGTACATTCCCGCTCTCGACCCCGTGAAGCACTATGTAGTGTGCGATCTCAACGGAAACGGCACGATAGACAACAACGATATCTGTATCTACGATGGCTCGTTGCCCAGCAAAACCACATATACAGAGCTGGCACCCATCAGGTATTTCCGTAAGTTGAACACAGAAATCCGTTTATCCGGAGGCACAAGCGGCGGCAACATCATCGTGCATGACATTGCCAACGGTGCTCGCACCTGGAACGAAAACCGCGATTATCTCTATCCCATCCCGCAAGATCAGATTACGCTCTACGGCGGTGTGATACAGCAGAACCCCAATTGGTAACCCCTATTTACGGCGGGTGGGACCATCGAAAGGGCTCGATGCCCTGCGATGCGCCTACCCGCCGTTTTCTATCAAGTTCATTCACACATTCAGGAAAACAGAAAAAAGGCTATCGTTCGTCACGAAAGCGAACGGGCGAAGCCACTCGAAAATTCATCGATTCAACAACTTATTTATATATATATTTACAATGCGACATTTTCTTCACCCCTCTCTCATCCTCTCCACCCTTGCCTTTTGTGCCCTGCCCATGATGGGATGCGGTGGCAGCAACGGGTCTACGGGGAACATTCCCAACTTCCAACCCAAACCCGAAACGGAGACCTACAAGTATGAAAAACCCGCCGGCACACTGCGGCTGATGACCTACAACAGCTACTACTGCAAGAGCAACACAGGCGCACCCGCCTTTACCGACGAGAATACGCGAGCCTTTGGCGAGGTGATTAAGGCCCTGAATCCCGACGTTATCGCCATTCAAGAGCTCGACAGTGCCAGCCGTGAGCGTTTCAAGCGTTATCTTCTGCAAGACATCCAGCGAGTGGCGGGCAGCGACTACGAGATTGTTTTCGGTTCGGCAGCCAAGTACGACGGTGGTAAAATCGGCTGTGGTGTGATGTATAAAAAGAGCTTGCAGCCCAAGTCCATCCGTCAGGTAGAACTTCCTGGCAAAGAGGCGCGCAAGCTGGTTATCATCTCTTTCCCGCAGTTCACCTTCGTTGGCACGCACCTCGACTTAGAGGCGCGCCATCGGCAGAGCAGCATCGACCTGCTGCAACACGAGCTGCCGGCCTATGACACGACTCCCATCTTCTTTGCAGGCGACCTCAACGATAGTCCCACATGGAAGCCGGAAGACTCTGCTTTCCCCAAGATACAAACGCTTTTCAACATCATCAGTGCCACGACGGGCAGTCTTCCCGGTCAGCCCAACGTCACGATCGACTACGTATTGGTGGACAAAAAGCACGCCTCGCAGGTGGAAGTGAAGCAGACCAGCGTCGTATCGAAACTTCAGATCGATGGCACAACGAAAGACATCTCCACCGTTTCCGACCATTATCCCGTCTTTGTAGATGTCAAGTTGAAGTAGTTGTACGTCGACAAGTTGACACCTCATTTTTCAAAAGATAAGCTTTTGACCTTCAAAACATGGTCTTTTGACTGTCAAAACACGGTCTTTTGACCTTCAAAAGATAAGCTTTTGCAAGGCGATGTTTTATTGATAGCGTAAGTATCGTTCAATCAGCAATTTACAAATATATTTCTCACGATGATTCGACACACGGTTTTTCGTCTTCTCTTCCTCGTTTTGTGCTGCGCATTCGGTGCCCCTGCACATGCCGATCGCTTCGATGGCGTGCGGCAGTTGTTGGCCCGTCGGTTCCCATCGCTGCGCGATAAAGTGACGTTCGGCGAGCTGTCTAGCTCAGGAAAAGAAGCCTTCTCGATGAAGACGCAGAACGGGCGTCTTCTCATCCGGGCCAATTCGGCCTCTGCCGCAGCCGTGGGGCTCAATCATTATCTCAACCACTTCTGCCACGCCAGTCTGTCTCACAATGCCGACAATCTGCCCGCCACGTTGCGCATCGTGCCCATACAGGGTGAAGTGCGAGTGGAAACGGCGTTCCGCTATCGCTATGCACTCAACTATTGCACCTATAATTACACCTATTCTTTTTACAACTGGGCCGACTTCGAACGAGAAATCGACTGGATGGCCCTTAACGGCATCAACCTGATGTTGGCCCCGATGGGGATGGAAAAAGTGTGGGCCGAGACGCTGCGGCAGCTTGGATTCAGTGAGAAAGACATAGCGCGATTCATCCCCGGGCCCGGTTATACGGCGTGGTGGCTCATGGGCAACCTCGAAGGATGGGGCGGACCGATGAGTCAACCCTTGATAGAGGCGCGCTATCGGTTGCAGAAAAAGATGCTGGCTCGCATGCGTTCGTTGGGCATCGAGCCCGTTGTGCAGGGCTTTCCGGGGCTTGTGCCCACGTTTTTCAAGGAAAAATATCCGCGGGCCAGGCTCATTCCGCAGGGCAAGTGGGGCAGTTTCGACCGTCCGTCGGTGCTATTGCCCGGCGATACGCTCTATCATCGGGTAGCAAAAGCCTATTATGAAAGCCTCATCAAGTGCTACGGTCGCCACTTCGAGTTCCTTGGCGGCGACCTCTTTCACGAAGGCGGCAACACCACCGGCGTCGATGTAGCACGCACGGCGGCAGAGGTTCAACGCACCATGCTCTCCTATTTTCCCCGCGCCAAATGGGTATTGCAAGGCTGGAACAAAAATCCCTCGCCGCAGTTGCTCTCAGGACTCGACAAGCAACACGTGCTCTTGGTGAACCTCAGCGGCGAGATTGCCGCCTCGTGGGAAAGCTCGGGTGAGTTTGGCGGTACACCTTGGTTGTGGGGAAGCGTGAATCACTTTGGCGGAAAAACCGATATGGGCGGTCAGTTGCCCGTCCTCATTGGCGAGCCACACCGTGCTTGGGCGCAGACAAAAGGGCATGCGATGCAGGGAATCGGCATTCTGCCCGAAGGAATCACGAGCAATCCCGTGGTCTACGACCTGGCTCTGAAAACCGCCTGGTACCCTTCTTCTCCTGATTTGGACACGATGCTGCGAGCTTACATCGGCTATCGCTACGGGCACAGCAGCGAAACGCTCTTCCAGGCCTGGCGCATCTTGGCCCGTTCGGTCTATGGCGAGTTCAAAATCAAGGGCGAAGGCACGTTCGAGTCGATCTTTTGTGCCCGTCCCGGGCTACAGGTCACCAGCGTATCCACCTGGGGTCCCAAGCAAATGCAGTACAACCCGGCGGAGTTGAACAAGGCTTTGGGGCTCTTCCGCAAGGCAGCCGACGAATATATGGGCAGCGAAACCTATCGATACGACCTCGTAGACCTGGCCCGACAGGTAATGGCCAATCATGCTCGCAGCGTGTATGCCGCGGCCATGCAGGCCTATCGCGAGAAGAACCGAGACGTCTTGCTGCAGAAGGGCGAACAGTTTATCGCCTTGTTGCAGCTGCAAGACAGCTTGTTGCAAACCAATCGACACTTCCTTCTGGGGTCTTGGCTCAAGCAGGCCTCTCATTATGGCGTTACATCTGCCGACCGTCAGCAGGCTTTGCATAATGCCAAGATGCTCATCACCTACTGGGGGCCCGACGACCCCTCGACGCGTGTGCATGATTATGCCAACAAGGAGTGGGCCGGACTGCTGAAAACCTATTATCTACCGCGCTGGCGGGTGTTCTTCGATGCGCTCTATCAAACGGTGGAAACGGGCAACGTGCCCACTATCGACTTCTTTGCGATGGAGAAAAAATGGACGCAGGAAGAACAAAATGCTCCCACCGAGCCTGCGGGAGATGCTCTTGCTATGGTGGATAAGGTGCTTGCCTCTGTTGTTCGGCCCTATCAGAACGCGGCTCTCGACATCTCGCTCCGGGTGAACGATCTGCTCAGCCGGATGACTCTCGACGAAAAACTGGCCCAGATGCGGCATATCCACTTCAAACACTATAACACCGAGGGGCATGTCGACCTGCAAAAGCTGCGCAACAACCATACCGGCGGGATGAGTTTCGGCTGTTTCGAGGCTTTCCCCTACAGTTCTTCGCAATATCTGCGTGCTGCCACCACCATTCAACGCGAAGCCATCGACAGTTCGCGGTTGGGTATTCCCGTCATTCCCGTTATCGAAGGCATACACGGTGTGGTGCAAGACGGCTGCACCATCTTCCCCCAAGCCATTGCACAGGCAGCCACCTTCCATCCGCAATTGGTGTTCGGCATGGCCCGTCACATTGCTGCGGAGATGCGCGCCATCGGTGCCCGGCAGGTGTTAGCTCCCGACTTGGACATCGCTCGTGAGCTGCGGTGGGGCAGAGTGGAAGAAACCTTCGGCGAAGATCCTTACCTCATCTCGCAAATGGCTTGTAGTTATGCGCAAGGCATACAGAGCCAGGGCGGAATTCCTACGCTCAAACACTTCGTGGGGCATGGAACGCCGCAGGGCGGACTGAACTTGGCCTCGGTGAAAGGTGGTCGGCGAGAACTGATGGATCTCTATGCGCGACCCTTCGAATACGTGATTCGGAGAACGAAACCCGGGTCGGTGATGAACTGTTACAGTTCGTACGACAACGAAGCCATCACCGCCTCGCCCTATTTCTTGCGAACGTTGCTGCGAGACAGTTTGAAATTTCGCGGCTATATCTATTCAGACTGGGGCTCTGTACCCATGCTTCGCTACTTCCATCATACTGCCGAGAGCGAAGAAGAGGCTGCCAGGCAGGCCATTCAGGCCGGGGTAGACTTGGAAGCGGGGAGCGATTATTACCGAACGGCCCGCTCGCAGATCGCCGCCGGTAGACTGAGCGAGGCTCTTATCGACAGTGCTGCGGCGCATGTGCTCACGGCTAAGTTTGCTGCTGGGCTTTTCGACGAGGCGCTCGACGACACTTTGCATTGGCGGAAGAACATTCACACGCCCGAAGCCATTGCCACGGCGAAGCAGTTGGCCGACGAGAGCATCGTGATGTTGGAGAACCGAAATGGGCTGTTGCCCTTAGACGTGGCCCGTCTGCGGTCGATTGCCGTCGTTGGGCCCAATGCGGCGCAGGTGCAGTTTGGAGATTACTCGTGGACGGCCGACAATCGGCACGGCATCACGCCGCTCGAGGGCATCCGCCGATGGGTGGGCCAGCGCGTGAAGGTGAACTATGCACGGGGCTGCGACTACTATTCGCAAAATGCCGACTCGATTTCTGCCGCTGTGAGAGCTGCCGCTGCCAGCGATCTCACTGTCGTGGTGGTGGGAACACAGAGCATGCTGCTGGCCAGAGCCTCGCAACCCTCTACCAGCGGCGAGGGTTATGACCTCTCTGAACTCACGCTGCCTGGCGTTCAGCAACAACTCATCGACAGCATAGCCGCCACTGGGAAACCTTTCGTGGTGGTATTGGTAACGGGAAGACCGCTCATCGTAGAGCCTTTCCGGCATGTGGCCGGTGCATTGCTGGTGCAATGGTATGGCGGCGAACAGGCCGGAGCGGCCTTGGCAGAGGTTCTCTTCGGGCAGATAGCCCCCTCGGGTCGGCTGCCGGTCTCGTTTCCCAAGAGTGTAGGTCAGTTGCCGGTGTTCTACAACTATCTGCCCACCGACAAAGGCTATTATAATAAGAAAGGAACGCGTGAGGTTCCGGGGCGCGATTACGTCTTTTCCGATCCTTATGCGGCTTATCCCTTCGGTCATGGCTTGACCTATACCACCTTTTCTTATCGCCGCCCGTCGTTGTCGGATCGGCATGTCACCGAGAAAGACACGGTGGAGGTGTGCTTCTTCGTGAAGAACACAGGTCGGCGCGCTGGGAAAGAGGTGGTGCAGCTCTATGTACGCGATATGAAAAGTTCGGTAGCCACGCCCGTGAAGCAGCTCTTCGGCTTCGAGAAAATCAGTCTGCAACCAGGAGAAGAGCGGCAGCTGAGGTTCCGTCTTCCCGTGTGCGACCTCTATCTGCACAACCAACGCATGGAGCGAGTGGTAGAACCGGGCGACTTCGAATTGCAAATCGGAGCCTCGTCGGCCGACATCCGTCTGCGAGATACGTTGCGCGTGTTGGGTAAGGAGACCTCGGATGCCGAACGAACGGCAGCTGTCAACACAACAAACGTGACGAAACCGACGGGGCGGATGCTGCAGATCCGCGGTTGTGTGCGCAATGTTCAGGCTTTCCCAATGGCCCATGTGCGCGTTCAGGCGGGGTCGAATGTGACTTATACCCAACAGAACGGCGAATATCGTATTGCGGCTGCAGTGGGCCAGCGTTTGCAATTTGTCTTGAAAGGCTATCGAACGGAGACGCTGACCGTGCGCGAGGGGGGCATCTTCGACGTGGAACTCACCGCCGAAACGCCTTGATGCTTCTTTGCTGAACCCAACCCAACGGAACGCTACGAACGATGAACAAGAGACTTTTTATTCTATGTTGGCTCTTTGCCTGTGGGCTGTCTGCTGCGGCCCAGGGGCAAAGAGCCTTTCGCCTTTTCTATGCTGATAGCGGAAAGATGCGTCTCATGGCGACTCTTCCTGCGTATCCCACGGGTCGGGCCGTGCTCTATTGTCCCGGAACGGCCCGACCAGGAGAAACTGAGAACGTATGCAACGAGCGGGCTGATTTCTTCGCTCGCCTCGGCATGGCCTGCTTCCAACTCTTCTATCGTAGGCCCGATGCTACGGCAGAGGCTTTTGTCGATGATGCCCAACAGGCTATGCGGCTCATCCGAGACAGTGCGCAGGCATGGCATCTCAACCCCGACGATATAGGAATGATGGGCGATGGTGCCGGCGGATTTGTGGTGGCGCGGCTCTGCACAGAGAGTCGGTGGGCAGAACGCCCCGATTTTGCCATCCTGCTTTCGCCCATTCTCTCGATGGATGCTCGCGATCGGGCGCGTCGTGCTGCTCTCAATCCTTTCTGCGACCGAGGATTCGACCCCGCTACGCCGCTCAACAATCGACTCCCATTTACGCTTCGGCCTCACCTTACGCCGCCCGCACTCCTCCTCGCCACGATCGACTCTCCGTTTCTCTCGCCCGTCAACAACGCGCTGGCCTACTATGCTGCGATGCAGAAAGTGGGCAACCGCTGCGCTCTCCACGTCTATGGGCAGGGTTCTGTCAGGCTTTGGCCTGCCAACGACAACCCGCTGAGCCGCGAAATGCAGCAGACGCTCTCCTCATGGCTTGCCTCGCTGCCCTCGCCACAGCCTGGTGCGGTGCGCGTGGCTTGCATCGGCAACAGCATCACCGAGGGGATGGGCATCCCGCTGAGCAGCGTCTACGGCTATCCCGCCCGTCTGCAACAGCTCTTGGGGCCGAGATTCTATGTGCGCAACTTCGGTGTGAGTTCGCGAACGATGCTCAACCTCGGCGATCGACCTTATATGCGTGAGCTGGCTTGGCGCGATGCGCGCGATTTTCGGCCTGATGTGGTCATCGTGAAACTGGGTACGAACGATAGTAAGGAGGAGAATTGGCGATATGGAACTCACTTCGAGGCCGATCTCCAGGCGATGGTCGACACGTTGAAGTCGCTGCCCTCGCATCCGCGAATCGTTCTGGCCACGCCTATTCCTGCTTTCAAACCCACTTGGACCATTAACGACAGTGTGCTCGTTCATGCCATTACGCCCGTCATGCGCCGGGTGGCCAAGCGGCGAGGCTGCCTTTTCCTCGACTTGCATCGTCTTTCTGGGCTTACCGAGGGCGATATGCAGGTAGACGGTATTCATCCCACGGCTTCCGGTGCCGATAAGATCGCACAGGTTGTAGCCTCTTTTATCGTTGACAATTGGTAATGGACTGTTGGAGGTTACTGAACTGTTCAGTAACGCCACGGAGGCAAAAATGTGGCTACTGAACTGTTCAAAACCACCGCGGAGACAAAAATGATGCTTCTGAACTGTTCAGAACGGCCGCGGAGACAAAAATAGTGCTACTGAACTGTTCAAAACCATCGCGGAGAGAAAAATGGTGCTTCTGAACTGTTCAGTAACGCCGCGGAGGCAAAAATGGTGCTACTGAACTGTTCAGTGGCACCTTTTTTTCAGAATAAAACTCTACCTTTGCAGAAGATGGACTGCATTCGGCTATATCCAAGTCTGCTTATATGGCACTCGTTTGCACCATCTTTGCAGAAGATGGACAGCACTCGGTCAGTCCACCGTCAATCTAAAAACTTACAGAGAAATGGCAAAGGTATATCAATTCATGGCCGACGGATTCGAAGACATTGAGGCGTTGGCTCCCGTAGACATCCTGCGCAGAGGCGGGGTAGAAGTGAACATGGTCAGTGTAACGGGACGCAGGATCGTAGAGTCGGCTCACGGCGTGGGCGTGCAAGCTGATTGGCTTTTGGAAGAAGCCCGTTTGGACGATGCCGACCTGCTGCTCTTGCCTGGCGGAATGCCCGGAGCCGCTCATCTCAACGAGCATGCCGGCGTGCGCGAAGCGCTGCTTCGACAGGCCCACGAGGGTAAGCGCATCGCAGCGATCTGCGCTGCTCCGATGGTGTTAGGCAGTTTGGGATTGCTCAAAGGCAGGCGAGCTACGTGTTATCCAGGCTTCGAATCTTATCTCGATGGTGCAGAGTACACCGCCGAACTTGTCACCGTCGACCGCAATATCGTCACCGCCGAGGGACCGGCCGCCGTTCTACCTTACGCCTATCGATTGCTCGCACTCTTTGTAGGCGAAGAAAAAACACGCGAGATAGAAGACGGCATGCGATTCACACACCTCATGGAAGGCTGCCGGTGAGCAAAGGCCTATGCATAAAAATAAAAAGGAGAGATGGACTACGCAATCATTGTAGCAGGCGGAAAGGGCCTGCGGATGGGAGCAGACGTGCCGAAGCAGTTCTTGCCCTTAGGCGGACTGCCGGTGTTGATGCGAACGATAGAATGTTTCCGGCAGTACAGCTCGGCGTTGCAGCTCGTGCTGGTTCTGCCTGCAGAGCAACAGATGTATTGGCAACAACTATGTTGCGAGCATCGATTCGAGGTGCCCTGCCAACTGGTTGAGGGCGGACCAACGCGATTCCACTCTGTGAAGAACGCCTTGGCGGCCATTCCTCCGTCGGAAACCGGCTTTGTTGCGGTGCACGATGGCGTCCGACCGTTCCCCTCGCTCCAAGTCATTCGTCGCTGCTTCGACGTCGTCCGCGAAGCAAAGGCCGTCGTCCCAGTGACAGAGGTTGTGGAGACATTGCGCCGCATCGAGGCCGACGGAACCAGTACCACCGTCCCACGCGAATTCTATCGGAGTGTGCAGACGCCGCAGACGTTCCATCTTCCGTTGCTTCGCCGCGCCTACGAGCAGCTCTATCGTCCCTCCTTCACCGATGATGCCTCGGTGGTAGAATCGCTCGGCCATCGCATCACGCTCGTGGAAGGAAACCGCGAAAACATCAAAATCACCACCCCCCTCGACCTCAAGGTGGGGGAAGAAATTCTGAAAGAGTTGACACGCTAACAAATGGACGAATTGAAAGGGGTATCTCCTTGTCAACTCATCCACTTATGAGCTAAAACAGTAGATCTCTTGTTAACTCGTTCGCTAAGACAATGCTCGACCAAGATATTACCTATCTTCCCGGTGTCGGACCTCACCGCAAAGAGATATTGAGCAAAGAGCTCAACATCCACACCTTTGGCGACCTCCTCGAATACTATCCCTACAAATACGTCGATCGCAGTCGCCTCTACCGCATCGCCGATTTGCAAGGAACGCAGCCCTTCGTCCAGATAAAAGGGCAGATCCTGAGCTTTGAAGAGTTCGTCATGGGCGTACGTAAGAAGCGGATTGTGGCCCACTTCACCGATGGCACCGGCATCGTAGATCTCGTCTGGTTTCAGTCTACCAAATACGTCGCCACCACCTACAAAGTCAATACCGACTACATCGTTTTCGGCAAGCCCAGCCTCTATGGCGGTAGATATCAGTTCGCTCACCCCGACATCGATCCCGCCGACACCCTGCAACTCTCCGATATGGGCCTGCAACCCTACTACGGCACGACCGAACGCATGAAAAAAGCCGGGATCCTCTCGCGCACCCTCGAACGTCTCACCAAAAGTCTTCTCCAACGCCTCCCTGCGCCCCTCCCCGAAACCCTTCCCCCCTTCATCACCGCCCCGCTCCATCTCATCTCCCGCAACGACGCCTGTCATCAGATCCATTACCCCCGCAGCACCGCCCAACTCCAACAGGCCCAGCTCCGCCTCAAGTTCGAAGAGCTCTTTTACGTCCAGCTCAATATCCTGCGCTACGCCAGCCATCACCGTCGTCAATATCGCGGCTACCGATTCACAAAAATCGGCCCCCATTTCCACCATTTCTACACCCACAATTTACCGTTCGAGCTCACCGGAGCCCAGAAACGCGTCATGCACGAGATACGCCGCGACATGGACAGCGGTCATCAGATGAACCGGCTCCTGCAAGGCGATGTTGGTTCAGGCAAAACCCTCGTCGCCCTCATGTCGATGCTCATTGCCGTAGACAACGGATTTCAGGCCTGCCTGATGGCCCCCACCGAAATCCTCGCCGAGCAGCATCTTGTCACCATCCGCCAGATGCTCGCCGGCAGCAGCGTGCGTGCCGAGCTGCTCACCGGAATTGTTAAAGGCAAACAGCGGCAGACCTTGCTCTCCGACCTCGTTGCTGGAGAGATACACATTCTCGTCGGCACCCACGCCCTGATTGAAGACAGCGTTCAGTTCTCCCGTCTCGGACTGGCTGTCATCGACGAACAACACCGTTTCGGCGTCAAGCAGCGCGCCAAACTCTGGGAGAAAAGTTCCACCCCTCCGCACGTACTTGTGATGACCGCCACGCCCATTCCTCGAACGCTGGCCATGACCCTCTACGGCGACCTCGACGTCAGCATCATCGATGAGCTTCCGCCCGGTCGCAAACCCATCCAAACCCTTCACAAATACGATCACCAGACCACCAGCCTCTACGCCGGCATTCGGCAACAAATTGCCCAAGGCAGACAAGTCTACATCGTCTATCCCCTCATCAAAGAAAGTGAGAAAAGCGATCTCAAAAACCTCGAAGAAGGCTACGAAGCCCTCAAAACCATCTTCCCTGGCATGCGAATGAGCAAAATACACGGAAAAATGAAAGCCAAAGAGAAAGAAGCCGAGATGCAACGTTTCGTCGCCGGCGAAACCCAGATCCTCGTCGCCACGACCGTTATCGAAGTCGGCGTCAACGTCCCCAACGCCTCCGTGATGGTCATCCTCGACGCCCAACGCTTCGGCCTCTCCCAGCTGCACCAGCTCCGCGGTCGCGTCGGTCGTGGGGCCGACCAAAGTTATTGCATCCTCGTCACCGGTCGTCAGCTCTCCGCCGAAACCCGAAAGCGCATCGACATCATGTGCGAGACCAACGACGGATTCCGCATCGCTGAAGCCGATCTCAAACTCCGCGGTCCCGGCGATCTCGAAGGAACCCAACAAAGCGGAATCGCCTTCGACCTCAAAATCGCCGACATCGCCCGCGACGGCCACCTCGTGCAGCTTGCCCGCGACGAAGCCCGCAAAGTGGTAGAAGCCGATCCCGACTGCAACCGCCCCGAAAACGCCATCCTTTGGAACCGGCTCAAACAGCTCCGACGCGACCACATCGACTGGGCCGCCATCAGCTGACAACATCCTCCCAAAAACATCGGCATTCCTTGCCTCTTTTCACATTTTTGCTACCTTTGCAAAGACCCTCTAAAGACAAAACGCCATTAACAATCGAAAACAGAAATGAAAAAGCCTATACACCTCATCTGCATCCTGTTCTTCACATTCACCTTCTCCTCGTGCGAGAATAGAGAAAAGCAAGCCGACAAACTCGCCGAGCAATTCATGCTCAAAAATCTAAACGACCCCAGCTCCTACCAGCTCGTAGAGCGCGGGCCCATCGATTCGCTCTATTCTCAGTATCGTTTCACCGATGAAGCACAGCATCTCGTCGACCGAATGAAGCAAATTGCCGATTCGGCCGCCCGCTACTCTGCCTCCGTCTCCACCGTACCCAAGGCCCAGCGGCTCATCGCCGACGGTCAGCGGTTGCTCCGCCGCTACCGCGAAAAACAAAAGACGTTCCCATCCCGCTTCCTCGGCTTCGCCTATACCGTTCGGTTTCGCGCCCGCAACGACAAGGGAGCCATCGTGCGCAGCTATGTTGTCTTCCGGCTCAGTCCCGATGCAGATAAAATCACCATCGAAGACGGCGACCTCAACATCGTCTCCCTTTTCTCCTCCGAAGTTCTCAGCAAAAATCTCTCACGCACACCTTAATCTCTCTGCACTGCTCTGTTCACTTTAGAGCAGATCCTCGAAAACGGCGATTTTTAGAGTCAACCATTAGATGGATCTCTAAAAATCGCCGTTTTGTATCTCATGCGTAGAAAAACCTAAAAAGAATCATTGATGTTTGAATGCTTTTGGATGGAAAAGATAGAAATTCCATCAGATAAAAGGCCTAAATAGACAAACAAAGCTCCAGATCCAACGGATTTCGGGCTATTCTGCCGGAAATGTTAAGGGCTACAACGGATTTTTAACGCCTCCGTTGGGAATGTTAAGGGCGACATCGGATTTTTAACGCTGCCGTCGGAAATGTTAAGGGCGACATCGGCGCCTTAACATTTACGCTATAGCGAGGCGGAAAATCCTTTGGATTTAGAGCATTGAAAGTATAGCAAGATCAAAAATCTATCGGATTTAGCGATAGAACGTTATAGCGAAATGGAAAATCCTTTGGATTTGGAGTATTGAAAGGGTAGCGAAATAGAAAATCTATCGGACTTGACGATAGAACGATGTAACGAAGTAAACAGTCAGACGGATTTTGTAGATAAAGATAAATGCGAGGCATAAAAATCAATGATTTTTATGCCTCGCGTAAAAAACAGCACGCTATTGGTAGGAAAAACAGGGCTGTCGAGGAATAGCGTAGGTGGAATTTAGAAGAGTTGGAGGATCTTTTTCACCGTGCCCCTTCCATCTCTAACGATATGGAGTCCGCGACCGGGCTGCGGAAGGCGGATGCCGCCGAGGTCATAATATTCCGTCGGTACGGAAGAGGTGGTTTCGTTGGCAGAAATATGAGTAGCGACGGAAGTCCATATCAAGTCATACTCGTTGGACTGCGGGTCGCCTTTGAGTAGCTGACTGACATGGGTAATCAGTCCCTCGGCATTGCGTGTAAAGGTACGCTCTTCGCTTTTTTCTTCTTGCACAGGGGCTGGCTGGCTATACACCTTTTCATAACAAGTAGTATAGAGGTGCCGGCAGGGGGTGCCGTAGGCTCCGGCCAGCAGACTGCCAACGGGTAAGAGGGCTTCGAAGCTTATCTGGTTGGAGATCGATGAGAAGAAGGAACGGATAGCGTTGTTGTCGTTAGCAGTGTCGTATTCGTAGCGTTCTTCGCTGAGGAGATGTCCGTCCTGGGTGGTTTTCACGGCTGTGATGTCGCCGTTGTGCCAGGTGATGTCTACGAGGGTGACACTGCTGCTTTGGCTGTTGGTGCGCTTGATGCCGACGAGCTGTCGCTGTGTGTCATAGGTGTACTCGAAGAGGTAGTTGTCGGCATTTCCGTTGATATTGACGAGGTCTTTCACGATGAGCCCGTTTTTTAGGGTGGAAGTCCAGGTGTCTTGTAGGGTAGGGGTGTTGGAAGACATGCTTTTCATCACGATCTGTGTGGCGGTGTAGGTAAAGGTGGAGGTAGTGGTTTCTTCCTGAGCCGTTCCTGCATCATCGACCTGGGTGTAGGAGCGGATTTTGCCGTCGGGCTGATAAGTGATGTTGGTTTCGTCGGCTCCGTATTTGATTTGAATGAGTCTTTTCTCGGTTTGTGCCATGGCGACTGATCCCGAGAGGACGATGCCAAAGGCGAGGGTGTAAATTTTCTTCATTGAGATGTTTTTTTCTTTGATTTTTTTATTTCTCGAATGGATAAAGGAGGAGAGGCCCTCGGGTTTGAGTGGCCTCTCCTGATGAGGGATTGCGCTTTCTTCGATTTCGGCTCGGAGGCCGACTGTCGACAAGATGGCGCGAGCGGTTTTACTTCAACTTGGCGTAACCGTAACGAGCCGAGCAGCAGAGTTCTTCCTCGATGCGGATGAGCTGGTTGTATTTCGCCATACGGTCGGTGCGGCTCAGCGATCCGGTCTTGATCTGCCCGGAGTTGGTGGCTACGGCGATGTCGGCGATGGTGGTGTCTTCGGTCTCGCCCGAGCGGTGGGATGTCACCGTGGTGTAACCTGCGCGATGGGCCATCTCAATGGCTTCGAGGGTCTCGGTGAGCGAGCCGATTTGGTTCACCTTGATGAGGATGGAGTTGGCGGCTCCCATTTTGATACCCTTCTCGAGGAATTTTACGTTGGTGACGAAGAGGTCGTCGCCTACGAGCTGGCAGCGATCGCCGATAGCCTCGGTGAGCTTTACCCAATTGTCCCAGTCGTTCTCATCCAAGCCGTCTTCGATAGAGTCGATGGGGTATTTGGTGATGAGTTCTTCGAGATACTTGATTTGCTCGGCTGCGGTGAGCTTTTTGCCGTTGGGATCTTTAGGCATTCCGTTTTTGAGTTGGCGATAGTCGTAGAACCATTCGCCGTTTTCTTGTACGGCAAACTCGGATGCGGCGCAGTCCATTGCAATCTTGACGTCTTTACCGGGTTCGTAACCGGCATCTTTGATCGATTTCATAATGGTGTCGAGCGCGTCTTCGATACCGTCGAACTTAGGTGCGAAACCGCCTTCGTCGCCAACGGCAGTGGAGAGGCCACGGGCTTTCAGGTTCTTAGCCAGGGCGTGGAATACTTCGGCTCCCATGCGGATGGCTTCTTTCTCGTTGGCGGCACCTACGGGACGGATCATGAATTCCTGGAAGGCGATGGGGGCGTCGGAGTGCGCTCCGCCGTTGATGATGTTCATCATCGGAACGGGCAGCACGTAGGTGTTTACACCGCCGATATAACGGTAGAGGGGCATCTCCAGGGCTTTAGCTGCGGTGTGCGCTACGGCCAGGGATACGCCAAGGATAGCATTGGCACCGAGCTTGCTCTTGGTGGGAGTTCCGTCAAGCTCGAGCATTTTGTAGTCGATTTTGCGCTGCTGGCATACACACATACCTTTCAAGGCAGGTGCAATGATATTGTTCACATTCTCTACGGCTTTGAGAACGCCTTTGCCGAGGTAACGGCCTTTGTCACCATCGCGGAGCTCGAGTGCTTCGTTTTCGCCCGTGGATGCGCCCGATGGTACACTCGCACGACCCATTACGCCGTTATCCAATGTTACTTCTACCTCTACGGTAGGATTGCCTCTTGAATCGAGAATCTCTCTCGCATGTACTTTTTCAATTACCATAATAGAAAATTTATTTGAATGAAAATGATTGATGTATCCGATACAAATACCCTGCAAAGTTAACGCTTATTTTGCAAAGGCGGAAGGTTTTTGATGGGAAAATAGATGCACGCGAAGGGAGGATCACAAGACGGTGTTCTGTGTACTCTGTTTTTGTCTTTTTATGTGTGGTAAATGGGTTGATGGAATCTCTCAATTGTCAACGAAAATGAGGACTGTGCACAGTTATGACCATCGCTACGTACAGCTACGACCACCTCCGCATGTAGCTACGGTCACCTCCGTGTACAGTTATGATCACCTCCGCACGTAGCTACGGTCACCTCTGTGTACAGTTATGATCATCTCCGCACGTAGCTATGACAATCGCCGCTATGCGCAGTCATTATCTCAAGTGATAATTGAAAATCGGTTGCAAGGAAAGACTGTAGTAAAAAAGAGAATTGATAGCGCACACCGAGCAATCAGTTCTCTTTTATTCTGCATGAACCTAATGAGCAAAACAACGATCATCGTCACTCATATTTATCCATTCTTCTTATAACTCCATACGGCCCAGGATGCCATTGCGGTTCCCATGACGGTAAGAATGGAGAGGGGAAGGAAGAGGCCTGAAAGGTGAGTGCCGCGGATGAAGATGGAGCGAGCGGCATCAATGTAGTGCCGGATAGGGTCGACATAGGTGAGCATCTGCGCCCAATGAGGCATGCTACGAACAGGAGTGAAAAGTCCACTGAGCAGCATCAGACACACCATCACGAACCACATCACGAGCATGGCTTGTTGTAGGGACTGGCTGTAGTTGGAGACGATGAGTCCGATGCTGCTGAATACTACGGCCAGCAATATAGCAAAGAGGTAGAGTAGGGTGATGTTGCCCACTGGCGTGATGTCGTAGACAAGCCAGGCAAGAAAAAGACAGAGAGTGAAGTCAATGAGAGCGATGCACCAATAAGGTAAGAGCTTGGCCAGGATGAACCGACTTTTCCGAACAGGAGTGACGTTGATTTGTTCGATAGTTCCCGTTTCTTTTTCTCCAACGATGTTCAACGCAGGCAGGAAGCCGCACATCATGACCATTACCATAGCCATGAGTGCCGGAATCATATTCACTTTGTAGCTCTCGTGACGGTTGTACAGTCGGTGAGTGGTGATTTTTTGTAAGGTGGGTGGCGGTAGAGGATCGTTAGCAAGTTGGGTGGTGGCGATGATGTTGGTGAGATAAGCTGCGCCGATGTTTCCCTTGGTGCCGTTCACCGCATTGGCAGCGATGAGCAGAGGGGCCGCTTTGCGGTTGACGAGATGACGGGCGAAGTGCGGTGGAATGACGAGGATGAGGTCGGTCTTGCCCTGTTCCATGCTCAGCAACGCGTGCGGATAGGAGGACGACAGACCGCGGAATCGGAAATGAGGGGAAACTTCAAGGCGTTGAATCAGTTGGCGCGAGAGGGTGGAGTGGTCGTTGTCTACGACGCAGACACCGATGTCGCGCACTTCCATACTCGTGATCCAAGGGGCCACGCACATGATGATGACAGGGAACAATAGGATGAGACGCATCACGAAGGTGTTGCGGCGTATCTGTATCCATTCTTTTTGTAAGAGATATTTGAACATATTGTTGAGGAAGGGAGGAAAGAGAATGTAAGGAGGGAAAAGGAGTAAGAGAATCACTCCAGTCGGGTTTTGAATCTTTTCAATGCGATCATCAGGATCAGAACGCTCATGATTGAGAGGATGCCGACTTCTTTCGCTACCATCTGCAACGGCACACCCATCACCATCAGTTTGCGAATGGCGGAGATGAACCAACGGGCCGGAATCACAGTCGACACCCATTGCAACGGCGCAGGCATGCTTTCGATGGGATAAATCATGCCCGAGAGCAACAAACTGGGCAAGAGCATCAGCATGCCCGAGATAAGAAGAGCCTGCAATTGTGTGCGGGCCACCACGCTGATGAGCAATCCCAAGGAGAGAGCCAAGAGGATGTAAAGCAGGCAGAGAGAAAGGATGGCGAGGAGATTCCCTGCAACAGGCACTTGCAGCACAACGTTGGAGATGACGAGAATGAAGCCCAGAATAAGGATGGACAGCAGCAGATAGGGAACAGCTTTGGCTATCAGCATCATGAAAGGGCGAACGGGTGAGACGAGCAACACTTCCATCGTGCCGCGTTCTTTCTCGCGGACGATGCTCACCGAGGTCATCATTGCACAGATGAGTAACAGCAGAGTGCCCATGATACCGGGAACAAAGTTGTAGGCACTTTTCATCTGCGGGTTGTAAAGCAGGCGAGTAACGACGGAGGGAGTCTGTTCGGGAGGAAATGTTGAAGCCTCTTCTGCCAGTTCAGCCGACACAATCTGTGTAGCATAAGCTCCTTGTTGGGTTGCCTGATTGGGGTCGGCACCGTCGAGAATCAGCTGTACCTGCGCGCCCTTCTCATAACGACTGCTGCCCAAGCGAGGAGCGAACACCACGGCGAGGTCGGCTTCCTGATTGCGGATCAGTCGCTCGGCCGCCGCCGCGGTGGGCACACGATGGGTGAGGAGAAAGTATTCTGAAGCGTCGAGTCGAGCCAGTATGCGTTGTGCCACGTCGTCTGCCGTACTTGTTACAGCCACCACGCGCACATCTTTTACGTCGGTAGAGAGGGCGAAACCGAAGAGCAGCATCATTACCAGGGGCATACCGAAGAGGATCAGCATCGTTCGGCGGTCGCGCAAGATATGTTTCAGTTCTTTTCCAACAAATGCAACAAATAGCTTCATGTCTTTTTTTTCTTTTTGTTTTGA
This sequence comes from Prevotella sp. oral taxon 475, assembly GCF_018127805.1. Lineage (NCBI taxonomy): Bacteria > Pseudomonadati > Bacteroidota > Bacteroidia > Bacteroidales > Prevotellaceae > Prevotella > Prevotella sp. oral taxon 475. Next base: position 513,446 of record NZ_CP072334.1, read on the forward strand.
GAACCAATCGGGATAGACTACTATTCTCCTCGTTCGGCCTTCCGGGCCAAAAGCGTGAACACCTCTCCCAAATCACCTTTCGCGAACTGTCTCTTCAGTTCGTCCGGCGTGCCCAATGCCCGTATCTTTCCATCCACCATGATAGAGATTCGGTCGCAATATTCGGCCTCGTCCATATAGTGTGTCGTAACGAAGACAGTGATGCCGTTGGCCGCCGCCTCGTAGATGAGTTGCCAAAACTGCCATCGTGTAGTGGCATCGACGCCGCCTGTGGGTTCGTCGAGGAAGACCACCTCGGGCGAATGGAGAATACTCACCATGAAAGCCAACCGTTGTTTGTAGCCCAACGGTAAGGTCTGCACGCGGCGATCGGCATAAGAGGTGATGTCAAGGCGGTGCAACAAGCGTTGGGTTTTCTGTCGGATGTCTTCGGCCTTCATGCCGTAGATGCCGCCGAAGAGGCGGATATTCTCGCGCACAGTAAGGTCGGCGTAGAGCGAAAACTTCTGACTCATATATCCAATGCGCTTTTTGATCTCCTCGTGTTGCGTGTAAACGTCGAGACTGGCCACTGTTGCCGTGCCCCCAGTGGGCCTACTCAGACCCGAGAGAATGCGCATGGCAGTGGTCTTTCCGGCTCCGTTGGCACCGAGAAAGCCGAAGACTTCGCCACGACGCACACTGAACGAGATGTCGTCTACGGCTCGAAACATCCCGAAACTCTTCACCAAATGCGACACCGTGATGACCTCATCAGCCGTCGAACATCCCTCTGTTGTCTCCTGCCGCAGCTCTTTGGCCTCCTCGGGGCATACCATTGGCACCGCCCCCGCAAAAGAAGCACTTGTTGGTAGGGGCATTTCCACCCGCAGGTCGCACCGTTTGATCTCGTCTTCGTAGGGAGTAGCCACCAGGGTAGTGATGCCTCGGTGTTTGAGTTGGGAAAGCATCTCCCAGAATTCGGTGCGCGAAACGGGGTCGACCCCTGTGGTGGGCTCGTCCAGCAGTAACACCTCCGGGCGATGAATCAGGGCGCAACTCAAGGCCAGTTTCTGCTTCATACCACCCGAGAGAGCCCCGGCACGGCGGTGTTGGAAGCGTTCTATCTGTCCGTAAATCTCTTTTACGTCGTCGTATCCCTGGGCGATGGTGGTGCCGAAGAGAGTGGCAAAGAAGCTTAGGTTTTCTTTTACGGTGAGATCGGGATAGAGACTGAACTGTCCAGGCATATATCCCACGCGGCGGCGGATGATCTTGGCCTGGCGAACCACGTCAAGGCCGTCGACTGTGGCCGTGCCTTGGTCTGGCAGAAGCAGTGTGGCCAGGATGCGGAACAGGGTAGACTTGCCCGTCCCGTCCGGCCCGACGAGGGCGCAGAGAGAGCCCTGCGGAACGGCGAACGAGAGGTGGTTCAAGGCGCAGACCTGTCCGTAGCTTTTGGAAAGCCCTGTCACTTCGATGGCGTTCATAGCTTCAGCTCTCCGTATAGGCCTATCTTCAAAAGTCCGTCGTTGTGTACGAAGACCTTGATGGCATAGACCTGATTGGCGCGTTCGTCGTCGGTGAGGATGGTTTTGGGCGTGAACTCGGCCCGATGGCTCACCCACACCACGCGTCCGGCGTAGCTTCTGCGTGCGCCGTCGCCGTAATCGGCAAATACCTTTACCTTTTGTCCCAGTCGCACTTGTGCGAGGTGGCGCGAGGTGATGTAAGCCCGGAGGAACATCTTTCTTGTGTCGGCCACTTTGAAGAGCGGTCTGCCGACGGTGGCCAATTCGCCCTGTTCGGCGTATTTCTCGAGCACCGTACCCGTGATGGGCGATGAGATGCGACATCGGCGCAACTGATCCGTCACCTGCCGGCGTTGCATCTCGGCCCCGTTAGCCTCGCTCTCCAAGCTTCGCCGGCCCATCTCTAAGGTAGAGATTTGCGCCTCGAGCTGCCTACTCAGCACCGAAACGGCATTCTCGGCATCGTCCATCTGCTTGCGGGTGGCAGCTCCGTCGGCCAGCAGAGCAGCCGTTCGGGCTCGTTCGTGCTGCGCTTTGGCTAACTGTTGACGTGTGGCGGCGATCTGAACATCGAGGTGGGGTTGTCGCCGAACAATACTTTCTCGCGTGGCTCCTATCTGTTGGGCCTTGAGTTGTAGTTGAACGGTATCTACGAGGCCCACCTGCTGACCGGCCACTACGCTGCGTCCTTCGTCGACATCGAGGGCGACGAGCCGACCGTTGGCTTCTGCCGAGACGGTCACCTCCGTGGCTTCGAAGATGCCGGTGGCATCGAATGCCGGCTGATGGGGGCCGCATGACACGAAGGCAAGGGCCAGAGCGACAGCGTTCATCATTCTTTGTTTCATCATCTATTGGTTTTATGGTTTTCGAAGCTTCCCAAGATTGGGAAGGCTTGTTTTCTTCTTTTTCGAGATTTCCCAAAGTTGGGAATAGCTGTTTGGGCTATTTCCAGGACTTCCCCATGTTGGGACGAGCTGTTTTTCTTCTTTTCGGGGTTTCCCAACGTTGGGAAAGGTTGTTTTTGTTATTTCCGAAGCGTCCCAAAGTTGGGACGTTCTCATCGGCTCATTTCCAGCTCATACTGAGCCTGCAACCATTCAATTTCGTGTGTAGAACGGGCGATGCGGGCCGTGTTCTCGCGGGTAATCTCTTGGAGCAGACGATGGATGTCGATGGTGCCGTGAAGCAGTTGCGCCTCGGCAGCCCGTCTCACCCGTGTTCGAAGGGCGAGAATCTCATCGTCGGTCTGCATCCATCTTCTTCGGGCCTCGATGCGTTCGCGGTACTGAGTCTGCTCCAGTTGGTTGTTGAAGAAGAAGATCTGCCGTGCATTCTCGGCCTCGGCGCGTTGCACCTCTATTCGGCGCAGGTTGTTGCGCAAGGTATATGCACTGCCGATGCTCCACGAAAGGCGCACGCCCAGCAGAGCATTGAACGAGGGTCGGCGGCGCGTCATGTCATCGAAGAGGTTGAAACCGGGTCGCCCGTAGTAGCCCTGGGCAAACAGACCCAGTGTGGGCAGGAGCTGCGAGCGCAGACTTCGTTCTTGGGCATCGGCCAAACGCAACCGACGATCGATGAGAGCGAGCTCGGGACGAACAGTCTTGCCAGCGTCTTCCTCGATAGGAAGCGGCGGCTTTTCCAAACTGTCTATCTGCGCCACGCCGCAAAACAGAGCGAGCATCTTGCCCGTTGCGCGACGAAGGGAGAGGAGTTCGTCGCCCGTCTGAACAGCTCCGAGTCGTTCAACCCTTACCTGGTCTACGTCGCTCTGCATGGCCACGCCGCGCCGCAACATACGTTCGAGCCGATCTTCGTTGCTTTGGAGCAGTTGTTGCAGGTCGAGATTGAGGCGTATTCGCTCGTCCACCAGCAGCAAGGCGAAGAACAAATCTCTCACCCGCAACTGCACCTGGTAGAGGCCCACTTCGTTTTGTGCCGCCTCGACACTGGCCTCCCTCCGGGCCACATCGGCTCCTCGGGCCATCCGTTGTCCGTCCCACAACGTCTGGGTGACCTCCATTTGTAGGCGATACTGTTCCTTTGGCATCCCTTGAATACTGTAACCGCTCATCGAGAGCAACGTCTTCATCTGTTCGGGAAACTGCGCTGCGCGGTTTTGAATCGAGCCCTGTGCAGACAGTTGCACCTGTGGCAGCCAGCCCTTCTTCACGTTGGCCACGGTATATTCGGCCCCACGGCGAATCAAGTCGTAGCGTTGGATGAGCGGATAATTCAGTCGTGCCATCTCTAAGCATTGGTTCAGCGAGGTCTGCGCCTTGCTTTCCGCCGCCCAGCCTGTCAGCAAAAGAAATATCAGAAAGAAGTCTCTCATTGTCAATCGATTTTGTTTGATAAGGCAAAGGTAGGCCGAAGATGTTGCAGGAGCATTATCTTTTGTGGCTGTAAAATGTTCTTTTGGTGCACAATTTCTCGCTTCCTCCGGCTCGATCTCCCCCTTTTCGTTATCTTTGCATCAAAAAATAATGAGTATGACGGGCAGAGAAAAGGTGGAGACGCTCACCATCGAAGAGATCAGAAGCAGACTAAGCCACGAGGTAGACGAAGAAAGTCTGCCTGTCTTGATCGACGGACTGGCTGTCTTAGGCAAGGGTCGAAACCTCTTTGGCATAGCGGTGAAGACGAAAAGTCCGTATCGATTGCCGGGACTTCGCTTCGGATTGCTCACCCGAGGCTCGGTAGACCTGACGCTCAACCTTATCACCCGTCACGTCGAAGCCCCCTCGCTGGCGTTCTTCGGCGACGGTTCTATCCTTCAGCTCGAAGAGGTGGCCTCCGAAAGCGAGGTGCAGGGCATGATGGTTGAACCCAGTCTGCTTCAGCAAATCTTTCCCCACCAACCGCCCTCTGTCTTCAACGGTCAGCTGCAAGACTTCTTCGTGCCCGTAGAAACCGACCGACGCGAGCAGATAGAGTGCCTCTTTCGCGCCCTTTCTCTCACGGTGAACGAAGCCGTTTACAACCGCGAGGTGGCACAGCATCTCATCGCCGCCCTGGTGCATGCCTACAGCGAGGCCTACGAGGTGCAAGCCGACAAACCGCAAAATGCTTGTACGCGCGAGCGGGAACTCTTCAATCGGTTCATCCACTTGGTCAACGAGCATGGCAAACGCCAACACACCCTCGACTTTTATGCCGACCGTCTCTGTATCACTCAGCGTTATTTGAGCAGGGTGGTGCAACAGGTGAGCGACGTACATGCCAAGGAATGGATCGACCGAGCCCTGATCACCGAGGCGAAAGTGATGTTGAAACACAGCAGTAGGCCCGTTGCTGCCATTGCCGAAGAACTGCATTTTGCCAATCCCAGCTTTTTCAATAAGTTTTTCAAGCGGCTTGTCGGTGTTACGCCCAACGCCTTTCGGAATGGTTGAAAACCTCTGTTCCGTTTCCGGAAACAAGAACATCAAGAAGCCACCCCACAAAATACGACATGTTGTGGGGTGGCTTCTTTTCTGCGTTATCAGAGAGGAACCTTTCTGATTTCTTCAAGTAGGAGAGGCACTCTCGCTGTGAAGAGGGAGAGCGAGTTTATTTTTCGGTGAAGAGTGTCTGTATCACCGTCTGTCCAACAGCCTTCAGTGTGTGGCGATCGATGTGCTCAAGGTTATCGTCGAGCGTGTGCCAGGTGGGCCCGAAGGAGCTCTGAGTGCAGTCGGGATAAAAGGCAATCAGGTCGATTGTGGGGATGTTGGCGATGCGATTGAGGGGAACATGATCGTCGGTTATCATTCCACCGTCGGCCTTGGGAAAGTAACTGCCGAAGCCTGCAGCACGAGCGGCCCGCCACACCTTCTTGACAATCTCGGGAGCAAACTGCATCGAGAACCCTTCGCGGTAGAATCGGGCTCCTTGTCCACCCACCATGTCGAGCAGAATGCCGTAGCGCGCTTCGTAGCCTGCGGGCAGATGGGCGGCAAAATATTGCGCCCCTAAGGCCCAGGTATCTTCGCTATCCTGGCTATTAGCCCACTGTGGCGTGCCCCAGTCTTCGGCATCAAGACACACAAAGTCTACGCCGATCGTCAATCCGCCCGAGAGATGCAACTGTCGGGCGATCTCCAGCATCACGGCCACACCGCTGGCACCATCGTTGGCCCCGTCGATGGGTTTGCGCCAGTGAGTGCTATCGGGATCGTTGTCGGCCCAAGGGCGTGTGTCCCAGTGGGCGCAGAGCAGGATTCGGGTAGTGGCGGCAGGCCGATAGCGGGCAATGATGTTGCGACTGTTCAGCATCGTGCCGTCGTAGCCACGCAGACGGGCATGCTGACTGCTGACTTCGCAGCCATACTCGCTGAACTTTCGCGCTATCCAATCGCCGCAACGGTCGTGCGCCGACGTGTTCATCGCCCGCGGACCGAAAGCGCATTGCGCTCCGACGAAGGCATAAGCCGAATCGGCATCAAAGCTGGGGCCTACGGGATGGAGCCGTTCGGCGGCGGCTTCGGCCTCTTCGGCAGACCGATCGGCAGGCGACAGCCATCCCATGGCAAAGGCTACGACAAGGGCAAGGAGAATCATGAGGAAGAGAAGGATGAGTTTTTTCATTTTCTTGGGTGAATGTTGTGTGATGAGCGGGAGGAAGAATCAGGCGGTGGTGCAGGCTGCTTGTTCCTGCACTTGGCGCATCACGCGCAGCCAATTGCCGCCCCAGATGCGCTCGATGTCGGCCTCGCTGTATCGGCGGCGCAGCAGTTGAAGGGTGAAGTTGATGAGTTCGGAGGCATCGGCCAGGCCTCGCACGCCGCCATCGCCGTCGAAATCGGTCCCCAACCCCACGTGTTCGATTCCCATCACATGGATGGCGTGCTCGAGATGGGCCATGGCATCAAGGATACAGGCCTCGCCCTGCGTGCGAAGGAAGCCATGGTAGAGTGTGATATGTGCCACCCCACCTTTCGAAGCCAGCGCGCGCAGCTGGTCGTCGGTGAGATTGCGTGGAACGTCGCACAGAGCTTTGCAGTTGCTGTGACTGCAAACGATGGGCAACCGGCTGATGTCGAGGGCATCGTAAAAACTTTTTTCGCCGCCATGACTCAGGTCTACCATGATGCCGCAACGATTCATTTCGGCGATAACCTCAGCCCCGAAGCGGCTCACACCGTTGTGTGTGTGGTTGCCGCGAGCACTGTCGCAGAGATCGTTATCGCCGTTGTGGCAGAGCGTGATGTAGGTGATGCCGCGGCGGGCGAAGTGAGAAACATTGGCCAGGTCGTGTTCCAGGGCCAGTCCGTTCTCGATTCCCAGAACGATACTCTTCCGTCCCGCGCGTTTGTTGGCCGCAAGTTGTTCGGGCGTTCGAGCCAAAGCCACATAGGCAGCGTTGGCTTTCACGATGTCTTCTATCTTGTCGAAAATAAGATCGGCATAGGCTTTGGGACCGGCCACGTCGAAAGCTACCTTCTCGCAGAAGGACTCTCCGGCTTTGGGTTGCGGCAGATAGGCCACCATCGTGGTGGCATCCAGGCGTCCTTCGGTCATCTTGTGGAGGTCGACCAGCAAGCGTGGGTCGCGGCGGTCGAAGTGAACGTCGAGCGGAAAGAACATCGGCGTGTCGCAATGGGTGTCGAGCGTGAGAATGCGACTGTGCAACTGCTTGGCGCGGGCAAAGAGGCGGGCCTGCTCTACCAGCCATGTGAAGAGCGGAAGACCCTGCTGGCCCATCCACTCCGGGTGCCACTGAACGCCGAGAAGAGGCTTGCACTCGGTACTCTCCATGGCCTCGGGCACGCCGTCTGCCGAGGCTGCGGTGAACCGAAACCGATCGCCCGTGCGGCAGACGGCCTGGTGGTGGAAGGAGTTGACAAAGAGCCGGTCGGTCCCGTAGAGGTCGTGTAGGAGCGATGTAGGGTCGAGATGCACCGTGTGGGTGGCGTGATGGCGCGGCGCATCCTGTGAATGTCGCACCAAAGAGGTCGGCTCTGTGGGGAGAATCCCACGAAGAAGGGTGGCCGAGAGTTGGCTGCGTGCGTCCTGGGTGAGTGTCTCTTCGATGTCCTGAGCCACCTCTCCGCCCAATGCCATGGCCAGTGTTTGCATGCCACGGCAGATACCCAACATCGGGATCTGCCGGTGATAGGCCAATCGGGTGAGGAGAAGTTCGGGCAAATCGCGCTCCGAATTGATGCCGTGCAGTTTGGGAGAAGGTTCTGCTCCGCCCCAAAGCGGATTATAATCGGCTCCGCCCGTGAGCACCAATGCATCGAGAGATTCGAGCGTGCGGAGAAGAACAGCCGTGTCGGCAATGGGTGGAAGGAGCACGGGTGTGCCCCCGGCATCCACAATTTGGCGGTAATACCGGTCGAGAAGCAAGGCCCGACCGTCGTCGTAGTTGGCCGTCAGACCGATCAACGGCCGATTGTCGGCCGGCGGATAAGCGGCGTAAATTTGGTCGAGATGCGACTGTAAATCGAATTCGTTCATTTCTTATGGATCGTTTGGAGTAAGACACCCCGATGGGGCTTTCCGGATTTCGGGGCAGGAAAGGCAGGCTCTTTTTCTTGTCTTTCCATCTTCTTGAGAATCATGCGGTTACAAAGTCGTCTGCAAAAGCTAAGAAAACGCCTTACAAAAGCTAAGAAAACGCAATGCAAAAGCTAAGAGATGGCGGGGCAAAAGCTAAGAGATGAAGATGCGGAAGAGGTGGATGCAGGAGAGGAAGGCTCTCTTTCCGCCTCTCAGGAGGAGCGTTTTCGGCATTCGTTCTTTCTAAAAGAGCCTCTCGCCAACGGGGTGAACAGATGTCAGGAGTTGGCGTCCGGGTCGACGAGAATCTCTCGTTTGATGCTTTGTTCCAACGAGATGAGCGTCTCGGTGGAGACTACGCCCGGGATGGTTTGAAGCTGATTGTTGAGCAAGTCCATCAGTTGTTCGTTGTCTTTGGCGTACAATTTGATGAGCATCGTGTACGAACCGGTGGTGAAATGGCACTCCACGATTTCGGGAATCTTCTCCAGTCGGGTCACCACATCTTTATACATGCTTCCGCGTTCAAGGTTCAGACCGATGTAGGTGCAAGTGCTGTAACCCAAACTCTTGGGGTTTACGTCGAATCGGCTCCCCGTGATCACGCCATTTTCGATGAGATGCTGCACGCGCTGATGGATGGCGGCCCGCGAAACGCCGCATTCGGCTGCTACATCTTTAAACGGGATGCGTGCGTTTTGCGACAAGATGTTCAAGATTTTCTTGTCAAGACTGTCTATTTTATCCATGTTTTGTCTTTTTAGAATTTACCTTTTCTATATCGTAAGGTTTACAATTTGAAAGCAAAAGTAGGTATTAAAAATGATACGAACAACAAAAAGATAGGAAAATCGCTCTTTCTTCTGACAATAAGGCATCAAAGAGATAGAAAAATGCGGTGGGTCATGGATCGTTGTTTCGCAAACAAACTCCGGTTTTCTTCTTCGAAAAAGGCAGAAAAAAGCGATGGCGTTGCACCCTTTCTTTCATCAAAAGATGGGGGAAACAACGCCATCGGGGCTGTGTCGCGGGCTTTTCTGGCTTCTCGTTAGTGAAGAAACCCGCTTTGTTTTAAGGTTGGTGGCTTGTCTTCATAGGGAAGATGCCCGCAGATCTTATTTCTTTTTGCGGGGCGAAGCTTTCTTCACAACCTTGTTTGCAGGGGCTTTCGTCTCGGGTGCGTTCTGCACTTCGGGCATGGAAGGCTTGAAGCTGATCAGTTCGACGGTGAAAATCAGTGTTGAGAAAGGCTTGATTTGTCCGGTCTGATGCTGTCCGTAGGCCAGTTCCTGCGGGATGTAGAGTTCCCATTTGCTGCCGACAGGCATCAATTGTAGCGCCTCTGTCCAGCCCTGTATCACCTTATCGCAACGGAAAGAAGACGTGTCGGGGTTGCGTTTGTAGCTGCTGTCGAAGATGGTTCCATCGATAAGCTTGCCTTCATACTTCACAACGGCTTCGTCGGTGGCCTTCGGTTTCTCGCCCGTTCCGGCTACCAACACTTTGTATTGCAGTCCGCTGGGCAGTGTCACCACGCCTTCTTTCTTGGCATTGTCGGCCAACCACTGCACGTTCGCGTTCTTATAAGCCGTTACAACAGCTTCTTTCACTTCCTGGCGACGATTCTCGAAGAACTTCTGTGCAGCCGAATCGGTGTAGACGCTGTTGTCTTTTTGCAGGGCGGCAATAAAACCCCGATTGAAGAATTCGGCCGAAATGGAGTCTTTCGTACCCTCTAAACCATCCTGTACCGAGGGTAGGATGCGCTGTTGCGCCATGCCGGCAATCTGCATTCCGGCCATGTAGGCAACGAAAGCGGGATCTTGCTGGCTCTCCATCGCCTTTTGATAGCCGCGCACAAACGATTCGAGATAGGCCGTATCCACCTTGTACTGCTGCTGAATGAAAGGAATCAGCCCTTGTGTGGCGGTCTTTCCGGCGGCATAGCTCATCGAGTCGGACGAGGTTTTCAACACTGTGGCAGCGGGTTGCACTGCCTGTTTGGTCTCTTTCTTCTTTCCTGCCATGGCAGAAAATAAAGAAGCACTCGCCATGAAGACGAGTGCTAAGGTCATTGTCTTTTTCATTATTTTTCGATAGAAACAAGTTCGATCTTGAAAATCAGAGCCGAGAAGGGCTTGATCTGTGCCTGTTCGCGTTCGCCATAGGCGAGTTCTTGCGGGATGTACACTTCCCATACACTGCCAACGGGCATGTGGGTGAGCACTTCAGTCCAGCCTTTGATCACTTGATTGGCTCTCAGCGTTACGGGTTCGCCACGGGTATAAGAGCTGTCAAAGACTTTTCCGTCGATGGTTTTGCCCTCGTAGTGCACTTTTACGTTAGAGGTGTCGGTGGGGATAGCACCGCTTCCCTCCTTGATCACTTTGTATTGAACGCCGCCTTTGAGGGTTTTCACGCCCGGTTTGGTTTTGTTGGCTGCCAGGAACTTTTCTCCGGCTACCTTGTTGGGGCCGTATTCTTTCTCCATGTTCTTGGCTTTGATTTGCTGCATCTTGGTTTGTGCCACTTCCATAGCCTTTTCCATAGGCATCAAAGCTTTCTTTCCGGTGGTGCCGGCAATGAAACCAGCCATGAAATTCTTCAAAGAGATGGTCTTAGTGGAGTCTTCTCCGAAGAGTTCATGATTGATACCCTTTACCATTTGGTTGGAAATCTGCTGTCCGATTTGGATTCCGGCATAGTAGGCAGCCTTCTTTTTGTCGTCGCCGGCATTGGCTCCGTCGTTCAAACCTTTCACAAAGTCGGCCATATAGGCGGTGTCTACGCCCATACGCGAAACCATGTATTCTTTGAGACCTTGGGTTTGAGAAAGTCCCATGGCGTAACTCATCGAGTCTACATCACTCTTGAGGTCGGCCTTAGGAGTGGAGTTGCCGCAAGAATAAAGCGTTGCAGCAACGATAGCCATAGCGGCTACGATTGTCATTTTCTTCATTTGTATATTTGTTTTGTTGAATGGACACGTTTGATGGAGGAACTACAGCACTTCGATGAGCTCTACATCGAACACCAAAGCGGCAAAGGGCGGAATGGAACTGCCTGCGCCGCGTTCGCCATAACCTAAGTGGTAGGGGATGAAGAAGCGATACTTGGCCCCTTCTTTCATCAGTTGCAGGCCCTCGGTCCAACCGGCGATGACTCCGTTTAGCGGGAAGGTGGCGGGTGCACCACGCTGAATGGAACTGTCGAACATCGTTCCGTCTACGAGCATGCCTTCGTAATGGCATTTCACTTGGTCGGTGGCTTTGGGGCTTTTTCCGTTTCCCTCTTTGAGAATCTGATATTGCAAGCCGCTGGGAAGGGTAACGATGCCTTCTTTCTTGGCATTCTCTGCCAGATAGTTTTCGCCTTGTTCTTTGGCCACTTTGCCTTTCTCGGCGGCAGCAGAACGTTGTTTTTCTTCTTGCTTTTGGAAGAAGTCTTGCACGATTTGTTGTGCTTCGCGTTCGTCCAACTCGAGCTTCGAACCTGCCAATACGTCTTTGATGGCGCGTGCAAAGCAGTCGATGTTCAGGTTGTCTGCACCCATCTGTGAGAGTTGTCGCCCGATACCGAGCCCTAAAGCATAGCTCACTTTATCCATAAATCTTCGTTTATTGTTTGTTTCTGATGTTTGTTTGCTGGCACAAAGTTACAACTATTTACCCTATTTGGTCTACGTTTTAAGGAAAAAACGCTATTTTTGGGCAAAGCAAAACATAGAGTGATGACTGCAAAGATGAAGAAAATCGTATTCCTTACGGGAGCGGGGATGTCGGTAGAGAGCGGATTCAAGACGTTCAGAGGGGCTGATGGACTGTGGGAGAACTTCCCCGTTCAGCAGGTGGCAACGCATGAAGGATGGCTGGCCGACCCTACTTTGGTGACGAACTTTTATAATGACTTGCGCCAAAAGCTGTTCCTCTCGCAGCCCAACGAGGGGCACCGACTCATTGCGCAGCTGGAGAGTCGCTTTCGGGTGACGGTAGTAACGCAGAACGTTGACAATCTGCACGAACGGGCTGGCTCGTCGAGGGTGATTCATCTGCATGGCGAATTGGCGAAGGTTTGTTCTTCGGCCGACCCTTACAATCCGCGTTTCCGCCGACAGCTTACGTCCGAAACGGCTCGTGTGGTACCTGGAACGTTGGCAGAGGACGGGTCGCTGCTGCGTCCTTTCATTGTGTTCTTTGGCGAGGCGGTGCCGATGATCGAACCGGCCATCGAGGAAACCATCGAGGCTGATGTGTTTGTCGTCGTGGGTACGTCGTTGAATGTCTATCCGGCAGCAGGGCTTCTCCATCATGTTCCACCCCAGGTGCCGGTCTTTATCATCGACCCCGACCCCATCAGCACTCGCCATCGCCGGCCGATGACGCAATTACAGATGGGGGCTTCGCAGGGCATGCGCGAACTGACGGATCGGTTTTTCGCACTCGAAAATGGACCGAGCCTTTAGGTCCCTATCAGCCAGGGAACGCAGTGGCGGATTTCAATGGGAAGGGTTTCTATGGTAGCCGAACGGTTGGTGAGTCGCAGCCGAACGAGACAGGCGCGGGTGTTGAGAGGGCGAGACTGGTCGAAGATGAAGTTGCCGATGCTGTAGTAGATACGGCTTCCACGATAGTCTTCGATGGTTTGCAGCGTGTGGCTGTGATGGCCAACGAGGAGATCGGTTCCGGCTTCCACCAATTGGTGGGCCAGTTGCCGTTGTGCGGCGGTGGGTTGGAGTTCATGTTCGCGCCCCCAATGCAGGCACACGATGAGATAGGCTTGTGGATGCTCCATCCGCAGACGACGAACGCGAGTCAGGAGCGAGTCTTCCGGTTCTTGACTTACGCAAGGTCGATGGGGCAGATAAGCGTAGTTTTCGAGTGGTAGGCGCAACGAGGCGATCAGATAGACGGGGCGCGGATGAGCGGAGAGCTTCACCGGGGCAGCAGCTTCTGCCATCGTCTGGCCCGCTCCCACGGGCGTCATCCCGGCCTGAGAGATGTTGTGGCGCGTGTCTTGCAGGGCTTGCCGACCTTGATCGATGCTGTGATTGTTGGCCAGGTTGAGGTGGGTGAATCCGTATCGGCGTAGCACCGAGAGCCACTCGGGCTCGGCCCGAAAGACGAATCGCTTGAACACGGGTTCTCGGATGCGGGTGGCGGGGCACTCGAGGTTGCCTATCACGAGATTCGACGTGGCCAGAACATGTTGCACGCCGAGACTAAAGAGACTCTCTACGCCTCCTCGGGCGATGGGCCGACGCACGCCTCGGTCGAGCAGAATATCGCCCGTGAAGGTGATGGTGAGGGTATCGCTCTTGATTGAGGAGGAAGGACCGGAGAGAGTAGGAGGTGAAGAGAGTAAAGAGAAAAGGAAGTGGAGGAGCAAAGGAGTGAAAAGGAGTGAAGGAGTGAAAAGGAGTGAAGACATTACCTTATAATAATAGTATGGAAAAATAAAACTTTTATGGTTTCCTCGTTCTGCAGCTGCAGAAGCATCGTTTGGGGGTGTTCTGCCTTTCTGTAGGTGCAGAAAGGCATTCTGCCGGCGGTTCTATCGTTCTGCAGGTGTAGAAACATATTCCACTTCCGGTTCTATGTGTCTCTCCGGGGGAAAGTGCATTTCGTTGCCGGTTCTACGTTTCCCTCCCGGGGGAAGTGCATTCTGTTGCTGGTTCTACGTTTCCCTTCCGGTAGAAAAAGCATTCCATTGCTGATTCTACGTTTCCCTCCCGGGGGAAAGTGCATTCCGTTGCCGGTTCTGCATTTCCCCCCGGGGGGAAGCTTTTGGATGTTCTGCCAAGCGGCGGGTTAGCATCCCGAACTATAGAAAATTTCTTCGTTGTCGGCAGGCTGTTGCTCCAATGGCACGAGGATGTCGTTCATCCAACGAGGCAGGCCCAGGAGGGGCTTTTGGTGCAGGCGTTCTTGCCATTCTTCGTCGGTGAGGCGGGGTTCGTCGATCGATTGTTCGAACTCGCGATAGGAGAGCACAGCCCCGCGCATGAGGTAGAACTCGCCGCCGATGGGCACGACGACGTAGAGCTGATGGGCCGGACCGGTGGCTTCGTAGAGGATAGAAGGATGGGGGTTGTTGGGAGCGTTGGCGGTGTAGACGTCGGCCACGATGGCCACCGATTTGTCGGCACCGGAGATGTCGTCCCAACCGGAGAGATATTCTTCGTCGTTGCGGGCCAGGTCGAGCGAGATGTTCTCGCACTGCGAACCGATGATCTCGATAGATTTGTATTCTTCGTCGTCTAACAGACCGGTGCCGGCGAGTTCTTTCCGACTGACGTTCAGCAGAAACTCGGCCATCTCCCGCACACGTTCGGTGGTTCGACGGGCCTTATCGGTCATCAGGTCAAAGCGGCGCAGCAGACTGTCGAGGTGTTCGGTCAGGGCCACGGCTCGGCTCCAGAAGGCCACGTTGGGTTCGACGTAACCTTTAACTACCGGTTCCGGCGGACCGCCCGAGCCGCACTCGGCCCCCATCGGCTGTTTGGCATAGAGGATGGCGTCGTGCTTCAGCTCGGCCCATGAAGCCAGGGCCGTGTTCAGGTTTTTCTTCTCCCACGCAGATGTCTGCATAAAATAAGGGGCACGGAGCACGGGGCGGTTCATCTCCCGCAGGGCGTCGATCCAGCGCGTGGCCAGGGTTTGCTGCCAGTCGATTTGTCCCATGCGCACCCGCATGCTGTCGAGCGTAGGGCGGAATCCCTCCCAACGGCGGTCTTCCTCTCGTTCGTCAAGGAGGATTCGCTCGGCGGCGGGGCAGCCCAGGGCGGCAAAGACGTCGAGCCCGGCGGGAACAGCTCGATGGGCAGGGTCGTTGCGGGAGTCGACCATCTCGTTGAGCACTTCAGCGTCGGGCATGTAACGTTGCGGCATGAGGTTGATTTTGTGCCGACTTGTGGCCTCGAATTTCGGTCGGATGCGCGTCTGCCGTTCCGAGAGTTGCTCCACCTGTGTGCGCAGGTCGGCCATCAACGTAGAGTTGGAGAGCATCCATTCGATCTCGCCCCCCGGTAGCAGACCCTGCAGGATGGTGTACACCTGCGGGATGGTGATGTTGTCGGGCTCGCCGAAGAGATACGTCATCGGCTCGAAGAGCTGGTTATAGAGGCGTTGCATCTTCTCGTTCCGACCGATCGTCCAGGCCAGCAAAGCCGCCCGTTTGAGCTGATCGGGCTTGTCGGTGCCGAAGGGAACGGTCTGCAACCACATCATCGTGCGGAAGTAGCGTTGGATACGCGCTGAACGGGTGTAGTGGCCGCGCGGACGGAAAAGCGAATAGGGAAACAGCACAGGACCGGGATAGCCCAGAAATTCCGACAGCGTGTTCTCGGCTCTGTTCACCCTGGCCACCTCCTCCTCCACGATGCGGCGGTAGGCGGGGCGCGTTCCGGCAGGCACTCGACCCGTTTCCAACGTCAAGGCTATGGCGAAATAGGCCTGAGCGTATTCGGCGGCGCGGCGGGTTTCGGCTCCGAGCCGCGGACGGGTCAGGAGTTCGGTCATGCGGTTGAACATACCCTGACAGAAGAGCGTGGTGAGTGAGTCGAGCCGTCGTTCCTCGACGTCGCGCAAGACGTTGTCGAAGTAGAAGTGGAAGAGTTGCAGGTAGAGATCGGTCGTGACGAAGCTGGGGAAGTCGGTGTAGTCGTTTTTCTCGTAGATGTGGAAGAGTTGCAGCTTTGTGTCGGGTACGATGGCAAAGCCGTTGCGGGCGAGGGCGGATTGAAGTCGCGGGTCGAACTCTTCGAGTTGGAAAGGATTGAGTAACAGATCGAGGTTCACAATGTGCCCTTTTGCCGGCTGAGCCTTTTCTCGAAGGAGGCGAGCTTCCTGTTGGCGGATGCGGTCGACGAAGGCCTGCTCTGCCGGGAGCAGCTTGAGAGGCGGCTGACCGTAATCCTCTTTCGGATCGTCGGTGAGTGTTGCGCCCGTTTGTGGGTTGTCCATCCGTTCCCAGGTAATCGAGTCATACCATGACGTCTGTGCATAGATGCTGCGCAGGTCGGCCTCTTTAAAGATATAGCCCTTGCGTGCTGCAAAACCATTACGCAGCACTCGCAGTTCGGCCAACGAGAGCCGAGACAGGTCCATTTTTGTATCGATGTGCTTGTAAAACTGCTCAATGTCGAGCTTTCCCTTGCCCGGTAGAATCACCTGCTTGGGCTTCTCCTGTGCCCACAGACTCATGCCCGCAGCCATTGCGAGCGTAAACAGCATTCCTTTTTTCATAAATAGAGAATTGATCATTGAATGTTGATGGATAAGTGGAACTCTGCCCAGTAGGTATGCGTGCGCCTGTTCCTTCCTCATTCGTCTTCCGACTCAAAGACTCTCAGAGCCTCTTCCCGTCCCACTTTCACCACTAAGAAGCGGACGAATCCCAGTCCAAAGCCCTGCCAGCGATATTCGGCCACAACGTATAGGCCGTCTCGCGTGGTTTCCAGGCTGCGCACCCGCCCGGCTACGAAGCGGAAGTCTTGCAAAATGCCGCCCAACTTCGAACCGAGCCAAAGTGGTCGCACCCGCCCCTTGTAGTTTTTGAAGATAAATAGGCGACGACCTCTCTGCCGATAGAATCGCGTTTGATTCACCACCCCCACCAGGGCGTCCACTCGTCCGTCGCCGTCTACATCGCCCGTGCAGAATCGATAGACGGGATGCGGCAGCGACCAGCGGTGAAGCATGGAGTCCGTGGAGAGTGTGAGGAAGTAGAGGCTGTCGGTCTGCTTTTCCAAACCAAACGTTTGCGTCCGCCCTGCTGTCATCCAGCCCAGGAGCAGAGCAAGAAGACCCATCCGCTTCGCCACTCTCCGCATGCTGCTTGCAAATATAGTATCTTTTCCGCACATTCCGGCAGGCACCCGCAACTCGATGCGCTGCCTGTCGGCGGTATCTATATCGTGAACGGTAAGAAATTTGTGAAACTCCAATCCACACAGCCATGATGAAAAAAGCTTATTACACCCCGCAGATACAACTTGTAGACATCAAAGATTTGTACGACGTGTTGGGCGGACTGCCCATCCCCATCTCGCGCCATGGTGCGGCCGGCGACGGCGGCGATGCCAAGGCCGGCGATTTCTTCGACGAGGAGGAAGAAGAGCCCTTCGAGCAGCAACCTTGGCAAAATGCCGGATATTAGGTGCGTCTTGATGACTCCTGCCGATTGCACACCTGGTGGAAATTGATGGAGATGATCGCCCGTTGTGCGGGAGAGCATCACAACAGATGCGGGAGATCATCGCACGATAGACGGGAGATGACCTCCCGAACCTCCGGAAGTCATCTCCCGCATCACCAAAGGTCATCTCCCGTCAAGACAGATACCACTTGATGGAAAAACAAACACGAGTTTGGGAATGCCTCGTTGAGGGCTCCCGAACTCGCTTTTTTGATCTCCCTTTTTCGGGTAAAAGCTCTGGATGGTTTCGCGAAATCCTCGTCCCAACTTTGGGAAACCTCGAAAACGCCGAAAACTGGGCTTCCCAACTTTGGGAAGGGCAGAAGAGAAGAAAAAGAAACGGTCCCAAGGTTGGGAAGGGCAGAAAACAAGAAAAACAGAGTTTCCCAATTTTGGGAAACATGGAAAATGCAGAGAATAGGCCTTCCCAAAGTCGGGACGCGTATTTCTCGCAGATTTTACCTAAATTTGCAGTCGTTATCAACCACCAAGAATGACGAACGATGCACTGGAGTTTGCCCTTTTCGGCAACACCTATCAAGAGAAAAACGAACAGGCCATTCGACAGACGCTGTGCTGCCTGGCGAGCCACGGCGCGCGGGTGCACATCGACCGTCCCTTCTACCGCTGGCTGGTGCAGGAGGGATTGATGGAGCATGAGGCCGATACCTTCGATGGCGACCGCTTCTCGGCTCATTTCGCCCTCTCCTTGGGCGGAGACGGCACTTTTCTCAAAGCCGCCGGGCGGGTGGGGGCCAAGCCTATTCCCATTGTGGGCATCAATATGGGGCGACTGGGTTTCTTGGCCGACGTGATGCCCGACGAGGTGGAGGGTGCGCTCGGCGAGATTTTTGCCGGACAATTCTCCTTAGAGGCGCATGCTGTGATCGAGGTGGAGGTGGATGGCGAGACCTTCGACGGCAATCCTTTTGCTGTGAACGACGTGGCAGTGCTCAAACGAGACAATGCGGCCATGATTTCGATTCACGCCAACATCAACGGCGAGGAACTGGTGACCTATCAGGCCGACGGACTGATCGTGGCCACGCCGGCGGGGTCTACAGCCTATAACCTGTCGAACGGTGGCCCTATCATTGTGCCTGGCACCCACAGCTTCATCCTCACGCCGGTGGCTCCGCATAGTCTCAATGTACGTCCCATCGTGGTGAGCGATGATGTCTGCATCGAACTGCGGGTGGAGAGTAGGTCGCACTGCTACCTTGTGGCTGTAGACGGTCGGAGCCGACCTCTGACCGAGGGCACCACCATTCGCTTGCGCAAAGCTCCCTATGCCGTGCAACTGGTGCGCCGGCAGGGACAGAGCTATTTCGCCACGCTGAGAAATAAAATGATGTGGGGGGCCGACCGCCGAACACCGTTCTAAACTCTCGCAGTCGCACTTTTCGCCCATAGAAACGAGGAGGCTCAACGAGAGGTAGGACATCGATCGGAGACTCCGACCCGTAAAGAACAATTGCAACGATGGTTTTCTTAGAACTTTTTTATACCTTCTTCATCATCGGACTCTTTGGGTTCGGCGGCGGCTATGGCATGCTCTCGCTCATTCAAACCCAAACGGTGGTGCAGCACCATTGGCTCAGTTCGGCCGAATTTACCAATATCGTAGCCATCTCGCAAATGACGCCCGGTCCTATCGGTATCAACGCCGCCACTTATTGCGGCTATGTGGCCGTGCAGAACGCAGGGATGGGTACACCTCTGGCCGTGCTGGGCAGCGTCGTGGCTACGCTGGCCTTGGTGCTGCCGTCGTTCATCCTGATGGTGCTCATCAGTAAGATGTTTATGAAATACATGGACACGAAGCCCGTGCAGAGCATCTTCGCCGGGCTCCGACCCGCTGTCGTAGGACTGCTTGCCGCTGCAGCCTTGCTGTTGATGACGACCGACAACTTTGGTTCGCCCTCGCACAGTCCGTGGCAGTTTGGTGTGAGCCTCTTTCTCTTTGTCGCCACTTTTGTGGGTACGAAGTTCCTCCACATCCATCCCATCCGGATGATGGGCTATGCTGCCATCGCCGGTCTGCTCCTGCTGTATGAGTGATGGATGAGGAGAGGGTAGGAGCGTTATATCTTTCTGATGAAATAAAAAATAAGAGGCCTTTCTCGAAGAGAGAAAGGCCTCGTTTAGGGTTGTTGTCAAATGCAAAGATAGGAATTATTCGTTGCAAAATGGCACTAAAGTGTTTGAAGAAATCGGTCGAAAACGTCTTGATAGCCGTTGAAAACACTGATGTCTACCTCGCCGTGGATGCCTCGCACGCGTCCGTCGGGGCAGAGCTGCCAGTAGAGCAGGTGCACGTCGGGCTTGTATTCGCCATAACGAGCGATCCAAATATCATAATTGCGCTTGAGGTCGGGAGCCAAGGGTAGATAGCGATTGACGAATTGCTGACTGATGTAGAGCACCGGTCGTCGCCCGGTCTGTCTACGAACAATGGAGAGCCAGGTGCGAACACGAGCAAAGAGCTCGGCTGCACCGCCGATGCGATGAATTTGTTGAGGAGTGGGTTCGACATCGAGCACCGGTGGGAGGTCGCCTCGACGGAAATAGGAGCGGCGCAGAAAATGACGGGCTTGCGCTGCAGCCGGAGTGTGAATGGAGAAGAAATGATAGGAGCCTACACGAAAACCGTGAGCGCGAGCTGCGCGATAGTCGGCGCGATAGAAAGGATTGAGGAGTGTGGTGCCCTCGGTCGACTTGATATAAAGAAAGGAAATGGGATAGTCTACCCGTCCGTGGATGGCTTTCCGGCTGGCGTTGCCCAGATGCGTGATGCGAAGTTGGGACCAATGGATGGGATATCGACGACCGCCGACGAGATGCTGATACTTGGAGATATCGATGCCGTAGATGCGTTCGGTGGTGTAGGTGAGTCGTTCGCCGAGGAAACGCCCGTTGCGAAACTCTCCCACACGTAGTTTGTGCTGTGGCGTAAAGGCGAAACCGTGGCCATTGAGAGCGTCTCTTTCCCATCGCCCCTCGCTGTAGCTGCCGTCTGGTGCGAGTAGCGAGCCATGTCCGCAGGCGCGCATCTCTCGGTCGAAGCAACCGCGATAGAGGCCCGCGGCATCCTCGCGACTCCCGCTCACCAGCGTATCAGCATTCCAAGTGCCTGCGATTTGCCGACCTTGTGCATCGGTGCAGAGGCCTGGTCCTTGCCGCCGACCATGGTTCCAATGTCCGGCATATATCACACTGTCTTTCACCAACAGCACGCCGTAGCCATGATAGCGGCCGTGTTGCAGCGCACCTTGATAGAGCGTGTCGCCGCGTTGCAAGAGAGCCTGACCGGTTTGTCCTTCATCGAGGGTACGCACGCGGAGTTGGCACGAGGCCAAGAGACTCATACCGAGAAAGAGGAGGAAGACAAAGGGGAGACGAATTCTTTTCATAGTTTGTCTGAAAGAACAGGATGAGAGATGAAACGACCATCGGAAATCCATCCCACAAAACCACCTGTAGGCGTAAAAACAGGCGACCCGCCGGGGAAGAGCACTTCACCGGAAGGGCAAATACTGTCACGGCGAAAGTGAACGGGAATGACAACGGCCTGTACGGGAGCCTTTTTGGCGGAACTTGCGAGGGGATGAGAGGGGAGGAAAAGTAGTCCGGGATAAGAGGCCACGAGCTTTTCGCCCTTGGTGGCGACCGCCCATGGCAGCGGCGAGAGCGGTTGAACGCCAGGAGGAGTCTGCTCGTCGGCAGTTTGCAACAGCACCCATCCCTGTTGTGTATCTGTCGCTCTCGGTTTCATGACAAAGTTCCCGCCAGCCGTCATCACCTTATATATATAGTGCACACGGTGTACAGGAGGAACGTCGGGCGAGAAACGACGCAGCTGTAGAAGTAGAGCCGCCGTGCGGGCAACAGATCCTCGCTGCTGAAGAGCTCGCTCGGCGATGTCCGTGTAGCCCTCGTCCTGCACGCTGTGCACCCGCAGATATTCTTCCATTTCGGTCAACTGCTTCTTCATCCGGCGATGTTCGGCCTCTAAATTCTGTATCGTCCGCAGTCGCACCTGTCGCCATCCTTTGCCCGAAAGTGTATCATGCCAACTGCCCGAGGGAGCCTCCGTCAGCAATGTGCCATGGCAAGAGGGAATGAGAGGATAGCGGTTCACCCACCAACCCACCTTTCGGTGCGGGCGCATCAATGTGGAATCGGGCGCAAGAGCAGGCAAGACGAGAGAGGAATCCGGGCCAATGCCAGCGAAGAACACCTGCTGTCCACTCGTCGGCGTGAGCGTTTCGTAGCGAATGCACTCCACAAGGGCCACGCTCCGCTCCATTTCCTCGCGCGAATAAAAGAAATGCCACCAGCCATACATCGCCGCAGCTGCAAGCAGTAGGCAGACTGCCGCGACCCATCTCACACCCTTTCCTCTCCAGTTTCTTTTCTGTTTCATTTTCGAATAGCTTGTTCGCAGTCATCCTCTTCCGGTCTCTCTTCTGTGAATGGAAATCCGGCAGAAGTACGTTTTGTCTTGGGGTGCAAAGGTAAGGCAAATCATCCGGATGCGGCAGGTTTCCTCCGACTAATTTGTAGGTCCTCAACCCGCTCTGATAGAAAGGTCTACGGCTGTGCCGCATGCCAGTTTCCATCCCTTTTCCTTGGCTTTCTTGCATAAAAGCCGTACTTTTGCAGCGAATTTTTTAGCAAAGAAATATGTCATACAATTTATTGAAAGGCAAGCGCGGCGTGATCTTTGGTGCGCTGAACGACTTGTCCATCGCATGGAAAGTGGCTGAACGTTGCGCCGAAGAAGGGGCTAACATCGTGCTGAGCAACACCGAAATGGCTCTGCGCATGGGTGAACTTGATGCGCTATCCAAGAAAATCAACGCACCGATTGTTGCTGCCGACGCCACTAACTACGACGATTTGGAGAACGTTTTCGTTAAAGCGCAAGAGCTTTTGGGCGGAAAGATCGACTTCGTGCTCCACTCCATCGGTATGAGTCCTAACGTTCGCAAACGTCGAACCTATGATGATCTCGACTACAACTGGCTCAACAAGACGCTCGACATCTCTGCCATCTCGTTCCATAAGATGCTTCAGGCTGCCAAGAAGGTAGATGCCATTGCCGAATATGGTTCGGTAGTAGCCCTCACCTATATCGCTTCGCATCGCACTTTCTTCGGTTACAACGACATGGCCGATGCAAAGAGTCTGTTGGAGAGCATCGCCCGCAGCTTCGGTTACATCTATGGACGCGAGAAAAATGTGCGAATCAACACCATTTCGCAGTCGCCCACACCCACAACAGCAGGAAAAGGCATCAAGGATATCGACAATATGATGGATTTCTCCGATAAGATGTCGCCTTTGGGAAATGCTTCTGCCTTGGAGTGTGCCGACTATTGCGTGACGCTTTTCAGCGATCTCACTCGTAAAGTAACCATGCAGACGCTCTTCCATGATGGCGGTTTCTCGAACATGGGCATGAGTTTGCGTGCCATGAACCAGTATAGCAAAGACCTCGCACCCTACGAAGACGAAAACGGAAAGGTGATTTACGGATAAAAAGACTGATCCCTGCCCCTCTTTTAGGAGAGATATGAAAAAGCAGGTGTCGAGAAATGCATTTCTGGGCACCTGCTTTTTTCGTGCACTCCTCTGTGTTATTGTGTATGTCGCACCGAACTGTTATTCAGCAATTGCTTTACCTTTGCCACGATTTGCTCGTCTAAGAGTTCGTTGTCGTGCAAAAGTTGCTCAACGTTATAGCGGTCGTAGAGAGCCTTTTTGATGCCCAGGCAGAGCACCTTCATATCTGTGGGCCCGTAGAAGCGGGCGATGCGTTCGCCGAACCCTCCATCGATGCAGCCGTCTTCCAGTGTCACCACCAACCGATGCTCGGCTTTGAGACGCTCGAGCAGAGCCTCGTCGACGCCTGTCAGATAGCGTGGATTGATCAGTGTGGCCTCAATGCCCTCGTCGGCCAAAGCCTTTGTCACCGTCTCTCCTTTCTGAAAGAAGTTGCCCACGGCAATGATCGCCACCTCCGAGCCCCATCTTTGCACCTTGAAACGGTTGAGTTGCGAATAGTCTTCCTCGTAAGTCTCGTTGCTATGCACGGTCTCTCCCGCCGGAACACGGATGGCAACGGCATACTGTTCCTGCCGGATGGCCCATCGTTCCATGGCGATGAGCTCTTCGAAAGTGGTGGGAGCCAGATAGACGAGGTTAGGGATATGACTGAACATGGGGATATCGAAGAAGCAGATATGCGTGAAGTCGTTCATCCCGAAGACCGATGCACCCAGCACGTTGATGACCGCCGGATTACCGTTCACGCAGAGGTCTTGAGCCAGTTGGTCGTAGGTGCGCTGCAAAAAGGTGGCAAACGTGCTGAACACCGGTCGTGCTCCGCGTTTCGCCATGCCCGAGGCCAGTGCCACAGCTTCCTCTTCAGCAATGCCCACATCGATGTATTGGCGGCCCATCTGCCGACGTTGTTCGGGTCCGAAGCCCAATGCCATGGGTACGCCCGCCGAGATAGCCACGAGTGTCGGGTCGGTTTTCATCTCCTCCATGAGGAAGTTTCCCAGCAGGAAAGGCGTGTATTCGCCTCCGCCCTTTTCTTTTGTCTGTCCCGTGGCCAGGTCGAACGGTGCGCAGTAGTGCCAGTGTTCCTTGTCGTTCACGGCCGGTTCGTAGCCGTGTCCCTTCTCCGTCTGGATGTGCACCACGGTGGGGCGCGGCGTGTCTTTTACCTGGCGGAACAGCTCCACCAGAGCCTTCACGTCGTTGCCCTGTTCAAGATAGTGGTAATCGAAACCGAAAGCGCGAAAGAGATTCAGTTCCGCTTGTCCTCGGGTGTTACGCAACAGTTTGAGATTCGCATAGATGCCGCCGTGGTTTTCGGCAATACTCATCTCGTTATCGTTCACGACGACGATGATGTTCGTACCGATTTCGGCCGCCGTATCCAAGCCTTCGAAAGCCTCGCCGCCGCTCAAACTCCCGTCGCCGATAAAGGCAATGACATTCTCCTTTCCGCCCAAGACGTCGCGTCCTTTCTGCAAACCTGTGGCCAGGGCAATGGAAGTAGAGGTGTGCCCCACCTCGAAATTGTCGTAAACGGGCGACTCCAGAGGCGAACTATAGCCTGAAATGGCATCCAGAGCCTCGTCGTCGAGAAATCCCTTGGCGCGTCCTGTGAGCACCTTGTGTGGGTAACTCTGGTGCGAAACATCGAAAACGAGCTTATCTTCGGGCGTATCGAACACATAGTGCAGGGCCACAATGGCCTCTGTCGCACCGAGATTCGGCCCCACATGTCCGCCATGATGACTCACGCGATGCAACACTGCGGCCCGTACTTCTTCAGCCACTCCCTTTAATTCTTCTACATTCAGTGCCCGCAAATCTTTGGGCGAATCGATTTTTTCAAGATACATCTTTCTGCCTTTCTTTATTATATATCATGTGTCAATCCTGACGTTGCCACAAAGGTACGCCGTAAATAGCGAACAAAACCTCTCACCGCAGCCGTTTTTATACATTTTTATAGGGCGGCATTCATTTTGAAGAACGTTATTCTGACAGCGTAAGCACGCTTCGTTTGTCGACCTTATTCTACCAACCGACCTACTCTTACAAGTTGTTGGTTAACGCCAACTCACGTGCTCTTCCTCTGCCCGCTCCTTCCTCTTTCCCTCCTTCCTAATCCATCTCTTAGCTTTTAGGGTGTAAAAGCTAAGAGATGGACTTGCATTTTCTTAGCTTTTGCACGTCATTTTCTTAGCTTTTGCCATCCCGTGTCTTAACGTCTTTATACTCAACGCCTTCCGTAGGCAGAGAGAAAGGAGGGAGAGGGCTACGGCCAACTTTCCCCTTTTTGCAGGAAAAGATTGTGAATTTTATCGTAACTTTGCATAGAAATTCTTGTATTCAAGGGGCCACGGTCTTGTTTTTCACAAGAGAGAAAAGAGCCGCCTCTTCCTACTGACAATCGAAGGAGATTTCCATTGATAATGAAGAGTTGTATCATCATAGGCAGCGGACTGGGCGGACTGTCGTGCGGTGTGATCCTCGCACGCAACGGTTACCGAGTGACGGTGCTTGAACAAGGCACACAGGCGGGCGGATGTCTTCAATGTTTCCACCGCGGCGGGGCGAAGTTCGAAACGGGAATGCACTTCATCGGTAGTGCCGATGAGGGGCAGACGTTATACCGTCTCATGCGTTATCTCGGTCTGGGAGACATCCCTCTCACCCGGCTCGATAAGAGTGGATACGACCATATTTGGCTGGGCGGACACGAATTCAAACTGGCCAACGGGCGAGAGGCCTTTGTCGAGACCCTCGCCGCCCACTTTCCCAAGGAGAAAGACGGCCTGTACCGTTACTTTTCGCTGGTAGAACAGGTGGCTAACGCCTCTTCGCTCCACTCGCTGCGCCATGCCGAGAACGATGCTGTGCTGAACACCGAGTTTCAGATACGCAGCATAGACGAGGTGATCGACAGTGTGATTGCCGACCCGATGCTACGCCGCGTGCTCGTGGGCAACCTTCCTTTATATGCCGCCGAGCGAGGGAAAACACCTTTTTCTACCCATGCTTTCATCACCGATTTCTACAATCGCAGTGCATTTCGCATTGCCGGGGGCAGCGATGTCATCACACGTTCGTTGGTAAAGACCATCGAGGGTCTGGGCGGAGCTGTGCTCACGCGTCGCAAGGCGGTGCAGGTGGTGTGCGATGAGAGTCGTGCTACGGGCGTGATCACAGCCGATGGAGAATGCCATCCGGCCGACCTTGTGATCTCGGCGGTGCATCCCAATCGCCTGCTCGAGATGCTCAAGGGCAACCATCTCTTACGCCCGGCCTACTGCCGACGTCTCTTGGCCGTGCCGAACACTGTGGGTGGTTTTGCCGTCTACATGAAGTTCAAACCCGAAAGCATGCCCTACAGCAATCACAACTTCTACGGTTATGCTTCTGACACGCCTTGGGGGTGCGAGCATTACAGAGAAGAGGAGTGGCCCAAGGGCTATCTTTACATGCACATGTGCCCCGAAAAAGCTGCGGGAGAAGGGCGTGACGACGTGCCGAAGTGGGCCCAGTGCGGCGAATTGCTCAGTTATATGCAGTTTGAAGACGTGGCACGTTGGTCGGGAACGGCTATCGGTCGCCGCGGAGCCGACTACGAAGCGTTCAAGCAAGACCGGGCCGAACGGCTCATCTCCTTAGCCGAACGGCAGCATCCGGGCCTGCGTAGCTGTATTGAAAACTACTGGACGTCTACCCCGCTAACCTATTTCGACTACACCGGAACCGAGCGCGGGGGGATGTATGGCGTAGCAAAAGACATCACAAAAGGGGCTGCCTGCCACGTGCAATACAAAACTCGCATTCCCAATCTCCTGCTCACGGGGCAGAATATCAACTCGCACGGTATGCTGGGAGTGCTGGTTGGATCGGTGGTTACGTGCAGCGAACTGCTCACTTCCGAAGAGATTTACCGACAAATCAGGGAAAACGAGGGAGAGAAAGCATAACATGAAAGAAGAGATACTCATCATCGGAGGCGGCTTAGGCGGACTCATGACCGGAGCATTGCTCGCCAAAGAGGGCTTCGTCGTTACCGTTTTGGAGAAGAACGGCACTGTCGGCGGTGGTCTGCAAACCTTCCATCGTCACGGCATTGCCTTCGAAACGGGCATGCATATCTTAGGCGGCTTTCGCCCGGGAGGCAGTCTTCGCCGCATCTGTACTTATTTAGGCGTGATGGATAGCTTGCAGTTGCGCCCCGTAGATGCCGACTGTATGGATCAAATCACCTATGCCTCGGATGGTGCAACCTATCGAATCGCCGCCGGGCGAGAAGGCTTCGTCGAGAGTTTGGCTGCCTATTTCCCCACAGAAAAAGAGAATCTGCGCCGATATGTCGACCGGATGTATGCCCTTACCCAAGAACTCGACCTCTTTTATCTGCGTTCTTCAGAGGAATCCTTCCATCCATACAGCGACGAATTCACCATGCCGGCCGATCGCTTCATCGCTCGTTACATCGCCCACCCTAAGCTACGCGACATCCTGGCTTATATGAATCCGATGTATGGAGGCGTTGCCGGACATACGCCGGCTTACGTTCACGCGCTCATCAATGTGCTTTATATCAACGGAACCGACCGTTTTGTAGGCGGTTCGCAGCAATTGGCCACCGCTCTTTGCCGGGTCATCGAGAGCGAAGGCGGACAGGTGATACCCCTGGCACAGGCCGAACGCATCGAGACGACCGACCGAATGGTGAGTTGTGTGCACACAAAGGACGGGCGAAAGTTCTCTGCCCGTTATTACATCTCTGCCGTTCACCCCGACGAGATGTTGCGCATTGCCGACACATCGGCCTTTCCCAAGGCTTACGCAAACCGTCTTCGGTCGATCCCCAGCACCTATTCCACCTTCAGTCTGTTCGTCGAACTGCATCCCAAAGCCTTTCCTTACATCAACCACACCTGTTATTATCAGCAGGATTACGACAAGATTTGGAACCTGGCTCACTATGATGAGCAGACCTTTCCTTATGGATTCATGTACATGACGCCGCCAACGCCCCAGCAAACGCCATGGGCCAGTCATCTTATCGTGAACTGCCTGATGCCCTTCGAGGCCGTTTCGCCGTGGGAAGACAGTTATATCGGGCGGCGCGACGACAGTTATCGGGCCTGGAAAAAGCGGCAAGAGGAACGCATCATCGACCGGATGGAAGAGCTGCACCCCCACTTTCGGCAGGCCGTCAAGCAGGTTTGGTCGGGCAGTCCGCTCACCATTCGCGACTATTATCATACCACTCGCGGAGCCATCTACGGCTATTCCAAAGACTGCAACAATCTTTTGCTCTCGCAGGTGCCCGTTGTCACCAAGGTGCGCAACCTTTTTCTCACCGGTCAGTGCGTGGGTTTGCACGGCATTTGCGGCGTTCCGCTTTCGGCCATTACCACCGCCGAGGCCATTGTAGGGCGCAATGTCATCATCAGAAAGCTATAAACGGATGAAACGAAACTTACTCCTGCTGTTGCTCTTGACCGCCCTCCATGCCACAGCCCAGATACAAATATGGAAGGGAACATGCGAAAAAGCTCCGCAAGTGACCCTCACCCCCTATCTGCCCGAGGGCAAAACTGTGAGCCGAACGGCCGTCATTGTATGTCCGGGCGGCAGCTATCACTGGCTCGACATGCAGACCGAAGGCATCGAAGTGGCCCAATGGCTCAACCGAAACGGCATCGCCGCCTTCGTGCTTCGCTATCGTGTGGCGGGCGTTTGGGCCTATATCTCCCACTATCGCCTGCTGTTCAGAGGGCACAGACAGCCCGATATGCTGCGCGATGTGCAACGTTCCATCCAATTGGTGCGCCAGAACGCTGCCCAATGGGGCATCGATGCTGAAAAGATAGGTGTGATGGGCTTCTCTGCCGGCGGACATTTGGCGATGGCATCGGCCGTGTTCAGCGGCACCAACTTCCTCGCTCCGCTGGGCATCAGACCGCAAGTGACGCTTCGTCCCAACTTCGTTGTGCCTCTCTACCCTGTGGTGACGCTTGCCGACAAGCGTTGGGTGCACAAGCGTTCGCGAAAGGGCATCCTGGGCGAATGGGGCAAATACAACCGCCGAATGCGCGATTCGCTCTCACTCGAACGGCATATCCCGGCAGGATGTCCGCCCGTTTTCCTGGTCAACTGCCAAGACGACCCCATCGTTAAATACGGAAATAGTCTGCTGCTCGACTCTGCTCTCACTGCCAAAGGCATCACCCACCGGTATCTTCTCTACAAAACCGGCGGCCACGGCTTCGGAGCCAGCGACACAAAAGGCACGCCCGAGTGTCGGCAATGGCGGCAAGCGTTTCTCGATTGGCTCAAAGAAACGGGCTTTTAGCTGAGCCGGAAGAGTTGGTTATCAGAGCCTCCGCGTCCGAAGGGCAGGGCTTTGTGCCGGGCTTTTTTATTCGTTTTGGGTCGAGTTGATAACTCGTTGAGCAACAATCGTTTATCGATCGCATGGCAAAAGCTAAGCTTTTGTACGCCGAAAGCTAAGAAAACGATGCCCAAAAGCTAAGAAAACGCAAGGCAAAAGCTAAGCTTTTAGAAATCGATGCCTTCAGGGCCTGAAAATAGAAACAAAAAAAGCAATCATCTCACGTAAAGAAAACATCGATGATGAACAACGATATAGAATTTCAATCGCCCCTGGAAATCAAACGTTTCCAGGAAGAGCTGCTGCAAAAACAGCTGCGTTATCTGCAAGAACACTCGCGCTACTATCGCCGGATGTTCGAAGAGCAGAGCATCGACATCGGTAGAATCAGCTGTATCGAACACCTGGCCGCCCTTCCTTTTACAGAAAAGAAAGACTTACAGCTCTTTAACGACGACTTTCTTTGTGTGCCCAAGCACCGCATCATCGACTATATCACCACCTCGGGAACGCTGGGAGATCCCGTGACCTTTGGCTGCACAGATGCCGACCTGGAACGTTTGGCTTTCAATGAGGCCAAGTCGTTTGCCTGTGCAGGTCTCACTCCAGACAGCATCGTGCAACTGATGACCACCCTCGACAAGCGGTTTATGGCCGGCATGGCCTACTTTCTGGGGCTCCGCCGCTTAGGTGCCGGCGTGATCAGGGTGGGCAATGGCATCCCCGAACTGCAATGGGACACGATCCGTCGCATGCGTCCCGATACGCTGATGTGTGTCCCCTCGTTCATCCTTCGCCTCATCGAGTATGCCGAAGAGCATGACATCGACTACCGCCACTCGTCGGTTCGCCGCATCATCGGTATCGGCGAGGGGCTCCGACGGCAAGATTTCTCACTCAATCTTCTGGGGCAGCGCATCCGGGAAAAATGGCCTGAGGTGCAGCTTTTTGCCACTTACTCGAGCACAGAGATGGGAGCCACCTTCTCAGAATGCGGCTTCGGACAGGGCGGACATGTACATCCGGAGCTGATTATCGTGGAAATCATCGGCGAAGACAATCTTCCCGTATCGCCGGGACAGGCCGGAGAGGTGGTCGTCACTACCCTCGGGGTGGAGGCAATGCCGCTGTTGCGATTCCGAACAGGCGACATCGCCGCCATGCGCACCGAGCAATGCCCGTGCGGACGATGGGCCTATAGGCTCACTCCGCTCGTGGGACGCAAGAATAACATGATTAAACTGAAGGGTACAACGCTCTATCCGCCGGCCATTAACGATGTGCTCGACAACACGCCTTACGTGGAATGCTACGTGGTAGTGGTGCGTTCGTCGGTCGCCGGCACGGATGAGGTGATTGTAAAAGTGGCCCTTAAAACGCCCTGTGCGGACGAAAAGAGCCGAGAAGAACTCATCAAGACGCTGAAAGACAGCTTCCGCTCGCGCATCCGCGTGGCTCCCATCGTGGAATTGCTGCCCGTAGAGGAGGTGAGACGTATCAATTTCCCGGCCAAAAGTAGAAAACCGGTGAAGTTTATCGACGAAAGAAACAATGCCGAAATGCAATGATTGCCTTATGAACGACCTGTTGACAGAGACCGAATTCGACGACATCCGCCCTTATCGGGATGCCGAAGTGGCGGAAGCTATGCAGCGAATAGCCGATAGTAGATGGCTCCCACAGTTGGCTGCGTTCGTCTTTCCCGACTTGAACGTAGAAGAGGTGGCCCGTCTATTGCGACAAATCGACACCACCAGGGCCTTCCAACGCCGGGTGATGTATCACTTCAACGAGCAGGTGATGAGGCGCAGCATCGAGCATTTCAGCTGCAACGGTCTGCAACGACTCGACCCCTTGCATCCCTATCTCTTTGTGAGCAACCACCGAGACATCGTTCTCGATGCCTCGCTTCTTCAGAATGCATTGGTGGATCATGGCTTCGAGACAAGTGAAATTACCTTCGGGGCCAATCTCATGTGCGATCCTTTGGTGATCGATATTGGTCGGAGCAACAAGATGTTTCGGGTGGAACGCGGTGGAGATGCTCGTGAATTTTATCGCAGTTCGCTACATCTCTCGCGCTATATCCGACATGTCATCACTCAAAAGCGAGCGTCTGTGTGGATCGCACAACGTAATGGACGCACGAAAGACGGCATCGACCAAACCGAACAGGGGCTCATCAAGATGTTTATGCAGTCTGCCGATGACGAGAAAGTGGCTTCCCTGGCGGCGTTGAACATTGTTCCGGTGGCCGTGAGCTATGAGTGGGAACCGTGCGATCTGCTGAAAGCCGCCGAGATGGCTCGCTCTCGGCATGGCAAATATGTGAAACAGCCGGGCGAAGACATCCATAGCATCCTCACAGGCATCAACCAACAGAAGGGGAAAGTTCACTTCGAGGTATGCCCTCCGCTGACATCCGAGGAGCTTTCGCCTCTCTCTGCCCTCCCGTTGAACGAGGCTACGCGACGCATTGCCGAACTGATCGACCGCCGTATCATCGAGGCCTACCGACTGATGCCTACTCATCGACTGGCCTACAGCATGCTTCACCCGGAGGAAAAGCCGGATTGGGTGGCTGATGAAGGGCTCAAAGAGATGTTGATACGTAGGATGCAGACGCTCGAAGAGGCCGAAATGCGCGACATCTTCTTGCAGATCTACGCTCACCCGGTTGTTTCTAAACTCAAGTTTTCATATCCCTTGTCATGACAACTCGACTTCTTCTGCGCCTGTACGACTTCCTTCAGTCGCACCGATTCTTGCGTCTGGCTCTTCTTACAGCGGTGATGGTCGCTGCCGTTGCTTCGGCTTTGCAGTTGCGTTTCAAAGAAGATATCAGCGATTTTCTGCCCAACGATCCCACCTATCGCCGCTCGATGGATCTCTATCGGCAAACCAACGTCGCCGATAGAATCTTCGTTGTCTTTCGAATGAAGGACACTTCGCAGGTGGATGTCGACCGAATCGTGCAAGCTGTAACCCTCTTCGAGCAGCAGGCAAAGGCCAAACGTTGGACCATCACGGCCCGGATGGACTATGAAAGGATGCTCCGTGTGGCGGATTTTGTATACCGCAACGCGCCGTTGCTGATGAACGAGGAAGACTATGCTCGCATGTCGCGACGGATGAACGCTGATAGCATCGCCGCTGCAGTGAGACATGACAAGGAGATGTTGCTCTTTCCGACGGGCGATTGGCTGTCTCGAAATATTCAAAAAGATCCGCTCGGCTTGTTCACTCCTATCCTCGAGCGACTGCAAACCTCGGGGCGTGCGATGCGATATGAACTGAATGACGGTTGCATCTTTGCTCCGGGAGGTCGTTTTGCCATAGCAATGGTTGACTCGCCGTTCGGTTCCAGCGAGACCGATCGGAACAATCAGCTTATCGAAGAGATAGATGCTGCCGCACGAAAGGTGGAAGCGCAGTTGCAGAACGTGCAGATCACCACCACCGGAGCACCCGTCATCGCCGTAGAAAATGCCCGACAAATCAAGACCGACAGTCTGTGGGCAGTAGGCATTGCGGCAGTTTTGATCTTGGGTTTGCTGGTCTATACCCTGCGGCGAGTGCGTTATCTCTCGCTCATTGCCCTCTCTTTGGCCTTCGGTTGGGTGGTGGCGATGGGTGGAATAGCCCTTGTCAGCCGTGAGGTTTCTATCATTGTGTTGGGCATTGCTTCTGTGATTATTGGCATTGCCGTGAACTATCCCCTGCATTTTGTTACCCATCTGGGACACTGTCCCTCGCCGCGCACCACGCTGGAAGAGATTGCCGAGCCACTCGTTGTAGGCAATATCACCACCGTTGGAGCCTTTTGTGCGCTCATTCCGCTGGATTCTACCGCCCTGCGCGACCTGGGTTTGTTTGCCGCTTTCATGCTTGTGGGCACTATTTGCTTTGTGGTGGTGTTTCTGCCTCATCTTTGTGGGCGGGCGAAAGACAAACCTTTGGCGACGTGCGACAAGGATTCGCCATTGGAAGAGGCCGAACAACCAACCGACGACACGCCGTTCACCCCCTCCTATCCCCGCAACAGATACCTGGCCGCGGGGCTTGTGGTGGCTACCATCGTGCTGGGTTACTTCAGTTGGTCGACCCAATTCGACACCGACATGCAGAAAATCAATTACCTCAAGGATGCACAGAAAAGTCTTTTGTTGGAATTGGGGCACATGCGAAACGAACTTCCCGGCACCACACAGGTGTATTTCGCTGCCACGGGGCAGACGGTTGAAGAGGCACTTGAGCGCAGTGCGCAGGCCTTTCCCTCGCTGCTTATTGCAGGAAAGGCCGAACAACAGCGGCGAATCGACCGCTGGAACGACTTCGTTGTTCGTTATCGACCCTTGCTCAAAGAGCGTTTGGCTGCGGAGGCCTTTGCCAATGGATTTTCGAAAGAGGCCTTTGCCGACTTCAACGCTGTGCTCGACACCCGCTATCGGCCTCAAGTCGTGAGCTATTTCGCACCGCTCACCGCCAATTCTTTGGGCAATCGCATCGTGGGAAACACCGTTGTCAACATCCTTAACGTGCCTTCTGCGCAGGCAGACAGCTTGATGGCAGCCTACAACAACGCGGCTAATGGCGATGGGCAATGGGCTTTTGATGTACAAAGCATGAACTCGGCCATTGCAACGACGCTGTCTCAGCACTTCAACTACATCGGATGGGTGTGCGGAGCCATTGTGTTTGTTTTCCTTTGGCTGTCTTTTCGCCGGATAGAACTTACTCTTATCGCCTTCCTACCCATGGTTGTGTCGTGGATTTGGATTCTCGGAACGATGCATTTACTGGATATGCGCTTCAATTTGGTGAACATCATTCTGGCCACCTTTATCTTCGGACAAGGCGACGACTATAGTATCTTCATCACCGAAGGTCTGATTTACGAGCAGAAACACCGTCGGCGTATGCTCGCTTCTTACAAACGCAGCATCTTTTTATCGGCTGCCATCATGTTTATCGGTATGGGTTCGCTCGTCGTAGCTCGGCATCCCGCGTTGCACTCTCTGGGCGAAATCACCATCGTAGGCATGGCATCGGTGGTGGTGCTCACCTATCTCATCCCCCCGATGCTCTTCGGTTGGCTTTATACCAATAGCGATGGCATGGCTCGACCTTTGCCTATCACCCTCGTTCGTCTGCTGAGCACAGCTTGGGCAGCGGCAGTCTATCTTCTACAGGTGTTCTATGGCTGTTTGCTGGGCATGTGGCTGTTTGTGCTACATCGGAAGACGGTGCATCGAATGGGCATTTTTCATCGCCAGAAATACCACTTTTTCCGTTTCGACATTCAGCATCTGCCAGGCGTAAAGACTGAGATATGTTATGATGGGGAAGAAAACTTCGACCGTCCGGCAGTGATCATCTGCAATCATCAGTCTATTCTCGACCCGGTATGCCTGATGGCACTTTCGCCCCACATCCTTATCTCTATCGGGAGTCGAGTGTGGCACCACCCCTTGGTGGCCCGTGTGCTGCGGTTTGCCGATTTTATTCCCACCGAAAACGGTTCGGAAGCCATTCTCTCGCTTTGTAGGAAGCATGTGAAAAACGGGTATAGCATCGCCATCTTTCCTGAAGGCGAACGGGTGACGACGAGTTCGATCAGTCGATTTCATAACGGAGCTTTCGCTTTGGCAAAAGAGTTGAACGTCGATATTCTGCCCGTTTATCTCTACGGACTGCGCAAACTGATGCCTTGCCATTCGCCGGTTTGCTATCGTGGAAAGCTAATCATCCGCGTGGGAAAACGCATTACGCAGGCCGAACTGCAACAGATGGGCAACACGACGCTGGAGGTGAAACGGGCCGTTTATCGCCGTTACGTAGACGAATACAATGCGTTCCCGGCCGAAAGATAGCGCATTTTTCCTCTCAAAGTCCGTCGTTTTCTCCTTCTTTGGCTCCTGTTTGTGTGCTGTTTGTAAGTTGTTTTATATCAATGGCTTAGAAAGCGATTTCTAAAAGCTAAGAAAACGCAGGGTAAAAGCTAAGAAAATGGAATGAAAAAGCTAAGCTTTCGCCTAGCGAAAGCTTAGCTTTTGAGAAATAGGGTCTTACGGCTGTGCAGCCGCTTGGTAGACGATGGACGTTTTGCTTGTGGTCGTCGGGCTGCAGATGACTGGCGGGACGGACTATCCCACTTGGCTGCCCGGTTTCACTTTCCGTAGCAACGAGGTGACGCTGAGGTCGCCATTGAAGTCTTCGGCCGAAAGAATCATCCCCTGACTCTCGATGCCCATCAGCTTGCGAGGTGCGAGATTGGCGATGAAAAGCACATCCTTTCCTATGAGTTCTTCGGGCTCGTAGAACTTCGCAATGCCGCTAACGATAGTTCGATCGGTGCCGCTGCCATCGTCGAGGGTGAACTTCAGCAGTTTGTTGGCTTTCTTCACCTTTTCGCAGGCCTTGATATGGCCCACGCGGAGGTCGAGTTTCTCAAAGTCGGAAAAGTCGATGACGGGTTTGATCTCTTTGGCTCTGTAGGCCGCTTCCTCGTTGGCGCGTTTCGTAGCCTCTAACTTCTGCCGTTGCGCTTCGATGGTTTCGTCTTCGATTTTCTCGAAAAGCAGTTCGGGTTCTGCCAGTTGGTAGCCGGGTTTGAGTATCTCAGTGTTGCTCAGTTCGTCCCAGTTGAAACGGTCGAGGTTTAGCATTCGTCGCAGTTTGGCACTGCTAAAAGGCAAGAAAGGCTCGAAGGCGATGGAGAGATGGGCCACCAATTGCAGCGAGATATACAAGATTGTTTCTACGCGTTTGGGGTCGGTTTTCCATACTTTCCAGGGTTCGCACTCGGTGATATATCGATTTCCGATGCGCGCAAGGTTCATGGCTTCTTTCTGTGCATCGCGGAATTTGAACACGTCGAGCAGACTTTCCACCTTTGTTTTCACTTCTTTCAATTCGTTCAAGGCCTGTCTGTCCGCTTCAAGAAGTTCTCCGCAGGCAGGCACAATGCCGTTGAAATATTTCTTTGTGAGCTGAAGTGCGCGGTTAACGAAGTTTCCATACACCGCCACCAGTTCGTTATTGTTGCGCTCTTGAAAGTCTTTCCACGTAAAATTGTTATCTTTCGTCTCGGGTGCGTTGGCTGTCAGCACATAGCGAAGCACGTCTTGCTTACCGGGAAAGTCAACTAAATACTCGTGAAGCCACACGGCCCAGTTCTTGGAAGTAGAGATTTTGTCGTCTTCTAAGTTCAAAAACTCGTTGGCAGGAACGTTTTCCGGCAAGATATAACCACCGTGTGCTTTGAGCATTACGGGAAAAACGATGCAATGAAAGACGATGTTGTCTTTACCGATGAAGTGAATCAAGCGCGTATCGGGAGCCTTCCACCACTGCTCCCAGCTATCGGGCAGGAGCTCTTTGGTATTGGAAATGTAGCCGATAGGGGCGTCGAACCACACGTAGAGTACCTTTCCGTCGGCTCCTTCCACCGGAACGGGGATGCCCCAGTCGAGATCTCGCGTCATAGCTCGAGGCTGAAGGTCGAGGTCGAGCCAGCTTTTGCACTGCCCATAGACGTTGGAACGCCACTCCTGATGCCCCTCTAAGATCCATGTTTTGAGCCACTCCTGATACTCGTTGAGCGGCAAATACCAGTTCTTGGTCTTCTTCAGAACTGGCGAAGAACCGCTGATGGTAGACCGTGGATGGAGCAATTCGGTGGGAGAGAGGTCTCTTCCGCATTTCTCGCACTGGTCTCCATACGCCCCTTCATTGTGGCAATGCGGGCATTCGCCTGTGATATAGCGATCGGCGAGGAACTGTTTGGCCTCCTCGTCGTAGTATTGTTCGGTTTCTTTTTCCAGCAGTTTCCCCTCTTCATAGAGCTTGCGGAAGAAGTCGCTGGCCAGCTGATGGTGTGTCTTCGAGGTGGTTCGGCTATAGATATCGAAAGAGATACCGAAGTCTTCGAAGCTCTTTTTAATCATCGAATGGTAGCGATCCACAATATCTTGCGGTGTAACGCCCTCTTTGCGGGCTCTGATGGTGATGGGAACGCCATGTTCGTCGGAGCCGCCGATAAAGATCACGTCTTGGTTTTTCAACCTCAGATAACGCACATAGATATCTGCGGGCACGTATACGCCGGCCAAATGTCCGATGTGCACACCGCCATTGGCATAGGGAAGAGCTGCAGTAACGGTGGTGCGCTGATAGTTTTTCTGTTCCATCGATCTTTCTTTTAATGAAATTTTGCCTGCAAAAGTACGATTTTTCTGTGGAAAACCGTCATGAAACCGTGCGGGATTGAGGAAGAAAAGTACATCTTTCAAAACAAGAAAAAACCGCTTGAAGCGCAGCGTAGGGCTTCAAGCGGCTGTCGATGGAGGAGTGTTTCAGTTGTCGTTCTCCCGATCGTACTCTAAGTGGAAGCCCACAACTGCCTCTATTCCCTTGCGGAACATATTCAAGGGCATGTTTTCGTTGGGTGAGTGGATGGCATTCGACTCCAGACCGAAGCCCATCAGAACCGTCTTTACGCCCAAAATCCGCTCGAACGTAGAGATGATAGGGATGCTACCCCCTAAGCGCACGGCCAGCGGACGCTTGCCGAACACCGCCTCAATGCCCCGTTCGGCTGCTTTGTAGGCGGGCATATCGATGGGGCAGACGTAGCCTTGTCCGCCGTGAAGGAACTTGATATCCACCTTCACCGAGCGGGGAGCAACGCGTTTGAAATAGTCGATCACCAGTTGTCCCACCTCCTGATAGTCCTGATTCGGCACCAATCGGCACGACAATTTGGCATAAGCCTTCGAGGCAATGACGGTTTTTGCCCCGTCGCCGGTATAGCCTCCCCAGATTCCGCACACGTCGAACGAAGGTCGGAAGCCCGTTCTCTCAATGGTGCTATAGCCCTTTTCGCCGGTCAGTTCGTCCACATCAATCGCTTGTTTGTAAGCGTCGAGGTCGAGTGGGATAGCGGCCAGCATCTCGCGTTCTTCGGTTGTGGGTTCCTCCACCTTGTCGTAGAAACCGGGAAAGAGGATCCGTCCGTCTTCGTTGGTTACATTGGCGATGAGTTGACACAGAACGTTGATGGGGTTGGCGATGGCTCCACCGTAGTGACCCGAGTGCACATCGCGATTCGGACCGGTTACTTCTATCTGCCAATAGGCGATGCCGCGCAGACCGGTGGTGAGTGTCGGTACATTTTCGGCTATCATACTGGTGTCTGAAACGAGGATAACGTCGCACTTTAAGAGTTCTTGATGCTCCTCGATAAAGGCACCCAGACTGGGCGAACCCACTTCTTCCTCACCCTCGAGAATGAATTTGATGTTGTGTTTGAGCAGCCCTTGCTTGGCTACATATTCAAAAGCCTTGGCCTGAATGAAAGATTGGCCTTTGTCGTCGTCGGCTCCGCGGGCCCAGATATGCCCGTCGCGCACCTCCGCTTCAAAAGGTTCGCTCTTCCAAAGTTCGAACGGTTCGGCCGGCATCACGTCGTAATGCCCGTAGATGAGCACCGTCTTGGCGTTGGGATCTACCATCTTTTCGCCGTAGACCATGGGGTTTCCAGCCGATGGCATCACCTCGGCGCGGTCGGCACCGGCCATCAACAGCAGTTCTTTCCACCGTTCGGCACAGCGCAACATGTCGGGTTTGTGTGCCTGTTGGGCACTGACACTGGGGATGCGAATCAGGCTGAAGAGCTCTTGCAGCATCCTTTCCTCGTTTTCTTGGATATACTTTTTGATCATAAGTTGGGGTTGATGATTGTTGAGTGATTGAGTCATGGAAGATACCAAATGGGCCCATCGACTGTCTTTGGATGTTCTCCGCGCTTTTCTCTCCTTTTATATATAGGGGTGATGAGCAGATGAGGGCGGAGATGAAGCGGCTTTTTCGATGGACAGGGTAAAGTTAGTGTTTTTACGGATAGGATGTTTGTTTTACAGAAACTTTAACTTTTAAGTCATTCGCAGAGGGCTTCTCGTTGCAGTAGTACCCTTTTTCTCGGGCAGATTTGGTTTCTTTTCTGACTAAGTTAGGGGATTGGGAGTAGGTTTCGGCCTGTTTCAACCTCTAACTGGGAGAGATTGGATAGACCAAGACCTATGGCCTTGTTTTCTCTCTACGTACCGTAGACATGGTAGGCGCGCTTCGCTTGCCAACCTTGCTCTACCAACAGGCCAACCGCTATGCGGTTGTTTGCGCAAAGATATTGGAGAGAGAGCTCGAACAAACAAGAAAACAGACGCATCGCGTAGCGATTGTTTGCGTAAGGGTATGTAAGGTCTGTCAACAAGCAAAGTAAGTATTTGATTGTCAAGGTGTTATAAAACGAATTTCAAAAGCTAAGATAATGGCGTGCAAAAGCTAAGAAAACGCAAGGCAAAAGCTAAGAGATGGGCATGCAAAAGCTTAGCTTTTGAGTAGTAAGGAGGGAAGTAGTAAGTAGTAAGGAGGGGAGGAGTAAGTAGTAAGGAGGGGAGGAGTAGGTGGTAAGGGGGGAAGTAGTAAGTAGTAAGGAGGGGAGGAGTAAAGAGAAATAGGATTGTTTTTTATGGCGAAATAGCACAAACTCAACTGTAAAAGAGCTTAAAAACTAAGAAAATCTGTGTAACTTTGCAGGCAATTGCGGGTGCCGATACACTGACCATCGGTGGTTTCGGTATTCTCATCTCTGACATAAGACAATCAATCATCTGAAAAAACAACATGAAAAAGCTATTTGCTGTGGCCCTCGCCTTTGTGGCAGGCCTGTCGGTGCAGGCACAAAACGTGCAGTTGCACTACGACTTCGGTCATCTCAACGACAATCTCTCTACACGTCCTCACCTCACAACGACGGTGGAAATGTTCAAACCCGACCGGTGGGGAAACACGTTTTTCTTTGTCGATATGGACTATGCCGATAATGGCGTGGCAGCTGCCTATTGGGAGATTTCGCGCGAATTGAAGTTTTGGAAAGCTCCCCTGGCCGTGCATGTAGAGTATAACGGCGGACTGGGCAAGGGCGTAGGCTCGTATAAAGATGCTTATCTGGCAGGTGCCACTTATAGCTGGGACGAACAAAACTTCAATTCGGGCTTTACGTTCACGCCGATGTACAAGTTCCTTGCGAAGCAAAGACAGAGCCATTCGTGGCAACTCACCGCTACTTGGTATCTACATTTTGCCAAACATCTCTTCACTTTCAATGGCTTTGTCGACCTTTGGGGAGATCGTCGCTTCGACAACGGTCGGAACCTCTGCGTCCTGATCACCGAACCGCAGTTCTGGTTCAACCTGAATCACCTCAAAGGTGTGCCCGATGACTTGAAACTGAGCCTGGGAACTGAGTGGGAAATCAGCAATAACTTTGTCAATCAAAACCATCGCTGGTACTGGCTGCCCACGTTAGCAGCGAAATGGACCTTCTAATATTGATCCACTCCATCCATGTCTTTCTATTCTCTCTTGGGCTTCGACCCCAAAAAACATCAACTCCGCACGGAGTTGACCGCTGGCATCACCACGTTTCTCACCATGAGTTACATCCTGGCGGTGAACCCCGACATACTGAGTGCTGCCCAAATGGATAAAGGGGCGGTGTTCACGGCTACGGCTTTGGCCTCTGCTTTGGGCACGCTCTTTATCGCTTTTCTGGCCAAACTGCCCTTTGCACAGGCCCCCGGTATGGGTATCAACGCCTTTTTTGCTTTCACCTTGGTAAAAGCAATGGGCTATTCTTGGGAGGCTGCACTGGCGGCAGTCTTTGTAGAAGGATTGATTTTCATTCTTCTCACTGCGCTCAACATCCGTGAGCAAATCGTGAAGTGTATCCCCCGGAATCTGCGATTTGCCATCTCGGGCGGACTGGGCCTTTTTATTGCTTTCATTGGACTGA
Source organism: Prevotella sp. oral taxon 475 (assembly GCF_018127805.1). NCBI lineage: Bacteria > Pseudomonadati > Bacteroidota > Bacteroidia > Bacteroidales > Prevotellaceae > Prevotella > Prevotella sp. oral taxon 475. The sequence continues at coordinate 554,448 of NZ_CP072334.1, forward strand.
AGAACGCCGGCCTTATCGTGGCCAATGAGGCTACGTTCGTTACGCTCGGGGCTTTCACGCCTACGGTTGTGCTGGCTTGTATCGGTATCATCATGAGTGGGGCACTCATCGTTTTGAAAGTGCGCGGTGCGCTATTCTATAGCATTCTGATCTGTACGATCATCGGAATCCCGATGGGCATCACGCAGATCCCCCAGGGCTTTATGCCCGTTTCGATGCCCCACAGCATCGCACCCACCTTTCTCAAACTCGACTTTCGTGCGTTGCTCAATGCCGACATGGTGCTCACCATCTTCGTGTTGGTGTTTATCGACATCTTCAACACCCTGGGAACGCTCATCGGAACGGCTGCCAAAACCGATATGATGGACGAAAATGGCAACGTGAAGAATATCCGACAGGCGCTGATGGCCGATGCTATCGCTACCTCTACGGGAGCATTGCTCGGTACATCCACCGTGACTACCTTCGTAGAGAGTGCTGCGGGCGTGGCCGAGGGTGGGCGAACGGGACTCACTGCCTTGACAACAGCCGCGCTTTTCCTTGTGGCCCTGTTCCTGGCTCCGGTGTTTCTCGTCATCCCGTCGGCAGCCACTACGGGCGCACTGGTGTTGGTGGGCGTCTTTATGCTGGAGTCGATCAAGAAAATCGACCTGCAAGACATCTCGGAAGCTTTGCCTTGCTTCATCACCGTGTTGACGATGGTGCTCACTTACAGCATTGCCGAGGGCATGGCGTTGGGGTTGATCAGCTATACATTGGTGAAACTGTTGAGCGGACACTATCGTGATGTCAATCTAACCCTTTTTATCGTCAGCGGATTGCTCATTCTTCGGTATGTTTTTCAATAACATCAAACGCTTGTTGGCAGGGGCGATGCTGTGCATGGCTCTTGCCGCCGAGAGTCAAGGCCTGTTTGTCGGTAGCTACAACATCCGATATAAGAACGACGGAGACGCTCAAAAAGGCTTTCTTTGGGACAAGAGATGTCAGGTGATTTGCGATCAAGTCAACTTTGAATCGCCCGACGTTTTCGGTGCGCAAGAGGTGTTGGCAGAGCAATTGCACGATCTCTTGTGCCGTCTTCCACGCTATCGCTATATCGGTGTGGGGCGAGATGATGGTCGGGAGGCAGGCGAGTATGCTGCCATCTTCTATCGATACGATCAAGTGGAACGGCTCGAAGAGGGGCATTTTTGGCTTTCCCAAACGCCAGATGTGCCTTCGTTGGGATGGGATGCAGCCTGCATTCGCATTTGCACTTGGGGCAAATTCAGACAGAAAGATACGGGGTGGACGTTCTATTTCTTCAATCTGCACACCGACCATGTGGGCGTAACGGCACGCCGAGAGGCTGCCAAATTAGTGCTGAAGAAGATCAGAGAGATGGCCGGACCGGGGGTTCCTGTGATTCTTACGGGCGACTTCAATGTGGATCAGACCGACGAGACCTATGCGCTCTTTACTCGCTCGGGACTTCTTGACGACTCGTACACGCTGGCCCGACAGCGTTTTGCCGAGAATGGAACGTTTAATAGCTTCGACCCGAGTCTGAAAACCGACAGTCGTATCGACCATATCTTTGTGTCAAAAGGTTTTCAGGTGCCGGCCTATGCTGTGCTGCCCAACTTCTATTGGACGGAGGACAAGGCTTCTTCGTTACAGAAAGGGGCTGATGCTCCGCAGCAAATCAACCTCAGTAGGCATACCCTTCGCCCTGCTTCCGACCATTATCCGGTTTTTGTCAGACTGTTGTGGCAGGGCCAACGCTCAGTGAGATGAAACGAAAAGATGGAGAAAAGGCTCCATCTTTTTGATTTTTATAAAGGATGTCTTTGGCTTTTGCAGACAGACATCAGGCCTTGATGGGTGACATCGATCTTTGTGATGAATTGGCAAGAGAGGTTGACTTGATGGGGCTTACACCTTATTATATATATGAAAAACACTCCAAGCGGGGATAAAGGAAAACGATTTGCAGGAACGAAGTACAGATTTTTTACCCCTTAAAGGAAAAGAATAAATTAAAAAATATCTAATTTGGTGTTTTTGATTCTAAAAAATAAGTCTATCTTTGCCCCATAAGCAACTAAAAACCGCCTGCATGAAAAAACTGATAATAATGCTATGGGTGCTCTGTCTTTCTGTTGTAGGACAGGCAAAAGAGGAGCGCGTGATCAATGGCGACGAGCAAATAGAAGCCTATATCGGCTTGTTGAAGGGCAAACGAGTGATGCTTTTCTCTAATCATACGGGTATGATAGGAGATCAACATGTGCTGGATGTGTTGTTGGAACGAGGGATAAAGGTGGTCGGAATCTTCTCGCCCGAACACGGCTTTCGTGGAAATGCAGACGCAGGAGAACATGTGGGCAACTCTGTCGATGGGAAAACCGGCGTGGTGATACATTCGCTCTATAACGGAAAAGATGGGCGGCCCGATGAGAATTTGCTGCGAAAGGCAGATGTCTTGGTCGTTGATATACAAGATGTAGGGCTTCGGTTCTATACCTATTATATCTCTATGATGCGCCTGATGGAGGTCTGTGCGCAGACCAAAACCAAGGTTTTGGTGCTCGACCGGCCCAATCCTAACGGCTTTTATGTAGACGGTCCTGTGCTGGACATGCGGCATCGGTCGGGTGTTGGCGCGCTTCCTATCCCCGTTGTACACGGTATGACGCTGGGCGAATTGGCACAAATGATGAACGGAGAGGGCTGGTTGGAGGGCGGAAAACATTGTCGCCTGACGGTGATCCGCTGCCTGAACTATACCCATCAAACGCGCTACGTCCTGCCGATCGCCCCATCTCCCAATCTGCCTAACATGCAATCGATTTATCTCTATCCATCGGTCTGTCTCTTCGAGGGCACGGATGTGAGTCTCGGTCGTGGAACAACGCAGCCTTTTCAGCAATATGGGCATCCGCAGATGGTGGGCTATTCGCACCATTTTACACCACGAAGCATGCCCGGAGCGAAAACGCCGCCACAGCAAGACCAATGCTGTTATGGCGTGGATTTGAGCCACATGAGTCAGGAAGAAATACAAAGACGCGGGTTCGACCTCTCGTATGTCATCAACGCCTACCGCAACCTCAACATCGGCGAACGCTTCTTTACGCCCTTCTTTGAAAAACTTGTGGGAGTGGACTACATCCGACCGATGATTGCAGAAGGGTGTAGTAACGAAGAGATACGCGCCCAATGGCAGGCAGAGGTGGATCAGTTTAAAACTCGCCGCCGACCCTATCTACTTTACAAAGAATAAACTTGTTACATCTTTTATCTCCTTCTATATGACACCAATAACCATCCTAGCAACCGTGTTAGCCTATTTCGCCGTTTTGTTCCTTGTTTCGAGCATCGCCCGACGCAATGTGGATAATGCCGCTTTCTTCACTGGTAGTCGCCAAAGCAAGTGGTACATGGTGGCTTTTGCCATGATTGGGGCCAGCATCTCAGGCGTAACGTACGTTTCTGTACCAGGTATGGTGTCGCAAAGTGGCTTTGGCTACCTGCAATTGGTATTGGGATTTATCGCTGGTCAGCTTATCGTGGCCTTCGTTCTCACACCGTTGTTCTATCGTTTGCAGCTCACTTCGGTTTACGAATACCTGCGTAACCGTTTTGGACAGCAAGCTTACCACACGGGAGCATGGTTCTTCTTCATCTCGAAGATGCTTGGAGCGGCCGTTCGTCTTTTCCTCGTATGCTTCACTTTACAGCTTCTGGCTTTCGGTCCATTGGGCATCCCCTTCTGGGTTAACGTGGCCTTGTCTGTAGGTTGCGTGTGGTTTTACACCCATAAGGGTGGCGTTAAGTCGGTAATTTGGGCCGACCTGATAAAGACCACCTGTCTTATCGTGTCGGTGGCACTGTGCATTTGGTTCATCGCGGACGATTTACAGCTGTCGTTCGGCGGCGTGGTGAGTCACATTAGCCAAAGCGACATGAGCCGCATGTTCTTCTTCGACGACGTTAACAACAAGCAATTCTTCTTCAAACAGTTCTTTGCCGGCATCTTCACCACCATCGCCATGACCGGTTTAGACCAAGATATGATGCAGCGCAACCTAAGTTGTCGCAACAGTCGCGAGTCTCAAAAGAACATGGTGATTAGCATTCTGCTGCAATTCATCGTGGTTGCGGCCTTCCTGATGTTAGGTGTGCTGCTCTACGAAGAGGCTGCACGCCACGGCGTAACGGCTACAGGCGACCAGCTTTTCCCCACCATCGCCACAGGAGGCTTGCTTCCGGGCGTTGTTGGCGTGCTGTTCATCGTTGGTTTGTCAGCTTCGGCCTATAATGCAGCAGGCTCGGCGCTCACCGCACTCACCACTTCGTTCACCGTAGACATACTCGGGGCTGGCAAACGCAGCGAAAGCGAAGTTACCCGAATGCGAAAACGGGTGCACATAGGCATGGCCGTAGTGATGGGCTTGTCTATTATCGTGTTCAATGTGCTGAACAACACCAGCGTGGTAGATGCCGTTTACACCCTAGCCAGCTACACCTACGGACCTATATTGGGCCTCTTCGCCTTTGGCATACTTGTAAAGCGACCTGTGCGCGACCGCTGGATACCCCTTGTGGCCTTGGCTTCGCCCCTGCTCTGTTGGGTGCTCGACCGCCATTCAGAGGCCTGGTTCAACGGCTATCATTTCAGTTACGAGTTGTTGATACTCAACGCCCTGTTCACCTTCGTGGGTCTTTGCCTGCTCATCAAGCGAGGCGAGGCCGCTCAAAAAATATAGCAAAAGATGGTTAGAAGCAACTGTCAACAGTATTGGTTCTATCAAATCCATCAGCCACATCAGTTCCATCAAGTCACATCAGAAAGGAGATAAAGATGTTTAGACGCAACATATCAATCGTAGCCCTTTGCCTTGCTGCCCTCTCTACATGGGCGCAGCAGGTAGCTCCAACGACCTTTGCACCCCGCTGCGACCAGCCGTTGGTAACCAACATGTCGGTTCCCACTACGCCCACACAGGGCCTTTCGGGCAGACACATCGCCGTTTGGCATAGTCATGGCCGATATTATGAGCGCACACTAGACCGCTGGGAGTGGCAGCGCGCACGTCTATTGCAAACCGTAGAAGACCTCTACACGCAGAGTTACGTGCTGCCTTTCCTCGTGCCCATGCTCGAAAATGCAGGCGCAAACGTGCTTGTGCCGCGCGAAAGAGATTGGAATACGAATGAAGTGGTGGTAGACAACGATGCCAACACACTGTCGCCACACACCATATATAAAGAGCGCAACGGCCAACAGGCATGGCAACAGGGACAGGGTGAAGGTTTTGCCTACCGCCATAAGGTGTACACCAACTTTCAAAATCCCTTCCGCGATGGTACGTTTCGCAGCGTGCAATCGATAAAGAAGGGGCAAGAGAGCCTTGCCGAATGGGTGCCCAACGTGCCAAAGACTGGCGAATATGCCGTTTATGTATCGTATAAAACCGTGCCTGGAAGCACCTCCACGGCCCATTACACGGTGCATCACCAAGGTGGAGAAAGTCATTTCCGCGTGAACCAACAGATGGGTGGCGGAACATGGATTTACCTCGGCAAGTTTGTTTTTGACGAGAAAGCAGGCCAACAGCATCGTGTTAGCCTAAGCAACAACACGGGAAAAGTGGGCGAATTGGTGACGGCCGACGGTGTGAAGTTTGGTGGTGGCATGGGTAATATCGGTAGGCCCGACATTAGCGGCTATCCTCGCTTCACCGAGGCAGCACGCTATTGGCTGCAATGGGCTGGCGTGCCAGACTGTGTTTACTCTGCTTCGCGTGGCGAGAACGACTACACCGACGACTATAAAAGTCGTGGAATGTGGGTCAACTGGCTTGCAGGCGGGTCGGAATGTTACCCCGATGGACAGGGACTTAACGTGCCCATCGACCTCTCTTTAGCCTTCCACAGTGATGCCGGAACCACCAAAGACGACCGCACCATCGGTACATTAGGCATCTATTACAGCCAATCTTACGACAGCGTGTTTGCCAATGGCGCCTCGCGACATCTCTGCAAAGACCTTACCGAGAGCGTACAAAACAGCATATTAAACGACATTCGCGCACTATACGAACCCCTTTGGAACAGTCGTGGCAGTCGCGACGCCTCGTATTTCGAAGCTCGCACACCCCGCGTTCCCGCTATGTTGCTCGAATTACTTTCGCATCAAAACTTCGCCGACATGCGTTATGGCCTCGACCCGCGCTTCCGTTTCACCGTAAGTAGGGCCATCTATAAGGGCATGTTACGCTTTATCTGCGCCCAAAGGGGACAAACACCCGTGGTTGCACCACTGCCCGTAGACCATCTTTCGGCATCGCTTAAAGGCACCGATCAGGTGGAACTGACGTGGAAAGCCGTGGCCGACACACTCGAACCCACGGCTATGCCCGACCGATACATTGTTTATACCCGTCTGGGTAACGGCGCATTCGACAACGGCAAGGTGGTAAAACGCAACCGCTATGTGGCTCGCATACCCTCCGACGTGGTGTGCAGCTTCCGCGTTGAGGCGGTGAACAAGGGCGGAAAGAGCTTCCCCTCCGAAACAATGGCTGTGGCACGATGCTCGGCCTGCATGGGTAAAAAGGCCTTGGTGGTAAATGGTTTCGACCGTGTTTCTGCCCCAGCCGACTTCGTTGCGCCTGCTCCTGCCGACACATTGTATGCTGGATTCCTCGATCACATCGACCACGGCGTGCCTTATCTGCAAGACATCAGCTACACAGGAAGCCAAAAAGAGTTTAACCGAAGCCTGCCTTGGCTCGACGACGACTCGGGTGGATATGGCGATAGCTATGGAAACGAAGAGACGAAGGTGATTGCCGGAAACACGTTCGACTATCCCGCACTACACGGCGAGGCCATCTTGAAGGCGGGTTTGAGCTTCGAATCGTGTGCCAACGAGTGCCTCGACAAGGCGAAAGACGGATACGCCTTTGTTGATTATATACTAGGTAAGCAATGCCAAACCAAGATGGGACGTGGCAATGTGCACCCCTTGATGTTTAAGACCTTCGATGCGAAGGTGCAAAAAACATTGGCGGAGTATGCCCAACGTGGCGTTCACCTGTTTGTTTCGGGTGCATACGTGGCCAGCGACCTTTGGTGCAACCCCTTGGCTAAGCCCTTAGAGAGCGACCAACGTTTTGCTGCCGAGGTGCTGAAATATAAGTGGCGCAACTCGCGCGCTGCCCTCACAGGAAGCGTTCGCATGGTGCGCTCACCACTAGAACTGGGTGTGGGCGAGATGAACTACGCCAACACGCTGAACTCGGAACAATATATAGTGGAGTCGCCTGATGCCCTCGAGGCGGCCGACTCAACGGGATATACCGTGATGCGCTATCCCGAGAACAACCTCAGTGCAGCCGTTGCCTCGCAAGGCAGCTATAAGACGTTCGTCATGGGCTTCCCCTTCGAGAGCATCACACAGGCCTTCTGTCGCGAGAAACTGATGAAAACCATCGTCGATTTCTTTATGCGCCAGCCCCACGAAGACATTACGCACGACTCGAAACAGGATGAGAAAAAGGCCAGACACATCACTTCGTTTACCGGAGAGGTGAAAAGTGTAAACCCGCCAACGAAGAAATAAGGCGTGGTCAGTAACAAAATATCATTAAAATGTAATGCAGGGATGGGAAAATAGGCTTGAAAGGCTGAATAAGGTGAGAAGGTGAAAAAATGCCTAACATCATCTATGCATTTGGCTTAACTCCTTAACTCCATAACTCCTTAACTCCTCAAAACAACTCATAAACTTATAAACTCATAACGATATGAAGAAAATAACTTGTTTCGTACCTTATATAGACGAGGCTCAGGCTGGTAAAACATTGTCGGCCTTGCGTGCTTCACAGTTGGTAGACAAGGTTGTTTGCCTTGACCAACCTGTGTTTAAGTCGGAAACCATCCGTCGAATAGCCGCCGAGAGCAATGCCGATTACGCCTTGGTTTATACCAAGAGCACCACGCTAGAACTGGGATACATGGCCCTAGAACGCCTTTTGCAGATTGCACAAGACACCGATGCAGGCCTAGTTTACGCCGATCATTACCAAGTAAAGGGTAACGAACAGGTTAAAGCGCCCGTTATCGACTATCAAAAGGGTTCGTTAAGAGATGATTTCGACTTTGGTTCGGTGCTCTTCTTCAATGCTGCCGCCCTCAAAGAAAGCGTGCAACGCATGACAGACACCTACCAACACGCTGGTCTTTACGACCTACGGTTGAAGCTCAGTCAACGCTACTCGCTGGTACACGCGAACGAATACTTGTACAGCGAGGTAGAGGAAGACAACAGAAAGAGCGGCGAAAAGCAGTTTGATTATGTTGACCCACGCAACCGCGACCGCCAAATTGAGATGGAAAAGGCATGCACTCAACACCTGAAAGAGATTGGAGGATACCTCGAACCTCACTTCAAAGACATCGACTTCAACCAAGGTGAGTTCGAAGTAGAGGCATCGGTAATTATCCCCGTTCGTAATAGGGTGGCCACTGTTGGTGCCGCCATCGAGTCGGTATTGAAACAACAGACCAAGTTTAAGTTCAACCTCATCGTCATCGACAATCATAGCACCGACGGAACAACCGAAGCCATCGACGCGTTTAAGGCCGACGGGCGCGTGGTGCACCTTGTTCCCGAACGCAACGACCTTGGCATTGGCGGCTGTTGGAACTATGGCGTGAACTCCGCTCACTGTGGAAAGTTCGCCGTTCAGCTAGACAGTGACGACCTATATAAGGACGAACATACGTTGCAAACTATCGTCGACGCCTTCTATGAGCAAAAGTGCGCCATGGTGATAGGTTCATATATGATGACCGATTTCGACCTGAACGAACTTCCCCCTGGCGTTATCGACCACAAAGAGTGGACGCCCGACAACGGCCGAAACAACGCCTTGCGCATCAACGGACTGGGTGCTCCCCGCGCTTTCTATACTCCTGTGTTGCGAGCTATTGGCTTACCCAACACCAGTTATGGTGAAGACTACGCCATGGGACTAAACATTTCGCGCCATTATCAAATTGGACGCATCTACGATGTACTTTACCTGTGTCGCCGTTGGGGTGGAAACTCTGATGCTGCATTGAGCATCGAGAAGGTAAATGCCAACAACCTGTACAAGGATAGGATAAGAACGTGGGAGTTGGAAGCACGTATTGCGGCCAACAAACAACGCTAAAAAAGACAATAATAGGTACTAAGATAAAAAGAATGACAGGAAAACATCCTTGCATTAATCCGCCTGCCGTCTTCACAAAGAGGGCAGGACGGATAGCAAGGTAAAAGATGTGGTCCGCAAATTAAGCGCCTAACCACAAGTTTGGTCTTTCAAATCGCAAGTACCAACACCTCTCGACGCAACCGAAAATTTGCGTAGACAAAGTAGCGAAAGCAATATAACGAAGCAATATCAGCAAAATGAAGAATGTAACAAAGAACATAAACCCATGGCTATGGATACCCACGCTCTACTTTGCAGAGGGTATTCCTTACTTCATAGTCAACAATATCTCGGTGATTTTGTTCACTCGCATGGGTGTGCCCAATGGCGAGATGGCCCTCTTCACCAGTCTTATTTACTTCCCCTGGGTGATTAAGCCCCTGTGGAGTCCCTTTGTAGACATCCTACGCACTAAACGTTGGTGGATTGTCATGATGCAAATTGTGATGAGTATAGCCTTCATCTTGCTCACGTTCTCCATTCCGCATCCCTCGCCCGACGTTATTTCGGCTACCGCTACACCTGTTAGCCTCTTCACTTTCACGCTGATACTCTTCGTTATAACCGCCTTTGCCTCGGCCACACACGACATAGCGGCCGACGGTTTCTACATGCTTGCCCTCAACCAACAGCAACAATCCTTCTTCGTTGGCATTCGAAGCACCTTCTATCGACTATCGTCCATCTTCGGGCAAGGCGTATTGGTGTATGTTGCAGGCGTGTTAGAAACCCGAACGGGCAACATTCCATGGGCTTGGACCATCACCATGGCCATCACGGCCGTGATGTTTAGCGGCATCACCATCTATCACACGTTCTTTGTTCCGCGTGCCAAAGAAGACGCAGAGAAAGATGCTGAAAACCCCACGGACAAGGAAACGCAGAAACGAAGCACAGCCGAGGAAATATTCGACGAGTTCGCACGCACGTTCAGTCTTTACTTCAAGAAGCCTGGTGTGTTGCTCGCCATCGTCTTTATGCTACTCTATCGCTTGCCCGAAGCGTTCTTGCTCAAGATGGTTAGCCCCTTCTTGCTAGACAAGCGGGTCAATGGCGGACTGGCATTAAGTACCGAGGACGTTGGCTTTGTTTATGGAACCATTGGCGTTATCTTCCTCACCGTGGGCGGAATTATTGGTGGCATGGCCGCTTCTCGTTGGGGATTGAAGAAGAGTCTTTGGCCAATGGCTGCCTGCATGACGCTGCCTTGCTTCACCTTTGTGTACCTAAGCATGGCCATGCCCACCAATTTGGTGGTTATTAGCGTATGTGTTGCCATCGAACAGTTTGGCTATGGCTTCGGCTTCACAGCCTACATGCTCTACATGATGTACTTTGCAGAAGGCGAATTTAAGACTGCCCACTATGCCATCTGCACCGCTTTCATGGCTGCAAGTATGATGATTCCTGGCATGGTGGCGGGATATCTGCAAGAGCTATTGGGCTACGAACACTTCTTTTGGATGGTTATCATCTGCTGTATTGCCACTGTGGGCGTTACGCTAACGATTAAAGTAGACCCCGAATATGGACGTAAACGCATAACGAAAAATGAAAAATAAAACCCTCCTTACCATCGTCCTAGCGCTCGCAGCTATGTTTGTCCACACCCAAATGTGGGCAAAGAAAACGGTGCTAACGGGTATCGACGTGCTTACGCAACAGAAATTCAAATGCTTGCAGGGCAAACGCGTGGGATTGATAACCAACCCCACAGGCGTAAATGCCAACCTCGTATCTACCGTCGATGTGCTGAAAGCCGCCCCGGGTGTAAACCTCGTGGCCCTGTATGGTCCTGAACATGGTGTACGTGGCGACATCCATGCGGGCGATAAGATAGAAACGGCGCGCGATGCAAAGACAGGATTGCCCGTGTTTTCGCTCTACGGCAAAACACGGAAACCAACACCCGAGATGCTAAAAGACGTTGATGTGCTGGTGTACGACATTCAAGACATCGGTTGTCGTTCGTTTACCTTCATCAGCACCATGGGTCTGGCCATGGAAGCAGCGGCCGAAAACGATAAGGAATTTGTGGTATTAGACCGCCCAAACCCACTTGGCGGACTGAAAATAGAGGGAAATATCACCGACGACGACTGCATATCGTTCGTCAGTCAGTTTAAGATACCTTATATATATGGACTAACTTGCGGCGAATTGGCACGTATGCTCAACGATGAAGGCATGATCAAAGGTGGCGTTCGCTGCAAACTGACGGTGGTAAAGATGAAAAACTGGAAGCGAACGATGGGCTATGCCGACACGGGTTTGCAATGGATTGCCTCGTCGCCACATATCCCACAGGCCGTAACCTCCTATTACTACCCCACAAGTGGCATTCTTGGTGAACTGGGGTATCTGTCTATCGGCGTGGGATATACCATCCCTTTCCAAATGTTTGCAGCACCTTGGATAGATGCCGTGCAGCTTGCCGACGCCATGAACGCCCATCAACTTCCCGGCGTTACCTTCCGTCCCATCTACCTCAAGCCCTTTTACAGCGTGGGTAAGGGCGAACTGTTGCAGGGCGTACAGATGCACATCACCGACTTCCAACGCGTTGAGCTAACGCCCATGCAGTTTGTTTTCATCGAAGAAGTGGCGCGCCTATATCCCAAGCACGCTGTTTTGGCGCACGCCGACGTTAAGCGCTTCGACATGTTCGACAAGGTGTCGGGATCTAAACAAGTGCGCATCAAGATGGCTATGCACAACCGTTGGGCCGACCTCAAACCTTTCTGGGATAAGGATGTGGCCCAATTCCGCACGCTTTCAAAGAAATATTATCTATATAAATAACCCCAAACACCCGACCTATGGAAAAGAATAAGACCACTAGTAGGATTTTATCCATCGACATTTTGCGTGGTTTGACCATCGCGGGCATGATAACCGTGAACAATCCAGGCAGTTGGAGTTACATGTATGCACCGCTCGAGCATGCCGAATGGAACGGTCTGACACCCACCGACCTCGTTTTTCCCTTCTTCATGTGCGTGATGGGGATGTGCATCTACATCGCCATGAGCAAGTTTAACTTTGCTTGCAACCGTGCCACCGTGTACAAGATATTAAAACGTATGGTGCTAATCTACCTCGTAGGTTTGGCCATTGGTTGGTTCGCCAAGTTCTGCTACCGCTGGAATAATCCACAAGAGGGGGCCGATTTCTTCTCCCAACTGTGGTACATGGTATGGTCGTTCGACAAAATTCGCTTAACGGGTGTACTGGCAAGACTCGCCGTTTGCTATGGCATAACGGCGTTGTTGGCCATCACCGTGCGGCATAAGCATCTGCCCTACATTGTTGGCGGACTGTTGGTAGCCTATTTTGTGATATTGATGGCAGGCAACGGGTTCGCCTACGACGAAACAAATATCCTCTCGATTGTAGACCGCGCAGTGCTTACCGATGCCCACATGTATCACGACAACGGCATCGATCCCGAAGGTTTGCTGAGCACCCTACCCTCGATAGCTCACACCCTGTTGGGCTTTATCATTGGCGGCATGCTCTTCCGCAAAGCTGACGCAGGCGTGCAACAACTCGACGCACGTGCCAATATCACCCTAACCAAGGTTGTTCCCCTTTTCGTTGTGGGCACATCGTTGCTATTTGCAGGCTATTTGCTTAGCTATGGTTGCCCCATCAACAAGAAAGTGTGGTCGCCCACCTTCGTATTGGTAACCTGCGGACTAGCCTCCATGCTCTTAGCCCTATTTACTTGGATTATCGACGTTAAGGGCAAAAAGAAGTGGAGCAAGTTCTTCGAAGTGTTTGGCGTTAATCCGCTCTTCCTATTTGTGCTGAGCGACTTCTTCGCCATTGTCTTCGGCGCATTCACCTTCCCCGTAGGTGAAAAACAGATGAATGTCATTGGCTTCGTCTACTCGCAGCTGTTATCGCCCATCTTCGGCCAATACGGTGGTTCGTTGGTCTATTCGCTGCTCTTTATCGCCCTCAATTGGGTTATTGGTTATCAACTATATAAGAAGAAAATATACATTAAGTTGTGAGAATTTGAATTTTGACGTTTTTGAGTTTTGAAGTTCATGAGTTGTGGACAAATTGTTTTAGACCAACCAAAATAATTACCCTATCATCAACTAGAATAAAAAGCAACTTAAAACTCACAAACCCAAGCATTCATCAACTCAAAAACTCGAAAGCCATTGGCTTAACTCCTTAAACGCCATAATCCCTTAACTCCCAAGACAGAATCAGTAAACTTGTAAACTAAAAAAACTCATAAACTCATGCAATATATTCTCATTGCCGACAGTGGCTCTACTAAAACAGACTGGTGTGTAGTGCAAAACGGACAGCAACAGGGCCGATATGAAACCAAGGGAATGAACCCTTTCTTTCAGACACAGGTCCAAATGGAAGAGGAGATACGCCAAAACCTCTTACCCCAACTGCCCAACGAACAGCCCACAGCAGTGTTTTTCTATGGTGCAGGATGCACGCCCGAGAAGTCGCCATTGGTGAAAGAGAGTCTCGAACGCTGCTTTCCTGGCGCAACCACCATTGAGGTCAACTCCGACCTCTTGGCTGCCGCCCGTTCCCTTTGCGGTTACCAGCCTGGCATCGCCTGCATTCTGGGCACAGGTTCAAACTCGTGTTTCTACGATGGTAAGGGTATTTCGTTCAACGTTCCCGCATTAGGCTTCATCCTAGGCGATGAAGGTAGCGGTGCCAACCTTGGCAAAAGGCTCGTAGGCGACATACTTAAAAACCAATTCCCAGGTGACTTAAAGACGGCGTTCTTTGAAGAATTCGACACCAGTATGGCAGATATCATCGACCGTGTTTACCGTCAACCCTTCCCAAGTAGGTTCCTTGCAGGCTTCAGTCCGTTCCTTTCGCGCCATCGCGAGCATCCAGCAGTACACCAATTGTTGGTTAACGCCTTCAAATCGTTTATTCGCCGAAACGTGATGCAGTACGATTACAACAAGCACACCATGAACTGTATTGGCTCTATTGCCGACGTTTACCGCAACGAAGTGGCTGAAGCAGCACAGATTTTGGGCGTTACCTTGGGGCAGATAAAGAAAAGCCCGATGGAGGGATTGGTAACTTATCACTCATAATCCCAACCATCGCCCCTCTCTCCAAAGGTGGAGAGAAGAAGTATTCAGTGCAACCACATAATGTGGCCACAAAGCAAACAAACACAGCAAGCAAAGCTATCATAAGTAAATAAATATAGAATACAAAGCCATCACACAGCATATCGATCCCCTCTACCCTTTGAGAGGGGCGAACGGGGTGAGGCTTCACATCTATTACATTATGTCATTCACAAAGATAACCGAGCAGCCGTCGCTCTATAACAACCTCGAAACAAAGACGGCAGAAGAACTTCTGAGAGACATCAACACCGAAGACCGAAAGGTGGCAGAGGCTGTTGAGAAGACCATTCCACAAGTGGCGAAGCTCGTAGAACTAATTGTGCCCCGCATGAAACGCGGTGGACGCATCTTTTATATGGGTGCAGGAACAAGCGGAAGATTGGGCGTGCTAGACGCTAGCGAGCTTCCCCCAACCTTCGGCGTACCCAAAACGCTGGTCATCGGCCTTATCGCAGGTGGCGACACGGCGCTTCGCAATGCCGTTGAAAATGCCGAAGACGATGAGGAACGCGGATGGGACGAGCTCACCGAGTTTAACATTAACGAGAAAGACACCGTTATTGGCATTGCCGCTTCGGGTACAACGCCCTACGTGGTGGGTGCTCTTCGATGCGCAAGAGAGCATGGAATACTCACCGCTTGCATCACTAGCAACCCCGATTCGCCTATGGCAGCCGAGTCGGATGTGGCTATCGAGATGGTTGTAGGTCCCGAATACGTTACGGGAAGCTCGCGAATGAAGTCGGGAACGGGTCAAAAGATGATTCTCAACATGATTTCAACCGCCGTGATGATACAGCTTGGTCGCGTTAAAGGCAACAAGATGGTGAACATGCAGCTTAGCAACAAGAAACTGGTTGACCGTGGAACGCGCATGCTCGTTGAGATGCTTGGTTTGGAATACGGCAAAGCCAAGAACCTACTTTTGCTCCATGGGTCGGTAGAAAAGGCCTTGGAAGAATACAAACGCCCTCACGAATAACCCCCAAACGCAAATAAACGATGTTCAGGATTTTGTTTTCGGCTCTCTGTGCTTTTGCCCTTAACGCCTCGGCTAACAACATTCCCACGGCTTCACCCGAAGAAGTGGGCATGAGTTTGGCACGTCTGCGCGCTGCCGACGAAGTTATTCTGCGCGCCATTCGCGACCATCGCACACCTGGTGCAGTGCTTGCTGTGGTGCGCCGCGGAAAAATGGCCTACCTTAAAGCCTATGGCAATAGGCAAACCTACCCCACCACGCAACCCATGACCACCCAAACGGTGTTCGACATGGCATCGTGTACCAAGCCCATGGCTACGGCCATAGCGGCCATGTTACTAGTAGAGCGGGGTAAGCTGCGCCTTTCCGACCCCGTTAGCACTTATCTGCCCGAGTTTAAAAACTGGCATGGCGAGGGTAAAGACAGTGTAACGATACGCGTGGAAGACCTGCTGACACACACTTCAGGACTACCGCCTTACGCCCCGGTAAAGACATTGGCCGAGGCCAACGGCAAGCCCAACCCCGCCAAACTGATGGCATACATCGCACGCTGCAAACGCGATTTTAAGCCACATACCGACATGCAGTACAGCTGCCTGAACTATATCACCCTGCAAAACATCGTTGAACGCATCACGGGACAATCGCTCCGCACCTTCGCTGCCAACAATATCTTCATCCCATTGGGTATGAAGCACACCGATTTCTTGCCCTGCGCACCCGACAAAAGCGGTAAGCTGGCCAACACATCACAGCCTCGCTGGGTGACCAACGGCGAACAAGCAAGCCTCACGCCCATAGCTCCCACCGAGCGACAACCCAACGGAACGGTGAAACAAGGTCAGGTACACGACCCCTTGGCATGCACACTTAATGGTGGCGTGTCGGGTAATGCGGGCCTATTTTCCTCTGCCGAAGACGTGGCTACGCTTTGCGCCATGCTCCAAAACGGAGGTGAATGGGGCGGAAAACGCATCCTTAGTCCGCTAACGGTGAAGGCCATGCGCTCTATTCCACAAAATTTCAACAGCTTTGGGCGTAGCCTTGGCTGGGATGTAAGTTCGGCATACGCCTCCAATCAAGGCGATTTGCTTAGCGACGAAGCCTACGGACATACGGGCTACACAGGCACATCGATCGTTATCGACCCTGTTAACGACCTCTCCATCATCTTACTTTGCAACAGCGTTCACCCCGTAGACACCACCAATGTGATACGTCTGCGCGCCCAAGTGGCCAATGCCGTGGCCGCAAGCATCACCAACGAGGCTGCCGCTTTCCCTGGTTATTACTACGCTAGGATGCGTACTTTCGAGGCCGAACCACCCATCCGCTCTACCGATATTGTGATGTTGGGCAACAGCCTTACCGAAGGTGGTCGCGATTGGGCAGAAAAATTGGGCAAGCCCAACGTGCGCAATCGTGGCATTAGTGGTGATGTGGCGATGGGTATTGATGCTCGTCTGTTCCAAATTACGCCCCACAAACCTGCTAAAATATTCTTACTCGTCGGCATTAACGATGTAAGCCACGACCTCACCGTAGACAGCATCGTTACCAATATACGTTTGCTGGTAGACCATATACACGCCCAATCACCCAAAACTAAATTGGTGTTACAAAGCCTTCTACCCATACGCGAGAGCACAGGGCGATGGAAACGCCTGCAAGGCAAAACCGACATGATACCCCAAATCAATGCGCGCCTCGAAGCGTTGGCACGCGAAAAGGGGCTCACTTTCATCAATCTCTTCCCCCACTTCACCGAACCAGGCACCAATGTGCTACGTTCCGAGCTAACCTACGATGGGCTGCACCTCAGCAAGGCAGGCTACGACGTATGGGTGAAGTTGTTGAAACCCCATCTATAAAGAAGGTTCGGCGCAAAAGACAACCGCTCTTCCCATCCGCTTCGTTCAATGTTGCTCTATGAGAAAAGCTCCTATGCCTTGTCATTCCCAAGCGATGACAAGGCATTTTTTGTCATTGGGTTGAACGAAAATCCTCAATAACTTTTGTGCAAGCTACCGTGTAACGATGGATGGGTTAACCCTAACTCACATCTGTGATCATGTATAGAAAATCGTTTCAGTCATATCGGTTTTGCCTGTCTGGAGAGACGGGTTCGCAAAAGCTAAGCTTTCGCATGCCCATCTCTTAGCTTTTGCAG
Organism: Prevotella sp. oral taxon 475; assembly: GCF_018127805.1. Taxonomy (NCBI): domain Bacteria; kingdom Pseudomonadati; phylum Bacteroidota; class Bacteroidia; order Bacteroidales; family Prevotellaceae; genus Prevotella; species Prevotella sp. oral taxon 475. Next base: position 572,001 of record NZ_CP072334.1, read on the forward strand.
GGCGTTTTCTTAGCTTTTGCACCCTAAAAGCTAAGAGATGGGAAACTGGAGCGTATTTTTGCTCCCCGTCGAGCTTATAGACAGGCTGCGATAGGACTGTTAGCAGGAGGAAATATAACCATTTTTAGGTATTGCTTTGTGTCGGTTGAATGACTAACTTTGCACACATATTGTATTGTTGGGGAAAACAGCATGTTTAGAATCCACCTCATCATCCTGTTGTTCTTCGGGATGACCACTTCAGTATTGGCTCAAGGCGTCACCCTTTCGGGTGTAGTAACATCGCAGAAAGACGGGCAAGCGATAGAGTTTGCCACGGTGTTGCTGAAAGAAAGCGGACTTTGGGGTGTGTCAGACCGCAAAGGGCGATTCACGATCAAAAACGTGCCGACGGGCAAGACTACGCTCACGGTACGGTGTTTGGGCTTTGCCACGCGTCAACTCACCGTTGTCGCGGGCGAGAACACGGGTTCTGTGCCCATCCGTTTGGATGAAGACAATCTCAAACTCAATGAAGTGGAAGTGGTGGCCACCCGTAAACGCGATGAGGCCACAACCTCTTACACCATCGACCGCATGGCGTTGGACAACCGGCAGGTGCTCAATCTGGGCGACATCATGAGTCTGTTGCCGGGCGGGAAAACCTGGAATAGCACGTTGATGGACAACAGTCGCATCGCCCTGCGCAGCGATGGAGGCGAGAAAGGTAACGCCTCCTTCGGCACAGCGATAGAGGTAGACGGCGTAAGACTGAACAACAACGCCACACCGGGCGAGACCTTGGGGGCCGGAACGCGCACCGTGGGTACGTCGAACATCGAAAGCGTGGAGGTGGTCACGGGCATCCCGTCGGTAGAATACGGCGATTTGAGCAACGGTATCGTCAAGGTGAATACACGACGGGGCAAGTCGCCTTTCGTGGTGGAGGGCAAACTGAGCCAGCACACACGGCAAATAGCCTTGAACAAAGGCTTCGACTTAGGGCGAAACGCGGGACTTCTCAATCTGTCTCTCGAGCATGCACGATCGTTTTCAGACGTCGCCTCGCCCCATACGGCCTACCAACGCAACGCTTTCTCGCTGCACTACATGAACGTTTTCCTACGCACGGGGATGCCGTTGACGCTCAACGTCGGACTGACGGGCAACGTGGGGGGATATAATTCGAAAGCAGACCCCGACCAAAACCTGGAGAGCTATGAGAAAAGACGCGACAATGCCTGGAGCGGGAATCTGTCGTTGGAATGGTTGCTGAATAGGAAATGGTTGACAAGTCTTTCGCTCAAAGCCTCTCTTTCGTATGCAGACCGCTTCTACGAAGACTATTCGCACACGAGCAGTGCTTCCACTCAGGCTTATATTCACACCTTGGAGGAGGGCTATTTCGTCGCGGCCGACTACGATAAAAATCCCACGTCGAACATCATTCTCGGGCCCACGGGCTACTGGTATGTACGCAGTTTCAACGACTCTAAGCCTCTTAGCTACGACCTCAAGCTAAAGGCCGATTGGACCAAACGCTTCGGCAGAGTGATGAGCAAGGCCCTTCTCGGGGCCGATTTCTCGGGAAGCAACAACCACGGACAGGGCACTTACTATGAGCATCCACGCTATACGCCCACGTGGAGACCCTTTCGATACAGCGATCAGCCTACAATGAACAACCTGGGGCTCTACGTTGAAGAGAAGATCGGCGTGCCTGTGGTGGCCGGTTCCACCTTTGAAATAACGGCAGGACTGCGCAACGATCTCACCTTCATCAGCGGTTCGGCTTATGGAACGGCATCGACGCTCTCGCCACGCACCAACGCTCGCTATATCTTTTGGCAGGGAAGACAGGCTTGGATCAGCGATCTGAGTCTGCATGCAGGGTGGGGCAAGTCGGTGAAATTGCCCTCTTTCCAAGTGCTTTACCCCACAACCAGTTATCAAGATCGGCTCGCTTTTACGCCGGGAAGCACCGCTGCCAACAAGGCTTACTATGCCTATCACACCCATCCGTCGAAAGCCGTGTACAATCCCGACCTCAAATGGCAATCTACTCATCAAGTGGACGTGGGCTTCGAAGCCCGAGTGCGCGGCACACGCATCAACGTTTCGGCTTTCTATCACAAAACGTTCAACCCCTATATGGCCACCGTTGTCTACACGCCCTACAGCTATAAATACACCTCTCAGGCCGCTTTAGAGAGGATAGGCATCCCTTCGGCCCACCGGAAATATAGCATCGACCGGCAGACGGGCATCGTTACGGTGACCGATGTCACAGGTGCCAAACCGCCGGTGCAGCTCGATTACAAGGTGCGCAACAGCTATTTGGTGAATCGGAAGTACGAAAACGGATCGCCCACAGAGCGTTACGGCTTGGAATGGATGGTGGATTTCACACCCATTAAGGCCCTTCGCACGTCGTTAAGACTGGATGGCAATTGTTATTTCTACAAGGGATTAGACGAGAAACTCTTTGCCGACATGCCTGCAGGAGTAGGTTCTACGATGAGTAATGGGCAACCTTACAGTTACATCGGCTATTATCGAGGTAGCAGTAACACCTCTACCGCCAACACGGCAAGTGCCTCTGTGAGCAACGGAAGCCTCTCTCGACAGGTCAATCTCAATGCCACCGTCACCACACACATCCCCCGAATCAGGATGATTGTTTCGCTAAGGGTGGAGAGTTCGCTGTATCAGTACAATCGTTCGCTGAGCGAACTGCGGCACGGAACTCGCGGATATGCCGTCGAAAAGGGCGAAGACTTCTTCGGAAAACCCTATACCCGCGATGTGAGAGATCGCTTTGTGGTGGTCTATCCCGAGTATTATGCCACCTGGGATGCCCCCGATCGACTGATACCTTTTGCCGAAAAGTTTGCTTGGGCAAAAGAGAACGACCGGCGATTGTACAACGACCTGGCCCGATTGGTAGTGCGTTCGAACTATGCTTATATGATGAATCCCAACCGGGTATCGAGTTATTGCGCTGCCACCATCAGTGCCACGAAAGAGATTGGCGACCATATCTCGGTGTCGTTCTATGCCAATAACTTCTGGGACACCCAGCAAAAGGTGCGCTCTTCACAAACGGGACTGGAGACATCTCTCTATGGCAGCGGTTATGTTCCATCGTTTTACTATGGTCTTTCGCTACGATTGAAACTCTGATTCCAACCCCTTGAAACCTCAAAAAGAAAGATGACACATCGTTATATATATAATAAGGTATACCCTCTCTTGCTTTTGGGCCTGCTCTTACTGCCAGTAGGCACCGCGTGCAGCTATGAAGAGCAGATGGAAACCTGTCCGGTGAGTGTGGCGTTGGTGTATCCGGCCAACACCATCGAGCCCTATCGCGGTGCAAGAGTGGAACTGAAAGACGCCACGGCCTCGATTTTTGTCGACTCGACCGATGCCTATGGGGTGGCACATTTCCGCGTTCCGCCCGGCATTTACGAGACAACGAGTTCGTCGACGCTCATCACCACCGATTGGAAATACTTCTTCAACGGGGTGAAAAGCATGATCATCATCTCGCCCGATAGCACCAATCGATTGCGATTGGAGCTGAGAATGTCGAAGAAAAGAATTGTTCATTAACGAAAATAGAAACCATCAAACCCAATGATTATGAAGAAAATTGTATGTTTAACGCTGGCCTTTGCTGCCCTTTTGCTACTTCCCCGTGCAGCGTATGCCGAGGAAGAAGGCACCATTGAGGTGTCTTACCTTGTGGTTGTAGGGAGCGGAGGTAGTCAAACGGAGTTGGCTTTGGGTGACAATCCCATGCTTTCGTTCAAAAACGATAGCGTCATTGTGACCTGCAACAGCAAGGAAATTATGTTCAATCTGTCTGAAGTGACCGACTATCACTTCATCACCAAAAAGGTGACAACGGGCATCAGCCACACGCCGAGCTTGTCCGACGCCACGGCCGAGCCTACTTTTACCCCCGATGATGCCACTTTCTCGGGATTGAAAGCGGGTACCCGAATTCTCGTTTTTACGACAAACGGACAGCTCGTGACCACCATCCAGGCCGCAGAAGACGGTACGGCAAAGGTGAATCTTTCTCATCTGCCACGGGGTATCTACATCTTACGTGCACCCGGAAAGAGCTTTAAAATACTGAATCGATAACAAAATCCATCGCCTCTCTCTACAGGGAAGAGGCTAAAAAACGAAAAATAACGATGAAAAAATTTCTACTTTCTCTGCTCACCGCCACCGTTTTTGCCACTGGCAGTTGGGCACAAACCTGGAATATGGTTGTTACTCGTGAAGACGGAACCCAGGAAGTCATTCCCACCACGAAGGTGAAGAGCGTGAGTTTTCAGCTCCCCGACCAAAACGCCGACCAGCTCATCATCAAAGAAATCTACTGTGGCGGTTGCCCATTGGATGAAGGCGACGGCTATTTTCAGAAAGACAAAGGTTTTATTATCTATAACAACAGTTCGAAAGTCGTTGTAGCCAACAACTTAGCGGTAGCCATCGTCTCGCCGTTTAACTCCTATATCAAGACTAACAATTGGTATGTGGGGGGTAAACTCTCCTATGCCGACCAGCAATACATACCTGCCATTCATGGTATCTGGTGGTTTCAGTCGGCTTTGATTGTGCAACCTTATTCGCAAGTGGTAGTGAGCTGTCAGGGTAGTGTAGACAACACACAGACCTACAGCAAGTCTGTCAACTACGCCAACAAAGACTATTACGCCATGTACGACCCCGAAAGCGGCTATGATGGCGAAAGCTGGTATCCCTCCCCTTCCGAATTGATCTCCACTTCGCATTACCTCAAAGCCAAAAGGATAGGACTGGGTATCGCATGGCCCTTGAGCGTAGGAGCACCCGGTCTGATTCTGTTCCATACAAAGGATGTGAAGCCGGCCGAGTTTGCCAATAACGTGGCCAATGTGATCTATCCTCCGGGTGCAAAACAGACGGAAGTGAACGCTTGCTTCAAAATTCCCACCTCTTGGATTATCGATGGTGTGGAAGTGTATTCTACCCCTTCTAAGAGCCAAAACAAAAAACGTCTCACCTCGGAGATTGATGGTGGGGCAGTGTATCTCACCCCACAGAAAGGCCATACCCTTTATCGCAACGTCGACAAGACGGCTACAGAGGCTCTGCCAGAGAACGCAGGAAAACTGGTTTACACCTATACGATGGGCGTGACCACGGGAGATCCTAACAACATCGATGCCGAAGCCTCCATCAAAAAAGGAGCACACATCGTGTATATGGACACCAATAATTCTACCGACGACTTCCACGAGCGCAAAGAATTCTCTATTCGCGGCAAGTGAAAAGGCAGACCCCGGGAGAATCTCTCCCGAGGATGGCTTAACGGAAGACAAACGACTGATCATCAGACGTTTACAAAACCAATGGTAAAAGCTTAGCTTTTACGACCTAAAAGCTAAGAAAACGGACTGCAAAAGCTTAGAAAATGCAATGCAAAAGCTTAGCTTTTACCATCCTACCTTTCAACGGGCAGTAGGCGGACGAGGAGAGATCTTACGCTCTCTCGTCCCGCCCATCTGTCCTATTCCTGCACATTCCACTCCCCTCACACCTCAAAAATGACATTCCCAGCGAGCAAATACCTTCTGCAAGCGGCACTCTTGATGATGCCGGGCTTACTTTTGGCAAAGGGACGAGACGGCGCACAGGCGGCGTATCGCGATTTCAGGTTGATTCAACAATCCGATGCATGGCTTACATCGGTCAATGCCGCCGGGCTCACCGCCTATCAATGGCGAAACATCTCCACGGCACAGGTGGATTGGAAGCTCAGCCAGGGCGACCTGGTCGACTATTTTCAGTCGGCCCACACGGTGCAGGCGGGAGCGCAGGTCGAGTCGTTCTATCGGCTGAACGCCCGTAGCGTGCTCTACGGAAAGATGAGCTACGACAACTTCTCGGGACGAAACATGGTGGGTTCGGCTTTTATCGACCCCACACGAAAGCCGTTCGACCTCTCTGAAGACTCGCTCACCAACAGCGGAAAGAAACATCGCGACACCTATCGCTTGGTGGGTGCTTTCGGCATCGACCTCTGGCGCGGACTCGCTTTTGGAGCAAAGGTCGACTATACAGCGGCCAACTATGCCAAATACAAAGACCTGCGGCATCGCAACACGCTGATGGACATGAAGTTCTCTGTGGGCATCACCGCCCCCGTGGGTCGGTTGTTGCGCCTCGGGGCCAACTATTTTTATCGGCGAAGCACCGAGAGTCTGCGGTTCACCACGTATGGAAAAAGCGAAAAACCCTATCAGTCGCTCATCGATTATGCCGCCTTTATGGGCGAGGTGGAACAGCTGGGCAATTACGGTTTCACCGATCAAACCACCACACAACCCCTTGTAGACGAGTATAACGGCGGGGCTTTGCAGGTGGCTTTGCAAGCGGACCGGATGTCGTTTTTCAACAGTCTACAGGTCGTTCGCCGTCACGGCCATTACGGAAGAAACTCTCCCTATTCCATTCTTTACACCCATCACCGGGCCAACCTCTATGAATACCGCGGCGTTCTCTCACTGCACCGGGGGCACAACCTGCACCAACTGGCCCTGAATATCGACATCGAGAATCTCGAAAACCACAAAAACACCTACCGTAGTATGCTGAACGAGGCAGGGTCTACCTACTATGCCTACTACGATGCTGTGAAAATGGCCAACAAGGTTTGGACAGAAGGCAGTTTGATTTACACCGCTTTCCTGGGCATTTGCGCGGAAAGATCCGTCTGGACGCTACAGGCCGGCATACGGTTCATGCAGCGAAAGCAAACCGCCTACCGATACCCTTACTTCCGGCGGCAGGACATCCGCCACACAGAACCCTTCGTTTCGGTGGAACGAAACATTCCGGTCGGCACGTCGTTGCTCACGACTACCGTGGGGCTTGCCGCACTTTGGGGCAGCGGAGAGCCCTTTGTAGATGGCACTTTTGCCACGCCCTCCAATAAACAAAGTCCTCCACCAACGATGGATGCTTATCTTTATCGCAACTATCACTGCCTCACCGCCCGGCAACAGGCTCTGTATGCCGCTCTGAAATATAGCTTCGTGGTGCCGGGTACGCTGTTTCCCGTCTATGCAAAGGCAGACTTCCATTGGCGACACACCCCACAATCCTCCCCTCTCCTGAACAATCAGCATCGCTCTCGCTTGCTCTTGGCCGTGGGATGCATCTTCTAAGGTAGAGCTGTTCTATAAAATAGACCTATCGATAGGCATTCTCAAAAACTTTTTTCGTAACTTTGTGCCTTGTTAGAAAACGCACTTTAAGGAACGAAAAAAGAACCTGTCGCCAAGGCTCTAACGGCTTTTTGGCGCACCAATCCGTAAATAAAACGAATCGCAATAATGGAATACAACTTCAGGGAGATTGAGAAGAAGTGGCAAAAACGATGGGCGGAGATGGCTACCTATCGGGTGACGGAAGATGAGAGCAAAGAGAAGTTCTATGTTCTCAACATGTTCCCTTACCCTTCAGGGGCCGGTCTGCACGTGGGACACCCGTTGGGCTACATCGCTTCAGACATCTACGCGCGCTATAAACGGCTGAGAGGTTTCAATGTGCTCAACCCTATGGGTTATGATGCTTACGGATTGCCGGCCGAACAATATGCTATCCAAACGGGACAACACCCTGCTGTGACTACAGAAACGAATATCAAGAGATATAGAGAGCAGTTGGATAAAATCGGTTTCTCCTTCGACTGGAGCCGAGAAGTACGCACCTGCGATCCGTCTTATTATAAATGGACGCAGTGGACGTTCCAAAAGATGTTCGATTCTTACTATGACAATGCCCAACAACGGGCTTTGCCTATCGAAAATCTCATCGCTCATCTCTCTAAACAAGGTACTGTAGGGCTGAATGCGGCTTGTTCGGAAGAACTTTCGCTCTCGGCCGAAGCGTGGAAAGCCCTGAATGAGAAAGAACAACAAGAGGTGTTGATGAACTATCGCATAGCTTATCTGGGCGAAACGATGGTGAATTGGTGCGCCGAATTGGGCACTGTGCTGGCCAACGATGAGGTGATAGACGGTGTGAGCGAACGTGGCGGCTATCCGGTGGTGCAGAAAAAGATGCGCCAATGGTGTCTCCGGGTGAGTGCTTACGCACAAAGACTGCTCGAAGGTCTGGAAGAAGTGGACTGGACTGAGTCGCTGAAAGAGACACAACGCAACTGGATTGGACGATCGGAAGGGGCCGAAGTAGAGTTTGCTGTTCAAGATAGCGACCTGAAAATCACGATTTTCACCACCCGAGCCGATACGCTATTCGGCGTAACCTTTATGGTGCTGGCTCCCGAAAGCGAATGGGTGCCCCTGCTGACAAAGCCCGAACGACAGAAAGAAGTGGACGAATATCTCGCTGCAACCAAAAAACGTACGGAACGTGAGCGTATCTCCGACCGTCGGGTCAGCGGTGTTTTCACCGGCTCTTACGGCGTGAATCCGCTCACAGGCGAGGCTGTTCCCATCTGGATCAGCGACTATGTGTTGTGCGGTTACGGTACGGGAGCCATCATGGCCGTGCCTGCTCATGATAGCAGAGACTATGCTTTCGCTCGTCATTTCTCGCTGCCCATCGTTCCGTTGATTGAGGGAGCCGATGTGAGCGAGCAGAGTTTCGATGCCAAAGAGGGTATTGTGATGAACTCTCCTGCTGCATCTTCGGTCTCAAAAGAAGGTTCGAGGGGTGGACATCAGACGAAAAACGCTGAATTGGTGCTCAACGGACTCACCGTGAAAGAGGCCATTGCCAAGACCAAGGTCTATCTGTCGGAACACGGACTGGGACGTATCAAGGTGAATTATCGCCTGCGTGATGCGATCTTTTCTCGTCAACGCTATTGGGGAGAACCGTTTCCTGTGTATTATAAGGAAGGAATGCCTTGCATGATTCCCGACAAATGCCTACCTTTGGAACTGCCCGCAGTGGACGAATACAAACCTACCGCAACCGGAGAGCCGCCTTTGGGCAACGCTAAGCTGTGGGCCTGGGACGAGAAAGCACAGCAGGTGGTAGCAACGGAGAAGATCAACAACGTAGATGTCTTCCCGCTTGAATTGAATACGATGCCCGGATTTGCCGGCTCTTCAGCCTATTACCTGCGTTATATGTCGCCCCACGATAACCAAGCCTTAGTCAATCGTAAGGCCGATGCTTATTGGCAGAACGTGGATCTCTATGTGGGCGGAACGGAACATGCCACGGGACATCTTATCTACAGTAGGTTTTGGAATCAGTTTCTCTACGACCTGGGCGTGTCTTGTCGGGAAGAACCGTTCCGGAAATTGGTGAATCAGGGGATGATTCAAGGTCGCAGCAATTTTGTTTACCGTGTGGCGACATCGCAGACAGAGGCTACTGCCGTGCCCACCTTTGTGTCTTTCGGACTGAAAGAGAGCTATGACGTGACTCCGATTCATGTCGATGTGAACATTGTTCACGGCGATGTGCTCGACCTGGAAGCCTTTAAGGCCTGGCGTCCGGAGTATCAAGACGCACAGTTGATCCTGGAAGACGGTCGTTATCTCTGCGGTTGGGCGGTAGAAAAGATGTCGAAAAGCATGTACAACGTAGTGAATCCCGATCGTATTGTAGAACAGTATGGGGCTGATACGCTGCGTCTTTACGAGATGTTCTTAGGCCCTGTGGAGCAGAGTAAGCCCTGGGATACCAACGGAATCGACGGTTGTCACCGTTTCTTAAAGAAGTTCTGGGGACTGTTTTATCATCATCGAACGGGCGAATTCCTTCCCAACGACACGCCAGCTACGGCCGAAGAACTGAAATCGGCTCATCGTTTGCTGAAGAAACTGACGGCTGACATCGAGCAATTCTCCTACAATACGGCTGTCTCCGCTTTCATGATCTGTGTCAACGAGCTGTCTCAAGCCCACTGTACGAACCGCGAACTGCTGACCAAACTTGTGGTAGCACTTGCTCCTTTTGCACCGCACATCACCGAAGAACTATGGGCAGCACTGGGAAACAGCGGTAGTGTGTGCGACGCACAATGGTCTTTGCACGACGAACGCTACCTGGTTGAGAGCGAAATACAGCTCACTGTCTCCTTTAACGGTAAGGCTCGCTATCAGAAAACCTTCCCCGCCGATGCCGCAAATGCCGACATCGAGCAGGCCGTTCTTGAAGATGAACGTTCACAAAAATACCTCGACGGCAAGCAAATCCTCAAAGTGATTATCGTGCCGAAGAAGATAGTCAATGTTGTAGTGAAAGGATAAAGGAGGAAAAAGCGATGACCATCGACCACAAAATCATTTTCAACGAGGTGAAAGATTATGTCTTTATCACCCTCGGACTGTGTCTTTATGCTTTCGGGCTTGTTGTTTTCCTCATGCCCTATGAGATTGTTACTGGTGGCGTAACTGGTATGTCGCTTGTCATTTACTATGCCACCGGTTTCAAATTGGAAAACACCTATCTCATCATCAACATCTCTCTGTTGGCATTAGCCCTGAAAGTGCTGGGCTGGCGGTTCTTGATGAAAACCATTTACGCCATTGTGGCCCTCTATTTTATCGTGAAATTCGCCCAATGGTTGATGCCTAAGGATGTCAACGGCCAACTAATTAAGATTCTTGGCGAAGGACAGAACTTCATGTCGTTGCTGATTGGTTGCACCCTGACGGGATCTTCGCTCGCTATTGTCTTTCTCAACAACGGCAGTACGGGTGGAACCGACATCATTGCAGCCGTGGTGAACAAGTATTTTAATCTTTCCTTGGGGCAAGTTCTGTTCTTAGTAGATATCGTTATCATTGGCAGCTGTTTCTTCTTTCCGCAGTTCGGCAGTTACTTCGACCGTTCTCGCATGATGGTCTTTGGGCTTTGCACGATGATTATCGAAAACTTTATGCTCGATTACGTGATGAATGCCCGCCGCGAGTCGGTTCAGTTTCTCATCTTCTCCAAGATGCACCAAGAGATTGCCAGTGCCATTGCCCTCCATACCGACCATAGTTTGACGATACTCGACGGTCATGGCTGGTACACCGGGCAAGACATGAAAGTGCTGTGTGTACTGGCTAAGAAGAACGAAAGCCAGATGATATTCCGTCTCATCAAGATGATCGACCCCAAAGCCTTTGTGAGTCAGAGTGCAGTCATCGGCGTTTATGGCGAAGGATTCGACACCATCAAGGTAAAAACACCCAAAGAGCTACCAACGAAAGGAAGACCGAAAGAGAACAAGAACGCTTAATTGGGTAGCGAAAAGACCTCCCCAAGAGAGGTCGTCATGCCTCTTCAAGAGACCAAAAGGCCCGGTGCGACATCGCACCGGGCCTTTTGTGTGGGAAGCATCTGCCCATCAACGTCTTTCCCATTCGGAAAGAAAAGTATCACAGTAGCTTGAGATAAGCCCCATAGCCCTCCTTTTCCATGTCGGCTTTGGGGATAAAACGCAGCGAAGCACTGTTGATGCAATAACGCAGACCGCCACTTTCTTTAGGTCCATCGTTGAAGACATGTCCTAAATGAGCATGGCCTTTAGTGCTGCGCACCTCAGTTCGAGTCATTCCATGCGAGTGGTCTTCTGTTTTCTGGAGCAAATGATTGTCGATGGGTTTGGAGAAAGCGGGCCATCCGCAACCCGAGTCGAACTTGTCGGTAGAGAGGAAAAGCGGTTCGCCCGTGGTCACATCGACGTAAATACCTTCGCGAAACTCATGGTCGTATTCGTTATTGAACGGTTGTTCGGTGGCCGCTCGCTGCGTCACCTCATACTGTATCGGCGTGAGACGAGACCTTAGCTCCGCATCCGTTGGTCGAACGTAAGCCCTGGGCTTCTCTTCCGGCTTGTTCGCTTTGCGCGCCAACTCGAAAAGAGCTTTGGGAAGATGACAATAGCCTCCAGGATTTTTCTCTAAATAATCCTGATGATATTCCTCCGCCGCATAAAAATTCTTTAGCGGCAACACCTCGACCATGAGGCGTCGATGGAGCTTTTTGCTCAGCTTAGAGAGCTCGGCTTGAATGAGCGGCCCGTCGGCAGGGTCGGAATAATAGACACCTGTGCGATATTGCGTTCCGATGTCGTTGCCCTGTTGGTTGAGTGTGGTCGGGTCGATCGAGAGGAAGTAGAGTTGCAAGAGCATCGAGAGCGGCAGCACATCCGGCTGATACACCACCTGCACAGCCTCTGCAAAGCCCGTGCGATGAGAGCACACCTGCTCGTAAGACGGGTTTTTGCCATTACCATTGGCATAGCCCGTTTGGGTGTTGAGCACTCCGTTGATTTGTTTGAGGAAATGTTCCGTGCCCCAAAAGCATCCTCCGGCGAGATAGATCTCCGCCTGTTGATGAGTTGTTTGATTCATTGTTTCGTTTGTTTTCATCCGATTCTTTCCGCTGCCTGCGCAGCAAATGAAACATGTGCAGGCAAACCATGTTGCCATGTTTAAAGAAAATCGTCTCATTCTCTTTTTGTTGTTAGTTGATAGCAAAACTACAAAAAAAAGACAAGTTGGCCAATATTGCAGGCAAAAAAGAGTATGGCAGCATACAGACAAATCTCGTTTTCCCGCCAAAAGAACATCCCATAAAATCGGAATGCTCCATGGCATGCGCGCCATCTCTTAGCTTTTGGCGTGCAAAAGCTAAGGAAACGCATGGCGAAAGCTAAGAAAACGACGCGCAAAAGCTTAGCTTTCGCGCGTCGTTATTATAAACGCTTGTCGATCATCGACTTGCAGACAGAGAAAGAAGGAAAAGAGAAGAACACTTTTTCTTGATCCCTATATGTAGGTATTGCCCAGTTGAGGAAATATATGTAAATTTGCAACAAAACGCCAAAGCAGGCGTTTGGTTATCCATATTTTTAGCAAAACGTATGAAAAAATTAGTCATTATTCGCCACGGAGAAAGCGAATGGAATCAGAAGAACCTGTTTACAGGTTGGGTAGACGTAGAACTTTCCGACAAAGGACGGGAAGAAGCTAAGCGAGCAGGACAGTTGATGAAAGAAGCCGGACTGGACTTCGACCTCTGCTACACCTCTTATCTCAAGCGTGCCATCAACACCCAGCAGATTGCCCTCAAAGAGATGCAACGCGAATGGCTGCCCGTTGTGAAGTCGTGGCGGCTCAACGAGCGTCATTACGGAGCTCTCTCGGGTCTCAACAAGAAAGAAACTGCTGAGAAATATGGCGACGAGCAGGTGCACATCTGGCGTCGTAGCTTCGACGTTCGTCCGCCGATGATGGAAGAGAACAACGAATATTCGGCCCGCAAAAATCCGGCCTATCGCCATCTTTCGGTAGAAGACATTCCCATGTGCGAGAGCTTGAAAGACACCATCGCACGCACCGTGCCCTACTTCGAGGTGGAAATCAAACCGCAAATCATGGAAGGCAAGCGCGTCTTTATTGCTGCACACGGCAACTCTTTGCGCTCGCTCATCAAATATTTCGAGGGTATCTCCGATGAAGAAATCATCAATGTGGAGATTCCTACGGGTACTCCGCTCGTGTATGAGTTCGACGACGACTTCAAAGTAACGAACAAATACTATCTGAAATAAAACATAAAACGAAGACATTGCCATGGAAGAGAAATTCAAATTGAGAGACGTGGTGCAGGAGACGCTGCTCATACCTCTTTATTATAGAGCCTTAGAAACGCGTCGACCCAAAGGCAATATCTTGAAAGACGACCTGGCCGAGAGGCTGATCGACCGAATAGATTACGACTTTTCGAAGCTCGATGCCGCCCCACTGAGCAAGTTGGGCTGCGTAGTAAGAGGCAGATATTACGACGATGCCACCCGTCGCTTTCTCTCTTCTCATGGCAATGCCGTCGTTGTGAACGTGGGCTGTGGTCTGGACACACGCTATCAACGCATCCCGGAGCATGACAAGGCTGTGTTCTACGAGGTGGATCTGCCCGAGGTGATTGAACTTCGGCGTGCGCTGATCCCTGAACCGGCGGGCGATCGCTATCTATCGGCCTCACTGTTAGACGTGGAATGGATGGACAACCTTCGGGCTGCGCATCCACAAAGCAGTTTTATCTTTATCGTAGAAGGCGTGTTGATGTATTTCTACGAAGAACAGGTGCGGCAGTTTATCGATCGGATTGCCGAGCGTTTTGCCGGCGGAATGCTCTGCTTCGACGTCTGTGGACCGATGATGAGCAAGCATCGGGTCAAGCCGGATGCCTTGAAAAACTCGGCGGCAGAAATACGTTCGGGCATTGAAGACGGACATCTCGTGGAGCAATGGAACCCGAAGCTCCGCCTCGTTGAACAGGCTATTTACATGAATCGCTATCGATCGCGTTGGGGATGGATGGGCTATACGATAGGACTGTCTAAACGACTGTCGTGCAAATTCTCTTCGATGCTGCAATACGAGATCGTAGGATCAACCGAAGATAAAGGCTAAAAACAAAGCATCGACGGACGGACAAGAGACCTACTCTGTCCGTCCGTCGATGCTTTGTTCACCTCCCAGCGGCCATCCCGCCTGTCTTTTGGGGACGTTCCCTCTCCGTCTGCCTGGTCAACCTTCCCTCCTTGAACACCCAATCACCCACCAATCCATCTACCGATGTCTCCTTTAAAACAACTTTTTGCCTATGCCGGCCGGTTCAAATACCTTACGATGGCCTCCTGGTTCTTGTCGGCAGCCAGTGCATGGGCGGCTCTTGTGCCCTTCGTTTATATCTGGATGATTCTGCGCGACGTGCTCACCGTGGCTCCACACTTCGAGCGTGCCACGCAAACAGCCCACTACGGATGGATGGCCGTGGCCTTTTCGTTGCTCTCTATCGGGCTTTATCTTCTGGGGTTGCTCTGTTCACATCTGGCGGCCTTTCGCATAGCCGCCAACATTCGCTCACGCTTGATGCACCATATCATCACGCTGCCGCAGGGTTTTGTGGGTAATGAGGGGAGTGGAAGCCTGCGTAAGATTGTCAACGAATCGAGTGAGGCCACCGAAACCTATTTGGCTCATCAGCTTCCCGATAAAGCCGGCAGCATGGCAACACCCATTGGACTGCTTGTTTTGCTGCTCGTTTTCGACTGGAGGCTGGGACTTCTCTCGCTCTTACCCATGCTGCTGGGCTTCGCCATTATGTATTCTTTCATGACTGGCAAAGAGCTTCAAACCAAAATGGCCGAATATCAGACCGCACTCGACAGCATGTCGAATCAAGCCGTTGAGTATGTGCGAGGCATTCCCGTGGTCAAAACCTTCGGACAGACGGTGTTTTCGTTCAAGAAATTCAAGCAAGCGATAGACGATTACCAACGTTGGGTGATCGATTACACCCGGCAGATGCGCCTGCCTATGGTGTGTTACACTACTGTTATCAATTCCGTCTTCGCCGTTTTGGTGGCGGCTGCCCTTTATATGGCACAAGAAGGGGTAACACAGACGTTTCTTCTTCATCTGATTTACTATGTCATCATTACGCCCATCATCACCGTGATGCTCACCAGAATTATGTATCAGAGTCAGAACAACTTGATTGTTGCCGAGGCTTTGAAGCGCATCAACGGCGTGCTGACTCTGCAACCACTGAGCGAACCCCGAGAAAGCCGTCTGCCAGAGGATAACTCCATCGTGTTGGAAGAGGTGGTTTTCAGATACAAAGGGGCCGTCAAGAATGCCCTCGACGGTATCTCTCTGCATGTGAAAGCCGGCGAACAGGTGGCTCTCGTGGGGCCTTCGGGCGGTGGAAAAACTACCTTGGGTCATCTCATCACTCGTTTTTGGGATGTAGATAGCGGTGTGGTGCGAATCGGAAACGTAGACGTTTGCCACCTCCGCAAAGAAGATTTGATGCGTCAGGTGTCGTTTGTCTTCCAGGATAGTCGTTTGTTAAAGGGGTCGATTCTCGACAATGTGCGGCTCGGCAGACCCGAGGCCACTGAGCAAGAGGTGAGAGAGGCATTGCACAAAGCCCAGTGCGACGACATCATCGACAAGCTTCCCGACGGACTGCACTCCGTCATCGGCACCCAAGGAACTTATCTCTCAGGCGGCGAGCAGCAACGCATTGCCATTGCACGGGTGATGCTTCAAGATACGCCTATCGTGATTTTGGACGAGGCAACGGCCTTTGCCGACCCCGACAACGAGGCCCGTGTGCAGGCGGCCTTTGCCGAAATGGCGCGCGGAAAGACCGTCATCACCATTGCACACCGCCTCTCTGCGGTGACGAAAGCCCACCGAATCTATGTGCTCAAGGGAGGAAAGATTGTCGAGGAAGGCACCCATCACAGTTTGATCGCCCGCAAAGAAGGGCTTTATGCACGTCTTTGGGCCGAGTATAACCAATCTGTTCACTGGAACGTAGGAGGGGAAAAATGAAACTGAAACGCATCTTACAACATCGTTACGCCCTCTCTTCACAGGGTGCAACCGACCTGATGAAGGCCTGTTTGGCCAGTTGTGCAACCTACATCGTGCTGATGATGCCCGTCGGACTGCTCTATTATCTGGTCGCCGATCTGATTCAAGGCGGCACCATCGCTACGCCACGTGCCGTCCTTTACGGGCTGGGTGCCGTGCTTTGTCTGCTGTTCATCGCCCTGACCACCCGCTTTCAGTACAACGCAACCTTCTTTGCCACCTATGTGGAAAGTGGAATCCGGCGCGTAACGCTGGCAGAACGATTGCGGAAATTGCCGCTTTCGTTCTTCGGAAAGAAAGACCTGGCCGACCTCACCAGCAGAATGATGGCCGATTGTGCCACCCTCGAGACAGCATCTTCCCACTATATTCCTCAGTTTTTCGGCAGTTTGCTCTCGCTCATCCCTATCTCTGTGGGCCTTTTCCTCTTCGATTGGCAACTGGCTTTGGCCGCATTGTGGCCCTTACCGGTGTGTTGTGTCATCATGGTCTTTGCGCCGAAGTTGCAAAACCGGTTAGGTCGGCGGCAGATGGCGGCCAAGATGGCCTGCGCCGACGGCATACAAGAGTGCTTGGAAGCCCTTCGCGACCTACGGGCAAATAACGCTGAGGAAACGTATATGCAAGGATTGGACACGAAAATCAAAGCTGTGGAACGCCGAGCTTTCATAAGCGAACTCGGCCTGTCGGCTTTTGTGGTTTCGGCACAGATGATTCTGCGATTCGGAATTGTCTCTGTGGCTCTTGTCGGCAGCATTTTGCTCACCGAGGGACGCTTGGACGTGCTCACGTTTTTTGCGTTTCTGCTCACCGTCTCTCGTCTTTACGACCCACTTTCCGAGTCGCTCATTCACCTTGCGGCCCTCATAACCCTCAACGTGCAGACCGAACGGATGAACGAAATTCTCGAACATCCCCTGCAAGAAGGCTCCGATAGGCTCTCTAATCAGGGGTTCGACATCGTCTTCTCTCACGTGAGCTTTGCTTATGATGCTGCAACGCCCGTACTGTCGGACGTCTCGTTCACCGCCCGACAGGGGGAAGTGACAGCTATCATCGGACCTTCGGGTGGCGGAAAAACCACCATCTCGCGCTTAGCTGCCCGCTTTTGGGACATCCCCCAACCGGGAAAAATCACCGTAGGAGGGATGGATATTGCCACCATCGACCCCGAAAGACTACTCTCACTCTATTCTATCGTGTTTCAGGACGTGACGCTTTTCAACAACAGCATTCTTGAAAATATCCGTATCGGACGGAAAAATGCCACCGACGAAGAGGTCATGGCCGCAGCCCGACTGGCTCATTGCGACGAGTTTGTCGAGCTATTGCCGCAGGGATGGCACACGCAGATTGGCGAAAACGGGGCCGAGCTGTCTGGCGGCGAACGTCAACGCCTCTCTCTGGCACGGGCTTTCTTGAAGGATGCGCCCATCATTCTGCTCGATGAAGCCACGGCTTCGCTCGATGTGGAGAATGAGACGATGATACAAGAGGCCCTCTCTCGGCTCATTCGGAATAAAACGGTGCTTATCATTGCCCATCGGTTGCGTACGGTTGCGGGAGCTGACAACATCGTTGTGCTCAGTGAGGGATGCGTCGTTCAGCAGGGAACCGCACAACAACTCTATCAAGAGACGGACGGCCTCTACCGCGAAATGGTGGAGAAACAAAGGACTTGATAGGTAGAAAGAAACGTGTTGATTTTCAGGTGTTTAGAAGATGCTTTGCAAAAGCTTAGCTTTTACACGTCAAAAGCTAAGAAAATGGCATGCAAAAGCTAAGAGATGGGCGTGCGAAAGCTTAGCTTTTAAGAAGTAAGGAGGAAAGTAGTAAGTAGTAAGGAGGGAGGTAGTAAGGAGTAAGGAAGAAAGTAGTAAGAAGTAAGGAGGGGAATAGTAAGAAGTGAGGAGGGAAGTAGGAAGGAGTAAGAAGGGAAGAAATGGAGTGGGGAAGGAGCAAGGAGGGGTGTTAAAGTTCCCGATTTGCATAGACGTTACAAGAAAAACGAGTAAATTTGTAACGAAATATTCAGTAATCAAACACCATTCCTTTTTATGAAGACATTCTTTTTTGAGGTTGCCTTTGCTGTGATGGCTGCACCGGTTGGTGCGCAAAATGCCGTGCAACCCACCTTTACCGAGTGGCACGATTTACAGGTGAATCAGGTGAATCGCTTGCCGATGCACACCGGAATTTTTCCCTTCGAGAGCACCGAACTGGCCTTAACGGGCGATAGAAAGGCTTCAGACCGTTTTCTTTCGTTGCACGGACAGTGGAAGTTTCGTTGGGTGGCAAATGCCGACGAACGCCCAACGGGATTCTTTTCCGAAGACTTCGATGATCGTCATTGGGCTAACTTGCCCCTGCCTGGCATCTGGGAACTGAACGGATATGGCGATCCCATTTACGTCAACGTAGGTTTTGCCTGGCGAGGACATTTTAAAAACCATCCACCCGAGGTGCCCGTGAAAGATAATCACGTGGGTAGTTACCGCCGAACGGTCACGATCCCCGATGATTGGGACGGTCGACAGGTGGTGGCTCACTTCGGATCGGTGACATCCAATCTCTATCTTTGGGTGAATGGAAGATACGTAGGCTACTCAGAAGACAGCAAGGTGGCCCCCGAATTCGACATCACGCCCTATCTGAGAAAGGGGGAAAATCTCATCGCTTTTCAAACGTTTCGTTGGTGCGACGGCTCTTATTGCGAGGATCAAGACTTCTGGCGGCTCTCCGGAGTGGCACGAGACACGTATCTCTATGCCCGTAACAAAGAGACGCATGTAGACGATCTGCGCATTACTCCCGACTTGGTGAACAATTATATGGATGGCGTGCTCGACCTCAAATTCAATCTCACCGGTGCGGCTTGCATCGACATCGATCTTCTGGATGCCGAGGGCAAACGGGTGGCGGCTTTGCAACTGGACACGGCCGCTGTGAGAAAAAATGACAATCAGCTGTTTTTAGCCAGTCCGAAACGGTGGACTGCCGAGACGCCTTACCTCTATACGCTCGTGGCAAAGGTGAAAACGCCGCCCGTAACCCGACGAATGGGGCGGCGTCGGGTGGTGTCTTCTGATGGAAAACTGGTGGAAGTGCTGACGCAAAAAGTGGGATTCCGCAAGGTGGAGATCAAAGATGCACAGCTGTTGGTGAACGGTCAGCCGGTGCTCATCAAGGGTGTCAACCGCCATGAAATAGATCCTGACGGGGGATATGTGGTGAGTCGCGAACGGATGATTCAGGATATCCGTCTCATGAAGCAGCTCAACATCAACGCTGTTCGCACCTGTCATTATCCCGACGACCCCGTTTGGTACGACCTTTGCGACCAATATGGCCTTTACATCGTGGCCGAAGCCAATCAGGAATCGCACGGTTTTCAGTATGGTGACGATGCTCCCTCGAAGCAACCCGCCTTTGCACGGCAGATATTGGAACGTAATCAGAACAACGTGCAGACCCACTTCAATCATCCCTGCATCATTGTTTGGAGTCTGGGAAATGAGACTGCAGACGGCCCTAACTTCACGGCGGCTTATCAATGGGTGAAATCGCAGGATGCAAGTCGGCCCGTTCAGTATGAGCGTGGAGGAGAGAATGGCCCCAATACGGACATTGCCTGCCCGATGTATCGCACCCATCAGGAATGCGAGGCCTATGCCAAGGACGAGACAAAGACGCGTCCGCTCATTCAATGTGAGTATAATCACACGATGGGAAACTCGTCTGGAGGTTTTAAAGAGTATTGGGATCTGGTGCGAAAATACCCCAAATATCAGGGTGGATTTATCTGGGACTTCGTTGATCAGGGTCTTCGCGGGAAGGATCAAGAGGGCCGTGAGATCTATAAATACGGTGGAGACTATAACGACTACGATGCGTCGGACAATAACTTCAACTGCAATGGCATCGTCAATCCCGATCGTCGACCTAATCCTCACGCCTCGGAGATTGCTTATTGGCAGCAGAATATCTGGGTGAAACCGGTGGATTTGAAGGCCGGACGGGTGAGTATCTATAATGAGAACTTCTTCCGCGATCTCTCTAATTACAAGCTGGTGTGGCGTGTTCTCAAAAATGGCAGATCGGTACAGACGGGCGAAGTGAATCAGTTGGAGGTGGTTCCGCAACGCACGGAGACCCTTGTGTTGCCCTATCAGTTGGACAAAGTGTGTCCGCATGCCGAGGTGCTGCTCGATATCGACTTTGTTTTGAAGAACGACGAACCGCTTCTTCCGGCTGGCACTCGCGTGGCTTATGCGCAGTTTTGCTTGCAGGAGGGCAGTTGTTTCCGAAAGGTGGAGCCATGCGAACCCATGACGAAGGAGACGAAACTCAAACTCGTCGATGCGAAAAAGGCAGCAACGGTGAGCGTGGAGAATGCTGTTTTCAAGATGGAATTCGACAAAGAGACGGGCTTGCTCCAAACTTATGTCGTGCGGGGGCAGAGCCTGTTGGGCGACGGTGGCAGGCTTCGACCCAACTTCTGGAGGGCTGTTACCGATAATGACATGGGTGCCGGACTGCAAAAGACGTATCGTCCCTGGTGCCATCCCTCCTTGTTGCTTAAAAGTCTGACCGCCCGATACGAAAAGAAAGCCAACACAGCGCAGGTCGTGGCACGTTATGATATGCCCGAGGTGCAGGCCCAACTCACGCTCACCTATGATATTCTGGCCAACGGAACTCTGCAAGTGACGCAGGCCATGACGACCACTCCGGGTGCAAAAGTGCCCGATCTCTTCCGCTTCGGCATGCTCATGCAATTGCCTTATGGGATGGATTGCAGTACATTCTACGGTCGTGGACCCATCGAAAACTATGCCGACCGCAAGCTGTCACAGAACGTTGGCATCTATCAACAAACCGCCGACGAGCAGTTTTATGCCTATATCCGCCCGCAAGAAACGGGCACGAAGAGCGACATTCGTTGGTGGCGACAGGAGGATGCGAAGGGATTCGGTTTCCGGATCCTTAGTCCCGAACTTTTCTCCGCTTCTGCCTTGCACTACGCCATTGCCGATTTGGACGACGGTTTAGAGAAAGAACAACGCCATTCGCCGCAGGTTCCCCGTTCGCGTTACACCGAACTGACGCTCGACTTGCTGCAAACCGGTCTTGGTGGGGTCGACTCCTGGAGCGAACGAGGCATTGCTCTGCCGCCCTATCGTGTGCCTTATGCCGATCGCACCTTCCGTTTTACCCTGGTTCCGGTTCAACAAAAAGGTTGTCAGTCGATAACACCCGTAGAGGCTCATGAAGGAAAATCCAAGGCCGACCACGACTCATAACAGAGCCATTTCTATGTGAGTTCGAGCTATGTTGGGGATGTTCTTATGCCAACTATCCCATAGGAACGCTTTTCTCGTTCTTCTTAGCTCCTTCCTACTCTTCTCCTTTCTTCTCTATCTCTTAGCTTTTGCACCCCATTTTCTTAGCTTTTGAGTTGTAAAAGCTAAGAAAATGGGGTGCAAAAGCTAAGAGATGGGAATACGTTTTCTAAGCGCCTGATTTCCAGCTATATATAAAGAGGGTTCCTTTCTGCCGGATAGAAACGCTTCATCTCGTCGAACTTGTTGATGAGACTCCTGCAAAGCAGGTTTATTTCTGTCGGATAAACACGTTGATAGGGCAACCGTGCATATCCCAATTTTCGCGTATCTTATTTTCGAGAAAGCGGCGATAGTTCTCTTTGACATATTGCGGCAGATTGGCATAGAACACAAACGAGGGGATCTGCGTGTTGGGTAACTGCGTGCAATACTTGATTTTGATGTACTTCCCTTTGGTGGAAGGTGGTGGATAAGCTTCGATCAGCGGGAGCATCACCTCGTTGAGTTTCGAGGTTCCCACACGTGCTTTACGGTTGAGATACACCTGCTTGGCCGTCTCGAGCACACGGAAGATACGCTGCTTGGTGAGGGCCGAGGCAAAGATGATGGGGAAATCGACAAAGGGAGCCATGCGTTCGCGGATGGCATTTTCGAAGGTCTTGATGACGTTTTGGTCTTTGTCCTGCACCAAATCCCACTTGTTGACTACGACGACAAGCGACTTCTGGTTCTTCTGTATCAACTGAAAGATGTTCATGTCCTGTGCTTCGATGCCGCGGGTGGCATCGATCATCAGGATGCAAACATCGCTATGCTCGATGGAACGGATGGAACGCATGACGCTGTAGAATTCCAAATCCTCGGTGACTTTGTTCTTTCGACGTATCCCGGCGGTATCAACGAGATAGAAATCGAACCCGAATTTATCGAAGCGCGTATAGATACTGTCGCGTGTCGTGCCGGCTATCTCGGTAACGATATTGCGGTCTTCGCCGATGAAAGCGTTGATGATGCTGCTCTTTCCGGCATTGGGGCGGCCCACAACGGCAAAGCGCGGGATGCCGTCTTCTACCTCTTCGGTCTCTACGGGCTGGAGTTTGTCGAGCACAACGTCGAGCAAGTCGCCCGTTCCGCTTCCCGTTGCTGCACTAATGGGATAGGGGTCGCCCAGTCCGAGCGAATAGAACACCGGAGCTTCGTATATCTGTTCGTTGCTGTCGGCTTTGTTTACCACCAGCACTACGGGCACCTTTGTTCGGCGTAAAATGGCGGCCACGTCTTCGTCCAGGTCGGTTATGCCGGTGTTGACATCGACGAGGAAGAGCACAAGATCGGCCTCTTCGGTGGCAATGAGCACCTGACGACGGATGGCATCCTCGAAGATGTCTTCCGAATTGACTACCCATCCGCCCGTGTCTACTACGGAAAACTCGCGTCCTGCCCAGTCGCACTTACCGTATTGACGGTCTCGTGTGGTGCCGGCAGTATCGCTAACGATAGCACTACGGGTCTTTGTGAGTCGATTAAATAAGGTGGATTTGCCCACATTGGGCCGTCCAACGATTGCTACTAAATTTGCCATGTCTTTTTATTCTGGGTTATAACCGAAACCGTCTAATTCTCTTTTTGAGCTGCGCCAGTCTTTATCTACCTTCACAAAGGTCTCGAGATAGATGCTCTTATCGAAGAAACGTTCCAATGTTTTGCGAGCCTCCGTGCTCACTTTCTTCAACGCCACGCCTTGATGACCAATGATAATGCCTTTCTGACTGTCGCGTTCCACATAGATGACGGCGTTGATATGGATGATTTTCTCTGTCTCTTTGAAACTTTCTACCTTCACTTCCACCGAGTAAGGCACCTCTTTATCGTAGTAGAGCAGTATCTTTTCGCGGATGATCTCGCTCACGAAGAATCGCGCCGGCTTATCGGTGAGCTGATCTTTGTCGAAGTAAGGCGGAGAATCGGGCAAGAGTTCTTTGATTCGTTTGAGCAATAGGTCGGTGCCAAACTTGTTCTTAGCCGATATGGGAAGTATCTCTGCGTTGGGCAATAGCTTGTGCCAACGCTCCACAATATGTGCCAACGCCTTTGGATTGCTCTCATCTATCTTGTTGATGAGCAGCAGAACGGGAATCGTCATCCCTCGTACTTTCTCCAAGAAGTCGAGGTTTTTCTCGGGATTTTCAACCACATCGGTGACATAAAGCAACACATCGGCATCTTTTAGAGCTGATTCGGAAAAGGCCAACATCGACTCTTGCAGTTTGTAATTAGGTTTGAGCACTCCCGGTGTGTCCGAGAATACAATCTGCATGTCGTCTGTATTGACGATGCCCATGATGCGATGGCGTGTGGTTTGTGCCTTAAAGGTGGCTATCGAGATACGTTCGCCCACCAATTGGTTCATCAACGTGCTCTTCCCCACATTGGGATTGCCCACGATGTTTACAAATCCTGCTTTATGCATAGTGGTTTCTTTTAGGCCAAAAAGACGCATCTTTCATACAAAAGGATGCGTCTTCTCTGATAATTACCTATTGAAGTTGAAGTTCCTATTTCATTTATTCTGCTCTGCCGCCTCAGCTCCGTCGTATGCCCACTTATAATAAGACGCGCCATGAACGAAACCTGCGCCAAAGGCAGTGAAGAGAATGTTGTCTCCTTTCTTCAGTTGCTTTTCAAAATCCCACAGCACCAACGGCATGCAAGCTGCGCTGGTGTTGCCGTAACGTTGAATGTTGACCAGCACTTTCTCCATCGGAGCACCCACTCTTTTTGCCACAGCTTCGATGATACGCAGGTTGGCTTGATGCGGAACGATATAGTCTACGTCGTCCTTTGTCAGCTTGTTGCGTTCCATTAGCTTGGTGCAATCGTCGCCCATAGCCGATACAGCGTAGCGATAAACGGTGCGACCCTCTTGGTAGGTGTAGTGTAAATGATGGTCGACGGTGAACTGCGACGACGGACAAACCGATCCTCCGGCTTTCACATGCAGGAAAGGAAGCCCTATGCCGTCTGCCAAGTGGAGTGAATCCATCAGTCCGACGTTCTCTTCCATTGTGCCTTCTACCATCACGGCACCGGCTCCATCGCCAAAGAGCGGACACGTAGCGCGGTCGGAATAGTCGGTGATGGCCGACATTTTATCGGCTCCGATCACGATGATACGCTTGTGTCGGCCGCTCTGAATCATGTTGCACGCCACATCAAAGGCATACATGAATCCGCAACAGGCTGCCGAAAAGTCGAACGCAAAGGCCTTTTTTAAGCCTAATTTGCCTAAAACAATCGATGCAGTGGAAGGATGGATATAGTCGGGTGTGGTCGTAGCGACGATAACAGCATCGATACTGTCGGGGTCTGCCCCAGTCTTTTTCATCAGAAGTCTCGCCGCTTTTCGCGCCAAATAAGACGTTCCAAGTCCCTCTTCCGTCAGGATGCGGCGTTCTTTGATGCCCGTACGCGTAGTAATCCATTCGTCATTAGTGTCTACCATCCTCGAGAGCTCTTCGTTATTGAGCACATAATCGGGGATATAGCCTGCGACGCCTGTGATTATCGCATTAATTTTATCCATTATTCTGCAATCTCTTCCTTGACGATAGCCACCTTTCCGCGGTATTGTCCGCAGGTGGGACAAACGGTATGATATACATGATAAGCGCCACAGTTAGGGCAAAGTGCCAGTGTAGGAGCAACAGCCTTATCGTGAGTTCTTCTCTTCAGCGTGCGAGTTTTCGACTGTCTTCTTTTAGGATGTGCCATTTTGTTTTAATCTTTAATATTGTTTTTTATTTGTTTCAGTTTCATCCACCGTGGGTCTACGGCCTGTTCTGTCGGTCCGTTTCCATCGGTATGAGCCACATGTGCCTTGAGGCTGTCTATCATTTCGGGGTTACATAGGCCAGATTCGTGCACATGTCGAATAGGAATAGCCAGTGCAATCGTCTCGTAAACGAACCACGACAGGTCGAGAACACCGCTTTCTTCTTCCACGATCACCATCTCTTCGCTTTCCGAATTTGCTTCTCCGAATCTCACAATCAGTCGATGATCCGTGTCGACAGACTGCTGCATTTCGTCGAGACAGAGGTCGCAAGGAATGCTGACCGAACCTTTTACATGAAAGTTCAGCTCGAAAAGATCGACTCTTCTGTCGACTTCCAGCTCTACTTTGAGCTCTCCTCTTTGCACTTCGGGCGCGTCAATAGCCCGAAAAAAGTCGTCGTTTACGTCGAATTCCATTCGGGTTACGCCTTGGCCAAGTGTCTTGAGGTTGATTTGAAAGGTTTCCAAGTCACACATTTGGTGTGCAAAGTTACAAAGATTTTCTGATATGTGGAGACGAGACCGCAAAAAAATTATCTCTGTGTGATGTCAAAACCGCAAACAGCACGGCAGACATAAGTCTTTTGAAAGAGCCAAACGAACGGGCGCAACTTATTGACGCGGGACGCGTAACGCCGCAGATGTTTAAGTATATGATAAGTCGTTGCGTATCAATATTTTAGAAATTGATTTTCAAACACTTAGCTTTTACCTTGCATTTTCTTAGCTTTTACACTCCCAACTCTTAGCTTTTGCACGTCGTTTTCTTAGCTTTTGTAAAGCCAGGGCACAAAAGACGATGGCGAAAGGGAGAGCAACGGTATCTCATTGAAACGAAATGGGGCGAATGAAACACCGACGATGCGAGGCCTTTTTGCCAGAGCGATCAGAACGCGCTGTTGGGTTGGAGGCGTTTGTTGGCCCCGATAGCGCGGTTGGGAATAGGGAAAAGGGTGGTATGGCCGTTGCTTTCGCCAGTCAAGGGCGTGCGTAGGTCGTAGGCTTGGGTGAACTTCGAGAAGCGAATCAGGTCTTGTCGGCGCCAACCTTCCCACATCAGCTCGAGTAGACGCTCGGCGAGGATGTTGTCGAGGGTGGCTGTTCGCGGCCCCATTCCTGCCCGGGCACGCACGAGATGCAGCTCAGCGTCGCCGTTTTGCCCGTTGCGCACCTTGGCTTCTGCCAGCATCAGCAGTACGTCGGCATAGCGATAGAGCACGATGTCGTTGTCTTGCAGTTTGCCGTCGAAGAAGGCTTTGCGGTCGATTTCATATTTGCTCATCCGCGCGCCGGCTGTTTTGATGTAGCGAGAGGCCGACAAGTTGCACTGTACTTCAAGAGGTTGGTAGACGAGCGGTGTGCCGTCGTCGAGCCGAACGGTGTCGCCGTCTACAAGAATCGTGTCCGAATAGAAGTTCAGCGCATAGCGATGGTCCACCTGCGGGGTGCCGTAGCCAAAGGCGCGGACGGTGGAAAGCGTGGCGCAGGCTCCGTTTTCGGAACCCAGTCCGAGGGCCTTGCCATGGTGATAATTGCGCGAGCGAAAGAGGTATTGATATTGGTTGGCATAGAGATGCTTGTCCATGGGGATGGTAAAGATGTTCTCAGCCGAGTTCTCATTGTGGATCTTGAAATTGTCGGCATAGTTGTTTTCGAGTCGATAGCCCAGGTCGGCGATTCGGTTGCAGTAGTGAATTACGGTTTGCCAGGCATTCATCTGCACGCCGTTCACGGTGAAATAGATGTCGCGCCCGGCCTTTCGGGCTGTGGTCGTGGGGTTATCGCAACTGAAGACCTCGGCGTTGAGGGCCAGTTTGGCCAGCAGGAAATAGGCCACAGGACGTGTCAGCCGGCCATAATAGTTGCCCATGTGGTGGGAAGGGGTAGGGGCGAGCTGCGGAGCAACGGTCTGTAATTCGTCGAAAGCAAAACTGAATACCTCGCTGCGACGGGTGTTCGTCACCCGGTTCACCTTACTTTCGGGTGCGGTGAGCAGTGGTACGTTGCCGAAAAGATCGATCAGATAATAGTAGAACATCGCCCTGATGGCACGCACTTCGGCCCGATAGCTCTCGTATTGGCCGGTGGTGAGGAGCGAACGGTGCTTGTCGAGTCTGCCGAGGGCATCGTTGCAGAGCACAACCACTTTGTAGAGATAACACCAAAGGGTGTAAAGCTCCTGGTCGTCGGCACTCCATTCGTGGCGGTAAAGGCGTTGCCAGAAGCCGCCATCGTACCAGTCGGCCCCGCGAATAGGGATGATGGCCTCATCGGTGGTAAAGGTGTTGTAGTCGTAAACACCGCGATAGGTGCCTTGAAGTCCGTTGCCATCGGCCTCGCCACCGATGTAATTGTAGAGCTCTCCGACGGTGTTGAGATACAAACTGGCGGGCGAATCGAAGACCTGCGCTTCCGAAAGACGGTCGCGAGGCTGGTCGTCGAGACATGAGAAGAGCCCCGGTCCAATGGTCAACAGAATAGCTGTGAGCGTGAAAAGAGACTTGACGGAACGCATGATGAGGGGATTTGCAGGTGTGATGTCAGAACTGTATGCTCATGCCAAGCGAGAAAGAGCGGTAGGGAGGGTAAGAACGCTTGTCGTCGATGCCTAACGTGTTGTTCACCACATGACTGTTGATGATGGGCGTTAGTCCGCTGTAGGCAGTGAGTGTAGCCAGATTGTTGACGCTGAAAGAAAGTCGCAGCGCACTGATATAACGCGAAACGACGGGCAGATTGTAGCCCACGGTGAGGTAATCGAAGTTGAGATAGTCGCCCGGTTCAAGCCAATAGTCAGTGGCAGTTTGGTCTTTGATATTGCGTGTCGGGGCCTCTGCCAGTACGTTATAGTCGGGAAAACTGCCCATATTCATGTAGGTGAGCGACGTTCCGTTGTAAATCTTATGCCCGAAAGCCCCGTTCAGCTGGATGGCTACATCCCAATGGCGGTATCGAAAGCTGATGTTCGATCCCAATGAAGCCTTTGGAACGGCTTGTCCGGCCACATATCGGTCGCCGCCATCTTCGAGATTGATACGTCCGTTGTGGTCTAAATCGGCGCAAACATACCGATAAGACCCATCGGGGGCTTGCTCTAAACCGGTGCAATGAGGAAGATAGAACACGCCAAGCGGCTGACCTACGATTTGATAAACAATGTTGTTGTGCCCTCCATGCATGCCGGCACCATTGAGAGAACCCACCGGTGTGATATCGGGCGATGAGAGATACTCGTCGCCATACTTGCCGCTGAGCGAGAGCAATCGGTTCTTTTGCATCGAGAGATTGAGGTTTACGCTGAGTTCCAGGTCGTGTTTGCGAATCAGATCTACCCCTAATCCCAGTTCGAAACCACTGTTACTCATGCTTCCGATGTTGGCAAACAGCTTGTTGAAAGCAAACGGAGGCACACTTACATCATAGTTATAGAGCATGTCTGTGGTCTTTGATGCATAGTATTCGGCATAGAGATGCAGTCGGTTATCGAAGAGTCCGGCTTCAAGACCGATGTTAAACGAACTCCGAGTCTCCCATTTCAGATTGGGATTGACGTTCTTCAGCAGGCCTTGCGTTACCGTTGGCACGCCATAATAAGGCACAACGCCGTTGGGCATCAAAGCATAGAGAGCATTGTAGGCCGTGATTCCGCCGAGATTTCCCGATCGTCCGTAGCTTGTTCTCAGTTTGAGGAGGTTGCAATGTCGCAGGTTTCGTAGCCAAGGCTCTTGCTGAACGTTCCACTCAAGGCCAACCGACGGAAAATAACCCCAGGTGTTGTTGTCGCCCACTAATGAAGAACCATCGGCCCGAAGACTCAAGGATGCCACATAACGGTCCAGCAACGTATAGTTCAAATGCCCCATCAGCGAGGCGAGCGACGGCGATTCGTATCCGCTTCCCGTACCTCCGTAAGGATGAATGTTGCCTGCCATGAGGTTGTTATAGCCGTAATCGTTATTGACAAAGCCGCGAACGGTGGTGTAAAAGTTCTGCCGTCGACTCTTCTGATACTCCGAATGGGCGGTAAACGCTAAGGCATGAACGCCCCATGTGCGGTGATAGACGAGCTGAAAGCTGCCCAAGAGGTCTTCCATCTTTGACTCTCGGCGATAAGCTCTGCCGTGTGCTTCGGTCCAGGTGGGTTGAAATTGCGCGTTCTCCATCGAGTTATAAGAATAAGAACCGAAGATTTTGGCGGTCAGATGCTTGGCCAAGGCAAAGTCAAACGTGACGTGTGTGTTGAGGTTCAGCCCCCGTTCGTCGTCCTTTTGTAGCAAAAGAGCCATCGGATGGGCAATTTGTGAGGCCAGCGTGTTGACATCCCAGCCGCCCGAAGCGTTGCGATGAGCAGAGAAAGTGGGGTTTTGCGAGGCGGCAGAGTAGAACAACCTCTGCGTGTCGAATATCTTTTTGTTGGCCAAGGACGAGCCGAACACGCCGAAGTTGATGGTGAGCCAATGGTCGAAAGCCTGCTGCATGAGATCGAATTTTGCTGTAAAATTGCGATATTCGTTGGCTTTCACCGGCATTTGATGTTCCATAATGCTCACCGAGGCACGGTAGTTGGCTTGTTCATTGCCACCTGTAAAGGCCAGATGATGGTTCTGAATGAAACCTGTTCGGGTGATGGCGGCGGGGAAATCGTTGTCTTCACCACCGTCGTTATAGCTCAATCCCCGCGTTCGAGCTGTCGAAATATATCCCTCTCGGTCCAACATCTCGAGGTTTTTATACACCGATTCGAAGCCGATATTTCCGTCGTAAGAGATGCGAAACTGCCCTTTCAGTCCTTGAACGGTCGTAACGAGGATGACGCCCGATGCCCCTCGCGAACCGTATTGAGCCGTTTCCGAAGCATTTTTCAACACTTTGAACGACAGAATGTCGGCCGGATAGATGGTAGACAGCGTGGCAATATCGCTCGAAACGCCATCGATCACCACCAAAGGGTCGTTTCCGCCGGTGAGAGAAGTCGTTCCGCGCACCCGCACACTGTTGAGCATGGCCTGCCGTTGGTCGCCTCCGCGCGACACGTTCACACCCGGAAGTCGACCGTTTAAGGCGTCGAGAGGATTCAGAATGAGCCCTTTGTTGCTCCAACCGTCAAGGGTTTTTCGGATGATCGCCTGAGATTGACCTGTCAACAGACTGTCTTTCGCCACGGGAGCGAGCCTTTTCGGAACCTCCAAACCCGTCTGTGCCGCTCCATCGAGAGGACAAACGACTGCCAAGAAACTGAGAAAAAGGGAGAACAACTTCATCGGATAGGGATTTAAATGAGGTTGACGGGCTACCCGCAACACAGCATCGATAGGCCGCAAGGAGGCCCGTCGGAGTGGGAAAGCAGCGTTATTTCTTTTTCTTATAATACGCTAAACCGGCCTGTACGTTCTTAATCAGCGCGTTAGACGAGAACGTGGCACCGCTCACGGCATCTGGTTCGGTCTTGGCAGCCTTAGCCATGGGCTTTCCTTCCCAAGCTGCGAGGATGGCTTTGGCCCGTTCGAAGAACTTGGGTGTTTCGCGATTGGGCAACGCTTCCACCCGAATCACCTTGTTGTTCTTGATGTAAATCTTCACAGGCGTTGTGCCTTTAAATCCTTTAACGTCTCGTGTCAGCTCGGTGGTGTTGATAATGGTCACACCATTTTCGGTTGTCAGCACTTCGTCGTGCTGCACGGCACTGGTTAAAAACGTAAGAATGGGCACCGCCGATAAAGCAAAGAGCAGTCCAAGCAGTATTCTTTTCATATCTCTTCTGTATAATGTTATTTTCTGTTGACTATATATAAGGTATCGCGCGCGCACGAAGTCCCGAATATTCCGGTAAAGAACGAGAAGCAAAACCGCTATCGATTCACCTGCACAATCTGCGTTGGAGCCTGCTCTTTGTTACGTCTGTTGGTGACAGTGACCACTGCTTGCGCCAGATTGATGAACGCCTGTCCTGTCATCGTTTCCACATCGAGTGCGGCAGGCGTACCTTGATCACCGTTCTCACAGATGCTTTGCACGATAGGAATCTGCGCCAAGAGGGGCACATGCATCTCTTCGGCCAAACGTTTGCAGCCCTCTCGCCCGAAGAGATAGTAGCGATTCTCGGGCAATTCGGCAGGAGTGAACCAAGCCATATTCTCGATGAGGCCGAGAATGGGCACGTTCACCTTCTCGTTGCGGTACATATCGATACCTTTTCGTGCATCGGCCAGAGCCACATCTTGCGGCGTACTCACAATCACCGCTCCCGTAATGGCGAGCGTCTGCAAGAGTGTGAGGTGTATATCGCTGGTTCCCGGCGGTGTGTCGAGGATAAAGAAGTCGAGTTCGCCCCAGTTGGCGTCGGCGATGAGCTGTTTGAGCGCATTCGAAGCCATGCTGCCGCGCCATAGCGTAGCCGTCTCTTTGCCGACGAAAAAGCCGATGCTGAGTAGCTTGACGCCATATTTCTCGACAGGCTCGATCAAGTCGCGGCCGTCTATCTGCGTGGCATAGGGGCGCGCTCCTTCCACATCGAACATCTTTGGCATAGAAGGTCCGAAGACATCGGCATCCAACAGTCCCACCCGATAGCCCAGTTTGGCCAGTGCAATGGCCAAATTGGCCGAGACGGTGCTCTTTCCTACGCCCCCCTTTCCCGAACTCACGGCGATGATATTCTTCACCTGCGGCAGGAGTTTGCCCACCTCGGGCCGGGGTTTCGAGGCGAATTCGGTTTTGATTTCCACCTCGATGTCTTTGCTGATGTGATAGTGCAGGGCTGCCTCAGTGGCTTTGAGGGTAGACTTGAGAAAAGGATCGGTCTCTTTGGGAAAGAGCAATGTGAAGCTCACCTTCATCCCGTCGATGCGCACATCGTCTGCCAACATGCCGCTCTCGATCAGGTTTTTCTTCGTACCCGGATACATCACCGTGGCCAAGACATCTGTAATCAGTTTCGGATATAATGTTATCATCTTTTTTCAATTAAAGTTATGCAAAAATAACGATATTCTAAGGACAGAGCAAATAAATAGCCGAAATAAAAGCGGAGCGGCCCGTTGGGCACCTCCTTGCAGGATTTCGGCAGTGGTGTTGCTCGTTGTTGGCACTGGCTTCATTGGACTTTAACGGCGCCAGCGAAAATCCCTCGAAAGCGGCAACGCCCCCACTCATCCTCCCAACCATCAGCAAGGGCATGCCAAAAGGCAGCCTTTTAGCCGCCATTTTCTTAGCTTTTAGGATGCAAAAGACAAGAAAATGGGTTGCAAAAAGTGGTCTTTTGCAACCCTACTCCTAATCGCTTGAGGTTCAGAAAGATAGCTCCCTACCTCCAAACGCTGGCACATCCCTACCCCATTGCCCCATCCCCTTATATATAATAAGGTGTAACAGGCCCAGGTTGCAGCCCACAGGGCAGGCCCTTTTTTAGAAACGACGCACCCTTCTGAACCTCATTGCGGTGCAAAGCCACCCCATGCAAAGCCTCAACAAAGGGGCACTGCGTGGGGTGGCAACTTCTTTTAGCCTCTGGAAATCACATGTTCTTGCAAGCTTCTCCCTCGTGTGTGGGAATCTTTGCTTTCTGATCGGTTTTCGTAGCCTTATAACCAAACTTCTCGAAAGCCTTCTGAAGTTTCTCTTCGGTTGTTTTCTTAGGGTCGTAAGAAACGTAAACCTTTTGCGCTTCGACATCGGTTCGGATGGCTTTGACCCCCTTTTCGAAGCGGAGATTACCCTTTATCTTTGCCTCGCAGTTGGCACAATGCATCTGCGGAGTGGTGGTAAAGACAACGGTTTGAACATCTTTTGCGGTTGCGATGATGGCGAACAAAGAGAGCACCATCGAGAAAATATTTTTTTTCATTTCTTTATTTGTTGTGGAAAGAGGCACCGGTTGTGTTGCCATGCCTCTGTCCGGGTTGATTGTTTTTTGTTTTTAACGAGCTGCAACGGTTGCAGGAGGGCCTACAATCGTTTTCCAAGATTCATGCGAATGCCCACATATCCCATTGCACCTTGCACCGGTGCGTAGATCATTGTGGGTTCGAAAGCTCTGCCCCAAGGGTTGTTATAGCCCACGATGGGGTTCTTCTGTTTGTAGTTGGTGAGGTTTTCGCCCCCGATATACACCGAGAAATGGCGAAAATAGCGTGTGATCTGCGCGTTCAGCTGCCCGTATGCACTGAAATGGCGCTCCCATGAGGGGTTGCCCAGCGGTGTTGTGTAAGGTTCTGGCAGTCTTCCGCCACCGTTCAACACTGCTGTTGCATCGAACTGCCATAGTCCTAAGGGCGTTTTATAGCTGAGTGTGAGCAGCCCTTTGTAACGACTTTGCAGCGGTTTCCACCGCAGCTGTCCGCCATAAGTGGCCTTCACGAGGTTGTAACGATAGGCAGCCGTAAGCTCAAGAGCATTGAACAGCAGGTAGGAAGCATCTACCTGAACCGTGTGCGAATAGCTTTTCCCATCCAGATGGGTGATGTGTAGCTCGTCGGGACGGGTGTCGTAGTCGACGATTGTCTGCTCGAGGAAGTGCGTGTAGTAATAGTCGGCATTCAACTTCAGCGTCTGTCGACCCACGGGGATGAGAAAACTCAAGCTCGTTCCGTAGTTCCAGGCTGCCTCTTGCCTGAGATCGTCGATGATGAGACGACGTCCCGATGCCATTAGGTAGTTGTTTTCTGCCAGTGCATGTGGACTTCGATAGCCCTTTCCTGCCGAAAGGCGGATCGTGAGCAGGTCTGAGGGCATCCACTTCAGGTGGAAACGCGGGGTGAAAAAGGTGCCATACACGTTGCTATGATCTACCCGCAGACCAGCCATAGCCACAAAATGGTGGTTCATACTGTAGGTATATTGCACGTATGCACCTGGTGTTGTTTCGCTCTCAAGGGCCCTTTCTATCGGATAAAGATTGCCATAGACGGATGGAACAACGCCTTGGGGCAGCGAGAGGCTCTGCCGAAGCGCATCGTGATTGAGGCTTAAGCCCGCAGAAAGGTTGTGACTGGGGGTGAAATCGGTTTCAAAAATCAACGAGGCATAGGCGTTTTTCTCGTTCACATCATATTCTTTGATGCCATAACGAGCATCCTGCTGATGCAAAGAAACATTCCCCATGAAAGCCAAATTCGTTCCGTGTGCTGCATTTAGGATAAGAGCATGCTTCATATAACCCTCGTAACGGTTGGTGTTGATCTCGATTCGGTAGGGCGAAAGACCCCCAAACAGTGCTTGGCCCTTGTGGGTTTGTCCGCTTGTACGGTCTTCTTTCAAGAGCGACAGACCTGTGTGCAAGATGTAATTGCCCCGTTTCCAAAACCAACGGTTCTGCAAATTATACTGTTTTATCTGCGGATCGTCTTGAAATCCATCGCTATTGCCATCGTGATGGCTCCAATTGTTTTCTACGTGCGCCAGTATTTCGGTGCTCAAATTCTTATCGCCGTTGATGTGTAAGTTCCCATCTGCGTTTGCTTCGAACTTGCCCATGGTGCTTCCATAGAGGTTGATCGAGAGTCCTTTGTCGTCTTCTGGCTTCACATATTCTACGTTGATTTGTCCGGTAATGGCTTCGTATCCGTTCTTGACCGAGGAGTTTCCCTTACTCACCTGCATGCTTTTCATCCAGCTTCCGGGAACATATCCCAGTCCATAGGGTAGGGCTGCCCCTCGAAAGTTGGGTAGATTCTCGGTCAACATCTGCACATACGTGCCACTTAAGCCCAGCAATTTCACTTGCTTTGCCCCCGTTGTGGCGTCGGAATAGTTCACATCGACAGAGGGATTGGTGACGAAACTCTCGCCAAGATTGCAGCAAGCCGCCTTGAAAAGCTCGTCGCGGAGAATCTCTTTGCCATTGATTGCCCCTTTGAGTGAGCGTGTTGTGGCCTTACGAGAGGTGATGGTTACGTTTGCTAACGTCTGCTCTTTCATTGTTGTAGCAGAGTCGGGGGCAGCCGTTTGGGCTGCTATGGGCATCGCCAACAAAAGCGTTAGCCCAGATAGAGATATGATTTTCTTCATTTGATTTGATTCTTTGTTGTTGCTCATGTTGATGAAATTGCCAACCAAAGGCGCCCCAACGGCAGGCACGCGAGCCTTTTTGGCGAACGAACAGCGGGGCCGTCGACCGTTCTAAACCTTAGAACAACATGGGATGGTTGGCAATTGGTCACGCCTACGCCCTTTAGGGACTCTGCCAAAAAGGTGCGACGAAGCCTCCATTGCTGGTGTGAACAGGAATGGGGAACGAAAGAATCAAATTAAAAGTGTTGTCAGCATTCGAAGATATTGCCGCGCCGAGCCATGCCAAAGCAGGGGCGACATTCTTCCGGGAACCTTTGCCAAAATGGGCAAAGGCAAGAGTTGAGGAAGCGTTAGCAGTTGCGGAAGAAGAGAAAGCTGAACGGGCAGAACCTGATGGATGCCCGTTGGCGCCATATCTGTTGGCGATAGGGTTTTCATTTGCAGCTTCATGCAATGCCCATCGTCCGCAGTGTTGCAATGTTTTTTTGATGGAACGCTGGCAAGAGAGACATTCCCCGTATGCTCACACACTACTGTGAGGATGCCCGAACCAATCCATACAATCATTGTAGAGAGGAGGAACGAGAGGAGAAGAGTTGCTGATTTTCTCATCATTTGGGCAACAAAGATAGAGATTTCGCCCGGATTCGAGCAACAATTTAGGCTTTTTAGCGTTTCGTTGACTATCAAGCGGGGGTCGCCTTGGGGCAAAAGGAAGGGGGAAAGAAAAGAGCCGGCCGAACAAGAGAAGGGCGTGTGCGGTGGAATTGCAATTCTGCCCCTCTGGCTTGCACGTATCAATAAAATGCCATACCTTTGAAGCCCCCATTTGATTCGTTGGGAAACAACAGATACAAAACAGAGCATCCCGTTCGCTTTCGTCTGCACACAGATCGACTTCGCTGGTAGATAGCCTGCCCATCAGAGAAGACACAAAAGAACAAAGACCGTAACAGAACGCGGAAAGCGCACGAAAGGCGATGCAGATGGCCCCGTTGGAGGAGCCCTTTACAAAGCAAAACAAGAGAAAAAGAATGAGAAAAGGATTGGCAAAGCATGGGTTCAGTTTCCTGGTCTGCCTGTTGGTGATGGTGGCAGCGGCTGTTCATAAGGAACGAAAGTTGATGGGCTACGAACTCACGAGCCAACAACCCAACGGGAAAACAACCCAAACACCCGACACGATGCGAACACTGGCTGACGGGCGAGTGGTGATCTACACCGCACCGCTGGCAAAAGATGTGCAGGGATATGCCGGACCGGTGCCGTTGGAGATCTATCTCAAAGAGGGAAAGGTGCAAAAGGTGGTGGCGTTGGAGAATAGTGAGACGCCCGATTTTTTCGAAATGGCTGCAGAACTCTTGCCTCTTTGGCAAGGAAAAACCACGGAAGAGGCTCTGAACCTGCAGGTAGACGCGGTGAGCGGAGCCACTTTCTCGTCTAAAGCCTTGATTGCTGCTGTGCAAAGAGGACTGCAATATGCACAGAAAAAAGCCCATCGGCCCAGTCTTTGGCAACAGATCGATCGCTCGCCGGCGGCTCTTGCTGCCCTCGTTGTGGTGTTGCTGGGAGCCATCGTTCCCCTTTTTAGTCGAAACAAACGCTATCGCACGGTGCAGAAGGTACTCAACGTGGTGGTGTTGGGCTTCTGGACGGGCACCTTTATCTCCTATTCGCTCATCGTGAGTTATGTGTCCAACGGTGTCAATCTCTGGACTGCTCTCGTGCCGGTGGTGATGTTGATCACGGCTTTTATCTATCCGTTTTTCGGAAAGAAAAATTATTATTGCACACATCTCTGTCCCTGCGGCTCATTGCAGGATTTAACAGGGAAGATACACCACCGGAAGTGGAAGATCGGCCTGCGAACGGAACGCCGACTGGAACGTTTCCGCAAATGGCTTTGGGGCGTGCTGATGTTGCTTCTCATCACGAACGTGTGGGCCTCGTGGATGAATTACGAGATGTTTGTGGCCTTTATCCTCCAGTCGGCCTCGTGGATTGTCATCGTATGGGCCCTGCTTTTTATCGTGCTCTCGGTGTGGGTGCCCCGTCCCTACTGTCGTTTCGTGTGCCCGACGGGCACGCTTTTTAAGTTGGCGCAGAAGATCAAGTAGAGAAAAATCCCTTCTTTTCTTTATCCGTACGTCTGGAAGAACTCTCGAAAAGAGTCGTTTTGTCTTACAAAAACATCTTGAATCGCCATTTTAGCCTTAAAAATGACAAGGGAAAGGCAGGAAAACGAATAAAATGAAAATAAGAAAGATATTTTCATTATTTTTCTTGTAATAAAACGAAATAATTCATACATTTGCCAAATAAGTATAACACGAAAGACAAATGAAGGCAAATTTCAACACGAGAGCTTGATATGAAAAGACGAATGAGTATGATTTTGGGAGCCTTATTCCTCTGTATAGGAATGGCATTTGCCCAAGAAAAAATCTCCGGAACAGTCGTTTCCGGAGAAGACGGAGAACCGATCATCGGGGCTTCTGTTGTTGCGCAGGGCGACAAAGCAAAGGCCGTGACCGACTTGAACGGTAAGTTTACCATCCATGTTGCCGAAGGAAAACTCATTTCCATTAGTTATGTGGGAATGGCTACGCAGACCGTGAAAGCTAAAAACGGCATGACCGTCACGCTGAATCCCAATCAGACGTTGCAAGAGGTGGTGGTTACGGGTATGACCACAACCGATAAGCGGCTCTTTACGGGAGCTACCACCAAGATTAAGGCCGACGATGCCAAGATCAGCGGTATGCCCGACATCAGCCGTTCGCTGGAAGGGCGGGCCGCAGGTGTGAGCGTGCAGAACGTATCGGGCACCTTCGGAACGGCTCCCAAGATTAGAGTGCGTGGTGCTACGTCTATCTATGGCAGTTCGAAACCGCTGTGGGTGGTCGACGGTGTCATCATGGAAGATGTGGTGAACGTGGATGCCGACGCGCTGTCTTCGGGCGATGCGTCGACCCTGATCTCGTCGGCTATCGCCGGTTTGAATGCCGACGATATCGAGAGCTTTCAGATTCTTAAAGACGGTTCGGCCACCTCTATCTACGGAGCACGAGCAATGGCGGGCGTGATTGTCGTTACTACTAAGAAAGGACGTGCCGGACAGGTACACATTAGCTATACGGGCGAATACACGATGCGCCTTATTCCCAACTATTCTCAACTCAACTTGATGAACTCGCAAGAGCAAATGGACGTTTATCAGGACATGGAGCAGAAGGGATGGCTAAAATATGCCGAGGTGGCCAATGCTTCTAACTCGGGCGTTTACGGAAAGATGTATCAGATGTTGAGTGCCTATAACCCCATGACCGGGCAGTTTCTCCTACCCAATACGCCCGAGGCAAAAGCGGCTTATCTGCACGATGCCGAGTATCGAAACACCAATTGGTTCAGCGAACTCTTCTCCAACAACATCATGCACAACCATTCGGTGAGCGTTACGGCCGGTACGGAGAAAGCACAACTCTATGCTTCGCTGAGCGCAATGTTAGATCCGGGATGGAGCTTGCGTAGCAATGTGCAACGCTATACTCTCAATCTCAATGCTTCTTTCAACCTGTCGAAGAAGCTGCAACTGGGCCTTATCGGTAATGGATCTTACCGTAAGCAGACGGCTCCTGGCACTTTGAGTTCTGGAACCGATCCCGTGTCGGGCGAAGTGAGTCGCGATTTCGATATCAACCCTTACTCGTATGCGGTGAATACCTCGAGAACGCTGGATGCTCACACGTTCTACACACGCAGTTATGCCCCGTTCAACATTCTGCACGAACTGGAAAACAACTATATGGACCTGAATGTAGCCGACTTCCGAGCACAGGCGAAGTTGAGTTACAAACCTATCACCAAGGTAGACCTTAGTGTTTTAGGCGCAGTAAAATATACCGGGACCTCGCGCGAACATTATATCACGGAGAGTTCAAACCAAGCACAGGCCTACCGAGCTATGTATACGTCGGTGATTCGTAACAATAACCCCTATCTTTACAAAGATCCGGAGCATCTGTTCGACCTCCCTATGTCGGTGTTGCCTTACGGAGGAATGTATCATCGCACGGATAACCGAATGTTCGGATGGGACTTCCGCGCATCGGCCAGCTACAACGACGTTATCGCTAAAGACCATATCATCAATACGTACTTAGGTATGGAGACCAATTCTTATACGCGTCACAGCTCGTGGTTCCAAGGTTATGGCATGCAATACGAGATGGGTGAAGAGGCGAATTGGGCTTATCAGATGTTCAAGAAGAAGCAAGAGGATGGCGGTAGTTATTATGGGCTCGGCAATACCAATACGCGTAGTGCGGCTTTCTTTGCCAATGCTACCTATTCGTGGAAAGGACGCTACACCGTGAACGGCACTTTGCGCTATGAAGGCACCAATGGCTTGGGTCTTTCGCGACAGTCACGATGGCTCCCCACTTGGAATGTGTCGGCAGCATGGAACGCACATGAAGAGCCTTGGTTTGAGAAGAAAGTGGGCAAGGTGATGTCTCATTTCACTTTCAAGGCTTCCTACTCGCTCACAGCTGACCGTCCGCCGGTGACAAACGCTCTGGCGATCATCAAAAGCATCACGCCCTGGCGATATTTCACGGGTAATAGTGAGACAGGATTGTATAGATCGAACCCTGCCAACCCCGACTTGACCTATGAAAAGAAGCATGAACTGAACTTAGGCGTGGACATTGGTTTCCTGAAAAACCGCATTAACCTCTCGGTAGACTGGTATAAACGTAACAACTACGACCTTGTGGGAGCTACGGCTACCGACGGAACCGACGGATTCTCTACCAAATATGGCAATGTAGCCTCGATGGAGAGCAACGGTTTGGAGCTGAGTCTGACCACCAACAACATCAAAACGAAGAACTTTACGTGGACCACCAACTTTATCTACTCGTATATCCATAATGAAATCACAGATTTGAAGGCCCGTACAAGGATGTACGGTTTGGTAAGCGGTTCGGGATTCGCTCGCAAAGGATATCCGGCACGCTCGCTGTTCTCTATTCCTTTCATGGGACTTACGGGCGATGGACTGCCCACTTTCCGCGACCAGGATGGAAATATCTCGGTGAAGGGAATTCAATTCCAAACCTCCGACCCCGAGAAACTGAACTTCCTGAAGTATGAAGGACCTACAGACCCGACGAATACGGGTAGCTTCGGCAATATCTTCACTTACAAGGGATTTACGCTCAACGTGTTTCTCACCTACTCGTTCGGTAATGTGGTGCGGTTGAATCCGTGCTTTAGGAATTCTTATAGCGATCTTACCGCAACTCCAAGAGAGTTTCGCAACCGCTGGAGAATACCCGGTGACGAGAAAACTACGAATATTCCAGGTATCGCAACGGCACGCCAGAACTACGAAATTGCGAATCTCAACATTGCTTACAGTGCCTACAACTACTCGACGGAACGTATTGCCAAGGGCGACTTTATCCGTTTGAAAGAGGTTTCCTTAGGGTACGACCTGCCCAAAAAGCTCATTTCGAACCTCGGTCTTAGCACCATCTC
The DNA here is from genome assembly GCF_018127805.1 of Prevotella sp. oral taxon 475. Lineage (NCBI taxonomy): Bacteria > Pseudomonadati > Bacteroidota > Bacteroidia > Bacteroidales > Prevotellaceae > Prevotella > Prevotella sp. oral taxon 475. Next base: position 613,144 of record NZ_CP072334.1, read on the forward strand.
GATGAAGTTGCAGGGCACTAACTTGCTGTTGCTTTATGCCGACAAGAAGCTGAACGGGCAAGACCCCGAGTTCTTTAATACCGGCGGTGTGGCTATTCCGATGGCTAAGCAGTTCACCTTCACACTAAGAGTAGGGCTTTAATGACAAGAAAGGTTTTTCTTCGATAGATGGACAGACAGGGGAGAACCCGTCTCTGCCTTTCCTTCATAGGAGAAGAACGATCTAAGAATGCTAAAAAGAAGAAGACAATGAAGAAGAATAAGATAGTAAGCACAGGTCTCGTGGCCTTGGGACTGTTGCTGAGCGGCTGCAACGACTTTCTCAATGTGAATCCCGACAACCGTACAACGGTGAACAACGTAGAGAAAATCAAAGGAATATTGGTTTCTGCTTACTCGGTTAACTCTAACCTAATGGTGACAGAATACATGTCGGACAATGCAGACGAATACAAGAATACCCGCACCGATAGGTTCTTTGATCAGACCTACCGATGGGAAACGATTACCGATGTGGCACCTAACGATGCGCCCGAACGTTGGTGGGGTAGCTATTACTCGGCTATTGCCAATGCCAATACGGCCCTCAAGGCTATAGAAGAACAGGGTGGAGCAACCACCGTAGAACTGAAAGAGTGCAAGGGAGAGGCCTTGATATGTCGCGCCTACGCCCACTTCATGTTGGTGAACCTGTTCTGTCAGAACTATAACACTCAAACCGGCAACAAGGATCTGGGTATTCCTTATATGTATGACACCGATACGAAGATTGGTGTGGTGCGTAATCGCGAGACGGTAGCTGCTGTTTACGAGAAAATAGGTAAAGACCTTGAAGAGGGTCTGCCCCTGGTGGGCGACTCGCACCTTAAGGTTCTGAAGTTCCATTTCAATCAAAAAGCGGCATATGCCTTTGCAACACGCTATTATCTATTCCACGAAGAGTGGCAGAAAGCTGTGCAATATGCCGGCGCTTGCCTTGGAAACTCGCCTCAGACAGTGCTTAGAGACTGGAAAAGCTATGAGGATATGCAGCGCGACCGCAAAGCTTACACACTGAAATATGTGGAGAGCTCGAACAAGTGCAACCTGCTGTTGCAAAGTGTGGCCTCCGAGGCACCACGTGCGTTTAATAACTTTTACGCTCTCAAGAAATATGCACACGGCCCTTATTTGGATAACAATGAGACATTCAAAGCTCCTAATATATGGGGCAGTGCCACGTTCTACGATCAAGGTCCGTTCCTCTATGTTGTCGGCGTAGACGAGGCTTACGACATCCCTTGGCGTATTCCATTCCTGTTCCAAGAGACAGACCCTGTGAAGCATACGGGGTATCTGAAGACCATCTTCCCGGCATTTACCACCGACGAATGCCTCTTGAACAGAGCCGAGGCTTACATCATGCTGAAGAAATACGACCTCGCGGCAGCCGATCTCACTCTTTGGATGCAGAACATCCTGAAAACCACGATGGTGCTTACGCCCTCTTCTATCGAGGCTTTCTACAAGCCCATCGGTTATAGCTATGAGGATGCGGACAAGATGCTGTCTACCATCAAGAAGCATCTTCATCCTAAGTTTGCCATCGAGGCAGAAGGCAGCAGGCAAGAATGTATGTTGCAGTGCGTGTTAGGCTTCAAGCGCATCGAAGCCTTGCATACGGGTGCTCGTTGGTTCGACATTAAACGGTATGGCATCGAGATTGTTCGACGTGTCATTGACAGCAGCGGCGTACCCGAGAAAGTGACCGATCGCCTGTTGCAAGACGACCCGCGCCGCGCCATCCAGCTTCCGCCAAGCACGTTGGATGCTGGTCAGACGCCCAATCCGAGAAACTAACAAGCGACGTTTAACGATAAATTCAGCACAAAGATGAAAAAGAACCTATTCATATCCACCTGTCTGTTGGGGCTGTGTACGCTTTTCGCAGGCAGTTGCTCAGAAGATAAGCTCTCGTCGGAGAGCGTCATCACCTTGGGCAAAGAAGGGTCGACACCTCTCGACCAATGGCTCAAGCGGAACTACATCGACACGTATAACATCGAGTTCAAATACCGATACAAAGATGTCGAGTCCGACTTCTCTTATTATACCGTTCCCGCCCGATACGACAGAGCCGTGAAGATGGCCAATTTGGTGAAGTATTCCTGCCTCGAGGCGTTCGACGAAGCAGCGGGGATTGACTTCACCCGCAACAACTTTCCCAAACTGATTTACCTCATGGGGAACTGGGAATTCAAGAACAACGGTACCTATATTCTCGGTACGGCAGAAGGAGGAAAGAAGATTTTACTATCGGGTATCAACTACATCGATCAGGTGTTGACGGATGCGAAGAGCATCAACCAGTATTATCTCAAAACTGTTTACCACGAGTTTACTCATATCCTGAACCAGACTAAACCCTATTCTGCCGACTTCCAGCTTGTTACCGGCAAAGGCTATGTGGCCGACAGCTGGAGCAAAGAACCTTATGTGACAGACAACTATTGCTTGGAACATGGTTTTATCTCGGCCTATTCGCAACACTCGGACATAGAAGATTTTGCCGAGATGTTCTCTATCTACGTGACCAATACCCCCGAGCAGTGGGAAAAGTGGATGAAGATAGCAGAGGCTAAAGGTCAGAAAGGCTTTATCGTTTCCAAACTCGACATCGTGCGCAACTATATGCGCGACTCGTGGGGTATCAATCTCGACCAGCTGCGTGACATCTTCCTGCGCCGCCAGGCCGATATTGTTGCAGGTAGAATAGACCTGACCGATATTTCGTTATAACCCTTAATCCCTTAGAACAATGAGAAGATATAAAATATGGTCAGTGCTCGCACTCTTGCTCGCGATGCTTTCGCTGCAATCGTGCTTGAAAGAACAGTCTGACACTTTCGACAAGGCATCGTCTATCCGGCTGCAAGAGTATATGGACAAGGCGCAAACCACCTTGGTGAATGCACCGCATGGATGGCTCTTCGAGATATTTCCCGACAATACGCAGAAATACGGCGGATTCGCCTTCACGGTCAAATTCGACCAACAACAGGCAGAGGTACGTAGCATTCTCTCGCCCGGTGTTGTGGCCACCTCTTATTATAAGATGACTGCCGAGCAAGGACCCGCTATCACGTTCGATACCTACAACGAATTGATGCACCGCTTCTCTGACCCCTCGTCAGAGAAATACCAAGCGGATCGGGGTGACTTCGAATTCGTCGTAGACAGCATCTCGGACGATTTGATTCCTGTTCACGGCTACCGAACGAAGAATACCATGTTCCTGCGCAAGCTCACCAAGCCCGCCGAAGAGTATCTCACAGACGTGAAGACGTTTACGGCCGATTTCATCAATGCAACCATGTGGGCTTTTAAAGGTCAGGTGAACGGCGTAGAGATACAGGGAGAAATCAGCCCTTCGAGTAGGAAAATCGTTATTTCCGTAGGAGGACGACAAGTGCAGGAAGCCGTGGTCTTCACCGATAAGGGTGTTCGACTCTACGTTCCCATTAGCGTCAACGGTATGCCGCTCTATGAGTTTGAATTCGATAAGACCACCCTCAACTATGTGGCAAAGGATTTCTACGGACATTCTGTAGCCTTGCAAGGCGAACGTCCGGCATGGTACAGAACATTCAAGGCCCATGAAGGAACCTACGACTTGACGATGACGGCCTATGTAGGAGATGCTTCCGGCAATTACACCACATCCGATGTCACCACCGAGGTGCAGTTAGTGGCTGGAAGCGATAACAACTCTTATCTCATCAAAGGATTGAACGATGGCTATGATGTCAAACTGGCTTACGACCGAGCAAAAGATCGACTCAGCCTCAACTACCAAGTCCTCACAACGTTGCCCAACGGCCATACTATCCGAATGCTGCCTTGGGACACGCAGAAAGGATATATTACTTGGACGGAAGGAGTAGGGCTCAGCTTGCTGTGGAACAAAAACACACAGACTTACAGTTTCGCCGACAACGGCGTTTGGAAACTGAATGGCGACAATGTGGTGCACGGTTTCATCCTGTACGACTATGACAATAGCGGAACACGCTTAGGAGCAGCCGAACAACCCTCTTTCTATCCCTATATCTTCAAGGGCAATATCCCTTACATCACAAAAATGAAAACCCTTAAAAAGAAAAGCTAAATGAAAAAGTTCATCTGCTTTCTGCTTGCTGCCACGGCCCTGTTTGCCGTCGGTGCCTGCAGCAACGACGAGACCGGCGGGGGCAGAGCCGCCAAGGCCATTGTCGTTGATAGTGCCAATGTGCTCTTCTCCGATGCTCCCGGCACAGGGAAGGTGGTCGTAACGGCAGCCAACGGCATCACTAAGGTCGAGAGCTCTAACGACTGGTGCCAAGCCACCATCAATGGCAACACGGTTGTCGTCACCGTTACGCAAAACCTCTCGCGTATGGGACGTGCAGCGCAGCTCACCATTTGGTCGGGCAATGATTCACAACAAATCACCATCCAGCAACTCGGTTTGTCGGGAATTTTCTTCAGTGGCCAGGAAGATAACCTCGTGGCCTATAAAGATACGGTGCTCACTTTTCCGCTCGTGTCGCCGGCAGGATATCCCATCTCGGTCACAAGCACAGCATCGTGGATGAGCACTACCATCGAAAAGGGTATTCTCAAGATTGCCGTGACAGCCAACACCAGCAGCAACTATCGAACGGGTAAACTCATCTTTACCTCCGGACCACGTAACGACAAGATGGAAGTAACTGTTTCGCAAGGCTGGAACATGGCCTCGAAAGTGGACGGAGCGTGGAAGCTCTACTACTATTCTACCGCCGACACGACAGGACGGCAACCCAGAGTGTGGAACGTCACCCTCAAGAACGACTCGATGCACGTTGCCTTTGGTTCACGCGGCAACATCATCATCCCCATCAAGGCAGATCTGCTTTATGCTAAGTTTTCTATTCAGGCAACGGTGCGTTGTGGTGGAACCTATCAAGGGTACACGCCCTTCTTATTCTTCGGGACGCCCGACAACAAATCGTGGTCTGGCTACAACCGCACCACCTCGCTGGCAGAGGGCCGAGTGATGGCCGACGGTCAAGGCAATCTGCGTGTGCATTTTGCTGGGAATGTTTATGACGAACGTTACGAGTTTGCCTCGTTCCTCTTCTATTTCCACGACGGAGTTCCATCGGGCTTACCCACTAGCAACAAAACCCTTAAGAGCAGCTTTAATCCGATGTTCTACCCTTACTTGGTAAAAGAAGGTGCCGTAACGCCGTAAAAGGCAACGCAAAGGTTCCGCCTTCGGAGGACAAGTGATCCGAAGGTGACAAAAATACCGGCTGCAGTCCTCGCGCTGCCTCATCAGTCAATGGGCATTGAAGTCATCTTCAATGCCCATTTTCTATTCTATACCAGTCAACTTGCAAGAAACTATCAACACAACAGAGAAGAGAGGTCACCTCCCGATGTGCGAGAGGTGACCTCTTGCTATGCGGGAGATGACCTCCCGCACCTTGAGAGGTGCCTTCCTTTTTCTCGGGAGGTCATCTCTCGCCTATTGCGCAATGGCCTGCGTCATTTTTGCAAAGCATTGAGATTTCATTTTCTGGAGATGAAATGAGACCTCTGCAAAACCTGCACCCTCTCAATTTTCACCTATATACTCTTAGAAGAATGAATATTTTTGACCAAAAGATGCCGTTGGAGGTTACTTTTTGAGTAGATAATAATCTTTTATCGGTGTATTTTCATGTTATCTGATAGAATTTGACACAATAATCCCTGGTGTTCGGTATAAGTTGTAGGCAATGGATTCCATAATATGCTGCGCATGTGTTTTTGAAAGTCCAACGTATCTTGCTATTCCAGCACCAAACCATCTATGCATAGAACCAAAGGTACGTTCTACTTTGTAGCGTGTCTTACTCATAGTAATGTTGATACGTTGCTGCCTTTCAGTAATTTCATGTCCTCTTGTTCCCTTATGCATGATGCGACTTTTAAGTTTCATACGTTTGAGGGTTTCTTTGTTCTCCATCGAGTCATATCCTTTATCGGCATAAACAAGTGCTTTCCGTGGCAATTTAGCTTTCTTTAGGGGTGTTTCTAAGTGTTTCATATCACTTTCATTGGCAGCTGTCGTTTCCTCGGCAAGCACCATTCCGTTTTCATCCGTTACCGTGTGACGCTTGTAACCGAAGTGGAGCTTTCCCATCTTCTTTACCCAACGGGCTTCTGTATCTACGTTAGGCTTGACAACTTCTTTGAGTATAGCTTTCTCAGAAGCCTCTATGTTCTCATCCTCTTTTCTATCCTCAACGACCTCATAGCTCTTACCTCCACGGGGGCGGTGGGGAGTATTCGTAATGCTGGCATCAACAATGGCACCACGCTTAACAATGATTCCTTTAGCTTCCAATTGCCTGTTAAACTCCTCAAGAAGCGTATCATACAAATCCGCTTCAACAAGAATGTTGCGAAAACGGCACACTGTAGTACTATCAGGAACGATATCTTCCATGCCAAGACCTGCAAAGCGACTAAAAGACAGGCGGTCGTTAACCTGATCTTCAACTTCTCCGTCACTCAGACCATACCAGGTGCGGAGTAATTCAATCTTGAATAAAACAAGGCTGTCATAGCTGGGCCGACCGGTAGACTTATAACCTTTTGTATAAGCCACTTCTATTATAGCCCGAATAGGTGCTCAATCAATAACTGTGTTTATTTGTGAAAAGAATGTCTACTTGACCTTTCTTTGCGCAAGGAACATATCAGCAAAACTGGGAGAGGATAACTTCTGTTTCATACGATAAAGGTACAAAAATATTTAAGAAAATTATGGGAAGAGTTTTGCAGAGGTCTCATATTGTTATTTTCCTGATGCGGGAGTCTTTTTATTCAACCTCTTGAACACATCCTTAAAATATTTGGCCCGTTGAGTTTCTTTTGCTTGTGGAGCTGGAGCCTTTTCTCTACTAAACCAGAATGCATTAAGACCTTCCGGACTTTCCAGACTCCATCCTTGCCACTCGCGGAAAGCATGGAAGCACCAAGAGAAATTATTCTTCTCGAAGATATCTATAACATCTTTAAACCAATTGATAGCCGAATTTACAGGTGCCCATGTGATGACACTGAATTCACCGATCAAGACAGGAACTTTATATTCAGAGGCAAAATTTGTCAGGGGCTTGAGTTCAGCTTCTAAGGTTGCTTTGTTACAATAAGTTTCTTCCTTTTCCCACCAATGGTTTTTGGCCTTTCCCGGGTATTCTCTTTTGAAAGAAGCAATGGCTTCTTCATGAGTCATTGTTTTGGAATTGTATTCTCCTTTATATAATATTCCCTGACAAGCAAAGGTTTCAGGGCAATAGAAATGAAGACTGTATACCACCCGCTTGTCTTTCTGAATAATCTTTTTCTTTTCTTTTTGGAAGGTTTCTGCCACCAGACCGGGTTGGAAAACAATCCATACGTTTTTGTTAACAGTGCGAATTACTGTTATGATATCGGGTACCATAGCCAACCATTCCTGCACCGCAGCTCTGCCTTTCTCGCTGGGCTCGTTGAAAAGATCATATCCCCATATCTCATTTTCGTATTCTTTTTTTGTAAAATGCTGTGCAATGTTCTTCCACATCCGGATAAGAGCATCTTTCATTTCCGGATGATTTGCCCAAAAACCACGCTGGTTGTGGTCGTCTAATGTTGGTACTTTTCCGTTTACATAGATAGGAGGCTCATGCAAGTCTAGAATAACTTTTACATTTACACTTTGTGCAGCACGTACTTTTTCTTCTACCGAATTCAGATATTCCGGCAAGGTTGCCCATAAATCTTTTCCCTTTTTCAAAGCATAAGTTGCTGGGTTAAGTTGCAATCTTATGACGTTGGCGCCCCAAGTACTCAAATCTTTGATTGTTTGTGGGTGTAGTCCGTTAGCAGTCTGAACCATGAAGCCTCGCACTCTTGGGGGGGACGTTACTACTACCGGTGGGTTAGGGGGATTAGGGTTGGGATTAGGTGCAGGAGATGTGTCTGGGGTATTCTTATCACCGCAAGCAAATAGGATTGGCAACATAAACAACAATGCAATAATTTTTTTCATAATTACAGTTTTAAGTTAATAATTAAAGTATGAACAATGCTGTGTTCTTCCTCATAATTTTAGTTCTAAGTATTGTTAATTAAAATGAGACTATAACCGTATTCTGTTCAACAGATATATTAATTTTGATTAGCCTTTTACTAGTATATTAACGTGAGTTCGACGAATTCTCGTTATGTTAATAGCATCTTGAACATGAACGATAGCCTTCACTTCGTGCAGAACTTAAAGATGTGCGAGAGTAGTTTCCACGCCACAATGCAGGACAAGATGTTCGTGAATGGTAACAAGAACCTGTAGGAGTGATGTATACAACCCGACCTACTTTAACAGAGCGGGTAGATCTTTTCTTATGGACACTTGGCTTACGGGCTTTCGAACGCTTACAAGCTTTCCTCCCCTTATACTTCATTTGCGTCTGCAAACTAATGTTTTCTGCGCGGGTTGTAGATGTTGTTTCATACGTAAAACTACTTGTGCCTATTAGTGTTGCCACGAAGAGAAGAACAGAAAATAGATGTCTCATAATTTTGTTTATATTTGTTATTAATAACGTGAGTTTGATGAATTATAAGTGTCTATAAATTTGGTGATTAGCGAAATTTGTTGTAATTGTAAGGTGTTGATATATAGAATTACAAACAAAAATCGCTATGATCACCGAAGACAAAATTACTGAAATATTTTGTATGGCAGACGACTTCTGCAAGTTTTTTGACGCTATGATAGCAAAATATACGCTAAAACCTACCGGGAAAAGAAAATATCATCGCAGTTCTACGATGTCAAAGGCCGAAGTCATGCTGATAATGATTCTTTTCCACGACTCCGGTTATCGCTGCTTTAAACATTTCTATCTTGAAAAAGTATGCAAGCATCTTCATCATCTGTTTTCCAATGTTGTTTCTTATAACCGTTTAGTAGAATTGGAAAGGGAGGTAGCCGTACCCTTAACCTTGTTTATCAAGAAGGTCCTCTTGGGCAAATGCACGGGTATAAGCTTTGTTGACAGTACACCATTGCGTGTCTGCAAAAACCAGAGAATACATATTCACAAAGTTTTCAAAGGCATAGCCCAAAGAGGAAAATGCGCTATGGGTTGGTTCTTCGGTTTCAAATTGCATTTGATTTGCAATGAGAAAGGAGAGCTTCTCAACTTTATGATAACGCCGGGAGATGTTGATGACCGTAAGCCTTTGGAGCACAAAGCATTCATAGATTTTATATATGGTAAGCTGGTCGGTGACAAGGGGTACATCAGCAAGAACCTCTTTCAAAGGCTTTTCGTTGACGAAATACAACTTATTACCAAATTGAAAAGTAACATGAAAGGAGCTTTAATGAGTGTTTCAGACAGACTTTTTCACTATAAAAGACTTTTGCAAAGGTCTCAAGATATTTATTAGCAGCAAAAGTCTTTTTCCGCCAAAAACATGTATTTTTGCAGTACAAACTATGGCTAAAAGCCATCTTTTGTACTACATATTGAAATAACGAAGCGTTATGCTCGACTTGCAATCGGAAATATGAGAAACTACTGTTGTACGCAAGAAAAGTATGATGACTCGCGTTATAGCGTGAGCCGATTACAATTCCTCGTATTAAGGCAATTCTCACAGCCTCCGATTGAAGAAATAGTATATCAGTGCCACGCTTCATAACGAATAAAAGGCTCTATAGGCTACTGAAGGGCATAAATAAGAAAATGAGTCAATTATCAAAAATTTTAATTACGGTAGGTGTCGTGTTCCTTTTTATGGTTGTTTTTGGTGCTATTGCAGGTGCAGCAAGTGATGCCGGTCGAACACCTGGAATATTAGGTTTAATAGTCTTTGGAGCCTTGATTGGTGCATTAAGGGCTATTTGGAAAAAAAACAAGAATGATGATAAAAACGACAACAATTCGATCCTTCAGAAATAGTTTTCGGCATTATGTTCAAAGACTATTATCAGTTATTAGGTATCTTTCCTTCTGCAAGTAAGCAGGAGATAAAACAAGCTTATAGGAGAATGTCATTGAAGTGGCATCCTGATAAGAATGCTGGTATTGATGTTACTGAAATAATGCAGGACATAAATGAAGCTTATGAGATATTGAGTAATGATATCAGCCGGACAAAGTATAACAAGGAATATGATTCTTTTGTTAAACAGTATGAAAGTCGTAAACCAAAGCAAAACGATTTAAATGAACAGTCGTGGAATTACGATTATGAAGTAAATGACGAAGATTTAAGGAATGACATCAACGAAGCAAGAAAACACGCAAAAGATTTAGTTGACGAGTTCTTCAAAAGCTTAAAAGAAACATCTAAAGTTGCAGCAAAGGGAGCTTGGGATGGTGCTTATGGATATATCTTGGGGGGTATACTCGCTACTATTATATTTGCATTAATTAGAACATGTGAGAGTGTAAAGTAAACAGTGTCATGCTACAATAAGATTAGTTTTACACAGTTTATTTATTATGGACAACAAAGAAATTGATTACAAGCGAGCTGCAGAGTAGCTTCGTAATGGAGAACCGTTATTTGGTAAGGAAGGTGCTTTGGCACCAATGTTGGAGCGTATTTTAAATGCTGCTCTTAAAGGTGAGATGGATGCTCATCTCACTTCTGAAGAGCGTTCACAAGGCAATCGCCGTAAGGGTAAAATGCCTAAGCAAGTACAAACTTGTTATGGTGCGGTCACTGTTAAGACACCTCGTGACCGTGATGGTTCCTTTGAGCCTCAGACCGTCAAAAAACGTGAAACGATCCTTGCTGAAGGTATGGCGGATCAGATTATAAACATGTATGCTTTTGGTACAAGTACTCGCGATATCAGCAAGTATTTTGAGCGTGAGTTTGATACCAAACTATCTGCAGAAACCATCAGTTCTATCACAGACAGAGTACTGCCTGAAATCAAGTCATGGCGTTCACGAATGCTTGATCCTGTATATGCAATATGCTGGCTGGATGCCATCCATTATAAGGTGAAGGACGAAACCAGACGTGCGGTCTCACGTGCCATTTACAACGTCTTAGGCATCAACAAGGAAGGCCACAAGGAACTTCTTGGTATGTATGTCTCCAAGAGTGAAGGCGCTAACTTCTGGTTAGAGGTTCTAAGCGACCTCCAAAACAGAGGTGTCCGGGATATACTGGTATGCTGCATTGATGGTCTGAAAGGCTTCCCTGATGCTATACAGAGCGTATTCCCCAATACAAGTGTCCAACTCTGTATTGTCCATCAAATACGCAACTCTATCAAACACGTTGGCAGTAAGCATCAAAAGGAGTTCCTTGGTGACCTTAAGACAGTATATGGTGCCGTCAGCAAAGAGACTGCGGAAACGCAGTTAGACGCACTCGCAGGTAAGTGGGGAGAAATGTATCCCATCGTCATAAAATCATGGCGTGACAACTGGGAGCGCCTCACGGAATACTTCCTGTATACGCCTGCGATACGTAAGCTGATATACACCACCAACACGGTTGAAGGCTACCACAGGCAAGTACGTAAGGTAACAAAGAACAAAGGAGTTTTCCCGTCCGATACTTCTCTCGAAAAACTTGTGTATCTGGCATACCGGAACATACGTGAGAAGTGGACTATGCCACTTGCCAACTGGGCCCAGATATCACAACAATTAGCAATAAAATTTGGAGAACGTTTTGAGATTATGTAACTTTGCCCGCAAAGAAAGGCTCCTCATCTGACTGGCACGATTAAAAATCGTGTCATCCAAATGAGGTAAAATATAAAGGATTAGAGCCTTGACACAGTTGAAATTACACGACCTTCTTCTAAGAGTATATAGGTGAAAATTGAGAGGGTCGTAGGTTTTGCAGAGGTCTCGTTAATGTAAGATATGATTATGGAGTTATTATCAATCTGAGACTATCTGCTTTACAACGTTCCTTAAGCCAGAGTTGTAGTCTTTGTCTGTTTGAACTATTCAATCTTAACTTACTGTTTATAATTACAACTATATATCTTTTGTGATTGGCTGAATCTGTCTCAAATTCCTTGATATTTGAGATGCTGATTTGACTAACAGAAGGAAAAAGTTGTTTCATCTCACCGGAAACTTCAGAACTTAAAGACTCGTAACGTGTATAGGTTTCCAATTGTTTTTCCAACTCATGAATTTGTTGTGATTGTTCTATTATTTTTTTGTCATTAGCTTCCCTTGACATTGTGACTGTCGAAAGTTCTTTATTCATGAGTAATAGGCTGTCGGATTGGTCTCCCTGAATAATATTGAGCTTGTAGTCGGCCAACTGATACTTGGATAGCTTCTTGCTTGCTTTCTTGATGGTATCATGCGAAATTATTTTCCCCAAAGCAACTATATTGAGCATTTTGTCATGCTCATTGATATTCTGTGATAAAATATGTGTACCTTTAAACGTCAGTTCTTCCCTTACAAAGCTCCTTAGATTATTTTTAGTAATGCTCTGTTTAATGATAAGCATGGTCATATATGCAGCAGGGAGCATGGTCAATACCACGACAGCCATAATAAATCTTTTAACCTTGACTATCTTTTCGGCATCAATGATGGTGGTCTGCCTGAATTTGATCATTCTGGTTCCAACGAAAGTTGCCAGACAAATAAAAACGGTATTGATAAAGAATAGATAGAAAGCCCCTAAGAAATAGGATAAATTTCCAACTGCAATTCCATATCCAGCTGTACACAGTGGTGGCATGAGTGCTGTGGCAATTGCTACGCCCGGAATAACATTACCTTTGCCTTTTGTAGCCAATGCTATGAATCCGGCAGCTCCACCTAAAAGAGCAATCAGCACATCATAGAGCGATGGAGAAGTTCGTGCCAATAATTCTGATTGTGCTTCGTTCAAAGGTGTAATTAAAAAATAAATGGTGGCTGTGAGCACACTGATAACCGTAGCTATCAGATAATTGATTGCCGAACGTTTCAACAATCCAATATCATAAATACCAACAGCCAATCCAATACCGATGATAGGTCCCATTAAGGGGGAAATCAGCATGGCACCAATGATAACTGCCGTAGAATTGACATTTAATCCCAAAGAAGCAATGAAGATAGCAAAAATCAATATCCATAGCTGTGCTCCATGGAAACTAATGGAACTTTCTACATTCTCAATCGTAGTCTGTTCATCTTCCTTGTCAGCATTGATATTGAAGTATTTTTTTAGTAATTTGAAGAATGATAATTCTTGGTGTTTCATAAGAATAACTTTTTTAGAGTCGCTTGCAAAGATATAAAAAAGTTATAAAAGAGAGAAATACTTGCTTGTATGTTGTCAAACAAAAGTGCACAACTGCAAATGTAGTTATTTACTCTGAAATTTCATTTTTTTATTGGTTGACTCTTTAATTGAGAATAAAAAAACCTCAAACGTATGAAACTTAAAAGTCGCATCATGCATAAGGGAACAAGAGGACATGAAATTACTGAAAGGCAGCAACGTATCAACATTACTATGAGTAAGACACGCTACAAAGTAGAACGCACCTTTGGTTCTATGCATAGATGGTTTGGTGCTGGAATAGCAAGATACGTTGGACTTTCAAAAACACATGCGCAGCATATTATGGAATCCATTGCCTACAACTTATACCGAACACCAGGGATTATTGTGTCAAATTCTATCAGATAATATGAAAATACACCGATAAAAGATTATTATTTACTCAAAAAGTAACCTCCAGCGGCATCTTTTGATCAAAAATATTCATTCTTCTAAGAGTATATGGGTGAAATTTGAGGGGTAGTAGGTTTTGCAGAGGTCTCGAAAGGGAAATGTTTTTAAGAAGATCCGTTGATCGTGGAGTTGTTTGTTATCTCAATTGACTGTATTTATGGAGAAATTGTTTATCTTTGCCGAAAGATGATTTGAGAATGACCCATATCTCTATTCCAAATGTAACGCGGGACGATAGAATAGGAAGTGCTTTTAACGAACTGTTCCACATCATTCATCAGACTGAATCCGGTTCTGACACTATCGAATGGAGTTTTGAATGCGCGATGTTTCTACATCCCTTCTTTCTTGCACCGCTTGCTATTTATAAAGATAATTGTGGAAAGAACATCTCTTGTAAGGAGCTTCGTGATAACATCGACAAATATTTCAACGCCATCTGTTTTAGAGAGGTTTATGATGCTACGGAATTGCAGAACTCGGAAACGCTCAGTTCTTATCTCACCAAAAGCTACATTCCCATATCGCGCTTCTCAATCAGAGGTAGGCAGGTAGATAAAGTACAAGAGATTCTACAACGGGTCATAGAGGCTCAGTCGCAGGTTTCAAAGAAGATGAAAACGCCGATTTCTTATCTACTCAGTGAGTTGGTAGGCAATATTGGCGAACATTCGAGTAGCGAATGTGGATATATTTTCTGCCAGAGGGTGAGAAAAGAACTCTACTTTATCATAGCCGACAGTGGTAAAACCATTTATGGTAGCTATGTCGACACACAGAAATATCTCGATATGATTGGAATAGACGAAGCCGTGGCAATGAAAATTGCTAATGAGGGATTCTCGACAAAAGACCGTCCCGAAGCTGAAAATCGAGGCTATGGAATATCCAAATCGAGAGAAATGGTTGTGAACGGATTGGGCGGAGCCTTTTTTATGCTTTCTGGAACGGCTTTCTATCGACATGATGCCGGTGGAGTGAACATTGTGAACATCCCGGAGGATTTCAGATGGAACGGAACCATCATTTTGATCAGGCTGCCTCTTGATGCTCCAGAGGAATTTAATTTTTATAGTTATGTAGAGTAGGGAAAAGAGTGCTTCTGCTGATTCGAATAAATAAAAACAGGCTGGTTTAGAACCTTGTCATGCGCGGTGCACACTTTTCGAGAAGTAAGGAAATTATGGAAAGAATAAAGGTAAAAGACGTAATAGGTAAGGAGGTGCGTTCTCGCATTCCTATTGTTGTTCTTAAGGCAATGCTAAAACCGAACGTTAGGTGTGTCATCGACATGGCGGGCGTTACATTCATCTCCCGTTCGTTTGCCGACGAACTATACAACTTGCAACAAGATTACAGGCTCATTACCTTTGAAAATCAGGCAGGCGGGGTAATGAAGATGATGCAGGTTGTGTGGAGTGGGCGAAGTAAAAAGCGAGTAAGATCGACAGAAATAGCCACAACGGAAAGTTTTGCATCAATAGAGGATTTCTCCAAGTTCCTTCTAACCATATAGCGGTAGAGCATGATGTTACAGTTAGTAAAAGGGGCTGTTACTTATCGTTGGTTGATAGAAGACAGGTGATTGTGATGGGAATGCCTGGCTATTTGCAGCTTATTGCTTAGTTTTATCGCCGTCTTGTAGGCAACAGAACTGGAGAATATATATCATGTGTAGCGTGCATATATACATACCAGTTTGTCAACTCGCCAGTTTGTTAACTCGTCCACTAAATATTGTACCTTTGCACCATGACAACCACTTGGAAAGGATTTATCAATGCCAGCGTGTCGGCCATTTCGTTTGGACTGATACCGTTATTCACCGTGCCCGTGCTGGCCTCGGGCATGCCCGCTACGTCGGTGCTGGTCTATCGTTATGCCGCGGGATGTGCGGTGATGTTAGTATTGTTGATGGCGGGGCGCACGCGAATGTCGTTGCGTTTCGGCGATTCGTTGCGCATCCTGCTCCTGTCGCTGCTTTACGCCGTGTCGTCGGTGGTCCTCATCGAGTCGTACAACCATCTGGCCAGCGGCATCGCCACGACGTTGCTCTTTTCTTATCCGGTGTGGACGCTGCTGCTTTCAGTGGTGTTTCTGCACGAACGCCTCTCGGCGATGACGACTCTGGCCATTGTTGTGGCTGTGGCGGGTGTGAGCTGCCTGTCGGGCGCGTTCGATGGAGGCAGACTCCAATCGCTCACGGGTGCGCTCTTAGCCACGGCCTCGGGTCTGTGTTACGCCGTGTATATGGTGGCCTTCCCCAGGATGCGCATCCGGCGGATGCCTTCGCTGAAGGTGACGTTCTACATCTTTTTCTTCACGATGATGTTGATGATGCTCTATGCGCTGTTCGTAGAGGGACGGATTCGGCCGGTGGGATCGATGCCAAATCTGGTGAATCTGGTTCTGCTCGGGCTCCTGCCCACGGCTCTGAGCAACGTGACGCTCATCTTCTCGTTGAAACAAATCAGCAGTACGACTGCCGCCATCCTCGGCGCGTTTGAACCGATGACCGCCATGGGCGTAGGTATCCTCGTTTTTGGCGAGCCCTTTACGCTGCCCGTGGTCCTGGGTTTTGCGCTGATATTAGTCTCGGTACTCATCCTGGTGCTCTGCAAGAAAGGCGTGAAATGATGTTCCACCAGGCTTGCTACAAAGGGGCGAGGGGAGAAATTCCCCAAGGAATCGCCGCAGAGTGTGGGCAGAATTGAGTAACTTTGCAACATCACATAAAAATAGCACGACGATGATTCTTTTTTTTAAGACGCAGAAGGAAACCGTAATTGCAACGGAAGTTGACCACCAACCGCAACCAAACGAATTGGAGCGGCTGTGCTGGCTCTATGGCGACGCCACGCTGATGACGACGCAGGAGTTGGAGGGATTTTATGTGGGGCCACGCCGTGAAATGGTGACGCCCTGGAGCACGAATGCCGTTGAGATGACGCAAAATATGAATCTCGACGGCATTCTGCGTATCGAGGAGTTCTTCCCCGTGGCCAGTGCCAAAGCCGAGCACGACCCCATGCTGCAACGAATGTACGAGGGTATCGGGCAGGACGTGTTCCGTGTGGAGCGAGAACCACAACCCGTCAAGCATGTGGAGAATCTGGAGGAATATAACGAGGCGGAAGGCTTGGCTTTGTCTGCCGATGAAATCACCTATCTGCATGAGATGGAACGACAACTGGGACGACGGCTCACCGACTCGGAAGTGTTCGGCTTCGCACAGATCAACTCGGAACACTGTCGGCACAAAATCTTCGGCGGCAGGTTCGTTATCGACGGCGAAGAACGCGAGTCGTCACTCTTCGAACTCATCAAGAAAACCACGGCCGAACATCCCGGACAAATTCTCTCGGCCTACAAAGACAACGTGGCCTTTGCCGCAGGGCCGGTGGTGGAACAGTTTGCTCCGGCAGACCCGACAACGGCCGACTTCTTCCGCGTGAAAGACATTGAAAGTGTCATCTCGCTCAAGGCCGAAACCCATAACTTTCCCACCACGGTGGAACCCTTCAACGGGGCGGCCACCGGAACGGGCGGAGAGATTCGCGACCGCATGGGCGGCGGCGTAGGCTCGTGGCCCATCGCCGGAACGGCCGTTTATATGACGTCTTACCCGCGGTTTGATGGCGGGCGCGAGTGGGAACGACTGCTGCCCGTTCGGCAGTGGCTGTATCAGTCGCCCGAGGAGATTCTCATTAAAGCCTCGAACGGAGCCAGCGACTTTGGCAACAAATTCGGTCAGCCGATGATCGCCGGGTCAGTGCTCACGTTCGAACATCAGGAGGAGGGTCAGCCACTCTATGCCTACGACAAAGTGATTATGCTGGCCGGTGGCGTGGGCTACGGAACGCGGCGCGACTGTCTCAAGGTCGAACCCAAGAAAGGTAATAAGGTGGTGGTGGTTGGCGGCGACAACTACCGCATCGGACTCGGCGGCGGATCGGTCTCGTCGGTCGATACCGGGCGTTATGGCAACGGAATCGAACTCAACGCCATTCAGCGCGCTAACCCCGAAATGCAGAAACGGGCCTATAACTTGGTGCGAGCTCTGGTCGAGGGCAATGACAATCCTGTTGTTTCTATCCACGACCACGGCTCGGCCGGACATCTCAACTGTCTGAGCGAACTGGTGGAGACCTGCGGCGGAGAAATCGATATGGCGCAACTCCCCGTTGGCGACAAGACACTCTCGGCTAAAGAAATCATCGCCAATGAGAGTCAGGAACGTATGGGGCTGCTCATCGACGAGCAGCACATCGACCGCGTTCGGAAGATCGCTCAACGCGAGCGTGCCCCGCTCTATGTCGTGGGCGAGACCACGGGCGATGCACACTTCTCTTTCAAACAAGCCGATGGCACGAAGCCTTTCGATCTGGAAGTGGCGCAGATGTTCGGTCACTCACCCCAAACGGTGATGAGAGATCAGAGTGTGGAACGTCACTATGCCCCCGTGGAATACAATGCTACGCCCGACGGTGAAGAACTCAACGCTTATCTCGAACGCGTGTTGCAGCTCGAGGCCGTGGCCTGTAAAGACTGGCTCACGAATAAGGTAGACCGGTCGGTGACGGGTCGGGTGGCACGCCAACAGACGCAGGGCGAGATACAACTACCCCTGAGCGACTGCGGCGTCGTGGCCCTCGACTATCGTGGACGTGCCGGTGTGGCCACAGCTCTGGGACATGCCCCGCAGGCGGCACTGGCTTCGCCCGAAGCCGGGTCGGTGCTCTCGGTGGCCGAGTCGCTCACCAATTTGGTGTGGGCGCCGCTGGCCCACGGGCTTGGCGGTGTGAGCCTGTCGGCCAACTGGATGTGGCCTTGTCGCTCGCAGACCGGCGAAGATGCTCGACTCTACCAAGCCGTAGAAGCCTTGAGCGACTTCTGTTGTGCTATCGGCGTAAACGTCCCCACGGGAAAAGACTCCCTCTCGATGACCCAGCAATATCCCGACGGGCAGAAGGTGATTGCCCCGGGAACGGTGATTGTGAGTAGCGGCGGCGAAGTGTCGGATGTACGAGGCGTGGTGTCGCCCGTGCTGGTGAACGATAAGGACTCCACCTTATATTATATCGACTTCTCCTTCGACGAGCAACGCCTCGGTGGAAGTGCCTTCGCCCAAAGCCTGGGCCGTGTGGGCGACGATGTGCCCACGGTGAAGAGTGCCGAATACTTCGTCGATGCTTTCTGTGCTGTGCAGGAACTCGTTCATCGCGGTTGGCTCTTGGCTGGGCACGATGTCTCTGCCGGCGGACTCATCACCACGCTCCTCGAGATGACCTTCGCCAATCGTCATGGCGGTCTGCATATCGACCTGCATGAATTGGGAACAGCCGATGTCGTGTGCAATCTCTTTGCCGAAAATCCCGGCGTAGTGATTCAGGTGAGCGACGAGCGAAAGAAAGAGCTGCACGAATGGCTTGATAGTCAGGGTGTGGCCTATGCCGAAATCGGCCATCCTGTGCCCGATCGTCGCACGCTCACGGTAATGAAAGCCAATGCGGAATATGTCTTCGACATTGATGCTCTTCGCGAAACCTGGTTCCGCACCTCCTATCATCTCGATGCCCATCAGAGCCGGAACGGCATGGCCAAGAAACGCTGGCTGAACTACAAAAAACAGCCCATCGAACTGCGCTTCAATCCCGGCTTCACTGGTCGACTGGAGCAGTATGGTCTCGACCCCAACCGCCGCACGCCCAGCGGCATCCGTGCTGCTATTATTCGTGAGAAAGGCACCAATGGCGAGCGCGAGATGGCCTACGCTCTTTATCTGGCAGGGTTTGACGTGAAGGATGTGACGATGACCGACCTCATCGCCGGTCGCGAGACACTGGAAGACATTCGACTGATCGTCTTCTGCGGCGGATTTTCCAACTCCGATGTTCTCGGTTCGGCCAAGGGTTGGGCAGGAGCCTTCCTCTATAACCCCAAGGCCAAAGAAGCCCTCGATCGTTTCTACGCTCGCCCCGATACCCTCTCGCTGGGTATCTGCAACGGTTGTCAGCTCATGGTAGAGCTCAATCTCATCAACCCCGAGCACGAACACCGCACCCACCTCTGCCATAACACCTCGCAGAAGTTCGAAAGCTGCTTCCTGGGGCTCACCATCCCCGAGAATCACAGCGTGATGCTGAGTTCGCTCAGCGGGAGCAAACTTGGTTTGTGGGTGGCGCATGGCGAAGGTCGGTTCTATCTGCCCGAGGCCGAAGACCGCTATCACGTTATTGCCAAATACAACTACGCCGAATATCCAGGCAACCCGAATGGATCGGACTATAACGTGGCTGGCATTTGTTCTGCCGACGGTCGCCACCTGGCGATGATGCCCCACCTCGAGCGTGCCATCTTCCCCTGGCAGAACGCCTATTATCCCCGCGAACGCCGTGCCGACGAGCTCACACCCTGGATGGAAGCCTTTGTCAATGCCCGAGAGTGGGTGAAATCGCATTGAAAAAACCGTCGGGGGTATCCCGACATGCAGAAAAGAAGGAAAATGGGTCGTCGGCACCTGCCGACGACCCAAAAATGAGAAAAACAAGCTTTCGGCACCTGCCGAAACGCAGAAAATGAAAAAAATGGGGCTTCGGCACCCGCCGACGGGCTATTTTTCTTCAAAACGAGCTTTCGGCAGGTGCCGAAGCCTCAAAAATGGAAAAAACAAGCCGTCGGCACCTGCCGACAAACATTCAACCGCTATGACATCGCAATACGGACTTGCCTTTCGCACATTTTTTAAAATCGGGCTCTTCACCCTCGGCGGCGGATATGCCATGATTCCCATCATCGAGGCCGAGGTGGTGGAGAAAAACGGGTGGATCAAGAAGGAAGAGTTTCTCGACCTCATCGCCGTTGCGCAGAGCTGTCCCGGTGTGTTTGCCATCAATCTGAGCATCTTCATCGGCTATCGAATGAGGAAGTTGCGCGGAGCCCTCTGCACCAGTTTGGGCACGGCCCTGCCCTCGTTGCTCATCATCCTGGCGGTGGCTATGTTTTTCCATCAGTTCCAAGACAACCCGGTGGTGGCAGCTCTGTTCCGCGGCATCCGACCGGCGGTGGTGGCCCTCATCGCCGCCCCCACGTTCGGATTGGCCAAGGATGCGCGAATCACACTCGCCACGTGCTGGATTCCGTTGGTCTGCGCCCTGCTCATCTGGGCTTTGGGCGTGAATCCTGTTTATATCATCATTGCGGCGGGCCTGGGTGGCTATCTCTATGGCCGATTGATTCAACCCACCGAGGAGAATTGACAGTTGAGGCTTATGAATTGGAAATCGCTATTGAAAATACCTAAGAATCGCTATTCGGCAACCTCCCTTCTGCGCTGGCTATGGCTGGTGTGGAAAGGCAATCGCCTGCAGGCCGTATTGAATGCCTCGATCGGTGTGTTGCAGGTGGCGGCCAGTTTGGGGCAGGTGTGGGCCGTGAAGCATGCCATTGACGTGGCATCGGGGGCGATACAGGGGTCGGTCTATCGCGCCGTGGCCCTGATGGGACTGCTCATTCTGGTCGACTTCTCTCTCTCGATAGCCAGTACCTGGGTGCGCAGCATCCTGGGCATCAAAGCGCAGAACAGAATGCAGCAACGCATGCTCGACCGACTGCTACGTTCGCAGTGGCATGGACGGGGAGAGCTTCACTCGGGCGATGTGCTCAACCGACTGGAACAGGATGTGAGCCAAGTCGTCGTTTTTCTCACCGAGACCATTCCGTCCTCGCTCTCGGTGTTGACCATGTTTGTCGGAGCCTTTTTCTATCTCTTCTCCATGGATCGATTGCTGGCTTTCGTCACCGTTGGCATCATTCCCATTTTTATTCTTGTAAGTCGCACCTATGTGGGACGGATGCGGCAGTTCACCCGTAAAGTGCGCGACTCCGACAGTAAGGTGCAGAGCGTGCTACAAGAAACCATCCAGAACCGAATGCTCATCAAAACTCTCGAGAGCACTACGGTCATGGTAGACAAACTGGGCGACACCCAGGGCGAACTGCGCCGGCATGTGGTGCGGCGGACGGTCTTCTCGGTGTTCTCCAACCTCGTGCTCAACTTCGGGTTTGCCCTGGGCTACCTCGTGGCTTTCCTCTGGGCCGCTATCCGGCTCTCCCATCACACCCTGAGCTTCGGCGGAATGACGGCCTTCCTCCAACTCGTCAACCGCATCCAGGGGCCGGCCCGGAATCTTACGAAGCTGGCCCCCGCCTTCGTTGCCGTTTTCACTGCTGCCGAACGATTGATGGAACTCGAAGAAAACCCGCTCGAGGAACAAGGCGATCCCATCCTTCTGCCCTCGCCCTGCGGCGTGCGTCTGAGTGGAGTGAGTTATGCCTACAGCGACGAAGAGCGAACCATCCTCAAAGATCTCGACTTCGATTTTCCTCCCGGCAGTTGCACCGCTGTGCTGGGCGAGACTGGTGCCGGAAAAACCACTCTCATCCGTCTGCTTCTCGCCCTCGTGACTCCGCAGCAGGGACGAGTCGAAATCTATGCCGGCGACACCCACCTTCCCCTCTCTCCGCTCACGCGCTGCAACTTCGTTTACGTGCCGCAGGGCAATACGCTGCTGAGCGGAACCATCCGCGACAATCTGCGACTGGGTAACTTGTCGGCCACCGACGAGGAAATGATCGAAGCTCTACACCGCAGCTGTGCCGACTTTGTCATGGAACTGCCTCAAGGCCTCGACACTGTCTGCAGCGAACTGGGTGGCGGACTCAGCGAAGGTCAGGCTCAGCGCATCGGCATCGCCCGTGCTCTCTTGCGCAACCGCAGCATCATGCTCTTCGACGAGGCCACCAGTGCCCTCGACCCCGACACTGAACGTCAACTGCTGCATAACATTCTCTCCACCCACGACCGAACCATCATTTTCATCACCCATCGCCTGGCCGTGGTAGACTATTGCGACCAAACGCTGCAACTCTCACGAATCGAAAAACAAAACGCCCCCGTATGAAGATTCTCGGAATCGAAACCAACTACGCCCCGCACAATAAAATGTCTCACGAGGCGTTATCTATACCGAAGGAACCGGTGATCTTCACCAAGCCCGACTCGGCTCTTCTCAAAGGTGGAAAGCCGTTCTTCGTGCCCGACTTCATGGGTCCCGTCCATTTTCAGGCCGTTCTGGCTGTGCGTATCTGCCGACTGGGGAAATCGATTCCCGAGCGTTTCGCCCACCGATATTATGATGCCTTGACGCTCGGCATCGATTTTACGGCTGTCGGTTGGCAAGAGAGGCTTCGAGCCGAGGGTTTGCCCTGGGACGTATGCAAGGGATTCGACGGATCGGCTGCCCTGGGCGAGTGGGTTTCGAAAGAGACGCTCCCCGCTATAACCGACCTCTGTTTCTGTCTCCATCGCAATGGGCAGACCGTGCAAGAGGGGCACGCCGGTGGGATGCTCTTCCCCGTCGAGAGGCTCATCGCCTATATCAGTCGATTCTTTACCCTCAAAACCGGCGACATCCTCTATACCGGTGCTCCACAGGGCTCGCACGAGGCCTGCATAGACGATTATCTTGAAGGGTTTCTCGACCATCGAAAAGTGCTCGATATGCGATGCAAGTAAAACGAGACGGACAACGCATCACGCATGACTGGCAACTCAAAAACAGAAGGGAATGCGCTTCCCAAGGTTGGGAAAGGTCGAAAACAACAAAAAACAGGTTTCCCAAAGTTGGGAGAACTTAAAAATAAGAACAAGTGAGCTTCCCAAACTTGGGAAAGCCTAAAAACAGAACAAACGAGGCTTCCCAACTTTGGGAGAGCTTAAAAATAAGAAAAAGCGAGCTTCCCAAGATTGGGAAAGATAGAGAATGAGAAAATCAAGATTTCACACACTTTCCATAAGGTTCACCCTTGGTCTGTTGCTCCTTCTGTTGGGACAGCAGGCGGTGGCGCAACGATTTTTCAACCTCACCTACGATCAGGTACGGGTAGACAGTCTCATGCCCCACTTTGGCTACAGCATTCCGCTCCAAGGTCATTGGCAAGATTCGCTTTACACCGTTTCCATCGTCTATCCCGACTTTGTCGAGATGACCCCACGAGACATTGCTGCCTATCGCCGCCTTTCGGATGAGAGGCCGCCATCTTTGCCCGTCGTAACTCAGCGCATCGCTCTCGACCGCAAACGGCCCGCACTCCACGTTGGCTTCTGCCCGCTGGTGTTTCGGGAGGGAAAGTATCGTATGCTCGTCAGTTTCATGCTCAAGGTAGAGGCCAAGGCTCTGAAACGCTCGCAGCGCAAGGCTGCTGCCACGCGTGCCACGGCAGCCTCTGGGAGATACGCCGCACACTCGGTGCTCTCGACAGGGCGATGGGCTAAGATTCGCGTTTCGGCCAGTGGCGTGTATGAACTCACTGAAGCTCTGGTACGTCGGGCCGGATTCAGCGATCTCAGTCGGGTGAAAGTGTATGGCTACGGTGGAAATCTGCAAAACGAAACGCTCCTCGAGGCCGATCTCAAAGCCTACGATGACTTGCACGAAGTGCCTACCTGCACCGTGGGCGGCCGCCGACTATTTTATGCTCGTGGTCCTGTGAGCTGGCCTTCGGTTACGGCCACGCAGCGCATCCGCAATCCCTATTCCGACTACGGCTACTATTTTCTTACACAGGACGACGCCCCGCCTCAGACTCTCGACGAGACCGCGTTCCTGGCCTCGTTCTATCCCGCCGCAGACGATTATCACACACTGCACGAGGTGGATGATTTCGCCTGGTATCAGGGCGGTCGCAATCTTTTTGAAGATGCCCCCATCGCTGCCGGCTCTTCCAAAACCTATACTTTGGCTGCGCCTGTAGCCGAGGCGGCAGGGAAGATGAGCATTACGCTCTCAGCCGGCAGTTCCAGCACGGCCCGGGTGATGATGGACGGACGCGTAATTGGCTCGATGGATATTCGGCTCGGTAGCTACGATAAGGGTAGTTCGCAGACGCTCGTCCAAAGCGTCACGCGCTTCCTACCCGTCAACGAGATTCAGGTGGAGGTAACGGGCGGCGGTCCCGTTCGGGTGGACCACATCGCCCTTACCTGTAACGAGCCTCGCCCCGCACCTAATCTTTGGACCGATGCTTTTCCCGTGCCCGAATATGTCTACAACATTACCCCGCAAGACCTTCATGCTCACACCGCCGCCGACATGGTGATCATCATTCCCACTTCGCAAAAGTTGCTGGCGCAGGCACAACGGCTGCAAACTTTTCATGAGCAGCGCGACGGACTGCGGGTGAGAATCGTTCCGGCCGACGAAATCTATAACGAGTTCTCCAGTGGTACGCCCGATGCCAATGCCTACCGGCGATATCTCAAGATGCTCTACGACCGTGCCGAATCCTCTGTTGACATGCCTCGCTATCTGCTCCTCTTCGGCGACTGTGCCTGGGACAATCGCATGCGAACGGCCGACTGGCGAGCGGCTTCCGTCGACGACTATTTATTGTGCTACGAGAGCGAGAACTCCTTTAATGAGGTGGAATGTTACGTCGACGACGGATTCTTTGCTCTTCTCGATGATGGAGAGGGTTCCAATCCGCAGGAGATCGACCAACTCGACCTGGCCGTGGGAAGATTTCCCGTTGTCAGCGAGTCCGATGCCAAGACGCTCGTCGATAAAACTATCGCCTATGCCACCAATCGGAACGCTGGTGCCTGGCAAAACACGCTCGTCTTCATGGGCGATGACGGCAATAACAATCTGCACATGCGGGATGTCAACGAGGTGGCTGAAGACGTGGCCGCCACACACCCCGGCTACTTGGTGAAGAAAGTAATGTGGGACACCTATAAACGCGAATCCAGTTCTACGGGCTACTCCTATCCCGAGGTGACGGCCGTTGTCAAGCAATATCAGCAATCGGGTGCGCTGGTGATGGACTATGCTGGCCATGGTCGAACGGATCAGGTCTCGCATGAATCGGTACTTCGACTCAACGACTTCAAGAGTTTCTCCAACAAGAATCTGCCGCTCTGGGTCACCGCCTCGTGCGATATTATGCCTTTCGATGGTTCCGTTCCCACTATCGGCGAGGCTGCTATCCTCAATCCCCATGGCGGTGCCGTAGCCTTTTTCGGAACTACTCGCACTGTCTACGCTTACTACAACAAACTCATCAACCGTGCTTATCTGCGCTATGTGCTTAGCGACGTTGGTGGTCGGCCCGTCTCTATCGGCGAGGCCCAACGGCTGGCTAAGAATCTCATGATTACCAGCGGACAGGATCGAACGACCAACAAACTGCAATATTCGCTTCTGGGCGATCCGGCCCTTGTGCTCAATCGGCCTACGGCTCGCGTGGTGGTCGATTCGATCAACGGTCTCGATGTCGCCTCCCATCAACCTTCGCTTAAGGCTGGCAGTATTGTCACCGTGAAGGGGCACGTAGAGGGATATCCTACCTTCGAGGGCGTTGTGACGGCCACTGTGAGAGATAAAAAGGAAGACATCACTTGTAGACTGAACAATACTTCGAAAGAGGGAGCTGAAACGCCGTTCCAATACACCGACCGACTGAATACGCTTTATCACGGAGCTGATAGCGTGCGTGGTGGAAAGTTCTCCTTTGTTTTTGCCGTTCCCAGGGATATTCGTTACGACAGCGGTACGGGACTGATGAACCTCTACGCCGTAGACAATGCCCATACGGTGAAAGCCCACGGAGCCTGCGACCGTTTCACCGTAGGTGGAGCCTCTATGACGCATAACGACTCCATCGGGCCCTCCATCTACTGTTATCTCAACTCGCCTGCTTTTGTCGATGGCGGCAATGTGAACAGTCAGCCTCTCTTCGTGGCCAAGATTTCGGATAAAGACGGGCTCAATACCACGGGCAGTAGCGTGGGACACGACCTACAACTCATTGTCGACGGTCAGATGGCTACCACCTATAATCTCAACGATTATTTCGCTTACGACTTCGGATCGTATACCTCGGGCTCCGTCTTCTTCTCTCTGCCAGAACTCTCAGAAGGTCCGCACACCCTCACTTTCCGTGCTTGGGACGTGCAGAATAACTCTTCTTCTGCCTCGCTCCGCTTCTATGTGGTGCGTGGAATGCTCACTGGAGAGGTAGACATCAACGCTACCGAGAATCCCACCCGCACTACCACTACCTTTATTGTGAGTCACGATATGGGCGCAACGCCCATGGATGTGGAGATAGAGGTGTTCGACTCTTCCGGAAGGCAATTATGGACTTCTTCAGAAACCGGCGCTAGTGCCCTGGGTAGCTACACCAAAAGCTGGGACTTGACCACGGCTGATGGTAGCCGACTACAAACTGGTATCTATCTTTATCGCGTGAAACTCGCCGCCAAAGGAGGGACGAAAACGTCGAAAGTGCGGAAATTAATCGTCCTCAACAATAAATAATCCCCCGCCAGCGTTTATTCTACGTCTCCGTTGAGCCACAGCGTTTTCTCGAATTCCCACGTAGAGGGATAACACTTTTGCCGATAACGAAACGATTTTAAATCCACAAATACAACAAATCCTTTCAGATTGATGAATAAAATCCAACGAATCACGATTCTTTCTCTGCTCCTTCTGTGCATCTCGACAGCCAGGGCCGACGAAGACTATAAAGTGAAACTCTTCAACCCTGTCAGAACGGCTGCCACCTCGCAGATGATCGCTCCCGATGCTCGCTCGGCAGGAATGGGCGACGTGGGTGCGGCAACAGAGGCCGACGCCGTATCACAGTATTGGAATCCCGCTAAATACCCGTTTGCCATCTCGCGTTCGGGCGTGGCCTTGAGTTATACCCCGTGGCTCCGACAGTTGGTCAACGACATTGGACTGGCCTATCTCGCCGGCTACTATCGTATAGGAGACTACAGTGCTATCTCTGGATCTGTGCGTTACTTCTCTTTGGGTGAAGTAACCACCATCACGAAAGGCGGTGGTACCGGGCTCACCATCAAACCCTACGAAATGTCTGTCGACGTAGCCTATTCGCTCATGCTCAGCGAGAAATTCTCCATTGCTGCCGGCGTGCGTTGGATCTACTCCGACCTCACTTATAGTTACACCGACAACACCTCGCCAGGGTCGGCCTTTGCCGCTGATCTCGGGCTTTACTATCAGAACTACGTCAACCTTGGTCAGCGTGAATGTCAGTTGGGTCTTGGAATGAACATCTCTAACATTGGTAGCAAAATCTCGATGGGTAACGATCTCCATAGCGATTTTATTCCCACCAATCTCCGTTTAGGAGCCTCGTTGATGGTGCCCATCGACGAATACAACCGATTCACCATCGCTGCAGATGCCAACAAACTGCTCGTGCCCACCGCTCCTCACCAACGCAAAGGCGAAACCACTGAAGAATTTCAACGCCGCGAGCAGCGCGACTATTACGATATCTCCTCTATCGGCGGCATCTTCAAGAGCTTCGGCGACGCGCCGGGTGGTTTTAAAGAGGAACTGGAAGAAATCAACTACAGCCTCGGAGCCGAATACATCTATAATGACAAGTTCACCCTGCGCGCCGGATACCACCACGAGAGTGCCAATAAAGGAAATCGGAAATATTTCACGGTCGGAGCTGGCTTCCGCATGAGTGCCTTTACCCTCGACGCAGGTTATGTCATCGCCACGGCGAAAAGTAATCCGCTCGACCAGACCCTGCGTTTCACCCTCAGCTTCGATATGGACGGAATCAAAGATTTATTTAAGTAGTTGGGAAGTTGACAAGTTAACAAGTTAACAAGGAGTTTACCTTATTAACTCGTCAACTCACCAGGAAACCTCCTCATCAACTTGTCAACTCATCAACTCATCAACTAACAAGATGAATAGAATCGGATTTGGATACGATGTACACCGCCTTTCAGAAGGACGAGCCCTTTGGCTTGGTGGTATCAAGATAGAACACAGTGTAGGCCTGTTAGGCCACAGCGACGCCGACGTGCTCATCCACGCTATCTGCGACGCCTTGCTTGGAGCGGCCAACATGCGCGACATCGGTTATCACTTTCCCGACACCGCGGTTGAAACGCTTGATGTAGACAGTAAAATACTGCTGAAGAAAACCATCCAGCTCATCGCCACTAAAGGCTACCGCGTGGGGAACATCGATGCTACTATTTGTGCCGAGCAACCCAAGATCAATCCTCACATCCCCGCCATGCAAGCATGCATGGCTGCCATTATTGGTATCAGTGAAGACGACATCTCTATCAAAGCCACCACTTCCGAACGGATGGGCTTCGTTGGGCGCGAAGAAGGAATGGCCGCCTACGCCGTAGCTCTCATTGAGAAGGACTGAACCGGTGGTGAAAACCATATTCAGATGCTCTTCGAGGAAAAAAAACGGTAAACATTTGGTCGTAGCCTAAAAAACCGTTACCTTTGCAACCGCAATTGTCCCATGGTGTAATGGTAGCACTACAGTTTTTGGTTCTGTCAGTGGTGGTTCGAATCCATCTGGGACAACTTAAAAGAGGAATCCAACTTGAAAGAGGATTTCTCTTTTTTTTATGTCTTCACATCACATCTCTCATACTGCTCGTTTCGCATTGAGCATGGAAAAATAGAGGTCGTTAAAACATCGACCGTTTTCTTAATAAGGATTAATAAACGGGGAAGACAAACAAGCTTGTGTTAACATTCCGTGGAAACCATTTATCTTTGCACCGATAAAATCGTTCAACAAATATTAAAAAGAGAGTATGAAGAGAATTAGACTCATCAAAATCCCCATTTTGCTAACATTACTTTTAGGATTGCCTATGGCAACTTATGCCAAGGTGAAAATACCCGTCGGAACGCGCGAGGTGATCAAAGTGGTGTATGAGATTCCTAAGAAAGACAGTATCGAAGTAGACGGCAAACTGCTTGATCTGGCACGTTTTCACAAAGAATTCAACATCGCCTACATTTTGCCCCTATGGATTGAAGAGGAGCCTAAACTGGTATTGTACGACGCGAAGAGCGAAACCTACTATGAGACCGACACACCCAAAGCGCGGACTTTTATTAAGGAATATCTCAAGGCGAAAAACCTTGACGAGGCCGACCTACTTCAATTACCTTTCTACACGCGTTACGGTGGCAAGATCGTAGTCCTGCTCATTATCGGTTTGATGATATGGGGTGCTATCCCTTCAAGAAAAGACGACACAATTCAACCCACTAAATTATAAACAATGGAACCCAAGAACATGATTCTTATGGCGGTGATTGTCATCGCCGGACTGGTGATCAGTCAGATCTACAAGCGTAAAGTTACCAAGAAAGCCCTTGAGCGTTCGAAGGCAGAAGAAGCTGCGCGTAATTTTAGCGATAGCGATATCGAAGTACTCTACAAAAGCGATTTCGCCGAGTGTATTAAGCACTTGGAGGGCAAGAAAGTGCTGGCAGCCAACTACGTTTATCATCTTCCTGACGCAAAAGAGCACATGAAGACGGCCGGAAAAGATGTCCTCAAGAGTGCGCTCACCCTCGGGACGGTGAAGTTTACGACGGTGCAGGTGCCCGTCCCGTTGCTCCTTACCGAGGACGGACTGCATATCTTCCAACTCAATACTGAAGAGAAGGTGACCAAACATATGCTTTTCGGCAACGATCGTCTATCGCAGGCCACCATCCGAAAGGAAAACGAGACACGCATCCCCACCGAACTGGGCGATGCTGCCGATTTCTTCACGCTTTCCATTCCCAGCGATGAGGGCATGCGCGAACTCTATCTCTGCTCGGTGCTCTATCCTACGCAGACGAAGTTTCTTACCTACAATCCCTATCGTCGCCTCTTGGCTTATGCCACAGGCAAGCATTTCTTCAAGGTTTTGGCCGAGAAGTTCCCCAATTTGGCGGCTTAACAAACAGTCTTTTACAGATTCCTCCCCGCTGTTCTCCATCGAACGGCGGGGATTTTTGTTTTCGATCCAACAAAACGCAAGAAAATAAGGAAATAAAATTTATTCTCAACGCAGACACTAAAAAGGTCTGTGCAGGAATTTTTTTTGCTCTCCAAACTGCGGTAGTTTGTGAGGTACAATAGATAGACTTTTACAGAAGTGTTATCAATGAGGGTATGATAGAGATAGGGGAGGGGAGAAGGACGGAAAAAGCCGGCTCTTATGCTTGATAGAAGCTAAGAGCCGGCTAATGGTAGTACCGAGGAAAGACCTCGGACAGTTTTGGGAGGTGGAGGCTACCAACCTGGATTTTGTGTCAGGGTGTAGCCGTTTTGTTCGTAGAGAGTGAGTTGATCTACGGGGATGGGATAGAGATAGTCTTTCGTCTTATAGGTACGCAGGAGCGTGGTTTTAGTGATGGGGAGAATATAGCCGGAAGTTCCTGGCCGGTCGAGAATGAGTTTGTCGAGCGAGGCGAGGGTGATAGGCTTGGTATGATGGGCGTTATACCAGGCTACGTATCGGGTTTTGTCGATCCAGGCACCTCGGTTGAGCTTGGTGTTGATGGTCATATCGGCGTAGTCCAGTTTTTTCCAGCGGCGCAGGTCGTCGAAGCGGATGCCTTCGTAGGCAAGTTCGATGCGTCGTTCGCGGCGAATCTCCCACAGTATCGACGGCACATCGCTATCCCGAGTGGGATCGTTGAGGATGACACCGTTCACTTGCAGATCGTTGCCCGATAGGGTGAGGTGGGGCATAGCCGTGCTTGGTCGGTCGCGGATAAGGTTGATAGTTTTGTCGAAGTCGGCTTGTGTGAGGGTATAGGCACCGAGGGTGGCGAGCTCAGCAGCAGCTTCAATGTAATTCATCAACACTTCGTTGAGCTTCATCACAGGCGCATCGGTGATGCAGGTCGTGCTTCGACCTCCGGGAAGGTTTTTAAGGGTCTCGTTAACAAAGCGATTAGCAAAGTAGCCCGAGATGGCATAGACGGCGGCTACGCCTGTAAGTTGTAGCTCGGTGGTGTCGATATGAGCGTAGAGACGTGGGTCGCGGTCGGCGATTTCGTCGTAGAACCACTGGTCGCCTTTGTACTGGGTATTGCCAGCTTGGGCGATGGGCAGTCCGTTCTTGGTGAGGTAACTGTCGATGAGTGATTTGGAAGGACTGGCGTTCTCAGCTTCCGTGTTCTGGAAGGTCATGAGGCTGTGGGTCACTTCTCCATCTACGTAGGAGCGATAGAGGATGATTTCGGGGTTACCGGCCAAGTCAAGTGATGTGGTCAAGGCTTTGTAGTTGCTGCACAAGCTGTATTTACCGCTGTTGATGATGTATTCGGCATATTCTTTGGCAGCTTTGAGGTATTTCGTGGCTGCTACGGTGTTGGCGGAATGGTATTTTTGCCAGGTCCCTTCGAAGAGCAGCAAGCGCGTAGCGTAGGCGTAGACAACATCGCGATTAATGGTGAGGCCATTCTCGCCGTCGGCAATTCGGACGTTGGCCATAGCGTATTTAAGGTCGGCCAGGACGCTATCCATTACTTCGATGCGAGGTGTACGGGCTTTATAAAGCGTTTGTCGGTCTTTGGCATCGATGGGTGCGTTGTAGTAAGGCACGTCTCCGAAGCGCGAAACGAGCTTGGCGTACTCTAAGGCGCGGAGGAAACGGGTTACGCCGAGCCAGTGTTTCCGGGCCTCGTCTTCCATGTGGTTTTTGCTGATACGGTCGATCATGACGTTGATGACGTGCACGTCGTCGAAGCTCCACTTGGATTTGCTTTGCACTGCGGGGGCCACTTTGGTGAAGAAGGTGGCCTTTTGCTGGGCGTTGTCGTCGGTCCAGTCGGCGATGTCGGTTTCTGCGAACCAGTCGGAGCGGTTCCATCCCGATCGGTAGCCCGGGAAATAGGTGGGGTAGAGGTTGTAGACAGAGTGCCGGACGCTGGTTTCCGACGACCAGAAAGCGTCTTTGTCTTCTGCCCGGTCGAGTGGGTTGCGTGTGAGGAAGTCGTTGCAGGACACCAATGTCAATGCGGCCAAGGCCATGCTGATGCCTAATATCTTGTGTTTCATAATTGTATCGTTTTTAATTGTTAGAATACGGCTTGAACGCCAAACGAAAGTGTGCGCGAGAAAGGATAGCTGCGGCCAAACGACCAGGAAGCTTCTTTCTTGAAGTCGCTCCGATAGGTAGTTGTCTCGGGGTCGATGGGGAGGTTGAGACTATCGAACTCGAAGAGGTTTTCTGCACTGAAGTAGATGCGGAAACTCTGTAAGCAGATTTTCTTCACGATGTCATTGGGCAGCGTATAGCCCAAGGTGAGGTTCTTGCAGCGCAGATAAGCCATGTTGGCCAGGTAGCGTGTTTGGCGCAAGAAGTTCTTTGCGTTACTGTTCCAGGCCATGTTGGCGGGCCGGGGATAGAAAGCTCCGGTGTTGGTAGGTGTCCAATAGTCCATCTGATGTTCAAAGGCGGCGTCCATATAGCCCGAGCCTCCGGAGGGGATGGCTAAAGAACCCACGGCCCAGAAGTCACGTTTGCCCACGCCTTGGAAGAAAGCACTGAAGTCGAAACCTTTGTAGGTGGCACCGAGAGTGAAGCTGTATTCGTAGTTGGGCAGGTAGTTGCCAATCACTTTCTGGTCGCCCGGATGTTCGACGGTGTTCTTTCCGTAGGTAATCTTGCCGTCTCCGTCGAGGTCTTTGTATTTCACGTCGCCCGGACCGAACTTGAATGCGCCCGATTCGTAGAGAGCTTGTGAGGGGATACCGTCTTTAAGAGTGCCGTCGGGTTTGAAGTCGTCGGCCTGAAAGAGGCGATCGGTTTCATATCCCCAGATCTCTCCGAGGCGTTTGCCTTTGTAGTTACCGTCGATGTCGCGCGATTGCGAGTTGAACTTCGTAATCTTTTCCGTAACGTGAGAGAAACTGGCGGCGAGCGATACGCCCAGTCCGTTGTTGAATTGGTGCTGATAAGTGATGCCCAGTTCGAGGCCGGTGCCGGTGAGTTCGCCAAAGTTGATTTTGGGAGCCTTGGCTCCGAAGGTAGAAGGAAGCGTCTCTCCGTTGGTGTGCATGTCGGAAGTGACGCGGCGATACCAGTCGAAGGTGAAGTTGAGCTCATTGTTAAAGAAGCCAGCCTCTAAACCCAGGTCGATGGTAGAGACGCGTTCCCAGGTCAGACTGCCTGAGTGGATCGTGGGCGACTTCAGTCCCAGCACCTCTTTTCCACCTACTACCCAGTCGGAAGCTGTCGATGTGATGGTCGAAAGGTAAGAGTAGGCCTCTACGTCCTGGTTTCCTATCGTTCCCCACGAGCCTCTCAGCTTTAGATTGGAGAGGGCTGGCTTGGCCCAGGCAAAGAATTTCTCTTCTGAAGCACGCCAACCGGCGGAGAAAGAGGGGAAGAAGGCGAACTTCTTACCAGTGGGGAAGTTGGACGAACCGTCGTAACGGGCGTTGAACTCGAAGAGATAGCGTTGCAAGAAGTCGTAGTTCACACGACCGAAGAAGCCTGCAGCAGCAAAGTCTTTATGGAAGCTGTCGTCGCTGTCGAAGGCATATTGGTCGCCTCCGGTCATAGCAATCTCGGTCAGCGAAGTGTTGAAGAGCCCTCTACGCTCGGAGTAGTGGCCCAGTCCTTCGCGTGTTTCTGCGTCGAAACCGGCCATTAATTTCAGAGCGTGATCTTTGTTGATGTTCATGTTATAGGTGGCATAACCCTTGAAAATGTTTTGCAACGTGTAGCGACTGATCTGCACCACACGATCATGCGTTGTGCCATAGATGCTTTGATAGCTGCTGAAGGGGGCTGTGGCAAACATGTTATAGGCCATCACCGTTCCTCCGTTGCGTTTCTTGGCATCGTTGCTATAAGAGAAGGTGTAGTCGAAGTTCACCGTGAGGTTCTTCAACGGTGTGATTTCCGTTCCCACATTGGCACGCACATAGGTGGTGGCGAGACTCTCGCGATTGCCGTTTTTGATGTCGGTCACGGCCGAACGGAACGGTTTTCCCTGATAGTCGGCATACGGATACCAGCGAGGCCAGCGCAGCAGATAGAACCAAGCATCATACTGACCCGAGGTGAATCGATAGGGTTCGTCGTGGTTGGTGCGGGTGAGAAGCACGTTTGTGCGCACCTTCCACCAGTCTGTGATGGCCGTTGTGATGTTGCTGTGCAGCGTATAACGGTCATATTGATCGGTGTTGAACTTCATCACACCGCTCTGGGTGAGATAGCTCAGGCTGATGTTATACGTCGTGCGTTTGTTACCACCCGTTACCGAGAGGTTATGGTTCTGTTGCGGTGTCCATTTGCGGGTGAACTCTTTGATGGGGTCGAACGAACGGTAGAAATACGTCTTACCGTTTTTCAGCTCGAAGTCGCGTCCTTGCTGCATTTCTCCCAGTTCGGCTTGCGACATTCCGCCATATTTCTCTTCCCATTTCTTGATGTTGGCCACGGCATCCGCATCGATGGTGTAGCCGATATTGCTCTTTTGCGACACGCCTTCGCGTTGCATAATCTGCCAGATAAAGTCGGCATTAGCCGATGCTGAGGCCACTTTGGGGAGCTTGGTGGGGGTGTTCCAAGCAAAATTGTTCGAGTAGGATACGCGCACTTTGTCGTTCTTGGCTCCCTGCTTGGTGGTGATCAGAATCACGCCCCATGCGGCACGAGTTCCGTAAATAGAGGCCGACGCCGCATCTTTGAGCACCGAAATCGTCTCGATGTCGTCGGGATTGACGAGATTCAGACTGGGCACTTCGACGTTGTCTACCAAAATGAGCGGGGCCGTTCCGCCCTCTGCGCTGAGCGAACCCACAGAACCGCGCAGCTTCACAGACGATTCCGTGCCCACGCCGCCAATGCGATTGGTAATGGTCAGACCCGGGGTGATGCCCTGTAAGGCCTTGGCTACGTCGGTGATAGGTCGGCTGGCGATGGCTTCTTCGACGTTGACGTTGGCCACGGCACCGGTCAAATTCACCTTCTTTTGTGTACCATAACCTACGACAACCACTTCGTTGATTTGTCCGGCATCCTCTTCCAATGTGATTTTCATCGAGTGGGCGGCTGCCACTTTAACGGTTTTATAGCCCACATACGAGATGCTGAGCCGCTCGCCGGGCTTTGCTGCGATGGAGAAATGTCCGTTAAGGTCGGACACCACACCGATGTTTTTTCCCGCAATGGTGATGGTTGCACCCGTGATGGGGTCGCCCTGACGGTCGGTGATCACGCCCGAGAGTTTCTGTTGGTCTTGTTGCTCGGCGACGTTCCGTGCTGTTCCCGTCACCGCCATCGTGCTCAATGGGGCGGAAGCTCCCACCCATACGGCGAGCATTGTGTAGAAACAATAAGATTTCTTCATAAAGATATGATTGTTAAGTTGGAAATGTTAAGTAAAAAACTACGCCTGTCCCTCTGCCATTAGAGGGCATTTCATCTGTCTGTGCCTGGCAAGTCCTTTCTTTACGGGGTTAATAATATAGGATGGTTAAATCTCTTTCGCCCGCAGTTGCTGCGAGGCGTTTGTCAATAGGGTTGTCGCAAATTTACCGAAAATTAATATACATAGACTTATTTTTGTGTTAAAAATCATTTAAAACACAAGATTTAACATCCTCTTCGATCACGAAACAGATCGGCAGCGCAAAGCGTTGACCGGGCAAGGGAAGACTTTCTTCTCCTTCACCATTTCTCTCTGCCTCTTTATTTCTCTGGTTCTTTTTACTTACTCCTTCTCTTCTTTCTCCTTTCTCCTTTTCTCTTTCCTATTCCATCTCTTAGCTTTTACATGTCATTCTCTTAACTTTTGAGTCGCGTTTTCTTAGCTTTCAGCTCGCAAAAGCTTAGGTTTTGAAAGTTGATCTGTAAACGTTTGATTCTCAATGTTTTAGAAATCTGTTTTTGATGGATCATCTTTGCGGCAAGAAAAAGGCCATTCTCCGGACGGTAAGAAAGGAAAGGATGTCAGGATGGCTAACATGAAAAAATATCATTTGGAAGAGGATTTTGCCTGTTTTTTGAGGAGAAAAATCTACTTTTGCATGTTTAATCATAGATGATGAGAGATGAATAAAGAAAAATTTTTTGGTAATGTAGGTTGGATCGGTATGTGTACCTCCATCCTGATGTATGTGTTTTATTTTCCACAGATACAAGAAAACCTCAATGGCGACAAGGGTTCGTTCATCCAACCCTTTATGGCAGGTGTCAATTGCACGCTGTGGGTGTGCTACGGCTTGTTTAAAGAGAAGCGCGATTTCCCCTTGGTGCTGGCCAATGCGCCTGGTGTGATTTTTGGTTTCTTCGCTGCATTCACGGCGTTGTAGGTGGATGCTGGGGTGATCCATCCTGCGATTCAGAACAACTCTTTCAGGTTTCAAGCCTGCAACAACCAAGCGGAGGATGTGCCAACAGGCGCATCCTCCGCTTCTTTCTTTCTCCGCTGTATCTCTTTTCTTATTTCCGGGTGTGAAAATTCACCAGTCCGGGCAGCACGTCTGCCTCTATTCGGGCGGGCTGGAAGCTGAATTCGCGACACACTTCGCACAGTAAGTCGGCATAGTTGAGGGCGATGTTGCCCGTGAAATAAACGGGTTGCTGCCGGAAATCGTATTGTGTGAGGTTGCGTTGGATGAAGCTGCGAAAGCTCTCGGTCACCAACTGGTGCACATAAGGCTGACGTTGCCTGCCGCAAAGGAACATCGCCACGGAGGAGAGATAGTAGTGGGGGAGGGGTGTGTTGTAAACCGTTTCCATCACTTCGGCGGGTGTTGTGTTCTGCTGATATAGGAAATCGATCAGCAAATCTTCGGGGGCCAGCCGCTTCAAGACATCCGAGAGAAAGGCTTTTCCGATGGCCGAACCGCTGCCTTCGTCGCCTAAGATGAAGCCGCCGGGCTGAACGTTCTTCGCAATCTTCTCTCCGTCGTAGTAGCAAGAGTTCGATCCTGTGTCGAGAATACAGGCAATACCGGGTGTCTCGATGCACAGTCCGCGAGCCGCCGCCAGCAAGTCGCTCTCCACCATCACAGGTGTTTTGAACTGAGAGGTGAGCGAGAGCGACACAATTTTCTTCTTCGAGTCGTTGCTACAGCCCGCTCCGTAGTAGTAAATCCGCTGTAGCTTGCGGTGAAAACAGGTCTCGGGCAGACCCAGACGCACGCTTCGACTGATTTCTTTTCGGGTTTGAAAGTAGGGGTTGAGTCCTTCTGTTCTTTCTTTTTCAACGATTTCTCCGTCTTCTACAAACACCCAGTCGGTGTATCGAGAACCGCTTACGGCTATAAGTATCATGATGGTGTGAGGATTTTCTTTGTGAGGCTTGTTGTTCAAGCTATATATAAATAGGTGAAACTTCTCCGTTTTCTGCAAATAGGGCACTCTCTGCCTGTGTGTGTCTTGACCGATGAGCTGTCCTGGGCTCAGGCGTTGTCTTGCAGAATCTGTTTGAGGAGGAAGGTGGCGTTCTGATTTTGCGCCACGCCCCGACGGATTTTGTAGCTGTAGGTGACGTCGTCGCCCAGCTCAATTTCAAAACAATAGTTGGTGAAAGGACTGCCGGGAGCATCTTCCAACTTAGAAAGTTCGAGGTCGTGCGTGGCAATGAGTCCGCTCACGGGCTGTTTCGCGATGGTTTCGAGAAAGAGCCGAGAGCCGTTGAGCTTGTCGAGCGAGTTGGTGCCTTTGAGAATTTCGTCGAGAATAATCAAGGTGTAGCAGTGCCGACGGCAAAAGGAGAGCAACTGTTCGAGCCGAAGCAGTTCGGCGTTGAAGTAGGAAATGCCGTGGGTGAGGTCGTCGCTGGTGCGCATACTGCTGAATAGCTGAAAACAAGATACCTGCATCCGACGCGCAAACACAGACAGACCGGCCATCGCCAACACGTAGTTCACTCCTACCGAACGTAGAAAAGTGCTTTTGCCAGCCATGTTCGCACCCGTTATGATCTGATATTCGGCATGCCCCAAGCTGAAGTCGTTGCGAACGGCTTGGGGTCCGAGGAAGGGGTGATACAGTTGTTCGGCATGATAGAAAATGCCGTCTGTACCGACGATTTCGGCCTCTACAGCTTCGGGATGATTGAAACGGAAGGTGGCCATCGACACGTTGGCGTCTATTTCGCTCACTGCATCCACCCACTGAGCGATCTTTTCCATGTAGGATTGTTGCCATTTGAGAAAATTGCGCACCAGGAAAAAGTCGCTCAGAAACAAGGTGTTGGAAAGCATCAGTCCCAAGATGTTGCCACGACGATCTAACGTGTCGAGGATTTTCTCCAGGCGGTTGAACGATTCGAGAGCACCCTTCAGAGTCTCTGTTGCCTGAAGGGTGAGCGTAGCCTTGAAATCTTCGTCTGCCAATAGACGCAGAATGTGGATGTAGGCTTTCAGCTCTGGATGTAGCACACCCACGCATTGATTCACCATCCGAAGCGATTTCGCGCAGACAAGAAGGGCTCCGAAAAAGTGGATCGTTCCCCACCAGATGGGAATTTGCGCGCTGAACGACGTGAAGATGGATAGGGTAAGCGAAACAAAAAAGCCCGCTATCGAGGCACAGACGAGTGCAACCTGCAGACGATGGGCGGCAAATTGCGGGATGGAAATGGTTTTGGCTTCGGCTAAGGCGGCGAGAATGCGTCGAGTGTCGATGCCTCCTGTCACGCGCCTACCCTCGGCAAGAAAAGCCATTCGCCAGGTTTCTTTCTGGGATAGTTCGTCGATGGCCTGCCGTCGCAGTGCAACCAGTTCCTGGGGCCTTGTCTCGTCGGCAGGCAGGAGGGTGAGACGACGGGCCAATCGGTCGCTTCCACCACGACTCACGGTGCGATTGATGCGCTGAAAGAGCGATTTCGGACCGAAAATATCCAGGTCGTGGGCAAAGGGATGATGACTATCGGCATAGATGGAACCGTCGCCAAAGTCCTCAAAAAAACCTGTTAGATAGTCGAACTCAGCTTGATAAGTCTGCCGGAGCCGGTCGAGTGCATCGGTCTTTTCATCGTTCTTCACGTCGAAACGCCGCACAACGAGGTAGGCCAGCAGGCAGATCGCTGAGACATACAGCGTCCATCCGCCATTTTCTATCAAAGTATAAAGAATCACAAAACCCACCAAGGCAAGGAAAAAGACGATTTCGCCGATCACGAAAAGTCTATTCCGACGTTTCAAAATCGAAATCTCGGCAGTTAGTTTCTCAATGTGGGTGTGGTAAAATGCGGGTAAATTCATAACCGTTTGCGCGTGTCTCGAGATGGAATAAAGATGTTGTGAAAGCTTTGTTTCTAATGATGGGTTGATGTTTTCAGGCCTTTCTGTATCGAAATGAGTTCTTCTGTCGACAAAAATTCGGCGTTATCGGTCACTCTGATCACTCATAGATGTGCATTCTTGCATGCAAACAAGGATAGGCTCCTGCTCAACCAGGTTGCGATATATGGGAGGATGGATGTCGAATTTTTGACTTGTGACAATTTGCATAACCCTTTCTTTTTGAAGTTCTTTATACAAAGATAGACGTTTTGTCGTTCATCAGCAAACTTTTCTCCCTTTTTCTTTGTCTCTGATCCTTTACCACTGATTCCCGTTTCTTATCTTTTGCCGTTTGTTTTCTTATCTTTTGCCTGTCGTTTTCTTATCTTTTGGCGTGTAAAAGCTAAGAGATGGCAGGGTGTTTTGTAAGGTGTTGATGATGAGAGGGTTATGTAGTGTGTTTTCATTCAGGTTTTGAGGTGTGGAGAAGGAG
The DNA here is from genome assembly GCF_018127805.1 of Prevotella sp. oral taxon 475. Lineage (NCBI taxonomy): Bacteria > Pseudomonadati > Bacteroidota > Bacteroidia > Bacteroidales > Prevotellaceae > Prevotella > Prevotella sp. oral taxon 475. The sequence continues at coordinate 653,546 of NZ_CP072334.1, forward strand.
GTTTTCAGTAGCGGAGATGATGGCGTTGAGCGGTGGGAAAGAAGGTGTTTGGGTTGATGGTTGAAGATTTTCGCGGTGTTTTTTTCTGGATGGAAGTTTGGTGATTGATTGTCGACTTTCCTGGATGGTGTGGTTTGCTGGTTGCTGAATCTGTGTTGATCGATTTTTCATGTCCTTCTTTTGGTTGTATAATATATATAAGGTGTATGTTGTTCTTTTGGTCTTATGTTGTAAATAATTATAAAAACATAGATAGTTATAAAATATTTTCTTTGTGTTTTCTTGTGTGTGGTTGTTTTTTGTTTTACCTTTGCATCCGCTTTCGGGTTATTTTTTAGCTTTGGGAGCGTATTGAAAAGAGTTCATTGAAAGTATTGATAGACAGTAGTAGTACAAGAGCGGGTGACGCCTTTTGAGGTGTTACTTTATATGGACGATGAGACCTGGGTGCTTAATTAGCATCTTTTTGATAAAGCGATGTGAGTTGTAAGACTTTTATTGTTTTATAGGTATAGTCCAATCGGGAAATGCATTTTAAATGCGAACGTCATTTTTACAATGGAGAGTTTGATCCTGGCTCAGGATGAACGCTAGCTACAGGCTTAACACATGCAAGTCGCGGGGCAGCATGTTGGTTGCTTGCAACCGATGATGGCGACCGGCGCACGGGTGAGTAACGCGTATCCAACCTACCTATTACCACGGGATAACCCGGCGAAAGTCGGACTAATACCGTATGTGGTCTTCGATTGGCATCAGCAGTAGACTAAAGGTTTTGCGGTAATAGATGGGGATGCGTCCGATTAGTTAGTTGGCGGGGTAACGGCCCACCAAGACATCGATCGGTAGGGGTTCTGAGAGGAAGGTCCCCCACACTGGAACTGAGACACGGTCCAGACTCCTACGGGAGGCAGCAGTGAGGAATATTGGTCAATGGGCGTAAGCCTGAACCAGCCAAGTAGCGTGCAGGATGACGGCCCTATGGGTTGTAAACTGCTTTTATGCAAGAATAAATTAGCCTACGTGTGGGTTATTGCAGGTATTGCATGAATAAGGACCGGCTAATTCCGTGCCAGCAGCCGCGGTAATACGGAAGGTCCGGGCGTTATCCGGATTTATTGGGTTTAAAGGGAGCGTAGGCGGCCTTTTAAGCGTGTTGTGAAATTCAGTTGCTCAACATCTGACTTGCAGCGCGAACTGGGGGGCTTGAGTATGCTGAAGGTAGGCGGAATTCGTGGTGTAGCGGTGAAATGCTTAGATATCACGAAGAACTCCGATTGCGAAGGCAGCTTACTGCAGCTTAACTGACGCTGATGCTCGAAAGCGTGGGTATCGAACAGGATTAGATACCCTGGTAGTCCACGCGGTAAACGATGGATGCTCGTTGTTGGTATATATATATCAGTGACCAAGTGAAAACGTTAAGCATCCCACCTGGGGAGTACGCCGGCAACGGTGAAACTCAAAGGAATTGACGGGGGCCCGCACAAGCGGAGGAACATGTGGTTTAATTCGATGATACGCGAGGAACCTTACCCGGGCTTGAACTGCAGCGGAACGATTCAGAGATGATGAGGTCCTTCGGGACTGCTGCGGAGGTGCTGCATGGTTGTCGTCAGCTCGTGCCGTGAGGTGTCGGCTTAAGTGCCATAACGAGCGCAACCCCTTTTTATAGTTGCCATCGGGTAATGCCGGGCACTCTGTAGATACTGCCGCCGCAAGGTGTGAGGAAGGCGGGGATGACGTCAAATCAGCACGGCCCTTACGTCCGGGGCTACACACGTGTTACAATGGCGCGTACAGCGAGTTGGTGTTATGTGAGTAGCATCTAATCCTGAAAGCGCGCCTCAGTTCGGACTGGGGTCTGCAACCCGACCCCACGAAGCTGGATTCGCTAGTAATCGCGCATCAGCCATGGCGCGGTGAATACGTTCCCGGGCCTTGTACACACCGCCCGTCAAGCCATGAAAGCCGGGGGCGCCTGAAGTCCGTGACCGCAAGGGTCGGCCTAGGGTGAAACCGGTGATTGGGGCTAAGTCGTAACAAGGTAGCCGTACCGGAAGGTGCGGCTGGAACACCTCCTTTCTGGATGGGCTTACCTTCATCTTTTTTGAGATGGTTTTGGGTTTTGTTTGTTCTTAGCTCTTGTGCCTCTACTATTGTCTTTCTTTCCCGATAGGTTCCTCAGAGTCTTTAGGTTATAGATTTTGTTAAGCCTCCTGAGTCCTATAGCTCAGTTGGTTAGAGCGCCACACTGATAATGTGGAGGTCGGCAGTTCAAGTCTGCCTGGGACTACATCTGATTTGATAGAGTGATGTTTGAGGGTGGTAAGTTTACCTGAGCGTATACCTTTTATATGTAGGAGGTAAGTGAAGGAACCTTGGATTAGGAATCCCTATTTTTAGGGGGATTAGCTCAGCTGGCTAGAGCACCTGCTTTGCAAGCAGGGGGTCAACGGTTCGAATCCGTTATTCTCCACTTTGCGATGTGTATATATCGCATGAGTTCTTTGGCATATTGATACAAGCAAGACTGCATGAATAGACGAGGCAAATGATTGCCTATAATAGATGATGTAGCTGAAGTATGGGTATCTATCTTGATTTTATTTAAGGTAGTACTTTTTAAAGAAGCGAGATAAGGGCGCATGGCGGATGCCTAGGCTCACAGAGGCGATGAAGGACGTGATAAGCTGCGATAAGCTGCGTGTAGGTGCAAATAGCCATTGATACGCAGATTTCCGAATGGGACAACCCACCTGTTAGAAGGACAGGTATCACTGCAAAGGTAGTGAGGCAAACCGGGGGAACTGAAACATCTTAGTACCCCGAGGAAAAGAAAATAATTAAATGATTCCCTTAGTAGTGGCGAGCGAAGTGGGAAAAGCCCAAACCGGTGTTGTATTTTTGCAATGCCGGGGTAGTAGGACCGCGTTGTTGTACTTATTTGTTGAGAAGAACTCTTTGGAAAGAGAGATCATAGAGGGTGATAATCCCGTATTCGAAGACAATTAAGACATAGCGGTATCCTGAGTAGCGCGGGACACGAGAAATCCTGTGTGAATCTGCCGGGACCATCCGGTAAGGCTAAATACTCCTGTGAGACCGATAGTGAAATAGTACCGTGAGGGAAAGGTGAAAAGCACCCCAATGAGGGGAGTGAAATAGTTCCTGAAACCATGCGCCTACAAGCGGTCGGAGCTGCTTTTAGCAGTGACGGCGTGCCTTTTGCATAATGAACCTACGAGTTACCGTTACCAGCAAGGTTAAGAGTCATGAGACTTGAATCCGTAGTGGAAGCGAGCCTGAATAGGGCGTTTAAGTTGGTAGTGGTAGACGCGAAACCAAGTGATCTACACATGTCCAGGATGAAGTCCCGGTAACGCGGGATGGAGGTCCGAACGGATAAGCGTTGAAAAGCTTCCCGATGAGATGTGTGTAGGAGTGAAAGGCCAATCAAACTTGGAGATAGCTCGTACTCCCCGAAAGGCATTTAGGTGCCGCGTGCAGTGTTCTCCTCAGGAGGTAGAGCGACCGATAGGTCAAGAGGGCTTCACCGCCTATCGCGACCTGACGAACTCCGAATGCCTGTGGACAGAAGCTGTGCAGTAAGGGGGCGGGTGCTAAGGTCCGTCCCCGAGAGGAGAAGAATCCGGACCGCCGTCTAAGGTCCCGAAGTTTTGCCTAAGTTAGTCTAACGAAGTATGTTCCCGGTGACAGCCAGGATGTTGGCTTGGAAGCAGCCATTCATTCAAAGAGTGCGTAACAGCTCACTGGTCGAGGGGACGTGCATGGATAATAATCGGGTATAAGGCAAACACCGAAGACGCGGGATAGTAATGTAAATTAAAAGTATCGGTAGGGGAGCATTCCATGTGCGTAGAATGCGAGGGGTGACCCTTTCTGGAGCGCATGGAAAAGCAAATGTAGGTATAAGTAACGATAAGGAGGGTAA